>NZ_DKGQ01000004.1:0-234166 GCF_002453355.1 Psychrobacter sp. UBA6766 | reverse complement strand
ATAACGGTAATTATAATAATAAACGCTATAAAAATGATGATATCGAAGACAACATCAAGCGAGAATCGCGTTATCCAGCGATTAAACAACGAGCGGTTAATAAAGTAAGAGCGATGGGTTACCGCGTGGATGATATCGAACTCGATGAAAAAAATGGGCGCGGTGTGTTCGAGATTGAGGCTAAGCGCGGCTCACAAGAGTATGAAATTTTGCTTGGCTATCCAAACTTAAATGTGATTAGGGTTGAGAAAGACTGATCCTTAAAATGTGAATCATTAAAGTGCTCATAAGACGATGGAGAAACTATCATGAAGATATTGACCTTTTCAGCATTAAAAGCTGTGTTTGCCGCTGGGCTGGTGGCTACGTTAATTAGCGCCACCGTTGGTTGTACCACTGTGACGCCAAGATATGAGGGTCACAAAGTCTACCATCCAAACGGTCATCATCAAGGTAACGACAAGTACAATAATAGTCGGTATAAGCATGGTCGCTATAATCATGACAACTATAAAACCAATAATGGCCGTCACCATAATAAAAAAGATCATCATAAGAGCAATAACGGTCGCTATAAGTACAAAAAACATCATGAAAGTAATAACGGCCGTTACCACAATAATGGTCGCTATCAAAAAAATCATTACCGCTATCAATAAACTTGCTCGAAAACGTCAAAAATGACGTATATCAGTATGCGTTTAATATCTGGTCATGCTTTTAAAACCTGCTATTAAGCTTTTGGCATCGTTGACTATTTGGTGCCTTTGGTCAAATAAGCCAGCCCTTGGTTTATTTGACCATTTTTTTACAATACGGTTTTGTATAAAACGATTTGATACAGCATAATTGACCACGCCTTTAATATCATAAGAGGATATAATGAAAAACATTTTTTTATTAAGAACTACTGTTACCACCAGTATGATTACAGCGTTATTGACGATAATGACGGGCTGTGTCACCGTACCTGGTTATAACGCATACGGTGACCTTTACGAAGATATCTACAAAGATAGCAAGATCTATAAAAAACACAAAAAAACCATTAAATCCATTGATAAAGAGCTTTATCAACCTGCTATTGAGCAACGAGCTGCTAATAAAGTCAGCAATATGGGCTACCGCGTTAAAGATGTCAAGTATAAAAAAGGCGACAGTAAAATCAAAGTAAAGGCCAAACGCGGCGGTGAAGACTATAAAATCGAGCTTGGCTATCCAAGCTATAATGTGATTAAAATAAAAGAGGACTGATAACTGGCTTTAGAATTCTAATACCTCAATTACATCATAGGCAGGAGTTTCATAGGGATGCGCCTGCTTTAGTGCCTCAACAACTGGCTTAATGTAAGCAGTTGCCACTACCATCTCTACCCGCCATTCCTCAACGGTTTCAAGTTTATCATGCGTCCCGATATGTGGATGACTGCCAACCAATGGCTTAAATTGCCCTGCCCCTTTTACCTGCCAACAGCACTGTTCATAATCGCCAATCTTTCCAGCACCTGCTGCGAATAAAGCAGACTTCACTTGCTCTAACGCCTCATCTGGAATAAAAACGGTCAGTTTATACATCAGTTACTCCTTCAACCAAATATTAAAAAATATAGACTCATTATAAATTTGCTATCTTTTAGATAACGATGGATGGTCAGTCCAAATATATCGTAATAACCACTCTTTTGCCTCACCCGCATAATCAATTCCAATCCGTGGGCGCAGCGACACGGGTGGCTGACAGCCATCATCTTCGAGCCAAAGTCCTGAGTCAGGCGTCATGAGTTTACCGTATAACGTACGGTCTATGTTCAAGCGCTTAGTCAGCTTGCCAGGGCCAGCAAACTGCTTAGGATGCGTCAGCTGTTTATCTGCGCTGAGCAATTTCTCTTCAATTAAGCGATCGCTATCTTCTGTTAAAAACCCTGCCCGTATTAATACCGCTTCTGGCGACTCTGCTGGTCCACTGACTAAATTGAGCATATGATGTATGCCATAAATCAGATAAACATAAATGACACCGCCTTGGCTATACATAATCTCAGTACGCGGCGTTCGAGTGCCTGCATGGGCGTGACAAGCGGCATCATCTTCACCGATATAAGCTTCCGTCTCGGAGATCCGCATTCGCAATATTTTCTGCGTTCCATCGCTATCTGTTAATTGTCTGCATAAAACTTTGCCAATCAAATCGGCCGCTACCACACAGGTTGGGCGGACAAACCAAGTAGGTTCTAAAATAGTGGATTGAGTATCAGGTAATATGGGATGTAACATCAATGACGACCTTTTTTCTTATTTTCTTATATCTATGTTTGTATATTAACGGTATAAATTTAACATAAAAGACGACTCATTGCTGTCGAGAGATAGACTCTATTACCTATTGCAACTCATGTTATACAGACAATTAACTCAGTCTAATAGTAAGCTTAAAACTCGCTATTCAATCTTAAAGTTAAAAAATTAAAAACATCCAACACTAAAAAACACAATCAAAAGGATAAGACGATGAGTAACTCTAATGCGAACAATGATAAGCAGCACAATAATAATAGTAATAAGAATACTGGCGAAAAAGACACGGATAAAAACGCAGCGATGAAAAATAACAACGCTAATAACCCTTTCAAAGACAACACTAATCACGATTCAAAAGATAGTCAGTCTAAAACAGACGATAGCAGCAAAAACGACAAACAGAATAATCAGTCAGACAGTAAAGACAGTAAAGACAGTAAAGACAGTAAAGATGGTATGTCGTCTAATAATGATAGTAAAGATGATACGTCATCTGATAAAGACAACAAAAACGACAAATCATCTGATAAGGATAATAAATCTTCTGATAAAGAAGATAAGTCATCCGGTAAAGACAACAATAAAAACTCTAACAAAGACGATAAAAACAGTAAAAATGATGACTCTAAATCTGGCGACGACAAAGAATCTTCTTTAAAAGACACTGCAACAACTAAAGCAAAAGAAGTCGCTGGTACCTTAGCTGATAAGGCAGCGGATGCGATGGAGACTGCTGCTAAGAAAATTAAAGAAGCACGTAAAGATAAATAATATAATCATTCACATAAAAAAACTGAGCTCAGGGCTCAGTTTTTTTATGTATTAAGTGCTAGATAAATTTAGTTTAATGGCACACCAATACGTTTTGCCACTTCTTCATAGCCTTCAATCACATCACCCAATGATTGGCGGAAACGGTCTTTATCAAGCTTTTTCTTGGTCGCTTTATCCCAAATGCGGCAACCATCTGGTGAAAATTCATCACCTAAGACGATGCGATCGTGAAATACGCCAAATTCAAGTTTAAAATCTACCAGTATCAAATCGCCTGCATCAAACAGCTCTTTTAACACTTCATTTACTTGATGGCTTAGCTCTTTCATTTTTGCCAATTGAGCTTCATTTGCCCAATCCAGAGAGATAGAAATGGACTCATTGACCATTGGATCGCCAAGTGCATCGTCTTTATAAAAAAGCTCATAGGTAGAGGGCGTCAAAGCTTGGCCTTCTTCTAAACCCAGTCGACGCACCAAACTGCCAGCGGCAAAATTACGGACGACGCACTCAACTGGAATCATCTCTAGACGCTTGACCAGCACTTCATCATCTGACAATTGCTTTTCAAAATGGGTTTCGATACCAGCGTCAGCCAGTTTTTGCATGATAAAAGCGTTAAAGCGGTTATTCACCACGCCTTTACGAGCAAGTTGCTCGATACGCTTACCGTCAAGCGCTGAGGTATCATCGCGGAAGTGTAAAATCAGTAGATCGTTGTCTTCTGTTTCATAAACAGATTTGGCTTTGCCTTTATACAGCAGTTGTTGCTTTTGCATTATGGGAGTTCCTGTTCGTTCAAGCTTATGTGGTAAAAACGCGCAGTGACCGCTAAGCGCTTTAAATTAGGTTAAAAATCTGTTTAACATAATCAAAAACCAGCGGTATAAATAGAGGTGAAAAAAGGGTTTATTTTGAGGCCTGGGTTGTCGCAACGGCACGCTGCGGTTTTGGCAATTGATACTGCTTACCCGACTCGTTCTCTAACTTTAAGGTATTCGCGCCTACATTAGGAGTAGGATATAGCGGAACAAATGGGGCGGTTTCTTGCGCAGCAGGAAGCTCTAGCGGCGCCAGTTTCTTGCTTTGCTGATATTCAAGGCTACCATTATCACGCTTACCAAACAGCTCTTTTGTCGCTTGGCAGCCGCTCAATACTAACATACTACCCAAAACTACGCTCATTAGCATTGGGAATATTTTCACAGGGGTTGATGATACTGTCATCATATTATCTCTCTAAGTTAGCATTCGTTGCTGATTTAGTAGTTATTTAGCAAAACGTTTTTATCTTTAAAATATCTGATGAACGGCACTTTTCTATTATGTACGCGCGAAGCTACGTTTGCCCATCGCTCTTTTGCACATAACTACACTAAGTTTGCACGGATTAAGGCTTCATCAATCGTTGCATGGTGCTCTTCAGCCAACCATACCAATGGCAACCGGATACCTGTTTCTATCATGCCCATTTTATGCAGCGCATATTTGACAGGAATAGGACTTGATTCGATAAATAAATCGCGGTGTAAATGCTTAACCACATCATGGACTTTATGAGCCGCGTCAAAATCACCGCGCAGCCCTGCGCTAAAGGTTTCACTCATAGCTTTTGGCGCAACGTTGGCTGTCACCGAAATATTGCCTTTTCCCCCAAACTTCATGAGCTCAAGGGCAGTACCATCGTCACCCGATAGCACGACCATTCTATCACCAACCGCTTTGATGAGTTGTTCACCACGAACCGCCGAACCAGTAGCGTCTTTAATAGCGACAATATTATCAATATCAGCAAGACGCTCAACCGTTTCTTGAGCGATATCAACAACGGTACGACCCGGCACGTTATAAAGCATCTGCGGTATTTTTACCGCTTCAGCGATGGTCTTATAGTGCTGAAACAAGCCTTCTTGGGGCGGCTTATTATAATAAGGCGCAACCAATAACGCACAGTCTGCACCTGCATCAGCGGCATCTTGGGTCAACTTGATGGCTTCCATCGTATTGTTAGCGCCTGTTCCAGCAATTACGGGGACGCGACCTTTGACATGCTGGACAAAATAGCGAATCACATCGCTGTGCTCTTGCATCGACAAAGTCGCTGATTCACCAGTCGTGCCGACAGCGACGAGGCAATGTGTGCCCTGCTCAATCTGCCAATCTATGAGGTCTGCCAGACGTTTATAATCGACCGTGCCGTCAGGGTGCATGGGCGTTACTAAGGCTACCATTGAACCTTGTAGTCGGGATTTGATATCGTCGAATGCTGTGCTCATAACCGTGCCTGTATTATCCTAGCTTTTATTAAAGCTATCACATGATAAGTCGTTTGCAAGTGTCTCTATACGTCCTACTAAGCTTAACGTTGAATAAAAATAACGTAAGGGACAATCTCTTGCGTGATGTTCATACTATTTATATATTCTGATGTTATTAATGCTATGTTTATCTACCGGTATTCAACCGCTAATAACCATAAAAACGCCTGCTAGTGTAGCATATTTTGGCTTTATCGCTATCAATCAATTAATGCTTAAAGTCTCTGATCAGCGAAAAATGACTCACTATTGAGCTGCTAAGCACTGCTTTACTGGTCCTAAAAATTGGTCTTAGAATCTAGCGCGAAAACCAAACAGTTAGTGTAGCGTAATTGCTGAGTATGGATAAAACCTTTTTAAATATTTTAACCAATCGTCAACACATCAATGAGCGGTCAATATATCCTCACAGATAAATAGGAGACTATGCTCAAAACTGCCTAATAACGCTACCAATCACTACTCAATCCGCAAACCAATAATACCCGGGATACCTTGACGCAATATTTCAATCGTAACCACCCCTTTTTTGGGTAATGAGGAAGCGGCACTAGAAAAATCGTTGACCGTTTTGATGGGTTTTTGATGTAGGTTGGTGATAACGTCGCCTGCCAGTATGCCCGAACGCGCCGCAAGTCCCGTCGGCTCAATTGCTGTGACCAATACACCAGTCTTGTTATCAGACGCTAGCTCTATTTGCTCCTCCGGTGTCAAGTTGCGCAGCGCTAACCCCAAGCTAATGCCGTTGGTCTGCTGAGCCCCAGTTTGCGACTGCATATCATTAGACGCGTTACTGAGCTTGCCGCTTACAATAGATTGCTTACCATCACGCTGAATTTGAACGCGAAATATGTCATCAGGTCGCGCCCGATTGATGAGATTTAACAAATCTGAGGCTTCCATAATTTGGGTATCGTTGTATTTTAAAATAATGTCCCCCGATTTTAACCCTGCTTTTTGGGCGGGTGAATCTGGCGATACGCGCGTTAATAACGCACCTTGTGGACGCGCTAAGTTATAAGCTTCGGCTAAATTACGGTCGATATCTTGTGGAAAAATACCCAAATAAGCGCGCGCAACTTCACCATTGTTTTTAAGCTGCTCATAAATATCCATCGCCGCATCAATCGGGATAGAAAATGACAGTCCCATATAGCCACCTGTGCCACTAAAAATACGCGAGTTGATGCCGATGACTTCACCACGCTGATTAAATAGTGGACCACCAGAGTTTCCTGGGTTCAATGCAACGTCAGTTTGAATAAAGGGCACACTGGTCTCACGTGAAAAATTTCGCGACTTGGCGCTCACAATGCCTGCCGATGCCGAATAATCAAAGCCAAATGGCGAGCCAATCGCCAATACGGGCTCTCCTACTTTTAACGCATTAGAGTCACCGATTGGTAATGCTGGGAACTGACGACCCGTCACTTTTAGTACCGCCACATCCGAGCGCTCATCACTACCAACCAGCTTTGCATCAAGCTCCGTTCTGTCATTGAGCGTCACAGTGATTTTATCTGCACCTGCTACCACATGGTGATTGGTGAGCATATATCCGTCAGTAGTTACGAAAAAACCTGTGCCATAAGCGTGTTCAATCGCAGGCGTTGCTGCTTGGTCAGGAATATGCAAGCGATCCCCAAAAAATTTGCGCAACAGCTCAGCGGTTTGCGCTTTGGCAAGCTCGGCCTCACTGACGGTTTTGGTGACGTTTACCCGCGCTACCGCTGGGGTAACTTGCTGAACCAATCCAGAAAAATCGGCGGTGGTAACGGCTGCCTGCGCATTTGGCATGGTCGCTATACTAATACCAGCAACCATGCTTGTTGCAATCGCAAGTGCCAACGTACTCTGTTGTAACCAATGCGTCAAATTGTGCGTATTTGATGCTTTTTTAGACATATTGATAGGCATGTTATCCTCCATATGATAAGTCTTTATAGTTGTTATAAACTGGTTGTTATAAACGGTTAAATAGGACCGTTATCAAGGCATATTTCATCAATGTGCTGTGCTGTGCTGTGCTGTGCCGACAATAGCTCAGCTTGCTCATCAATTAAGATTTAGAAAATCTGTCTTTATAACCTGACTTTATACGGTTAGGTTATAAATTTTACGGCGTACTTGTGTCCCGTGCTCTTATCAATCCGCTCTTGCAAAGAGAGTCTACTTGTTAGTTTACCGTCCATTTTGGACTTATGGTATAAAACTTTATCTTTTCTATATAAAGAAAGTTGGTGCTATTACCCTACTTTTCGTATTTAAAGAAAACGTGGTAATTTGCATTTGCTATTGAAATATAGTCATTAAAAAACCATTACTATAGCCACTTCTAGGTTATCAATAATAATAGGTTATCAATACTAAAAATTAACGCAAGACTGCTTTATTGATAACGTGCTGACAATGTCAGCTTTATCAAGCTTTATGTTTAGCTAATAAAGCAGCGCAAAGCCACCCCTAAAATACATAAAATAAAACCATGTTATGATAACAAGCCAAATAATTTATATGACAAACAAAAGTTAATTTTTGTAGGCCATTATCTTAGCAGCTTGGCAGTCTTCACCTTGTTTTTCATCTTTTGCTTTCTAGATTATGCTTAGTAATATGGAAAGACCTTTGTCTTTACTGCGATATCGTATTGATAACAAACCTCACCTGTGCGTTGATTGATACAGTGATTGATGCGTTTATTAATAAGCGATAGATTGAGCGCTCAGCGGTGACGAATATTTGCAACAACTCATTTAGGCAACTTTTGCTGCAGCTTATGATAGCAGCGCCGGTAGCGCGCCTGAATAGATATAAAATGTGACAAGATTATAAAAGGATTAATTTATGGATACCGCCCTATTGTTATCTGGCGTGGTTGGGCTTGGTATTGCCGCCCAATGGTTGGCTTGGTATTTAAAGCAACCGTCCATTTTGTTTTTATTACTGATTGGTATTATTGTTGGCCCGATATTAGGCGCTTTTGATCCTGATTTGGTATTGGGCGAGCTGATGTTCCCTTTTATTTCATTGGGCGTGGCGATTATTTTGTTTGAAGGCTCGCTGACTTTAGAGTTTGATGAAATTAAACAACACGGCTCTGTGGTACAGACGTTGGTATCGGTCGGCGTACTTATCACCATTGCGATTGTAGCGCTATCCACTTACCTTTTGTTCGATGTAGACCCTTTAATTGCCTTACTTTTTGGTGCTTTGGTCTGCGTGACTGGCCCAACGGTGATTATGCCATTACTGCGCAGCGTGCGTCCGAACAAAACCATTTCGAACATTTTGAAATGGGAAGGTATTATTATCGATCCTATCGGCGCGATTGCGGTGGTATTGGTTTATGAATATATCATCTCAGGCGGTGAAGCCAGCAGTATATTACTGTTTGCCAAAATTGTGGTGTTATCGACGATATTGGGATTGGTTGGCGCATGGCTATTGGCATTTTTAATGCGTCGCCATATGATTCCTGAATTTTTACGCAATGTTTTCACCCTTGCTTTTGTGCTGCTGCTATTTTCTATCTCAAACCATTTAGAACATGAATCTGGCTTATTAACTGTCACTGTTCTTGGCGTGGCGCTGGCTAACTGGCCAAAATTCCCACGCGAGACGATTTTAGAGTTCAATGAATCATTAACCATCTTATTGGTATCGGTATTATTTATCATTCTTGCCGCCCGCGTTGAGCTTGCAAGCTTGCTTAGCGTTGGTTTTGCTGGATTGGTGCTGCTAGCGATTGTGATGTTTGTCGCGCGTCCGTTATCGGTGTGGGCATCGTCTATCGGCTCTAACCTAAAAACCAATGAAAAGCTGATGATTAGCTGGATTGGGCCACGCGGTATCGTTGCCGCTGCTATCTCATCCTTATTTGCCATTCGTTTGCAAGAGTATGATATTCAAGGCGTTGAGCTGCTCGTACCTTTGGTTTTCCTTGTCATTATTGGTACGGTAATGATTCAGGGTTTGGGCGCAAAAATGGTTGGCAATTTCTTGGGCGTACGCGAGCCTGAAACCAACGGTATCTTAGTCGTCGGCTCCAACCCTATCGCCTTACTGGTCGCGACGTCTTTAAAAGACCAAGGCTTTGATGTCATCGTTGCGCACAATAACTATACCAATATTGCTCGTGCGCGCATGAGCGGCCTGCGTACTTACTTTGGTAATCCTATCTCTGACCATGCTGACCACCACTTAGATCTTATCGGTATTGGGCGCCTATTTGCTATGAGTACCGATAGAGAGATGAATACCTTGTCTGAGATTCATTACCGTCACGAGTTTGGCGAGCGTAAAATTTATCGCCTTAAATTCAGTGATGAAAAAGTCAAAAGTGAGCGCGATGATAAACAAGGTAACTTCCACTCGCAGTGGTTATTTGGCAAAGATGTCACTTATACCAAGCTTGCCAGTATGCTATCGAAAAAGGCTCGTATCAAAATCACTAACATCACTGACAGCTACAGCTTTGAGCAATATAAAGCTGATAATAAGCAGTTTGTGCCGCTTTATACCGTGGATAAAGAGGGTAAATTGCACGTTATTACCGATAAGTTCGATGGGATGGTGCCGCGTGATCGTAAGCTAATCTCATTGGTCATTGATGATGAAGTACAGCCAAAGCCAGTTGACGTAACGCCAAAGCAAGAACAAGCGCGCGCGGCGGCAGATGCAAGCTTTGAGTCCAGCTCAAAAGCGCCTGAAAAGCGTAAAGAAATGGAGCTTACCGAGGAGAATAACGAAACCAATGCGCCTGAGCCTATAGCGCCAACTGCTAAGGAAGCCGATAAAAAGATAGATAACGTTGCTGAAACAGTCACTGAAACAACAACTAAGCCAGCCACTGAAACAGCATCTGAAACAACAACTGTGTCAGAAAATCAGCCCAGTTCCGCGCCTCAGCCACCAAATACTCCTGCTGAAAAAGGAAACGCTCAAGCAAGCGAGCCTAAAGATAAAGCGGCTAATAAAGGAGTGATGTCGGACAATTCGACAGCAACCTCGAAAACCAAGACTCCTAGTAATGCCAACGGCAATGGTAGCGCGCCAAAAACCAAAAAAGGCACGCTTGATCCAAACCGCTTACCTGACTCAAGTGGCGATCACGCCGCTAAAGCGAGTAATGACGATCAGGATAAAAACGTGGCTGATACTATCGATAACGATAAATAGTAACAGCTATTTTTCAAATACTAATCCATAAACACCAAAGCCCCAGCTCAGTAGTTGGGGCTTTTTGCTTAGATGGTAAAAAGTAGAAATTCGAGTGCCAGATAGCATGAACCTAATAGCTCTGAAACAGCGTTAAGTTAGCACTGACTTAGCTTAAATTTTTCTTGAACCGTCTGCCAGATACGTTCACTAACTTTATCAGCACTACCTGACGCATCAATACGTTGAATGCGCTCAGGCTGCTCGCTCGCAAGGACGCTAAAACCTTGATGCACTCGAGTAAAAAACTCAGTCGCTTGTTGCTCAAAACGATCAGCGGCGCTACGTTTATTGGCGCGAGCCATCCCTTCTAATACGGGCAAATCCAACCATAAGGTCAAATCTGGTAATTGGTCAATAAATTGCTCAATAAGCATGGCAATTTTGGTGCGTACAGCACTATCACCATGGGCACGTCCAAAACCTTGATAAGCAACGGTCGAATCGGTAAAGCGGTCACATATTACCCACGTACCACGTTGCAGCGCAGGCAAAATTACTTGTTGTATATGGTCACAGCGCGCCGCAAACATCAGTAGCAGCTCGGTATCGTCATTAATTTTGGTATTAGGATCTAGTAATATTCCTCGCAACTGCTCAGCAAATGGACTGCCGCCCGGCTCACGGGTTCTAACATAATCAATGCCCCTTGCTTGTAGGTGCTTGCAAAGCTGCTCGATAGCAGTGGTCTTGCCAACGCCTTCAGTGCCTTCAAAGCTAATAAAGCGCCCTTGAGTGGACGCTGTATTCATAGAGTGGTTAGGTAAGTTTACTTGTGATGATTTTTCTTGTGCTGATTTTTCTTGTAGTGATGCTGACATGATATGACCTTATGTCATTGATGAGCGTTATGTCTTTATATAGATAACTATATAAAGATATAACGCTCGATACACGATAGGTTTTTAGAAAAGATAGAGGATTAAATTAAGACGGCGGCGTTTGTGCTCTCTTTTGACGCATGACGCTTAGATATTCTTTTACCGCTTGGTTATGCTCATTTAAGCTACTGGTAAATTTATGTCCCCCGTTACCCGTTGCTACAAAGTATAAGGCTTCGCTATCGGCAGGATGCAAGGTTGCTTCAATCGAAGCAGCAGATGGCAGCGCGATTGGCGTTGGTGGTAACCCATCGATTTGGTAGGTGTTATAAGCCGTCTTTTCATCAATGTCTTTTCGGCGAATATTGCCTTGATAACGGTTGCCCATGCCATAAATAATGGTTGGATCGGTTTGCAAGCGCATATTTTTATTCAAACGATTGCTGAATACCGCCGAGACCAAAGGACGCTCTTCTGCCAAGCTGGTTTCTTTTTCGATAATCGATGCCATAACGAGCGCTTCGTACGGACTGTTATAAGGCAAATCAGGATCGCGATTTTCCCACGCTTTGGTCAATGCTTGCTGCTGACGCTTATACAAATCGGTCAATACCTGTTTATCCGTACTGCCTTCGCCATAATAATACGTATCAGGGGCAAACCAGCCTTCAAGATTGTGATTGACAATAGGGTCATTACTATTCACTACCGAATCTGGCAAAATGCCGACCAAATCCAATGCCTGCGCGATGCTAGCATTCGTGCTATCAGCCGTTAGTACTTCTTTTTTAATGCCGTCGTTATCTCGTAGCGCTTGATATAAATCTTTTGAGGTTTTGCCTTCGATAATCTGAACCTTGACCATTGCCGCTTTTACGCCTTGTCCCAGTACTTCTAGTGCTTCAGCAAAGGTGGGGTTTTCTGGTAATTGATAAATACCAGCGTGCAATGGGCCATCGATTTGCGTTTTCATATAAAGCTTGGCAATCGTGGCAGAAAACAGCGGTATTTGCTGCTGCCACTGCGGCAATAGCCCATAATAAGTCTGACCCGACTCAATCGTCACCATCTGCTGTGGCTGCTCAATACGGCCAAATAGCGTCTGATAGACCATCACCAAAAAGAACGCGGCAATTAGCCCAAGTACCAATAATACCTGATAGCCACGCTGCATAAAAAACGATGGATTATCGGCTTTATAATGGCGTGGTTTAGTGCCACCGCTAATGAGCGAGATATCCGTCGCTGGTACTTCCTCTGCGCTAACGTCGTCAATGATGGTTTTTTTGTCCAGCGCTGTCGTCTCGACAGGCTGCTCCAGCGCGCCGTCATGGTCGTTTTTTGGCGACTCATTCGGACGTTCAGGCGGTATTTCAGGTGTAGGCGTACTCATGGTCACTCGCGGGGCAGAAGTTTGCTAGAATTTAGCACTGAACTGGGCGATTTTCAATGGTATTTGCTTAGCTTATGAATTAACTTGGTGTTTAGAGTAGATTATATGGCTTAATACGCACATCGCCTATTTGTTACTTCAAATTCTCGTTTAATAAGAAACTGGGCTATGAACCTAAACTTTAATCAAAGTCTCGCTAAAAACTATAAGTCACCAAACCAAATCATTAGAGTGTTAAGTGAAGATTGGGTCGCTAAGCAAAGTTATTGCCCTAATTGCGATGCCGAACCATTAGCTGAATTCGCTAATGGCAAACCTGTCGCTGATTTTTATTGCTCAAACTGCGATGAAGAATATGAATTAAAAAGTAAGAAAGCAAAATTAAGCAACATTATTAATGATGGCGCTTACAACACTATGATTCAGCGAATCAATAGCAAGAACAATCCAAGCTTTTTCTTTTTAACCTATTCGCCAGAATACAAAGTTAATAACTTTTTGATCATTCCTAAGCATTTCTTTAAACCCGATATGATTGTTAAACGCAAACCTTTATCAGTCAATGCTAAACGTGCCGGTTGGGTCGGCTGCAATATAGACTTGCGCAAAGTGCTCGAATCAGGAAAGGTGTTTTTGGTTAAAAACGAGCAAGTTATACCACGCAATAATGTCACCGAGCAATTTCAAAAAACCTTGTTTTTACGTGAGCAAACTATTGCTTCGCGTGGTTGGACATTGGATATTTGGCAATGTATCGATAGACTGGATACTGACTTTTCTCTCAATCAAGTTTATGCGTTTGCCAACTTATTAAAACTCAAACATCCCGAAAATAACCATGTTAAAGATAAAATCCGTCAGCAGCTACAAGTGTTACGCGATAAAGGCATTATTGAATTTACTGGTCGTGGGCACTATCGCAAATTATATTAAGCGCTTTTCGTTATAACGCTCAGCTCTTGGTTGTCCTTTATTGTCGCGATAAATATCAGCTATCAGCTCATCTCTATCGTCCCAAAGCGGTAAACGTGCCGTTGCAACTAAACGATCATGAAACTTATGCGCTGGATACTCCCAATCAATTTCATCATTTATTTTAAAAAAGTGCTCTTCTCGATAATCGATATAAGCGTGCATTCTATTCTTAACATAGTTATTCCAATGCCATACTAGCTGCAATGATGTGCGAGCAGGCTTAGTAAACTGCTTTAAATTGACCGTTAGCGCACACCTTACTGGTTCGTCGTTAGGAAAGACTTTAATACGTTGCTCGATAACTTCTTCTGGTGTTTCTGCATATTCGAACACACCGCCAAAGGCAATAAATTTTTTAAAGTCTTTTAAATACATAACGCCGAGCGATAATTGAGTATAAGGCGATAAATGCACAATTTCATCAGGTTGTTTTTTTGCTAATTTGCAAATTTCATCAAAAACCATCAAGCGACGAATTTGTATTGGAATTCTAGTTTCTTCATAAATTGGACGCATCGATATCTCTCCTTTTAGAAGGCACCATTTAACCTTTATGATTGAGAAAATATCATTGATCGATTTGCTGTATTGCACAAGTCTTTGTCACAAAAGACGATCACTTCTTTTAATCACCTTTGCTAACCTAGCGGATATAAATCCTAAAGAAATTTTGATAAGCATGTATTGAGAATAGTGATGATAAAAAGTGATAAGACAGTAGAGAAAATCTTTCAGATAGAGATTGTCGAGACGTTAAGTAACACCATAGAAATTAGCGCAGAGAACGAGCAAGAAGCACTATTAAAAGCACAAGATATGTATAAAAAAGAGGAAGTTATTTTGTACGCAGATGATTGTATTGATACCAAATTTAATATTCTTTAAATACAGTTAAATCGCTTCAAAACTCACCACTTCACCCGACAATAACCTCAGACTGCTCATTGGCATCACACCGCGCAGCGCATTACAAAAGAATAGCTGGCTTAAATGGGGCAAATCTTCATCTTGTAATGACCGGATAATGACGGGATTTTCGCTAGTCGATAATGTATCGATAATCACTTGGCGCATTACGCCAGCGACACCTGATTGCGCCATCGACGGCGTATACCATTGACCAGCACTCAGATAGTTGCTGTTGTTTTGAGTGTGTGAACGATTGGACGATTTTGCGACTGGCGCTTGGGCTAATTGATAAAACACATTACTCATCGTGCCCTCAACCCACTGCCCGCTCATATCGCGTAGCAGACCTTCGGCTATGCTTGGCTTGATAGTGTCTGCCAATGTCTTAGCTTTGATAGCTTGGACTTTGATAGCTTGCAGCTCGCCACTTGCTAGCACATTATCGAGGCGATTTAAGCTTTTTAGTCCAGCAAGCGGCGGCGGCAAGCAAGCAATCTGAGAAGATAAGCAAATGGCACTGGCGGCAGGTTGTAGCGGGATGAATTGTCCATTAGAGAGCGGCAGCGATTGCGCAGTGGTAATACTCATTGGCGAGGATTTAAGCCAAACCTTGCACACACTGCCGCCAGTATTCGGCGTATAGCCATAGCCACGGACTTCTTGCTCGGCACGTGTGACGATAGGTTTTAGTATGCCTTGCTGTAATTGCTGGGCATGTGTTTTTAACACCATTAATAATGAAAAACTTTCCAGCTGAAGTTGCAAGGCTGCCGCATGCGAGATAAGGCGCTGATGGTGATAGTCCAACCACAGTATTTGCCCATCAATGACGCCCATAGTGGTAAAAAAACCATCGCCATATGCCAGCCCGCGATTGTCTAATGATATCGCGACCTCTTCAGCATCTTTCGACGCATTTGATGGCTGTAAGCAAATCCAACTATTGGTCGACATCAAAACCAGCTCCGACTATGTGTTGTCAGTTTGGGCAGCGGATTTATTAATCACCAACATACAGCTATAAAACTCGCATTTTGCCAACTCTACTTTTTGACCGCCGATGACCTTATTCTTGACAATCTGACCGTTCAGCATATCAGCGACCAACTTACCACCATCCTCACCCATCAATTGGCGTGCAAGCTGATAAGATTTTTTGGCATGATTTTGACTAAGCTCTTTTTCTTTATCAGAATCGGTCGGATTGGCAAAATACCAACCAAGCTCGAGATACTTTTCAGAATCAATCACATCCAAATACGGCGCATCGTTCTGCATAAAGCGATATTTGGAAGCTGGATTACTGGCATAGTCCAAGCTATTTTCATCGGTGCTGACCACTTTACCAAAAGCCGACTTTATCTCGCTCAGCTCATCGATATTTAGCGCTTTGACTTTATCAGTACTCCATGAAGCGACATCATATTTTACTGGTGTGCCTTGTTGATCAGTCGCGCCGTCTAGGTCAGCATTGACGGTGGTATCGTCTTGTTTAGGCGTCTCAGTAACTGTCTGCTCACTACTCTCAGCGCTCACGTCTTCAGCGGCTGTATCGCTATTTTTATTGCTATCACAGGCGCTTAAAGACACGCCAACTGCCATTATTGTACTGACCATCAGGGCCTGTAGGCTATTATTCCACATGGGCAATTTACTCACACTTTTAAAAGGGTCCGAAAACGGTATTAACGAGCGAGCTTTGGTGCCGCTGATAATAAACAATGTCTGTTAAGGTTTTATATTTATATACTTTGTTCGTTATAAACTGTGCTATCAACCGATCTTTTTGTCTGTTAGCAGTCCGTAAAACGGTAAACTGGTTGAAGCTTTTATGCTTCGACGTTTTTATGCTCCCTAGTTTACCCAACTGCTTAACCCTTGACTAGCCTTTACCTTACACATAACCCTCCCTCAGAGTACAGATTTGTTAAAGACCTCACGAGATAAAGGTATGATTTATCTGGCTAATTATTAACTCGGTTTTAAACCTATTTATTGCTTTAGGATAGATTTGTGAAAGTTAACGTTATCCCCTATGATGATTTGCCTATCTTTTTTTATTCATAATTTTTTACCCTTTAATTTTGTCTCTATTCTCATATTTATAACCAGCGGACCCTTTATGATCCAGCATTTTATCGTTATTGGCAATCCGATTGCCCATAGTAAATCCCCTGAAATCCATTCGCTATTTGCGGCACAGACTGGCGTTGAGATTAACTATCAGCGCCAGTATTGCCCAGATGATGCAGCCAGTTTTACCGCGGTGATTGAAGCTTTTTTTAAAGGTGGCGGCGTTGGTGCCAATGTAACCGTCCCCTTTAAACAAGTTGCTTATGAGTGCTGCGTAGCGCGTGGCGGCTTGTCCGAGCACGCCAAAGTCGCAGGCGCCGTCAATACATTGCTGTTAAATAAAGCGCTATTAAAAAATGGTATACCGATAGCCGAGGCGATATATGGCGATAATACTGATGGGCAAGGTTTGGTCAATCACATGACAAGTTTAGGCTGGCCTTTAAAGGACGCACGCGTGGCCATTATCGGTGCAGGCGGCGCGGCGCGCGGTGTGATTTTGCCATTCATTGAAGCGGGTATCGCAGAGCTCACCCTTGCCAATCGCACAGTGAGCAAGGCAAAAGACTTAGTCAGCGAGCTTAGCGCAGCGAGTGAAATAATTGCTCAGCAGCAGATTAAAACTTGTACCACAGAGGAATTAGAAGGTGAATTTGATATCATTATCAATGCCACGTCTATTGGTCTATCAGGCGCTACGCTACCGCTGAGCGACCAGCTAGACGGCCATTATGCTTACGATATGATGTATGGTCGCAATCTGCCATTTTTGCAGCACTTTGCCGCCCGTGGCGCCCAAGTATCAGATGGTTATGGCATGCTTATTGGACAGGCGGCATTAAGTTTTGAGCGTTGGACAGGTCATGCGATTGATGTTGCAGTGATCACTGATGCTTTATAAACGTATTGAATAAATAACAAAACCGCGATTAAAATAGCCGTATGAATGTGACTCTTACGGCTGTTTGTTTTCTAGCTAAATTAACCAAAACGCGCCAGTAACCGATTTTCCAACTTGCGTAGCGGCACACGTAAATTGGTTGAATGTATCACTACCCCGCCGCCTAGCCCTACCAAGCAACCAATCGCAGTATCAAACAAGCGCGTAAGGATAACTTCTTGATAAGCTTGTTCAGTAAGCGGTAAACCACTACCGTATTCAGCAATAAATATCGTCAGCGGGGTGATAAATATCACCGCCATTCCATAATGGCGGTCGACCAAGGTCTCGATACAGAGCATCAAGCCCAGTATGGCCAGCGCCACACCCCAAATCGGTAAGCCCCACGCTAACATCCAGCTCGCCAGCCCCATGCCTAATATCGTCCCAAGCAAACGATGTATTTGTTTAATCCACATGGTTCGCAAATGAATACCTTGGATAATTAAAAAGCAGCTGACCGCCGCCCAGTATGGGTTCGTTAGTTGTAAAGTAACCGCAATTAGTAAGGCTAAACTGACAAAACCCGCGACAATCACACTTTCTGTAATGGTATCAGGCTCATAGCTATAGGACGGCGTCGGCGTCGATGGTCGTGTCGCTAATAAAAACAGCGAATACAGTAGCGCCATCACCAAAGCAAAGCCGCTACCAAGCATCACCAGACCCGTGGCGGGCATGATGTCTTCTAGTGGCAGCGGAATAAATAACGCAATCGCACCGGCCATCATCACAAACAAGCCTGCTGGTGGTGGCTGGCGGTAATAACGCCCAAATATCACGATACCAAAGGCCATTAACGTAAATATTGGCAGTTTTAACATGGGGATTTGCTGCGTCATCAAACCAAGGGCAAAGCACAGCGACATAGCAAAACCCCACGCCATCACCGTCACCAACCGATACGGTAGTTTACCTACAAAAGGAGTATTTAAAATAACCATCGCCCCTAATGACGCTTTGATACCGGACGGCAAAGCATCAAAGTAAGCACCGACAAACACGGGAAAGCTAATCGTAATGGCGGCGATAATCGGCATATGCCACGGTCGCTTGCTGCGATTGATGGTGAATAGGTGTTTTAGCTCACCATCGATGAGACTTTTTAAGCGAGCAAATAATGCTGTTGGCCAAGATGCTCGCGCTACCTTGCGCTTTGATGCGCTCATAGTTGGCTTTCCTTTATCTCGTGCGTGCACGTAAACCATACATTTACTGGTTGTTTTGCAATTACGCCGCTATCTATACTAAAACTATCTATACTAAAAAACGGCTTATAAACGTCCATTCATCATTACCTACTCTTTACTCTTATAACTTAATTTTTTGTTTTTTTTAATATATAATGAATATTAGTTATTAGTTGTATATTTGTGGTTATAGAAGATTTATACTGACCTTAATGCCACAACAGCTGTTTCTTATCAAGGACGCCTTAACGGTTATCAAAATGGACAAGCTGTTCTTAATAAACCTAAATGCCGACCTGTGATATTGTCTACCTTTGTCCCAAATAATTAAACACCCGTTTTCATGAACCGTGGCTCAACTACTGAGCCGACAGTCTATGCTAACGAATAACCAATGAGAGCGACTATGTTAACTTATAAAGCACCTTTACGTGATATCAAGTTTTTGATAAATGATGTTTTTGACTATCAAACGCACTATAAAAGCCTAGATAATGGCGAAAACGCTGATCCTGAAACCGTCGATATGATTCTGCAAGGCATGGCTGATTTTGCCGAAAATGTCCTATCTCCTATCTATCAGCCAGCAGACGCGGAAGGCTGTCATTTTGAAAATGGTGAGGTCACCACGCCCAAAGGCTTTAAAGAAGCTTACGATCAATTTGTCGAAGGCGGCTGGCAAGGGATTTCTTACCCTGAAGAGTACGGCGGTATGAACTTACCAATGTCAATCAACCTCATCAAAGCCGAGATGATTGGTACGGCTAACTGGCCATGGGCGATGTATCCTGGTCTATCAACTGGTTGTATCAACACCTTATTACAGTACGGTACAGACGAGCAAAAAGCGACTTACTTACCTAAATTGGTTGAAGGCACTTGGTCGGGCACCATGTGTTTGACTGAGCCGCAGTGTGGTACCGATTTGGGACAAGTAAAATCAAAAGCCATTCCGCAAGATGACGGTACTTATAAAATTAGCGGTACCAAGATTTTCATCTCAAGCGGTGAGCATGACCTCACTGATAATATCGTGCATATCGTTTTGGCCCGCCTACCAAATGCGCCAGAAGGCACGCGCGGTATTTCACTATTTATCGTTCCAAAATTCTTGCCAAATGCTGAAGGCGAGTCTGGCGAGCGTAACGGCGTGGTTTGTGGTTCTATTGAACATAAAATGGGCATCAGCTCATCTTCGACCTGTGTTTTAAACTTTGATGATGCGACAGGTTTCCTTATCGGTGAGCCAAACAAAGGCTTAAAAGCGATGTTCACCTTTATGAACACCGCGCGTATCGGTACGGGTATCCAAGGGTTGGCGCACACTGAGCTGTCTTTCCAAAACGCGCTACCATACGCCAAAGACCGTCGTTCTATGCGTACCTTGTCAGGAACCAAAGACCCTGAAAAAGTCGCTGATGCCATCATTCATCATGCCGACGTACGCCGTATGCTCTTGACCCAAAAAGCCTTTGCTGAAGGTGGGCGTTCGATGATATATCACTCAGCACGCTATGCCGACAAAATGTCACAAGGCGTTGTCAACGGTGATGAAGCCGAGTTTGAAAAATGGGATGATAAATTGGGCTTTTATACGCCTATCCTAAAAGGCTTCTTAACGGAGCTTGGTATCGAAGCGGCCAAACACGGTCAGCAGGTTTACGGCGGTCACGGCTATATCAAAGAATGGGGCATGGAGCTTATCGCCCGTGATGCTCGAATTGCCACTATGTACGAAGGTACCACTGGCGTTCAAGCGCTTGATTTACTAGGTCGTAAAGTTATCTTGCAATCTAAAGGTAAAATCATCCGTGATTACACCTCAAGCATCATGAAATGGTGCGGCGAATATGCGCTTGACAAAGACATGCGTAAATTCGTTTGGGCTCTGACCAAACTATGCGCTGAGTGGAACACCTTGACCGTGCGCTTGATGCTAATGGCGCGTAAAGACCGTGAAATCATCTCTGCTGCATCGGATGATTTCTTGATGTACTCAGGCTACGTAATGATGGGGTATCATTGGGCGCGAATGGCGGCTGTCGCTTATGACAAGCTTAAAAACGGCGGTACTGAATCTCCAGAATTCTACAAAGCTAAGATTCAAACCGCAGAGTTTTATTTCGATAAAATCTTACCACGTACGTCAGGTCATGCTGAAAGTATGGTTGCTCCAAGCGAAAGCATGACAGCAATGGAAATCGATAACTTTGCGTTTTTAGACTAAGATTACAGAAGCATTAAGTAATCATCATCATCGATAAGAAAAGCGCCTATTCATTAGGCGCTTTTTTATGTTTAACTAGAGCGTGTCCTCAATTTAAAATAAGATCGATACGTTAATATTTTCATGCTTCGGTATAAATTTTTCTTACTTGCTGTTCGCAAGCGTGACAGAAGCCACAAAAAATTTATCCCAACAACACTTTATATCGATTTGAATTGAATTGATTATAGCAAATAGATAACAATATCAGTTAGGAGACAATGATGTTTTCCATTAATAATAAAAACCCTTTATCAAGCACACGAATGGTAAAAGCGCTACTTCTTAGTGCCACATTGTTAAGTGTTGGTGCCAATAGTGCGATTGCTAAGAGTAGCGATACCACTATTCATTTTGCCAAAGGCGCTGTTAGTAGTACCGTTACTGGCAAATTAAAACCTAATGAAGATGAGCATTGGTATCGTTTTGATGCCGCCGCTTCACAATATGCCATTATTAATATTGCGCCATTGGCTGGCACGCCTGAGACTGCCAATACCGGCGTACTGCACATGCCAAACGGCACACAAGATGGCACCAAAGGCGGTATTATTTATCAAGGCTGTTTGCCAGCAACTGGTGAATATCGCTTACGTATCGCGCGCAATTTGATGGCAACTCACGGTAAAACTGCTGGTTATAAGGCAGAAGTAGTGATATTACCCAAATATGCCAGTAAAGCATTATGCGAAAATAAATAGGTTGTCAGCAATCGTGGCTTAGGTTGTAAGTAATGAAGGCTAAAGGTCAATTAAGCATTTTTTTATGATAAATTGCGCTGATTTCTTCTACCTCAACACATATCTGTACATCTGCGCGCCCTGATTGCTGTTCACTTAATCTCTCTTCTATGGTAGCTGTCAGGAGTTCAGCGAGCTGATGACGAATGACCTCGTCACGGCCGATCATAATTTTTAGATGGGCATAAACAAAGCCGTTGCGTTGCTCGTCGTCTGTAACCCCGACCAAAAACGTCTCAATCGGAACAATGCGTGCTTTAATGTCGGCAGGCTTACCAAAGTGCCCACTGTCCCATAGCGCTTGATTTAATACCTTTAAAAATGATTCTTCATGAGCAATCATGACGTTGGGCGTCACTTGAATGGTTAAATGCGGCATGGCTAAAATCCTTATTAAAAAATACCAAATCTGAAAGTAAACGTTGATAGTAAATAGTTGATAGTAAATAGTTGATATTGAGCGCAGTTACTATTAAGGAGAAATGAAAAATAAGAGGAAATAAAAAAGCACAAATCACACTGCGTGTATATTTCAGCTTAACCATTAATCATCAATAATGTCCGCAAAACGCGCAGCAAGCGTGGTCGCCAATTGCTCAGGTGGCAACTCAATCTCTAAACCACGGCGACCACCACTCACGTAGATAGTCACTTGCGCTTGCGCGGAGACATGTATGAGCGTCGGCAAGCGCTTTTTTTGTCCCAATGGACTGACACCGCCGAGCACGTAGCCTGTACTACGCTCGACTTGATTGGGATCGGCCATTTGCACTTTTTTACAGGTCAACATATTGTGAGTCGATAGAGCTTTGGCCATTTTTTTAAAGTTTAGGGTTTTATCGACGGGCAAAATCGCCACCGCAAGCGCGCCAGCTTCGGCCATGACCACTAGGGTTTTAAAAACACGCTCGGCAGAAATCGCCAGTTTTTCAGCTGCTTCCAGACCAAAAGACGCGGCGTTACTGTCGTGAGTATATTCATGCAACTGATAATCAAGGTTGCGTTGTTTAGCAAGTTTAATAGCAGGAGTCATAATGTTTTGGCTTCGGTAGATAAAGTTAAGGAATAAAATTTCATATAAATTTGAATATAATTTTTCTGATTTAACCTTGATACTGATTTAATCTCATTACAATATCATGAATATCGCAGCATGCGAAACCGCGTTTTTTCTATCTTTGACTTTAAAAACTTGTGCCTCAAAACTGCCATCTTATCTGATATATTCTTCTGTGATATTGTTAATATTGATAGTATATACAGACTCAATATATCGCTTTGACGGCTTTTATGGCATCATAAGCTCACCATATTTGACTAATTTTGATACTGATTATGATACCGAAGTTCTTAAAAAAACGGATTTTTAAAGCGTCCGTAGCGACCAGCAGTTCAGCAGCAACGAGAGAGTTAGACACCGCTAACGATGCGGCTGTGGCAAAGCCGTATTCTAATGCGCCGATTAACCAGCTGTATCGTAAGCTTTCGGGGCAAATGCTTGATGTGGCAGTTAAACCAAAACTACTAGGCGAGTTGCCCGAATTCGATGATGACGACAACGTCCTCAGATTCTATGTGCTACAAGATTATTCGCGCTCCAACAGTATTTTGATTGATCTGCAAACGCAAGCCCACAACCTGCCGCCGGCATTGGTCGGGGTACAAGATATTGCCCACGATGTTAAAGAAAATGCGGCCATTATATTTTTGCATCATCCCCATGCCAAAGACAGCCAGCTCTCCCCTCGCCTGTCGCGCTTAGTTTCTGCGGTCTTACAACATCCAGAATTAAAAGTGCGATTGGTGCCCGTAACAATTCTTTGGGGGCGCGCGCCAGAAAAAGAAGATTCGTTATTTAAGCTCTTGACCGCCGATAACTGGGAAGATCCAAGTATTACTAAGCAGTTATTTAATATCGGCGTTATGGGACGTGATACCTTTGTTCAATTTCATCCGCCGCAAGATTTGCGTACTCTTATTAACGACAGCCTAAAAGGCGATAACGAAGGATTTTCTGTCTTTGATTCGGTAGCGACGGAGTCAACCATCAGCACTGCGTTAGATAGCAGTCCTAACGGCACAAACGATACCACACTAAGCGTCACCGTACCAAGCGACGCAGCACCAAGCTATGCAATGGTTGTATCAGCTGATGGCAACCGCGAGCTAGTACGGTCGTTACAACAGCAGCTTAATATTTATTTAGATAAACAGCGTGCCAGTATGCTCGGACCAGATTTGTCGGACAGACGTAACTTGGTCGACAAATTGGTTTATTCGCCCGCTATCAAACACGCAATAGAGACAGAAGCCGTAGAGTCAGGCACTAGTGTTCGTGAAGCGCGCTTATTGGCCAAAGGCTATGCCAATGAAATGGTCAATGATTACTCCTATTCTATCATTCGTGGTTTTTACAAATTTTTGACGTGGCTATGGACGCAGCTTTATGATGGCGTAGAGGTGCATCATTTTGAGCGCGTGCGCGAGTTGGCGGCTGATTATGAGCTGATTTATGTGCCTTGCCATCGCAGTCATGTCGACTACCTACTGCTGTCTTACGTTATCTACAAGCGCGGCTTAAGCATTCCTTATGTTGCTGCTGGTGACAACTTAGATGTGCCAGTATTAGGACCACTATTGCGCGGCGCCGTTGCTTTTTATATTCGCCGCAGTTTCCGCGGTAATGCGTTATATACCGCAGTATTACGCGAATATATGCACACACTAATTACCCGTAACACACCGATTGAGTACTTTATCGAAGGTGGGCGCTCACGCTCAGGGCGGCTCTTGCCACCCAAGATGGGAATGTTGGCAATGACGGTACACAGCCAATTACGCCACACTAATAAACCTGTGGTGTTCATTCCGACCTATATCGGTTACGAGCGTATCATGGAAGGCGGTACCTATGTGGGTGAGCTAAAAGGTAAGCCAAAAGAGTCAGAATCGTTAATCGGTTTACTCAAAGTTGGGCGTAAGATTGAGCGTATTTTTGGTAACGTGCATTTAAGCTTTGGTACACCGCTACATCTTAGCGACTTTATGCAAAAATTTGAGGTGCCTGCTAATAGCTTACCTGCGGATCGCACCGATACGCCACTCGATGATAAAACCAGCGCCATGGTTGATAATGTCGGCGTCAAAGTCATGCAGCACATCAATAAAGCAGCGGTTATCACCCCTGTGTCGCTCCTATCATTGGTATTATTGTCCGCTCCAAAAGCAGCGCTTGACGAAGACATTTGCCGTGAGCAAATCGCCCTTTACCAAGGCCTGGCTCAGTATTTGCCCTACTCTGATGATACGATTATCACCGATATGACGCCGCAGCAAATTATTGATTATGGTATTAAGCTAAAGCTCATCGAACGCATACCGCATATCTTGGGTGATATTATTCAAGTTGCTGGTAAACAAGCGGCACTGCTGAGCTATTTCCGAAACAATATCCTGCACGTCTTTATTTTATTATCTTTCTTAGCTGCTTTAGTGGCGCGTAACGGTCGCATCGAACGCAGTCGACTGAACAGTATTGCTGAGCAGTTATATCCCTTCCTTCAAAGCGAGCTGTTTTTATATTATTCAGCGCATAGCCTGAAAGATACCCTTAACAAGAAAGTCGATAGTTTGCTTGCAAATGGGTTAATTGTTGAATTGGATAACGGAATGCTGAGCGTTCCTGAAACCAATAGTAAATGTTATCAGCAGCTACAAGTGCTGGCCACCCCTGTTGAACAAAGTCTTGAGCGTTACTTTATGACCCTTGCGCTACTTGCTCAGCAAGGCTCGGGCAATTTAACTGAAAGTGAAGTCGTTGACCTTTGTCATTTGCTTGGTCAGCGTTTGTCAGTTCTGTATGCCGACGACATTCCTGACTTCTTTGATCGTGCGCTATTTACTAGCTTTATCAGTGCGTTGACTCGCCTCGATTATCTGCAAAAAGAGGAAGAAACGGGAATATTAACCTTTGATCAGCGCATCGATAATATTGCCCACTATGCTAAATATGTATTGAGTCCCGATATGATGCAAATTTTGCAGCAAGTCGCCAGTCTTAATGAAGAAGAGATTGCCCACGCAATCACTGAAATTAGCAATAAAAAGCAGCGTAAATTTGGCCTCAAGCGTTAGTAAACGCAAAGCAGCGTAAACGGTAAATATAAAAAAAGACCTCTAACAATTAGAGGTCTTTTTATTGGTTAAAAATGATAACTACACATAAGTATTTTAGGTAGAAATCTTTTTATACTTCATACGCTTAGGACTGGCGTCATCACCCATGGTCTTTTTACGATAAGTTTCAAACTCAGAGTAGTTACCATCGAACCAAATTGGGCTTTCCTCTTCGAATGCCAAAATATGAGTTGCAATACGGTCAAGGAACCAGCGATCATGCGAGACCACCATTACCGTTCCTGGGAATACTTGAATTGCGTCCTCTAGCGCACGTAAGGTTTCGATATCCAAATCGTTTGAGGGTTCATCAAGAAGCAAGACGTTCGCACCCTGCTTTAAGGTCTTAGCAAGTTGCAAGCGATTACGCTCACCACCAGATAACTGACCGACGTGCTTTTGTTGATCTGAGCCTTTAAAGTTAAAGCGGCCAATATAAGCGCGACTTGGCGTCGTATAGTCGCCAACCGTGATGATATCTAAGCCGTCAGATACTTCTTCCCAAACGGTTTTGTTATCATCTAAATTGTCACGAACCTGACCAACATAAGCGACTTTGACACTTTCACCCAAATCGACCGAGCCTGTATCAGGTGTATCGCGTTCGGTAATCATGTTAAATAGCGTGGTTTTACCCGCACCATTTGGACCAATGATTCCGACGATAGCGCCAGCGGGCACGTTAAAGCTGAGGTTCTCATAGAGTAAACGATCGCCAAATGATTTGGAGATATCGTTGACTTCGATGACTTTATTACCTAAACGTGGGCCAGGTGGAATGTAAATTTCAGAGGTCTCATTACGCTTTTGGAATTCTTGAGAGTTTAATTCTTCAAAACGCTGAACGCGAGATTTAGACTTGGCCTGCTGACCTTTTTGGTTTTTACGAATCCACTCAAGCTCTTTTTTCAGCGCTTTAGCAAAGGATTCTTCTTGCTTATTCTGCTGCTCTAGACGGTTGTTTTTTTGCTCAAGCCACTCAGTATAGTTGCCTTCATACGGATAGCCATGGCCACGGTCTAGCTCCAAAATCCACTGCGCGACGTTATCTAAGAAATAACGGTCATGGGTAATGGCAACAATGGTACCGCTATAGTTCTGCAAGAACTGCTCAAGCCAGGCGACCGACTCAGCGTCTAAATGGTTGGTTGGTTCGTCGAGTAATAGCATATCGGGACGTGACAACAACAAACGACACAAGGCCACACGGCGTTTTTCACCACCCGATAATTTGCTAACGTCCGCATCCCATGGCGGTAGACGTAGCGCATCAGCGGCTTTTTCTAGTTGAGTATTCAAGTTATGAGCATCCCATGCTTGAATGATGTCTTCCATTTTGCCTTGTTCTTCGGCAAGCTTATCAAAGTCAGCATCAGGCTCAGCATATTCAGCATAAATGGCATCGAGACGAGCAAGCGCATCTAACGCCTCACGCATACCGTCTTCAACGTTGCCGCGGACATCTTTGCTGTCGTCAAGCTGGGGTTCCTGCGGCAAATAACCAACCTTGGTACCTGTCTGCGCGCGCGCTTCACCGCTAAAATCTTTATCTACGCCCGCCATAATGCGTAGCAAGGTTGATTTACCTGAACCATTGATACCAAGCACACCAATTTTAGCGCCAGGGAAAAACGATAGGTTAATATTTTTTAAAATTTCACGCTTTGGTGGAACAAGTTTTGACACGTTGTTCATCGTGTAGATATATTGAGCCATTAACACTCCGATAGACTGCATAGACGAGGCCTACAAACCATACTCAGCAATTATGCTAAATGGACTTCGCCTCAAAAATCAGGGTTATAAATTGTCTACCATTATCGCATTGTGGCGCATACCCTGCAAGCTAACAGGCTGTTTTACCTGTCGTTTTGCACCTTTTAGCGTTTTTTAGCGGTTTTCCGTTTTCAGGATGCTGTTTTATCGACCCTCTATGCTCAAATCTCTATTATAAGATCTTAAATTACAAACCTTTGCAGCCATGTTGGTGGAAAATGAGGCTAGTAACATTCATCCTATCTAGTCTTACGGTAAACGCCTAGAAACTTCATCTAAAAAAGCTGACAATAAGTAGCATAAGCTATTGATTATCAGTCAGATGCAGATATATAGATAAATATCTCATTCATAGATACCTAATCCATAGTTATAGATAATTATAAATACTAATCAGGGAGATTTTTTATGAGTAATGACAATACTAAACCCGATATAAATATTGTGCATGACGAACAAGCCAAGCGATTTGAAGCCTCAATCAACGGGCAAACTGGTTATATCAGCTACCAAGAGCGCGGTGATAAACTGGTCTACGATCACACTATTGTCCCGCGAGCGCTAGAGGGCCGCGGTATCGGATCAGCGTTAGTCAAACATGCATTAAAATACGCGCAAGATAATAACAAAAAAGTGGTACCGCAATGTTCGTTTGTCGCCTCGTATATTGATAAGCACCCTGAATTCCAAAATTTGCTTTAGGCGCAATAAGTAAGGCCTTATGACAGCAACTATGCTATAAAAGCCATACTAAAAATTATATTCTAAACTCTAATACGTGTTACTACCCTCCTATTTATCTGATGCTCTTCATTATATTTTTGCTCGCAACCATATAATAAGAAATCAGTGATAGGTGGGTTTTCTGTCCTATATTGCTGTTTATATTTTCTCAGTTGTACCTCATCACCTTATGTAATATGAAGTAGACAGGATAAAATATAAACAGCAAACCTAAAACCTTATACCCTCCTCTAATAATAATAATAAAGGATATTGCCATGAGTAGTTTATCTGACAAACAAATCGACTTACAATTAGAAGACTTGGCTGGCTGGCAGCGCGATGGTAACAGTATCGTTAAAAGCTACCATTTTAGCGATTTTGTCGAAGCCATGAGTTTTATGAATCAAGCGGCCTTTCATGCTGAGGCGCTCGAGCATCATCCTGAATGGAGTAATATTTATAACGTTGTTAATGTGCGCCTAACCACTCACGATACCGGCGGTATTACTAGCCTTGATATTCGCTTAGCCAGGCGCATGGAACATATCATCCAACCTAAAACTTTCTAATATTAATAGTCTTCTCACATTTAATACTGGGCTCTGTATTTTAATACTGGACTTTGTATTGATGACAACTATTAGAAATAGAAAAATTTAGCCACAAAAAAAGTCCTCTATTGAGGACTTTTTTATTATTGTACTGAACGCTTAAAATCTAAGCAGTCATTGTTCGCTATTACATACGGCGACTAACAAATGCGACAATGAATAGAATGACCGCGATTGCTAACAAGATATAAGCAAAGTTTGCAGACAATCCAGCGATACCGCCAAATCCGAATAAACTTGCGATTAATGCGATTACGGCAAAAATAATAGCCCAACGGAACATAATAATTCTCCTCAAATTATGGTTAGAAACTAGATATACAGCTAGCAGTTTGGTTATTCATGAACTTCTTATCAATCAACCGTTTTACCACTGCGCTCTTTTCTTCCTGAAAATTTTCTTTTTGTTTTGATACAACTTATTACGGCGTACGAATATAGATTAGCAATGATTTTCTCTAAAGAACGTTCATTTTGGTAATAATGTCGATAGGTTATGTAAACTTTGTAGCAAATCTTACCATTCTTAAGTTTTTACTTGGCTTTTCAAGACTTATGTGTAGAGATAGTGAATAGTTACTTAAACTCTGTTATTTTTATGACAACATCTGCTATAAACCAAAATAGCTTGCTCTACGTTTATTAACGGTTTTACCCCAGCTGTATAGAAATAGATATTTAACGACCATAGCTGCTTAATAACAATTTAATGACAATGGCAATTTATCAATAACCACTACTTAATAAGGAAGATAAGTATGAACACGGCTACCTCAAACAACACCACTCCATCAAATAGTGAGCAATCGACTGCTAACGAAAAACGTCCATATGCAGTGGTTTTATATGGTGCGACCAGTTTTGTCGGTCAGATTACAGCGCATTATTTGACAGAGTTTTTATCGAACGCTAAAGACAAAAATGGCGCGAACGTCACGTGGGCAATAGCAGGGCGCGATGAGAAGAAACTTAATGAGCTACAGTCTAACCTTAGCAGCAAAGTTGATATCCTTATTGCTGATAGTAACGATGATGCTAGCCTTGATAAGATGACCAAGCAAGCCCAAGTCATTATTTCAACCGTTGGCCCTTACCTAAAGTATGGTGAGCCGCTGATTAAGTCTTGCGCTCATAATGGCACTGATTATGTTGATCTCACGGGAGAAGCTATCTTTATCAAAGATATGATGGACAAATATCAGGATGCGGCGAAGCAAAGCGGTGCCCGAATTGTCAACTCGTGTGGCTTTGACTCTATTCCCTCTGATTTGGGCGTTTATTTTACCCAGCAGCAAGCGGAAGAAAAGTTCGGCGACGCGTGTGATGTGATTCATATGCGCGTGAAAGCCGCAAAAGGCGGTTTATCTGGCGGCACGATTGCCTCGATGGCCACAATCTTTGAGGAAGTCGGGCAAGACAAATCACGCCGTAAGCAAGTCGCAAACCCTTATTTGCTCAATGACGACAAAGATGCGCCAAATGTGCGCCAAGACAATGTCAGCAAGCCCGAATACGATGACGAACACAAGCGCTGGCTTGCGCCTTTTGTCATGGCTAGTATCAACACGCGCATCGTGCATCGTAGTAACCAATTGCTTGGTTACGAATATGGCCGCGACTTTAAATATGACGAAGCGATGTGGATGAAAGATGGCGTTAAAGGCAAACTAGCAAGCTATGCGATGAGCGCAGGATTAATGGGTTTTGCCACCGCCATGATGATTAAGCCAAGCCGTGAGTTACTATCTAAGCATGTGTTACCTAAATCAGGCTCAGGACCTTCTAAAGAAGAGCAAGAAAATGGCTATTTTGATATTCGCTTATTTGGCGAAACGGCCAATAAAGATATGATTAATACTAAAGTAACCGGTGACAAAGATCCGGGTTATGGCAGTACCTCGCGCATGTTAGCGCAAGCGGCATTGTGCTTAGCGCAAGATATCAGCAAAGACGAGGTGGGCGGCGGTTTTTGGACTCCTGCTTCTGCAATGGGCGATAGTTTAATAGCACGTTTAGAAGAGCATTCGGGCCTTAGCTTTAAAGTTATCGATGGTTAAAACTCTCTATTTATAAAATAGAAGCAACATAATTCTTATAAAGTAGTAATGACCGCCTCTTGGTAATAAGAGGCGGTTTTTTATTGTCTATATTTCTTACCTCACTGTGCTAAGACTTTTTAGGCAAATGTTAATAAATAATAACAACGTGTTTTTTCAGTAAACGATGTTGCCCATTTGCCCTTTTTCAATACATTAAACTACACATTTCCAGACTAATGTCACAGCCATATTGCTAGAACTCACGTAGGATAAAAAAGGTTATGGCGCAGATTTTACTTATCGCGTCCAAATACACCAAACCCGACTTTACCAAACCCAAAGAGAAATATTAACAATAATTAAGAGGGAATGATTATGAAACTGAATGTATTAACAGCCGCTGTTTTGACATCAGGTGTTGCTATGTTTGCCAGTACGGCCAACGCCGCCATGACGACTGACAATCATGGCAACGTCGGTTATGATACCTATGATGAGTGCGTCATGGCCGTCAAAGATGGCTCAGCCAAATTTTATACGCCTTATACCTATCAAAAACCAAAAATGCAGGCGGGCGAAGCTTCTATTAAAAAAATGCGCTTATCTGAGGTCATGATTCCGCAAACTGTGGTAAATAACGATGATTTAAAAGCCAGTGATTATTCAGCAGGTGCTTGTGATTTAGGGGTAGGACAGTCAAATGGTCGCTATGGTGTCTCAGGAGCATTAGTAGGTAAATATGTGCCTATCGCTGCTGATATGCCAGTCAACGTTTATATGGACAAATCTGGTAATCCAGTTCGTTTAAGCATGCAGCAGTGTGATAACCATTTCGGCGCTAAATTCCCAACGCCTGTTATGAATGAAGCTAAAGAAACCGAAGCGCCAGCACCCGACGCCGAAATAGCGATCACTGAAGAACGTAGTATGGAGCCAGTCGTTGTCGAAACCACCCGTGTTATCCGTCCTGCTAAGTACCGTGTAAAAGAAGTCATAATTGCGCCAGAAGACCAAATCAAGCGCGTTAATACAGCCAGCGGTACGGCAATTGCGGTAGAAGACGGCGTCAATCGTGCCGTTATCGTTGGTGAAGAAGCAGACAGCAGCGTCTTGGAAGATACAGAAATCAGTCAAACTTTTCCTGTGATTCGTGTGCCTGACAATAACAATCAGCAACGTGTTGTTGACCCAAAAACGGGTAAATATGTGATTGTTGAATAATCTTTCGATAGCTAGGTTTTAACAATATTTTCTCAAAATATAAATCTAGAGAGGAAAGCAGAAGAGATATTTTGCTTTCCTTTTTATTGAATTTGACAATAACACTACAATAGTTGCACAAACTCACTTACGAACATCGGTCTGTGAGGGTCTTAATCTATGCACTACTGAACTAACGCTTATTTAATTGTTATTCTCTTCTTAGATTTTTATCGTTGAAACCGTTCAACGCATAAGACTCTTTAACCAAATCAATCATGATAATCGCTCAATGGTTATCATGATTTTATTTTGTCTATAAGTTTAATGTTAGATATATTAAATATATAAATGCAAAATACTAAATGGATTGGTTCCATAAGATGGTTATATACAACAATACACAACATAAGCGTCAAGTTTAAAATACCTTAAACCGACACTATAAGATTGAAAATTAGGGAATGGATTAATGAAAAAAAGCACTCTACCTTTATCGCTACTCATCGGCGCAGCGCTCACTGTCCCAAGTTTGGCTATGGCAGCGCCTGCTGATAGCGCAGCAGCAGAAAATGCAGCAACGGCAACTACTCTCGAGGCTGAAGGCAGCCATACAAATGATGTAACAGCTGCCAATCAATCTAATCCATTTCAGGTGAGCGAAACACAAACGATCAAGCGAGCAAAGGTTAGTCATACCGCTAGTCAACAGCCAATGACGAATGAACTCCAATCTGATCAAGAGGCCATTCACGAAACTATGCAAGAAGACATGCAAGGGCAACAAGCGGTTGTGCAAAATCCCGAAGAAGCGATGCAACAACAAAACATGGTAGACGATGAAGCGGTATTAGAGACCGAAGAAGAAACAGAGACATTGGAAGCTTTATAAACTATAAGTCAAAATTTTTTATTGGCTAAATTTAGAAATATTTTTTTATTACTAAAACATCTGCTAATATATTAAAAACTAAAAAGGCAGCCATTGATGGCTGCCTTTTTAGTGACTCATTATTGTGGCTCGTTATTAATGACGATAAATAACGATTATTTCTTGGTTTTAGTCACGCCAGCCTCTTGTAATAGCGCCCCAAGTGTACCCATTTTACTAGGCGCCTCTGCTTTTTCCGCTCTTGGTGCTTTACTGCGGTTGGTGCTATTGTCTTTATCTTGACGATTGCCGCGCGGTTTCGATGGACGCTTATCCGCTTCTGGGCGCTTGCTATCTGCGCGGTTACTGACTGGACGATTACTGCGTGGGCGGCTGGCTTTATCATTATTACCCGTACTTTCAGAAGTCTTAGCTGCAGAGCGTACAGGTTTTGCACCTTCAGGCTTCATACTAAAGCCGATACGGCCGCGTTTTTCGTCGATAGAAATCACACGTACCGAGACGATATCACCAGGTTTTACGCGGTTCATTGGGTCAGCGACGAAATCATTGGCCATCTGTGAGATATGCACGAGACCATCTTGATGAACACCGACATCAACGAAGCAACCAAAAGCTGTCACGTTGGTAACAACACCTTCAAGCTGCATACCTTCGCTTAAATCTTTAATGCTGTTAACGTCTTCACGGAAGTTAGCCGTTTTAAACTCAGGGCGCGGATCGCGGGCAGGTTTTGCAAGCTCTTCAATGATGGCTTTGACACTGATATTGTCATCATTAGCAGCGAGCGCAGTGGTATCGATGCTGTTTAACACGCCATCGTTACCGATAACTTCTGGCAATGCTTTACCTGTTTGCTCAAGTAAGCTGTCAACCAACGCATAGCTTTCTGGATGCACGCCTGTCGCATCAAGGGGATTGCTACCGCCGTGGACGCGTAAGAAACCTGCCGCTTGCTCAAAGGTTTTTACCCCTAATCGCGGAACATTTTTCAATGACTCGCGGCTATCAAAGGCCCCATGTTCTTTACGATACGTGACAATTTGCTGGGCGACATTTTTATTCAAACCCGCAATATGCGCTAAAATAGCAGGACTCGCGGTATTCACATCAACGCCAACGGCATTTACGCTATCTTGCGTGACTTTATCTAAACTGTCTGCCAATTGGGTTTGATTAACGTCATGCTGATACTGACCAACACCAATCGCTTTTGGGTCAACCTTCACCAATTCTGATAAAGGATCTTGTAAGCGACGGGCGATAGAAACAGCTCCGCGAACGGACACATCTAAATTGGCAAGCTCATCACTAGCCAGCTCACTCGCCGAATAAACAGAAGCGCCAGATTCATTCACAATCACGGTTTTGGCTTTTAACTCAGCGTTGGCGGCCAAAATCTCTTTAATCATCGCATCGGTTTCGCGGCTTGCCGTTCCATTGCCAATAGCGACTAAGTCTACATTATGAGTGCTTAATAATTCATCAATGACTTTTTTGGCTTCAACCATCTTATTATCAGGAGCAAATGGATAGACGGTTGCGACGACAGGATTGTCTGCGCTGTCTAGCATAACATGGCCTTGAGCATCGACAATCGCCATTTTAACGCCATGACGGATACCGGGATCAACGCCTAAGATGACTTTACGACCAGCAGGCGCTGACATGAGTAAGTGCTGTAAATTATTGGCAAATACATCAATGGCGTCGGCTTCAGCAGTCAGACGTTTTTCAGTCAATAAACGGTGCTCGATATGTGGACGCCATTTGTCTTTCCATAAGCTGGTCGCCGCCTCAACTAAAAATTCTTGACGTTCTGCTGGCGCTTTGGCATCAATCTCAAAGTGCTTGACAATTTTTTCAATAAAGGGCGCGTCTTCGCCTTCGATTTTTAGACCTAAGACGTTTTCTTGGCGACCGCGTAGCATGGCAAGTAGGCGATGATTTGGCAGGCGTGCAAGGCTTTCACTGTGCTCGAAGTAATCTTTGAATTTCTCGCCAACTTCACGTTTTTCATCACTGGCAACGCTCGATACGATACTGGCCGTTTTAGCAAAGCCACTACGCAGATTATCGAGTAAATCTAATGCTTGCGTCCATTCATCAACGATGATGGCTTGGACACCTGCCAATTGCTTGTCGATATCACTAAAATCAACGTCAATCTCATTACCGCTATCATCGGTAATGCTAGATTGTACTTGATAGTCGGCGAGCGCTTCTGTTGGTGTCATCTCTTGCGTTAACACCGCTTGTGCGGCTACATCAAGACCAGCAGCACGTGCTTTAGCAGCCGGCGAACGGCGACGCGGACGGTAAGGCAAGTAGATGTCTTCAAGCTCAAGCTTGGACGTCGCATTATCAATACGCGTCTGTAGCTCATCAGTCAAATTGCCCTGCGTGCTCAGCAGCTCAGTAATTTTAAGGCGACGGGTTGCCATGTCACGCTCATAATTAAGCGATCTCTCCAAAGCTCGCAGCTGCGCATCATCAAGATTCTGCGTCTTTTCTTTACGATAACGGGCAATAAAGGGAACGGTCGCGCCTTCATCGTAAAGTTCGACAAACGCATTGACTTGAGCAGTCTTAATGCCAAGCGCGCGAGCAAGCTTGTCGTGAATATTCGCGTGTGTGGTTGCATCCAAAGCCTGAGCGTTTATCGAGGTTTGAGATGGCGTTAAGGTATCAGTGCTACTCATAGACGTATCAATCGTTGAGAAATGTAGTTTTGCATTATAGCAAAAGCTGCATGAATAAAAATCCTTTTTATCTTTTCGTTATTTATTACCTGTTTTCTGGCAAAAATCGTCTGATATTGTCCGTTCTTGCGCCTTGTTAAACAAACGCATACAGCATTTATCAGTATCAGTGATGCAATTAGGATTGCAATCTTATACACTAAAGTGTCAAGGGCGCAAATATGATTAAGCATGCCTACATTGAACAAAAGTTTTTATTTTTGCACGATTTTTTGACGGTTATTTACTTTTTTGATGAGTAGTGGTGTGGTTCGCTCCTCATGGTTTACTTATCAACGGATTGATCATTGAATCATACCAAGATTTTGAGTGATGACTTTTAATGATATTTTTATAAACGGGTTTTACCAATAATTTTACTAAGCGTTTTGACTAATAATAATTTTTATAAGAGGATGACTGTATGACTGATAACAACAGCCCTGACACCTTAAACCAGCGCATTTTAGTCGTTGATGACGATGCACGCTTGCGCTCTTTATTGCAACGCTTTCTAGAAGACGATGGTTTTGTCGTCCGTACGGCTCACGATGGCAGTCAGATGGATAAATTGATGCAACGTGAGCTGTTTTCATTGGTGGTATTGGATTTGATGTTGCCAGGCGAAGACGGTATCAGCATTTGCAAGCGTTTGCGTGAAGACAATGGCGATATTCCGATTATCATGTTGACGGCCAAAGGTGGTGATGCCGATCGTATCGCTGGTCTTGAAGCGGGTGCAGATGATTATCTTCCTAAGCCCTTTAACCCGAAAGAGCTGCTTGCTCGTATCAAAGCAGTCCTGCGCCGCCAAAACCGCGAGCTGCCGGGTGCGCCAAGTCATCAGCTTGAAGTGGTTGAATTTGGACCGTGGACGCTTGATTTATCGACTCGAACGCTTAAACGTGAAGGCAATGTTGTTACTTTAACGACTGGTGAATTTTCGGTATTAAAAGCCTTGGTTCAACACCCACGTGAACCATTAACGCGTGATAAATTGATGAACCTTGCCCGCGGTCGCGAATGGGGCGCGATGGAGCGTTCTATCGACGTTCAAGTATCGCGTTTGCGCCGCTTGATTGAGGACAACCCTTCACAAGCGCGTTATATTCAAACCGTTTGGGGAGTGGGCTATGTGTTTGTTCCTGACGAGGCAGAAGTAGAAGCCGCTAAAAGCGAATAGCGCCTGATAATATTCAATGCAATAAAAAGCCCTGCACATTGATTGCGGGGCTTTTTATTGGTTACACCCATATTATAATACTAGATATTACTATTAATACTAGGTACTATTATTTAAATTAACGTAATTGGCTGTCTTTACTACCGCGGCGATTAAACAGCTCAGTCGCCTTTGCTTCTTTTTCAAGCTCCATTTGACAGCTAATACAATGCTGTACACCTGGTACGGCAATGCGCCGCGCTTCTGGAATGGCATTACCGCACTCATCACAAAACTCAGCGCTTTTACCCGTTGGTAGAGCACGCCGTGCTCGCTCTAACGCATCGTTGACAGTCGCATCCATTTGTTCATGTTCTGCCCCATCTCTTGACCAGCCACCTGCCATAATCTTATCCTAATTTTTATTAATGATATTTAGGTTTTAATTGATAAAAATCTTTAATAACAAATAGATGGGGCTTTATAACGCTTATTTCAACAAATAAGCGATTTTATAAATGATAAAATAACTATGAAGTTATTGCTTAATAAAACCATGGATGACGATTAATTTTTTGGTTGTAGCTCAACCACTTGACCGCGCACGCCGATGCTTTCATCACTCATCAAAAACACATAACCGCCCATAATATCTTCAGGAGTCTTGAGGCTCATCGGATTTTCACCAGGAAAGGCATGGGCGCGCATATTGGTACGGGTACCGCCAGGATTGATGCAGTTGAAGCGCAAATTAGTGGTATTCTGCGTTTCTTGGGTAAAGATATCACTCATACCTTCTACCGCTTGCTTGGAGAGTGCATAAGCGCCCCAAAAGGCACGAGGATGAGTGCCAACGCTACTAGAAGTAAAGACGACTGAACCTTTTGGCGCGTCTTTAAGCAAAGGCAGTAGCGCTTGTGTGAGCATAAAGGTAGCCGTAAAGTTAACCTTCATAACCTGAGCAAATATATCGACATCGTACATCTCAAGCGGCGTCAAAGTACCTAACATGCCAGCATTATGCAAGATGCCATCAAGCTGACCAACTTCTTTCGCAATCAAATTCTCTAGCTTTTGCATCTCTGCATAGGTTGCTCCTTCTAGATTCATCGGTAACATAGCAGGCTGCTTGCCACCAAAACTTTCAATTTCATCGTAAACGTATTCAAGCTTGCTGCTGGTACGCCCCAACAATAACACCGTTGCACCGTAACGGGCGTAAGTCAAGGCGGCGACACGTCCAATACCGTCACCGGCACCCGTTACCAAGATTGTCTTACCCTCTAAGCAATTATCAGGAGGCACAAAATTACGAATATCGTCGTGCGATAAAGACGGTACAGCGTTTTGCACAGCTGATTGGTTGTTTTGCTGCGTCGTAGGCGGATTAGTATTGTCACTCATGGCATTACTCACTGCTTATTATTGAATAGGTAGGATGCTTAACAGCTATCTCGATGGATGGCTTATTTGACTTATAAATAATCAAACTTGCCTGAAGAAAGCAGAAGTTTATTTAACTCTTTAGGGGTTTCAGTAATATAATCTGCGCCCCATTTCTTTAAGCTTTTTTGATCTTCAGGCGGAATATAGCCATAGGCGGCTAAAATTGTCGTCATTCCAGCGGCGTTGCCAGCTTCGATATCGCGTATATGATCGCCAACGTAGAGGACACTTTCAGCGGCGCCGCGCGGGATAGCAAGTTTTTCTAACGCCACATACATCGGCTCTGGATCTGGTTTAGTACGCGATACGTCATCAGGGCAAACCAGGACTGAACAGCGCTCATCTAATTGCATTTTTTCTAAGAGCAGCTCTGCTAAATAGCGCGGTTTATTGGTAACGATGCCCCATGGCACCCGTTGGTCTTCAAGGACGCGCAACACTTCTTCCAGCTCGCTAAAAATACAGCTATCGACGCAAATATCCGCTTCGTAGTCGTCTAAAAACTGCTGGCGAAACTTAAGCAGTGCCTCTTCACCGACCTCAAGTTGGTCATTATAACGCAGCATCAGCCGCACCATCGACGAGGCTCCTGCTGAGACTTGCTCGCGAATTTCTGCTTCAGGTGGTGCTTGCCAATCATTTTCGCCGCTCATTTTACCAATAATCCGAACGAAATCAGCGGCAGTATCGATTAAGGTCCCATCAAGGTCGAACAAGACAGCTTTTACAAATTGGCTCATAACAGGTGCTCTTAGTCATCATGTTAAAAAATAGTTTAAATAATTAGTTTATAAAGATAATTTTAAGAAATCACTTTAAAGGAGGTTTTAAAGCAGTTTTTATAAAAGGCTATTTACATCAGCGGCTTTTGTACGGCCATCATATAATTGACGTCTACGTTTTGGGCCAACCAGTAGCGCTTAGTTAATGGATTATAATGTAGCCCAATAATGTCTTGACGGCTAAAGCCTGCATTGATCGCCATTTTGTCTAACTCAGCTGGCGTGATAAATTTGGCATAATCATGAGTGCCGCGATCAAGCAGACGCAACACATACTCTGCCCCAACGATGGCAAATAAATACGATTTAGGATTGCGATTAATCGTTGATAACACGCAAACACCGCCTGGCGCTAGCAGCTTAAAACACGCCTCGACAATGGCAGTTGGGTCTGGCACATGCTCAAGCATCTCCATACAAGTCACGACGTCAAACTGACCAGCATGGGTTTCCGCTAGCTGTTCAATTGGGATATGCTGATAACGCAAGGTATCATTTAAGTTGCTTTGCTCAGCATGTAAGGTCGCCGCTTTGAGGTTTTCTGTTCCAAGATCAATACCGGTGACATCAGCGTCGCGCCGCGCCATTGACTCTGACAAGATACCGCCGCCGCAACCGACATCGAGGACTTTTTTACCCGCCAAGCCCATCTCTGCCGTTTTACTGCTATCCGTACTCATAAAGCCGCGCTTGACGTTGTCTTCTATCCAATTAAGACGGAGCGGATTGATTTCGTGTAAGGTGGCAAAGGCGCCGGTTTTATTCCACCACTCGCTCGCCAAATTGTTGAATTTTTCTACTTCACTGGCATCGACATTAATCGCCGTATTTTGATTGAATTCGTTAGCAGCATTATTAATATTGCTCATATTGTCAGTAGAATTGTTTTGTTGATGATTCACAGGCTGCGCAGAAGGTAAAACTTGGCTCATAGGATTTTTCCTTTATTGGCATTATAGTTATTATCGGGAAGTATGATGCTACGCTCAATATTAGCATGAGAGCAGCAACTTTGTCGTGAGTACATCGTCACCGTTTGTGAAACGCTTAAACGGTAACTTCGTCTGGCTATTATTTTGACCTTTAAAAAACTCAGCTTTATGGCAATGTTAAAATGTTAGAGGCAACAAATACCTCTAAAAATTATAGGTAAGATCCCTTAAATAATCACTCACAGCTTTACAACCGTTAGTTAAGAATCGGGTTCACAAGTATGGGCATTTTACGCTATTATAGGCAGTAGTCTATAACAGGTTGCTTTAAGCGACGCGTTGCCGCTTAACCATTTTAAAGTCTATATGAATACACCAAGCAACTGCTGAATCAAAACTTCCGAAGCAAAAACGCTGACTCTCGACACTTCAAGGAAAAAGTATGAAACGTATCATCGCATTGACTGGTCTGGCTTGTGCTATTGGGCTAGCCAATATGGGCGCGCAAGCTGCCAATTATGTCGCAGGAAAAGACTACCGCGTGCTAGATAACCCAGAGAAAATCAGCGGCGATGCTATCATTGTGCGAGAGTTTTTCTGGTATGGCTGCCCGCATTGTAACGTTCTCAATCCGCATATGGAAAAATGGGCAAAAACCAAAGACAAAGACGTGGTATTCTTTAAAACGCCAGCCGCGCTTAACCCAGTTTGGGAAGCCAGCGCCCGTGGTTTTTACGCCGCTCAGCTATTGGGTTATGAGGACAAAACTCATGATGCGTTATTTGAGGCCGTGCATAAAGATGGTAAACAGTTATTTGACCAAGCCTCACTGAGCAAATGGTACGCGTCTAAAGGCGTCGACGAAAAGAAATTTAATAGCCTTTATAACTCATTTGCGGTTGGGACAAAAATTGGCCGCTCACAAGCAGGCGCCAAGCGTTATCAGCTTTCAGGTGTACCAGCGGTGGTGGTTCAAGGTAAATATGTCGTCACTGGTGAAAGTGCTACTGTTCCTAAAGTGGTCGATTATCTGGTCGACAAAGTACGTGCCGAGAAAAAATAATTTGAATGACATGAATTATTAAAAAACGTACATTTATCAAAGTGCAAAAAGCCAATCATTAACGATTGGCTTTTTTTATGCATTATGGGCTATGAACTGTTATTAGCAATAATATAAATCGCTAGCTTTTCAGCTGCGACAATATTGCCACCTCACGAATATAACTGGCCAAGTCTTCTTTAGATTCTGCCATTAGCTCATCGTCCTGCATGTGCTTGGCATACTCAATCCAAAGTAGCAGCTGGTACAGGCTATTACGCTCGGACGCCTTGTATTGTTTGACGAACTGTTTAAGCGTGCTTTCATCACTGATGTTTAAACGCTCGATCCAGCTTTCAATTTTAGAGATCTGCTCCTTTGGAAAAAAAGCGTCAAACAAGGCTTTGACCAATTCGTGGCGATTTTCTTCACTGATAAGTTTGCCGACACGTTTGGTTTGGCGATTGCGCGCGTTGGCACTGGTGATATCGGCGAGCGCCATCAGCTCAGCCATAAAATAGTCACTGGCTGGCAGTTTCTTCAGCTGCTTTTTCGATAAGCTGGCAAGCGGTATCGACAATGCTTGCAAACGCTCATGAGCTTTTTTGAGCTCTGTGCGCGAGACGCGCATATCTTGTTCTGACCAGTCAATCATAAAAGCTTTCCATTTTTCGAGATAGTAAATAATAGATGGTAATGAAACCCGTTAATTGTGTGTTGCCATTTATACCTTGTCGCTTGCTTGCAACTGCTAAGTATTACCAACGATGCTTTTCGCGGTGTTTGGCAGTAACGGTCAAACCTTCAGGCAAACTGGCGGTCAATGCATTTTGTAGATGCTTAGTAATAAATACCGAGCGATGTTTGCCACCTGTACAGCCAATAGCAACCGTCACTGTATGGCGGTTGTTATGTAAAAAATCGGGTAACCAACGATTGAGAAAAGTTGCGATATCCTGAGTCATCTCAGCCACCTCTGGATAATCAGCAAAAAACTCAGCGACCTCAGCATCAAGACCCGTCGCGGCTCGCAGTTTCGGATTCCAATGCGGGTTGGGCAAAATACGCACATCAAAGACAAAGTCTGCATCGATTGGACTGCCATATTTAAAGCCAAACGATAACAGATTAATGGCGATTTGATTATCGACCCCAACATAGTCGCGAAGACGCTCTTTTAGCTGATGAATATTTAGCATACTGGTATCGATTCTAAGATCTGCCTGCTTAAATATCGGCTGCAAAAGCTGGCTTTCTCTTTCGATCGCCGCTGGCAAATTATCAACCGTATTTTCTACGCCTTTGGTATCTTGCATCATTAAAGGATGGATACGGCGGGTAGCATTAAAGCGCGCCACCAAGATATCCTCTTGCGCCGTGACGTATATTACCGTCACCGCCTCTTCGCCATACGTCTGCTTTAAAGTATCATGTATTTCGGCGAAATTTGATAAATCAGCGCGCGGTGTCCGAATATCGACGCCAAGGGCGACGCGTTTAATCCCGCTATCACAAACCAGTTTTTTTGCTGCCTCAGGAACCAATGACAAAGGCATATTATCAATAGAATAATAGCCCAAATCCTCTAGGATATTGAGTACGGATGTTTTACCAGATCCTGAGCGCCCTGACACTACTAAGATATTTAATCTGTCTTTATTTGTGCTGCTAGGGGCTACTGACTTGGCTAAATTGCCATTTGGCGGTGCTTGCTCATTATTTAATTTGACTTGCTTGTCGTCCTTATTTGCACTCATAATCCATCATCCTCATGCATTGCGTCCGGCAATTTACTCTGTCATAACGGCAGCTTTACCGTCACCAATTGATTGTCTAACAAGCGTGCACGACCCAACCAAGCAGCAACCAAAATCACCAAATTCTCACTGTTTATATTACAATTTCCTGTCGCTTCATTTGCTTCTAAAGAATCGAGCTGAGCTGTTTTTATGTCTAAATAATCAACCGTAAAACCTGCTTCAGTGATACGCGCTTTTGTCGCTGTCAATAAAGACTCAAATCCTTGTTCTCTATATTCGCTATTTTTGAGTTGCTCGGCTAAGCGTTGTAATTCTTGATGGAGCACGGGCGCTATTTTTCGCTCAGAGTCGCTTAAATATTGATTGCGTGAAGACAATGCTAAACCGTCCTCTGCCCGCACAATAGGGGCGCCGATGATCTTAATCGGATAACTCAGATCACGCACCAATTGCTGAATAATCGCTAATTGCTGGTAATCTTTTTGGCCGAATACTGCCACATCTGGCTGGACGATGTTAAACAGTTTAGAGACAACAATGCCGACCCCATCAAAATGACCGGGACGCGACTGACCACATAGCTGGCTGGTAATTTCGCCAGCTCGAACTGATGTTGGTGGTGGTAACACCGGATACATCTCATCAATACTGGGCGCAAATACATAGTCCGCGCCGACGGTTGCAAGTTTGGCAACATCGTCCTCTAGCGTGCGGGGATAACTATCGAAGTCCTCACCGATGCCAAATTGAGTAGGATTAACAAAGATACTCACCACCACGATATCCGCGTGCTGTTTGGCAATTCTCACCAGCTCAAGATGGCCATCATGCAGATTACCCATCGTTGGCACTAAAGCAATACTTTGACGACCATAATAAAGGGTTAATGCGTGACGCAGCGCTGAGATATGATGATAAATGGTTGGCATGGTTAATATTTCTTATCCTAACAGCTTGTTCTAATAATAATGGTCAAATCACCAGATAAAATACGACCAAATTAAACATAGCTAGCTAAATTGATGTTGCTCAGTGGGAAAGCTACCATTGCGAACTGATTGTTGATAAAGGGTAAAAGCCCCTTCAATACTACGCTCGCTATTGCGCTCATCGGTTAAAAAGTCATGGACAAAGCGCGGCACGCGACCATGTACCATACCAAGCATGTCATGCATGACTAAGACTTGACCATCAGTATCTGCTCCAGCTCCAATCCCGATGACAGGCACGGCAACTGCTTCTGTAACAGTTTTAGCAAGCTCAGCAGGGACGCATTCTAGCACCAAAAGCGCAGCACCAGCGGCAACAACGGCTTTGGCATCAGCGAGCAGTTTTTCTGCCGCTTCATCACCACGACCTTGGATTTTATAACCACCAAAAACATTGACCGATTGCGGCGTCAGTCCTAAGTGTACACAAGTCGGCGTGCCAGCTTGCGCCAACGTTGTAACTAAATTACAAAGCTCACTGCCACCTTCAACCTTAATTACCTGCGCGCCTGCCTGCATTAGCTTTCGGCTATTGGTGATGGCCTCTGTCAACGTCACATAACTCATAAATGGCAAGTCGGCTATAATGAGCGCGTGGTTATTACTACGAGCTATATTAGCCGTATGATAAACCATATCATCAACGGTAACAGGTAAGGTTGAATCATGACCTTGTACTACCATACCCAGACTATCACCAATCAAAATCGTATCAATCTGCGCTTTATCCATCATGCGTGCAAACATCGCATCATAGCAGGTTAAACAGGTAAATTTGGTACCGTCTTTTTTAAATTTATTTAAAGTAGATAACGTCGTCATACAACCCTCAATGCTGTTAACTATTTATAGCTTTTGGTGCTTTGATCAAAATGCGTACCAATTTGTAAATATCTTTAGTAAGCCGATTATTAGTGATTTAGCAGTTCGTGATTTGGCAATAGTTCTAATTTGGTTCTAGGAGTTTTAACCCCGTCCAATCGTTACTCGGCGGATAATCGGTTATTGGTTTGTTTGAAATAATCAACTCTGGCGCCAATTCTCGTAGCGGTAGCAAGACAAAATTACGCTCATATAAACCTGCGTGCGGTATCGTTAATTGTGGCTCTGAGATGCCGATATCGCCATATAATAGAATATCAACATCAAGGCTACGCTCACCCCAGTAGCGCAGGCGAGCACGTTTGGCTTGTTGCTCTAACGATTGGCAAAAACTAAGCAACTCAAATGCTGTCAAAGTAGTTTCAAAACTTGCAACTGCATTGACAAAGTCGGGCTGATCTTGCGGTCCCATCGGCACTGAAGCATAAAATGATGACACACGTACCAAACGTATCTGCTCATTTTCTTGCATGGTTTCGACAGCTTGCTGCAAATGCTCTACCGGCGAACCCAGCTCGTTTTCTAGATTACTTCCTAATCCCACATAGCAGGTAACCCAGGTCATACCGTCACGACTTTCATTGTTATTGTCATCAAAAGCTTCAAAGTGCCTATTCATAATTTCCACTGTACTTTAAGGTCGGCTTATCAGCCTAACTATTATTAATACTTGGCTGACGGCGACGACGCTTTGATGGGACAGGGCCTTTATTATCGTTACTTTTAATAATAGCCGTCTGACTTTCTGTATTCTGCTTTTGAGCCGTCTGTTTCTTAGTATCCTGATTAGTTTTAGCAGGTGCTTTAGAAACAGGTTTTTTAGAAACAAACTGCGTATCCTCAATAAGCTCTGACGCGGCTTTAGGCGCTTTTTTCTCATACTTGGCCGTATCCGCTACTTGCTCTTTATAGCTAACTGGTTTTGCCTTTTCACTATAGGTGTTATCTGTGCTATTTTTGCTGTCGGTATTGCCGTTAGGCGCTATCGCAGTAGGTTGACGACGGCGACGTTTATAAGGAATTGGCTCGTTGTTTATGCTGACGAGCGCTGGCGTTTGGGCGACTGTACGCTTAGTATCGGCAGTTGTGGAAGAAGCTGACTTGTCAAAATTAGGTTTGCTAGAAGCTGACTTCGTATCGACTTGTTTTGCTTTTGTATCCTGTTGCTGCGCTTGCTGAGTAGAGTTAGAAGAGTTTTCTGACTGTTTTTTAACCGCTGCTTTCTTAGCTGAGGTGTTTTCAGTGCTTAGCGGCGCGGATAATTGCTTAGAGTTAGATTTAAACTCTCCATTTTCATCACTGGGCAATTGCTTACGTAATGGCGGCACAACTTTTTCATGCTCTATCACAAATAATGGCGCTGGTTTTACACCTTGGCGCTTATTTGCCGCTTGATTGCCCGTATTGGCCAATGATAATTGCTGTAATTGCGCAAGCTCATGACTGTCCTGTTTTGCTTGCTGTTTGTCATAGCCTTTATTATGACTATTATTGGTGCCGCTGTTATTAGCATTATCAGCAGGCTGGCTAGCCGCACGGCGGCGGCGTGACGGCACGTTTGAAGCATCATTAGCCTGCTTGCTACGACCATTACCATTATCTTGTTGAGCGTTTTCTATGTGATTTACCTTATCATGATTGTTCAAGGTTTGCTGCTTTTGACGGTTACGTCCGCGACCCCGTTGCCCTTGCTTATACGCGCCGCGACGGATATTTTCATCAAAATCCTCAATCGCTTGCTGCTGCTGCTGTTCAGTCAAAGTTTGATAATTTTGCCACCATTCGCCCATGCCATTGGTCGATTCTGAAAGCGGATGTTCGGCATCGCCGCATTGCTCGCGCAATAACAAGAAATCAAAACCAGCGCGGAAACGTGGATGCTCAGACAACTGGACAATTTGTTTGCTGCGCGGCGCCGCCAATTTTGGCTGCAATATCCAAATATCACGGATAAACTGCTCCGAAAATTTCGGAATCGCAGTCTTGATACGCTGACGATCGATAACTTTGCCCGCGGCATGCAGTTGCGCGTCAGCAAAAGGCATATTGCGCTTTTTGGCCTTTTCTAATTGATGAAGGTAATTTTCCCACAGCAGCGCGGCATAAAAGAAAGCAGGGTTGATACTTTTCCCAGCAGCAATACGTTTATCAGTATTGATAGCGACTTGTTTAACTAAGGTGCTTGGCTCAGCAGGTGGATAAATAACTAAGCTGTCCATCGCCCCAGATTCAAATAATAACGGTAACAAGGGCACCAAGTAACCACCGGTAAACATCTTTTGCGTTTCATCATACAAACGGTGCGGAGAGATTTGCTCCAGTAGCGCCCAGTTGTCATCGTGGAACTGCGCGGCTAACTCGCTATCAAAGTTAAAACCCAATTTTGCTTTAAATCGTAGGGCTCGCAGCAATCTGACTGGATCCTCTTCGATACGTGTTGGAGCGTTACCTAATAGACGAATAATTTGATTATCGATGTCTTCAAGCGCCCCACAAAAATCATGCACCACACCTTTGAGCGGCTGATAATAGAGAGCATTGATAGAAAAGTCGCGACGGGCAAAGTCTTGTTTGATATCGCCCCAGACATTGTCGCGCAGAATCATACCATCTTGATTGGTATTGGCATTATTAAGTGGTGGACCACGAAAAGTAGCCACTTCGATGAGCTCGCGACCAGAGTAGACATGCGCCAATTGAAAACGGCGACCGATAATACGGCAGCGCTTACCAAAGACGTCTTTAATCTCATGAGGCTTGGCATCAGTGACTGCATCAAAATCTTTTGGGCGCAAGCCCAGCAAAGTATCGCGCACGCCGCCACCGACGATATAGGCATCAAACCCAGCTCGGGTTAGGGTGGCTATCACTTCGGTAATGGAATTTGGTAATTCAGATTTATTCAGTTCTAACTGCTTGGCGGCACGCTCGGCCATGCATCTACTCCTCGCCTTTATTCTTAACCACCCCGACGAACACAGCGTCTATCAGGCGGATGTACCTGCTAGTTTAACAAATTTTGACCATGGTGGGTGTGTTATGACATTTACTTACATGCTATTTTGTCAATATTGGGGTCAATTAATACAAAATAAAGGGCTTAATCTTGCACGCTTAAACGACGACGATTTTTCTCAACAGTTTTTGCTCCAATGCCTTTTACTTTCGTTAATTCATCAACCGTTTTAAAACCGCCAAACATGTCGCGATATAAAATAATCGCCTGCGCTTTACTGCTGCCAATACCCTCTAGCGCCACCAATTCTGCTTCTGTGGCGCGATTGATATTAATGCTGGTTTGATTACGCGCTTGGCTTTGAGCCGTTTCTTGCGTCAACAGATAATGATAAGCACTTTGGACATTATCAAAACAAGGTGCAGCAAAAACCTGATTGGATAGTATAAGCGTCATAAAAGGCATATAGACTAAAAAAATAGCCAGATTTTTAAGCAAGTTAGCGGGCGACCATCTAATGAATGACCATTTAACAGTTGACGGTTTATTAGTCGCGTTCATGTTGTTTCGCCGCGTCCCATAATGTGTCCATCTCATCAATGTTACTGTCCTCGACACGTTTGCCAGCCGCGGCTAGTTGGTCTTCAATATAGCCAAATCGTGATTTGAATTTATGCAAACAGGTCAGCGTTGCAGTTTCGGCATCGAGATTTAATTTTCGCGCGACATTGACCAACGCAAACATACAGTCGCCGAGCTCTTTTTCAATGTCGCTCATATTGGCTTTGATTTTGATATTGGATTTACCTATCAGCTCGCTCTTTAATTCAGCAACCTCTTCATCGAGTTTATCAAATGCGCCGCTCACCCCTTCCCAATCAAATCCCAGTTTTGACGCTTGTTTTTGTACTTCTTGCGCTTGCATCAGCGCACTCCCCGCCTTGATACTGTCCAAACGACGCTTCGGCTTGCCACGTGCGGCGCGGGCTCGGTCTTCCTCCGCTTTAATCTCATCCCAGCGTTGTTTGACCGCTGCATCGTCTTTTAGCGTTTCTGCCTCAAAAACATGCGGATGGCGGCGAATCAATTTTTCTTGCAAGGTTGTCATCACATCGCTCATATCAAAGCGACCTTGCTCAGCATACATCTGACAATGAAAAACGACTTGCAAGAGTACATCGCCAAGCTCGCTTTTGATATCTTCATCATCATCACTTTGTACCGCTTCACCGAGCTCATAGGCTTCTTCGATGGCATAAGGAATAAGGCTATGATTGGTTTGTTTTTTATCCCATGGACAGTCTGCCCGTAGCCGCGCCATTAATGACAATAAATCGTCCAATTCACCACTAGCAACTGGCGTTCCTTGTGCAGGTGTAGGCGCTAAAGCTTGTTTGTCAGTCGACAATTTTGCATCATTATTTAGATTTCGTTTTTGATTGTTTATTATGTCTGGATTGTTCATAAAGGTTACTCTTTTACTTTAACGGTGCAGGCAACAAAATATGGCTGAGTTTATCGTTATGGTAGCCTTAGTGTATCATTGAACGCCGATTGGCTTATAATTTGTGATTAACTTAATTATTATTTCACTGCTGAAACGCAAGGATTTTATCGCTATGACCACATCCGACTCTACTCAATATACTCGCTATAAAACCGCTCAAACGTCCTTTTCGCCGATTCAAATAGATTCATTTAAAGCTTACGATATCCGCGGCGAGCTTGGCGTCAATCTCGATGAAGACATCGCTTATCGTATCGGACGCGCCTTTGCGCAGATTTTATTTGAGCGTTATAGCGCATCAGATAGCCCAGCTGATCTTAAAGACTTAAAGCCTGCTATCGTGATTGGTAGCGATATCCGCCACTCCAGCGAGCAGTTAAAACAAGCGGCAATCAAAGGTATGCTCGATGCGGGCGTCGATGTGATTGATTTGGGCATGACTGGAACAGAAGAGGTGTATTTCGCCACCAGTTACTATCAAGCGCTGGGAGGTATCGAAGTTACAGCCAGTCATAATCCAATTAATTACAATGGCTTAAAGTTGGTAAAAGAACACTCAAAACCGATTAGCGCCGATGATGGGTTAGCAGAGATTCAGGCACTGGCGCAATCTGGACAATTTAGTTCGAAGAATACGCTAGGCAATTTGCAATTATTGACAGATAAAAGCGCTTATATTAATCATGTGATGACCTTTATCGATGTTAATAAATTAAAACCGCTTAAGCTGGTTATTAACTCCGGTAATGGTAGCGCGGGACCCGTGGTTGACTTGTTAATTGACAAGCTTATACAAGCTAGTGCACCGATTGAAGTCATTAAACTGCACCATACGCCTGATGGTAGCTTTCCAAATGGTATCCCCAATCCCATGATCGAAGCCAATCGAATTGTTACTCAGCAGGCTGTGCTAGAACATAAAGCCGACCTTGGCATTGCCTTTGATGGTGATTTTGACCGCTGCTTTTTGTTCGATGAATACGGCGAATTTATCGATGGCAGCTATGTCGTTGGGATGCTCGCGCAAGCGTTTTTAAATAAGTACCAACATCAAGAGCAGGTCGAGTCGATCGTCTATGACCCACGAGTGATTTATAATACCGAAGCCGTCATTCGTGAACATAATGGTACGGCAGTTATTAGCAAATCTGGGCATTCATTTATCAAACAAGTAATGCGTGATTCTGGCGCGGTGTATGGTGGCGAGATGTCAGCTCACCACTATTTTCGTGATTTCTTCTATTGCGATAGCGGCATAATTCCGTGGCTGTTGACCATTGAGTTATTATCTATTACTGGAAAGACGCTATCAGAATTGGTCAGCGGATATATTGAGGCTTATCCAAGCTCAGGCGAGCTAAACTTTCGTCTGACCACGCATGATGCAAAGACGATTATCAGCGCCATCGAAGACAAGTTTAGCGCCCAAAATCCAACCAAATTCATGCTTGATGGCTTGAGCCTTAATTTTGGTGATTGGCGTTTTAACTTACGTGCTTCCAATACAGAACCACTAATTCGGTTAAATATTGAGAGTCGCGGTGATGAGCAATTATTGGCCACCAAAACACAAGAAATTCAGCAATGGCTTGCGAGCCAAGGAGCAATACCTGCTTAGGGTTTTGGCTTATCTATCGATAAAATAAGCGCCCGCTAATTTTGAATTAACAGGCGCTTATTATTTGTTATAAGTTTAGAGATTGTTTTATTTAAAAGCTCACTTTCTTGATAAACTCCATCATTTAGTGCGACCAATCCCTATATAGTCTCCCACTAAACTCTCAATCTGCTCCCGTGATAAAGCGTTGCGCGCATCAAATATAGGTATCGCTTGCTCATTAAGCTTAGCAGTATTTAGCCTGTTTTCTGGCAACCAACTGATAATAAAAATTGCCTGCGCCGCTTTAAGCTGCTGATACGGATTTGCAATCAATTCGAGTAGAGGCTGCTTTCCGTAAAGCTCGGCGAGCTCCGCCTGTGCTTTATCACTATAGACCAGCGTACGGATATTATAAGACCACAATAGGGCTAGCAATGGATGAATGGCGGATTCTGCCGTACGTCCCGAGCCCGCTTTGTAACTGCCGCCCCAAACAATCACCGTTTTATTATCGATAAATCCATCAAAATACTGCCAGAATTTGCGAAATATCAGCTCTTTTTGATCTTCGTTGATATGGATGACAGACTGTAATAGCGGCATGGCTAAGCTTTTTTCTGAACTGGACTGCTGCAACTTAACCAGCTCAGTCGGTAGCGTATTACCACCAAACCCCCAGCCAGCTTGCAAATAGCTACTGCCCACACGCTCATCGAGCCCCATAATGTGACTGACCTGCTGAATATCAACCTGTTGGCTATCGGCCAAGCGCGACATCTCATTCATAAAACTGACCCTTGTGGCAAGCATTGCCATGATACTACTTCGGGCAAATTCTATGGTCGCGATGTCGGCTTGATGAAAAGCGCGTGCATGCTGCATTAAAGATTGCAGCATACTTAAATGATGGCTGCTATTCGGTGTTTTTTCACCGAGCAACAATAATGACGGATTTAACATCGAACTATAAGCATCGCCGTCTTTTAAAAACACAAATGGCACATAATAGACCCAAGCTCGCTGCAACTGCTTGGATAATTTGGCAACCACTCCTAATTGCTTTATTCCACTCATGATGAGTGGCAACGTTTGCTCATGACTGTGATTAAAAGCGGTAATCCAGCTGTCTTCTTGCCATACTGGGCTGATACTGTCTAAAAATAACCAATATAAAGAAACTGATTTTTGCTCAGCAATTTTTCCTCTCTCATGATTGTTGTCACTCTTATCATTATCATAACTATTATGCTGATTCAACTGCTCATAGCGCTGTATCAGCTTATCAGCGCTATCTGGTAAAGGATGATTGAGAATCTGTTGCTGCTGAACATACATCTGCCAAAGCGCTTGCAGATGATACTCAAAACCATATTGTTGTAATTGCTGCGTCAATACGTCTTTATCCGCATAAAAATGAACGGCATGACCAAGACTTGCCAGCACTACTGCACTGGTAATTGCTTCGATACTGTGACCAACAACGACGCAGACGCCAGTTTTTTCATCGGAGTGATTCAATGCATTTGGTGCAGATTGGTCGTTATCTGTATCTTGTTTATTTGTAGCAGCAATGCTCATAAGATTACCTTTTATATTACAAAGTTAGTGGCGTGGATAAACCAGTTGCATGATGTAACTAGCAGTAGCTTATTAAGACAACAACTTAATATGCTGCAATAGCTGATTTGTCGAGGTGTCAAATTGCTCATCGCCGCCTTGCTGCATGGCAGTATGTACCGACTCTGCCATTCGCTTGCCCATCTCAACGCCCCATTGATCAAACGGATTGATATCCCAAATGCTTGCCATGACGTAAACCTTGTGCTCATAAAGCGCAATCAGCTCGCCCAGACTATGGGGGGTCAGCTCATCGATAAGGAGCGTGGTTGACGGCTGATTGCCGCGGTAATATTTATATTTATCAGCAGAAGAAACCGCTTTAACATCACCATCAGCAATAGCAGCATTACCAAACGCCAGCACCCGACTTTGCGCCAGACAGTTAGCCAAAGACAGTTCGTGCTGCTGCTGTAGCGATTCATTTGTGGTGCTATCACTATAACGACGAACGCAAGTAATAAAGTCACAAGACACTTGCTGTGTCCCTTGATGCAAAAGTTGATAAAAAGCATGCTGAGCATTTGAGCCAATCTCGCCCCACAAGATTGGACAAGTATCATAATCCAAGTGCCCGCCATGCTGCGTTACCGATTTACCATTACTTTCCATCTCAAGCTGGGTCAAATAACTGGGCAAATACTCTAAACGTCCATCATAAGGCAGCACGGTATGTGCATTGACTTGTAAAAAGGTACTGTTCCAAACGGCAAGTAATCCTAACAGCACTGGCAAATTTTCGGCAAAATCTGCTTGGGCGAAATGCTCATCCATACTATGAGCGCCCGCCAATAGCTCTTTAAAACCAGACATTCCGATACGAATGGCAATGGCAAGCCCAATCGCCGACCATAATGAAAAACGTCCGCCAACCCATTCCCAAAGCTGCAATTGATGCTCAGGGTGAATGCCCCAGGCACTCATTTTTTCACTGTTGGCTGATACGCCAATAAAATGGCGGCGTAACACACTGTCTTCAGTACCAGCGCGTAGCTTAGAGGTAGCAAGCAGCCATGATAACGCGGTTTTAGCATTTGACAGCGTATCAACGGTACCAAAAGATTTAGAGGAGATGATAAATAAAGTAGTTTCAGGGTTTAAGTGCTTTAGCAAATTATCGAGCTGCGTGCCATCCATATTAGAGACAAAATGCACTTCAATATCCGTATCTGCCCACTCGTCAAGCGCAGTCGTTGCCATCAGTGGCCCTAAATCAGAGCCGCCAACGCCAATATTAACGACATCAGTCATCGCCTTACCCGAAAACCCGCGCCAAGTGCCATTGCGTACCCGCTCTGACAATCTTTCTACCCGTGCCAAACTCTCATGCACATCAGCAACGACATTTTGTGTACTCACTTGTAACTTTGCCGTGGCAGGCAGGCGTAGCGCAGTATGCAGCGCTGCACGCTCCTCACTGGTATTGACCATTGCTCCTTGTAACAAGGATTCAATTCGGATAGATAATTCACAACTATCCGCTAAGCCAAGCAAATTGGTTAATACGCGCTCATCGATACATTGCTTGCTGTAGTCCATGTATAGCGTTCCCGCTTGCGTGCTAAAACGGGTCGTACGATCATTATCTTGGGCGAACAGGGTCGCCAGTGACCAAGATTGCTCCGCCAGTTTACATAAATGCTGCCAATACTCGGAGTGACGGGCACTCTTACACTTTTTATTATTAGTTATCGCATTCATTAGCTAGCATCACCCCTTAATTGCTGCTCGGCAAAATATATAAACGCTTGCATATACGAGCGCATATCGCCTGCGTCATAACTATCGCCACGCATGGTCGTGACATTGACGCCATATTTGCTAATTAACGCATCTATAGCATCGGTCAGTTGAATCTCGCCACCAACCGACGCTTCGGTATTGGCTAAATAATCAAAAATTTGGTTGCTAAATACATAGCGGCCAACGACGGCCAATTTTGAAGGGGCATCGGCTAAGTTTGGCTTTTCTACAAAACCTACGACTTTAAAGCTTGCATTGGTATCAGCCTGATCGATTTCATTCGCATCTCTTAACTGGGCAATACCATATTTGTGCACATCTTCATCTGCCACCTCATTAACCAATATTTGTGAATGATTATCTTTAGTGAACGCTTCAATCATAAATGCCAAATTGTCAGTCGTCATATCGGTGGTAAATGGATCAAGCACCACATCGGGTAACAAGACGGCAAAATCATGTTCACCGATGATTGGACGTGCCGCCAATACCGCATGTCCCAATCCTAGCGGTTTGCCCTGACGTATCATAGACACTGTTACGTCCTCTGGTAGCCAATTTAAGCTATCGGCTAACGCGTCTTTGTCTTTTTGACGCAATTGGTTATCCAGTTCAGCATTGACGTCAAAATAGTTTTCAATCGCGCTTTTTTGCGCATGACCAACCAAAACGATGTGTTTGATGCCAGCAGCAATCGCTTCTTCAACGACGTAATGAATCGCGGGACGATTACCAAGTGGTAACAGCTCTTTTGGCACAGATTTAGATAAGGGCAGCATACGAGTGCCAAAGCCTGCAACGGGAATAACAGCATGAGTAATTTTTTTCATAATTTTTAGACTGTATTAAAAAGTAGAAGGTAAAAGATAAGTTTAACAATTACTAAGCGCTATGATAGCCACGGGGATTTTTGCTTTGCCAACGCCACGTATCTTGACACATCTCAGTGATAGACAGTTTCGCTTCCCAGTTTAATAAATCCTTTGCTTTGTCAGCGCTGGCATAACAGCTGGCAATATCGCCTGCGCGGCGAGCAGAGAACTGATAAGGAATGTCTTGCCCTGACACTTCAGAAAAAGCCGTGACCAATTCTAAAACAGACGTTCCTTTACCCGTTCCGAGGTTAATGGGTAAAAAACCTATTGAACCGTCTTTATGTGAACTTTCTTTATCTGAGCAATCTTTCATTAATAATTTTTGCTGCTCTAGATAATTAAGCGCCGCGACATGGCCTTGGGCAAGGTCAGTAACATGGATAAAGTCACGAACCCCTGTACCATCTACGGTAGCGTAATCATTACCAAAAATGCTGAGTTTTTTAAGCTTCCCGACCGCGACTTGAGAGATATAAGGCATTAAATTATTGGGAATATCGTTTGGGTCTTCGCCAATTTGTCCAGATGGATGCGCGCCTACGGGATTAAAGTATCTCAGCGCGATCAGGTTCCAACCCTCATCGGTTGCTGCCAAATCCTGCAGCATATGCTCGACCATCAGTTTGCTTTGACCATAAGGATTGGTACAAGAACGCTTTGCGCTCTCATCAATCGGCAGTACGTCAGGATCGCCATAGACAGTGGCAGAAGATGAAAAAACCAAATTCCTAACATTGGCCGCTGCCATGACTTCCAATAAAGCAATTGTACCGCTGACGTTATTGTTGTAATACAGTAGGGGTTTGGCCACGGATTCACCAACGGCCTTTAAGCCAGCAAAGTGAATCACACCAAAGATTTGATGTTTGGTAAAGACTTGTTTTAGTAGCTCAGCATCTCGGATATCGCCTTCGATAAACTCGATTGGCTGCCCAATAAGGGTAGAGACACGCTGAACAGCTTCGCGGCTACTATTGGACAAGTTGTCATATACCACAATATCATACCCTGCCTCATGCAAGGCTATACAAGTGTGCGAGCCGATATATCCGGCGCCGCCAGTTACCAATATCTTGTTTTTCATAGTTTTTTAATTTCAGTCAAAGAAAAGTTATTTTTAGAATAAAAAAAGACACCCCATTGTAGGAGTGCCTTATATTTTTTTCAACGCTGATTTGGTAGTAGGTTACCGTTTGATACCTAAATTACCAACCAGTAACTTCTTTTAATTTATCGCCAATTTTTGATGGATCGCGAGTATAAGCAATGCCCGCATCTTCAAAGGCTTTAAATTTCTCTTCAGCAGTACCTTGACCGCCAGAGATAATAGCACCAGCATGGCCCATACGCTTACCAGCAGGCGCAGTCACACCAGCAATGTAACCAACGACTGGCTTAGTGACATGCTCTTTGATATAAGCAGCGGCTTCTTCTTCAGCAGTACCGCCAATTTCACCGATTAACACGATAGCTTCAGTTTGTGGATCGTCTTGGAACAGTTTTAGCGCATCGATTTGGTTCATTCCTGGGATAGGGTCACCGCCGATACCGATACAAGTTGATTGACCAAAACCAAGCTTGGTGGTCTGTGCAACGGCTTCATAAGTTAGCGTTCCAGAGCGTGAGATGATGCCCACTTTACCTGGTAGATGGATATGACCTGGCATGATGCCGATCTTACATTCGCCTGGCGTGATAACGCCTGGGCAGTTTGGACCAACCATACGTACATCGCCTGCTTCTTCGATATAACGCTTGGCTTTCAGCATATCGATCGTTGGTACACCTTCAGTGATAACAACGATTAATTTTACGCCTGCATCGACTGCTTCAATGATAGAATCTAGAACAAATGGGGCTGGTACGTAGATAACTGATGCGTCGGCTTGGGTCGCTTCCATCGCTTCTGCCATAGTGTTAAATACCGGCAAACCCAAATGCGTTTGACCGCCTTTACCTGGTGTCACACCACCAACAACTTTGGTGCCATATTCGATAGCTTGTTCAGAGTGGAATGTACCGTTCTTACCAGTAAAACCTTGTACCAATACTTTGGTATCTTTATCAATTAATACACTCATTATTTTTTCCTTATTCGGTTGTCTTGCAATAGCAGTTTACGAGCTCATTTATCGTTAAATATTAACAATTTACACGCATACTAAAAACTGCTATCACGCTTTGACTATCATGCTTAAGCGTTTGTTTAAACGTGTTATCAATAAAACAGCGCTTATTCTCACGGCTCATATTAAAGGCTTATGCTTTAACCGCATCGACAATTTTTTGCGCTGCGTCTGCCAAGCCTTGAGCTGAGATAATTTTTACATCGGATTGCTCTAGTAGCTCGGCACCTTTTTCAGCGTTATTACCTTCTAAGCGAACAACAACAGGAACTTGAACGTTCACTTCTTTAACTGCTTCGATAATCGCTTCTGCAATCATGTCACAACGTACAATACCGCCGAAGATGTTAATTAAAACGCCTTCAACACTGCTGTCTTCTAGAATGATTTTGAACGCTTCAACCACGCGATCTTTGGTTGCACCGCCGCCAACGTCTAAGAAGTTAGCAGGTTTGCCGCCGTACAATTTGATGATGTCCATTGTTGCCATCGCAAGACCAGCACCATTCACCATACAACCGATGTTACCCTCTAGAGCGACATAGTTTAGGTCAAATTCAGCCGCTTTTAGCTCGCGCTCATTTTCTTGTGTTTTGTCTTGTAACGCGGCAATTTTAGGCAAACGGTATAGAGCGTTTGAGTCGATACCAATCTTGCCATCGACACAAACGATTTCGCCATTTTCACGCACTGCTAGTGGGTTAATCTCTAGTAGAGCAAAATCATTTTCAACAAATGCTTGATAAGCACCCGTCATTAATTTTACAAACTGATTGATTTGTTTACCTTCGAGACCAAGCTCAAACGCCACTTCACGCGCCTGATAAGGCATAAGACCAACTAATGGATCAACGCTTACTTTGAAGATTTTTTCTGGGGTTTCGCTTGCGACTTCTTCGATATCAACGCCACCTTCAGTTGATGCCATAAAGGTAACACGACGAGTAGAGCGGTCAACAACTGCGCCAAGATACAGCTCAGTTTGTACTGGGTACATGTCTTCTGCAACCAAAACAAAGTTTACCGGTTGGCCTTCTGCGTCAGTCTGAAAGGTAACCAGATTAGTACCGATAAGCTCTTCAGCAACTTGCTTAGCTTCTTCACGAGTTTTAACTAATTTCACACCGCCCGCTTTACCGCGACCACCAGCGTGAACCTGCGCTTTAATAACCGCAATGTCTGTTGGCGTTTTATCAAAAGCTGCAGCTGCTTCGTCGCCATTATGAGCGATAATGCCTTCTTGAATAGGCAGCCCGTAGCTTTTTAGTAGCTCTTTTGCTTGATACTCATGTAAATTCATTGATTGTATCCTTTATTTTTTACAATTAATAAAAAGTGAAAACAAGTGCCTAGCAGAATATCTCTGCAGCACCCATGACGACGACGACCGCTATCTCTATAGAGAAAGTGGCCGCGCCATCCGGTTAAACTTGATATTTACTTAAACGCCTTTAATGACTTAAAAGCTTTTTATCTTAAACGTAGTTGATTCTAAACGCTTTTGATCTAAAAAATTACTTACGTTTTTTACGTTGAATGGCGTGAATTGCACGACCATCTGCTGATAACGCCGCTTCATGAACCGCTTCAGAGATTGTTGGATGCGCAAACGTCATCAACTGTAAATCTTCGATACTAGAAACAAATTCCATCGCAATCATGCCTTGATGAACAATATCGCCAGCACCAGCAGAAATAGCATGCATACCTAACAAACGATCTGTTTTGGCGTCAGCAACAACTTTGATAGAGCCTTGGGCTTCACTTTGCGCCAACGCACGACCGTTTGCTGCTAAGTTAAATGAACCGGTTTTGACTTCATAACCCGCTTCAGTCGCTTCTTGCTCGGTCAAACCAACCCATGCAATTTCTGGATGGGTATAAATGACATTGATAATAGTGTCATAGTTGACTTGCGCTTTTTCGCCATGAATGCGCTCAACAGCCATCATGCCCTCTTCCATGGCTTTATGCGCGAGCATAGGGCCACGAACCAAGTCACCGATCGCATAAACACCATCAAGGTTGGTTTTACATTGGTCATCAACATCGATAAGACCACGTTCGGTCAAAGTAATACCGCTGTCCTCGCCCAATAGTTTTTCAGAATAAGCACGGCGACCTACGCAAACAATAAGCTTATCGAAGCTTTCTTCGCTAGACTCACCTTTGGCTTCGCTGGTCACAACGACTTGATCACCTTTCACTTCAGCATTGGTGACTTTGGTATCGACACGGATATCAAGACCTTGCTTTTTCAGCATTTTGCCTGCTTCTTTAGCGATGTCTTTGTCAGCGGCGGCTAAGAAACTTGGAAGTGCTTCATAAACAACCACTTCCGCACCTAAGCGGCGCCATACTGAACCAAGCTCAAGACCAATCACGCCAGCACCAATCACGCCTAAACGTTTCGGTACTTCAGTGAAATCAAGCGCGCCAGTTGAATCAACAATACGGTCGCCGTCAGTTTTTGCCACAGGAATATCGATAGGCACCGATCCTGCTGCAAGAATGACGTTTTTAGCCGTGATTGTGGTCTCAGAATCGTCTTCTAGGGCGGTAAATTTAACTTTTTTGTCCGCGCCTTTACCATCAGTAAGCGTGCCCCAGCCTTGCAACCAGTCAACGCCATTGCCTTTTAACAATGCCGCAACACCGCCGGTCAATTGCTTAACGATACCCTCTTTACGCGCAATCATCTGCTCGATATCGACAGCCACATCACCGGTGCTAATACCATGCTCAGCAAGATCGTGCTTGGTCGCTTCATAGCGGTGTGAGCTATCAAGTAAGGCTTTTGATGGGATACAACCGACGTTTAAGCAAGTACCGCCGAGGGCTGGTTCACCTTTATAAACACGTTTTTCGATACAAGCCACGCTCATACCTAACTGTCCTGCACGAATCGCTGCTTCGTAACCACCAGGACCGCCGCCGATGACGACTAGATCATAATTGTCTTTCATAGTACGTTCCTATTTCTAATTTTATTTAGGATCTAAACGAATGGTTAGGCTGTTGATCTATAAACGATAGTTTTATTCTGTCGTTAATACACGATAAGAACCAATGGATATCCATTATTTATCGAACAACTACAATTACCTATACCAAAGTGAAAAAGCTTGTATCAGTAGTTACCGATACAAGCTCATAGGCTTAGAGGTCTAGTAGCAACATAGCTGGATCTTCGACCAACTCTTTAATAGTTACTAAGAACTGTACTGCCTCTTTGCCATCAATCATACGGTGATCGTAAGAAAGTGCTAGGTACATCATTGGTAGAATTTCAACTTTACCATCGACAGCCATCGGACGATCATTGATAGCATGCATACCCAGGATAGCGGTCTGTGGTGGATTCAAGATTGGCGTTGACATTAATGAGCCAAATACGCCGCCGTTTGAAATAGTAAACGTACCACCAGTCATGTCATCTAGACCGAGTTTACCTTCTTTCGCTTTACCACCAAACTCACGAATCTTAGCTTCAACATCTGCCATGCTCATACGATCGGTATCACGCAATACAGGAACCACCAAACCACGATCTGAAGAAACTGCGACACCGATATCATAGTAGCCATGATAAACAATATCATTACCGTCCAGTGAAGCGTTAACTGCTGGGAAGCGTTTGAGCGCTTCGGTTGCTGCTTTCACAAATAACGACATAAAGCCTAGGCGCACACCATGACGCTTCTCGAACTGATCTTTATACTTAGAACGCATGTCCATCAACGGCTTCATGTTGACTTCGTTAAACGTGGTTAACATGGCCGTTTCTTGTGAAGCGGCTAGCAAACGATTGGCAACTGTCTTACGAAGGCGCGTCATTGGAACACGTTTTTCAGTACGCTCACCAGTTGATTCAGCGACAGGACGACCACTATCAGATTTGATAGAACTATCAGCTTTTATCGTTGGGTTTGCCATGTCAGTCTTAGTTACGCGACCGCCTCGACCACTGCCTTCAACATTTTTAGGGTCAACGCCACTTTCTTTCGCTGCTTTACGCACCGCTGGGCTTTGATCTTTATGGTCAGCTTCATCTTTTTTATCAGTCACTTGTACTGGCTCACCACCATCGGTGGCTTGTTTTGGCTGTACAGGCGCTGCTGGCTGATCTGGATCAACTGCAGGCTCATCAGTACTATCGCTGCTACCATTATTAGCGCTACCGCTAGCTCCTGCTTCAAACTCTGCAATTAGCTCGTCAGACAAAACCGTATCGTCGACTTGCTTGACGATTTTAGTCACCACACCATTATCAGGTGCAACCACTTCTAGCACCACTTTATCAGTTTCGATTTCAGCCAATAAGTCGTCACGGCTGACTTCTTGACCTTCAGTGACGTGCCATTCCACGATGGTGCCATCGGCAACCGATTCTGGAAAAACGGGGGCTTTAATATCAGCCATCGATATACTCCTTAGATATTGATATTACTCTTTATTATTAAGTCGTGATAGGCAGTCAATACCATTTTAAATTGTCTTAATTCAATGGTAATAGCCGGTATAGACTGTCATCGCCTGATTCGTGAATCTTATATAATCTGTTGCTTAAATAGATTGCTACTTAGACAGCTCATCCACACTGACGCCAAGGCCACCAGCAATTAAATCTTGTTGCTGCTTAATATGTAATTTTGCTGAACCTGTTGCTGGTGCCGCACTTGGAGGACGCGCAACCGGTTCCATAACTTTCGCCTTGGTTGGATGCGGTACGACAATACGGAACATATGCGGCGCTAAATAATACCAAGCACCTTGGTTAAGCGGCTCTTCTTGCGTCCAAACGATTTCTTTTAAATTGCTGTATTTTTCAATTTCAGCAATCAAACGTTCTTCTGGTAATGGATAAAGCTGCTCAATACGCACAATCGCAACATGATCTAAACCTAATGCACGGCGTTGTTCTAGCAAGTCATAATAGACTTTACCACCACATAGCACCATGCGAGTCACGTTGTCGTTGTTTTGCTGATCGATCTCTGGCAATACCGTCTCAAACTTACCATTAGCCAGCTCCTCAAGGTTTGAGGTAGCCAATTTATGACGTAGCAAACTCTTCGGCGACATAACAATCAGTGGCTTACGGATCGGACGAACCGCTTGGCGACGTAACGCATGATAAATTTGTGCTGGTGTCGTTGGGGTAATCACTTGCATGTTATCTTCAGCACATAGCTGTAAGAAGCGCTCAAGACGAGCAGATGAATGCTCAGGACCTTGACCTTCAAAGCCATGTGGTAACAACATGGTTAGGCCACAAACACGTTGCCACTTAGTTTCACCACTTGAGATAAACTGGTCAATCACGACTTGAGCGCCGTTGACAAAGTCACCAAACTGCGCTTCCCAAACGATTAGTGCATTTGGCACAGTCGTTGCATAACCATATTCAAAGGCCAATACCGCTTCTTCTGACAACAGTGAGTTATAAGTCGCAAAGCGTGCTTGTGTTTCACTGATATGTGAAAGTGGCACATACATGCTGCCGTCATTAACGTTATAAATTTCACTATGACGATGTGAGAACGTACCACGGCCCACATCTTCACCAGTAATACGTACCAATACATTGTCATTATCAACCAATGAAGCATATGCTAGAGTTTCAGCAGCGCCCCAATTTAGAGGTTCTTTACCCGTTTGCATGGCTAAACGTTGCTCAACCATTTTTTGGACTTGACGCTGAAGCTTATAGCCTTCTGGCATTTGCGCCATGCGGCGGCCATACTCTTTTAGCTTTTCGATATCGACACTCGTGTCCCAATCATCGACTAAGTCGTGACCTAAATAAGGTTTCCAATCGACAAATAGCGCTTCGTTAGGTTCGCTCACTAGAGAGTTGGCAACATAGTCGCCGCGATCTAGCGATTCACGATATTCATCTTCGTACTGCTGGGCTTCACTTTCGCTTAACAAACCAGCTTTTATGAGCTGCTGCGCATAGATAGTACGAGTGGTTGGTAATTTCTTAATAACCGCATACATCAATGGTTGAGTCGCTGATGGCTCATCGGCTTCGTTATGACCATTACGGCGATAACAGAACAAGTCAATAATAATGTCTTTATCAAACTCATGACGATAATCTAATGCCAACTGCGCGGCAAACACCACTGACTCAGGGTCGTCACCATTTACGTGCAAGATAGGCGCATGAACCATTTTTGCGACATCAGTACAATATTCGGTTGAGCGCGCATCTTCTTGACGGCTAGTGGTAAAACCAACTTGGTTATTGATAACAATATGTACCGTACCGCCCGTAGTATAAGCGCGGGTTTGTGACATTTGGAAGGTTTCTTGTACCACACCTTGGCCAGCAAAAGCGGCATCACCATGAATGACGATTGGCAGTACTGAGTTACCAGTTTTACTATCTTGAAATGGTTGATCGTTACGACGAACTTGACGAGCGCGTACCGAACCTTGCAAAACTGGCGCGACAATCTCAAGATGCGATGGGTTAAACGCCAATGCCAAATGCGCCTCACCACCCGGGGTCATCACGTTAGATGAAAAACCATTGTGATATTTGACGTCACCTGAGCCTTTTTCTGGCTGGACTTTACCATCGAACTCATCAAACAAATCGGCAGGTTTTTTACCTAAGATATTAACCAATAAGTTTAAACGGCCACGGTGAGCCATACCAATAACCATCTCTTTGGTACCATAACCACCAGCACGTTGGATAATTTCATTGACAGCAGGGATAAAGCTTTCGCCACCTTCTAGACCAAAACGCTTAACGCCCGTATATTTACGAGCCAGATATTTTTCTAAGCCTTCGGCGGCGGTTAGACGCTCAAGAATCGAGAGACGTTTTTCTTTATCAAACTCGATATAACCTAGATTCGTCTCTAAATATTTTTCCATCCAGCGTTTTTCAGTGCTGGTGGTGACATGCATATATTCAATACCGATATAACGGCAGTATACACGCTCCATGATTTCGATAATCTCACGTAGCGTCGCCTCATCCTTACCAATATTTAAATCATTGGTCGGAAATACCGTATCAAGGTCGGCTTCAGAAAGATTGTGATAAGCCAGCGTCAAATCTTCCACTTCTGCACGTGGATGTAAATCTAAGGGGTCAAGCTTAGCGCGGCGATGGCCACGGCGACGGTAGGCTGAAATCAGTTGCTGCACACCCATTTGTTTTGGGTCTGCACAATGACTTGAATCGTCAGACGTTTCAGCACTTACTTTATTTGCCGTCTGATTGCGCGCCAGCAATAAGAACTGATCTTTAATTGCATTATGCGGAGCATCATTTGGCGATTTGTATTGTTCAAAATACGCTTGCCAATCGTCATCGACACTACTAGGATCAGCTAAATATTGCTCATAGAGCGCTTCGATATAATTGGTGTTATCGGCAGCTAGTTCAGTATGATCTTGGCTTGCAGTTTCTTTAGTTATACTATTCATAATAATCGTCTATTTGATAGATAAATGAATGGAATCGTGCTTATTATTGTGTTATTCGTTGTGTATTGGCGACATTCGTCATCGTCTGTTACGGTTAAAACTCTCTGTTAAATAAAACCATTTTCTCGATGAGATTCTCTACTAAAGCAATCTCGTCTAAAGACAAAAGCATGATTGCAATACCAATCTTCTAATTAAAATTATTTGTGAACGGCGGGTTTTCTGAAGCGACTCGTTTCACAACATTAAATTATATATAATGCTTTCAACTATAACTAAATTGTTAATGATAAGGTATTAATCAACGTTTCTTTTTTCAGTTAGCCTATCAAATGGCTATTTTTACTGAATTATTCTACTATTGTAAAAGTGCAGTGGCTATTTCGCTAAATATACATTGCTGTATAGAGTAACATGTCTGCCCTCTACGCCATAGTTTGTTTGTTCAATACTAGGTATTTACGTAATGAATATTAATTATCATTTTTTGCAATTTGTTAATTTCCAATTATCAATAAATGGTCACTTAATAAGTAAAAACAACTTATATAACAAATGCTCTTATGACTGTTGTTATAGAGCCTGCGTTTAAAGATTTGGTTTAACCTGTCCCACGTAATCATTAACGAAAATATGTTGTCATGCTCAATTATATAGAGAGAAGACGGATATAGCATGTCTTCTTACATACAAGCAACGTATTGTTAATACAGCCTTACTTTCTGTCTTTGATTCGCCTTGTCCCTCAACAATCTCTTTCAAAAATTCAATTTTGATACTCTAGATCATCACTCATTCTGAATATTTTTAATAAAAAACACCACCTAATGAGAGGTGGTGTTTTGAACAGCGCTATTATAAAACTAATTGATGATAAATGGTAGACTAACCTGCTTGATCGATTAGTAAATCACGTAGATGACCAATAGCTTTAGTTGGATTTAAACCTTTTGGACAAACTGATACGCAGTTCATAATACCGCGGCAACGGAACAGGCTGAATGGATCTTCCAGACGCGCTAAACGAGCACGAATATCGGTATCACGGCTGTCAGAGACAAAACGGTTGGCGTTCAATAGTGCTGCTGGACCTAAGAACTTATCAGGGTTCCACCAAAATGATGGGCAGCTGGTTGAACAGCACGCACATAGAATACACTCATACAAACCGTTCAATTTTTCACGTTGCTCAGGAGACTGCAAGCGCTCTGTTGCTGGCGCTGGCTGGTCATTAATTAAGAACGGATGAACTTTTTCGTACTGCTCGTAAAATTGGTTCATGTCGACGACCAAATCACGAACCACTGGTAGACCTGGTAATGGACGAACCGTTACTTTTTCAGGCAAAGTGTTCATGTTGATCAAACATGCCAGACCATTTTTACCATTGATATTCATGCCATCAGAACCACAGATGCCTTCACGGCATGAGCGACGGAAAGTAAGGGTTTCATCTTCTTTCTTTAGGCGTAATAACACATCAAGCAACATACGATCTGACTCTAGTAGCTCAATCGTATATGTTTGCATGCGCGGCGCTGCGTCCACATCAGGATCGTAGCGATAGATTTCGATGGTGCGAGTACCTCGGCTCATAATGCTAAACTCCACACATGGGTGATGGCGGGCAGATAAGCCAAACAGTTTAGAAACTGTAATTTATCAGCGCTGATACTATTGAATCATAGCGCTGATAGCGGCTTATCGCTGGCGGTCACCTTTTAATAAATGAATAAGGAATAAAACGTTAATTCTATTTATGCACAAAAAGTGCAGAGCATAGAATCAATAAATACGAAAATTAATAAACGCGAACTTTTGGCTCGACATAATCGACTGTCAACGGCACCTTACGAACAGGCTTATAGACAATACGGTTGCCTTCAGAATACCATAAGGTATGCTTCATCCAATCATTATCATTACGGCCGTTTGGTGCATATTCATCATCTTCTGGACGATCATAGTCAGAAACACTGTGTGCACCGCGGCTTTCATGACGATTAGCCGCCGATATCATGGTTGCTTTTGCCACTTCGTATAAGTTTGCTACTTCAAAGGCTTCGATACGCGCCGTATTAAAAACTTGTGATTTATCAGCCAAATGGATTTGGTCAATTTTTTCACCAAGCGCTAGAATTTTCTCAACGCCTTCGTCCATCATTGCCTGTGTTCGGAATACGCTGGCATGCTTTTGCATGGTCGCACGAATCTCATCAGCCACATCTTGCGCATTGTAGCCTGAGGTTGATTGTTGCAATTTGTCTAAACGACGCACGGTAAAATCAAGCACGTGCGGATCAAGTGGCTTGTAGTTGTGATCGGCGTGATGGAATTCATCAACGATATGCTTACCAGCAGCGCGACCAAAGACCAATAAATCAAGTAGTGAGTTAGTACCCAAACGGTTGGCACCGTGAACACTCACACACGCACATTCGCCAATTGCATAAAGACCTTTAACCACATTGCCTTTGGTATACAGACCGTCTTCATCTGGGCCTGCTTCTAGATCTGGTACGATGACTTGACCATGAATCGTGGTTGGAATACCACCCATCATATAATGAATGGTTGGAATCACTGGAATTGGCTCTTTAGTGATATCAACGTTAGCGAAGTTTTTACCAATCTCAAATACTGATGGCAGACGCTTCATGATGGTTTCAACGCCTAAATGGGTCATATCCATCACGATATGGTCAGCATTTGGACCACAACCACGGCCTTCTTTGATTTCTTGGTCCATAGAACGTGAAACTAAATCGCGCGGCGCCAAATCTTTAACGGTTGGGGCATAACGCTCCATGAACGCTTCGCCATCTTTATTACGTAAGATTGCGCCTTCACCACGGCAACCTTCGGTCAATAGTACGCCAGCACCATGAACGCCTGTTGGGTGGAACTGCCAAAATTCCATGTCTTGCAATGGGATACCAGCACGAACCGCCATGCCAATACCGTCACCAGTATTGATATAAGCGTTGGTAGAAGCAGCAAAGATACGACCAGCACCACCTGTTGCTAGAACAGTAATCGGTGATTGGAATACCGCAACCGTTCCTGTCTCTTGCTCAATCGCGATGACGCCATTGATGTTACCAGCGTCATCTTTGATCAAATCAAGCGCAATCCACTCGATAAAGAACTCAGTACCTTGTTGGAGGTTTTTTTGATATAGCGTATGAAGTAGTGCGTGACCGGTACGGTCAGCTGCAGCGCAAGCACGCTGAACGGCTTTTTCGCCATAGTTTGAGGTATGACCACCAAATGGGCGCTGATAAATCGTGCCATCTTCGTTACGGTCAAACGGCATTCCCATGTGCTCAAGCTCATACACCACTTTTGGTGCTTCGCGGCACATGTACTCAATGGCGTCTTGGTCACCCAACCAATCTGACCCTTTAACGGTGTCATAAAAGTGAAAGTGCCAGTTATCATTGCTCATGTTGCCCAAACTTGCACCAATACCGCCTTGTGCCGCAACCGTGTGCGAACGGGTTGGGAATACTTTGGTTAAAACTGCAACCTTCATGCCCGCTTCGGCCAAATGCAATGAAGCACGCATTCCTGAGCCGCCGCCACCAACGATGACCGCGTCATAGTTCAGGGTTTTAATATTGCTAATGGTATTATCTTGTCTAGTTGCCATTACGGTTTTCCTAATGCCTGTTAATGCTTAGAAGTAAATAAAAAGGTTGGTTTACATCCTATCATGCGGCAACGCTCGCTAATTTTTGCGAGAAAGCTACCGACAATAATCGCAATAGTCACAACAATCTGCTACAAACCACCTTTAACCACTTAAATTGCATATCTATCGTTATATTGGGCTTCCTCACTTGATTAACAATAATGTATTTACACAAGTGAAAGGTTAAATCAGTGAACGCCCAACGCTATGATTGGCTCTGTCTATTTTGGCTACTAACGGATTTTTTATTATCTAAACGCTTTTCAATCTAAGCGTCTTTAAGTAAACAAAGTCACGAATGCGGTCAGATTAATCCGTTATTATTCATGATATTCAGCTTGTAATACTAAGCTTATAAATACCAGATGAATAAATATCTATAGGTATGACAAATGGTTAAACAGCAACAACACCGAAGCCGTTACCCCAAAAAATCATGATGCCCCAAAATAGGAAGACTAAAATAGCGATAATCATCAATGTTTGTAGCACTAAACGCAGTTTGGGCGCGCTTTCACCCATCTTGCCTGAGGTAATATAGTCAGTAAATACTGTCCACATACCAACCCACGCGTGACCAGCTAAGGCCAAAATGGCCACTAAGCTAAACAGACGCATCGGCAAACTGGTCATAAAATCAGACCATTCAACGAAGCTCACATCACCATGCGTTAAAAAGAAGCCCAGCATCACCACACTATAAACGGCTAAAATCACCGCACTGATACGCTGAACCATCCAATCTCGTGTGCCTGACCCTGTCAGACCAGTGGCGCTTTTGATTCCTGAATCATTTTTTATCATTAGAACATCACCCATACAAATGACGCGACAATTAAAATCGCTGCAATCACTAAGCTGACAACAGACACCATGCGTGCTGATTTCAGCTCTTCGTGTTGACCATTATCAGCAAATAAATGCTTGACGCCCATCACAAAGTGATAAGCAATGGCGGCGACGAAAATCCACGCTAAAAAGCGAACAAAGATATTGTCAAACACGGTTTCAAAACTCTCAGGCGACGCTAGAGAATTTTGTAATAACCACAGCATGACAGGAATAAGTAGAAACAAAACAACGCCAGAGATGCGATGCAAAATTGAAGCAATTGCAATCGGTGAGCTATTTACGCTCAACACTTGGCTTAAGGGTAGATTAATAGGTCGGTTGCTTTTCACAGCGGGCATCCTTTTTGCGGTTATACTCCTGTATCGGCTATCAACGCTTTATATCAGTACTATTTATAAAAATATTGTTAAGCGTCAAGCAACACACGAGATGAATAAAGTAAGGAAGGGCTAGCTGACGTCATGTAATTTGCGCTAAATAGAAAAGGCAGACAAAGTCTCACTCATTCGATGTTTAGATGGATTCTATTTATGAAGACTAGGACGATAGCGACTATTTATTGAGTTGCTATTTAGACAGTTTCCATTTATAAAGTTATAGACTTTCCATATAGCTCGTTGAAATGATCACCCCTTTCTATAAAGTCTTCCACGCACTTTATGACAATAAAGGCGCAGCATGAAGTACATAGCATGGGATAAATCGATTAACTATTCTATTTTTACGGGCTTCCATCAACAAAAAAGATAACGCCATAGGGTCATCTGTAAATGATCATTTTTCATTAACGCAAACTTCACTGTTGACTATTTAAAAATAGAACAGTTAACAAGAATATTCAAACGATAAGCTAGATTTTGGTCTATAAACCGAACAGTCGATCATAACAAAGTATGAGTAAAGCTAGGCTTTAATAGTGACTTCATTAGAGCGACCTATCCATTTGCGCAAAGCTAGTGCCAGTTAAATCTCTCTAATTATAAAATGACTGCGTCCTAATTACAAATTTATCCCCTAAATAGTGGTTATTGGAGATTATTTAACAAAAAGTTAGCTATTGGTAATAGAAACTTATTAGTATTGATCATTCAAAATCAATCACAAACCCAAATCAATTTGTCGGTTACTCTTACTCTGTCTGTGACATAGTACATTGCTTTAAGTACTAAATCCGCTTATCTCTCTATAAATTCTTTATTATTATACTGTTAATGAGAATCATTACGTTGATAGTAAGGCCGACGCTTAGAGCAAAATTACGAAATAGACATATTTTGATACAAAGTTTACAGTCGCTTGGCATAACTAAAGCATCGTTATTACAGACATTACTGCTAAAAGTCTTTTCAAAACCTACGTAATAACTGCTAATATAGCCTGCATATTAAATGGGTTAAATTTATTTTGACTGTTTGACCAATGATGACGCGAGAATATATATGCGTCGATATATTTTTATTCCAACAATTTAAAGAACAATGGAGAGCAATTTATGGCTGACAACAATGCCAAACTAAGCGTAAACGGTGAAGAATACGAATTTCCTATTATTGAGGGTACTTTAGGGCGTCCAGTTATCGATGTTGCTGCTCTACAAGATTCAGGTTTTTGGTCTTATGACCCTGGTTTCAAAGTAACGGCTCCTGTTGAATCTAAGATTACTTATATTGATGGTGGTAAAGGTGAGCTATTACACCGTGGTTACCCTATCGATCAGTTAGCAAACAATGCTGAATATTTAGAAGTGGCTTATGCACTGATTCATGGTGATCTGCCAAATGCTGAGCAAAAAGCAGATTTCTATGAAAAAGTCCGTAAACACATGGGCGTTCATGACCAATTACGTAAATTCTTTGAAGGTTTCCGCCGTGACGCGCATCCAATGGCGATTATGGTTGGTGTCGTTGGTGCATTATCAGCGTTTTATCATGACAACTTAGACGTGAGCAATGAAGCACATCGTGAAATCACTGCTATTCGCCTAATTGCTAAAATGCCAACGCTTGCGGCAATGAGTTATAAGTACTCACAAGGCGAACCGTTCATGTATCCACGTAATGATTTTAATTACGCAGAAAACTTCTTATACATGATGTTTGCCACCCCTGCTGATGTAGACTATGAGCCAAACGACGTCATCACCCGCGCGATGGACAAAATCTTTACCTTACACGCTGACCACGAACAAAACGCGTCAACGTCTACTGTACGTCTAGCGGGTTCTACTGGTGCCAACCCTTACGCTTGTATCGCAGCAGGTATCGCTGCCCTTTGGGGACCATCACATGGCGGCGCCAACGAAGCCGTTCTTGAGATGTTAGATGAAATCGGTTCTGTAGAAAACGTCCCTGAATTCATGGAAAAAGTGAAAAGCCGCGAAGTAAAACTGATGGGCTTTGGTCACCGTGTTTACAAAAACTTCGACCCACGCGCACAAGTCATGAAAGAAACTTGTGACGAAGTATTGGCTGCATTGGGCATTAACGATCCTAAGCTTGAGCTTGCGATGGAACTTGAGAAAATTGCTCTAGAAGACCCGTACTTCGTTGAGCGTAACTTGTATCCAAACGTTGATTTCTACTCTGGCATTATCTTAAAAGCTATCGGTATCCCAACGTCAATGTTTACCGTTATTTTCTCTCTAGCACGTACTTCTGGTTGGATCAGCCATTGGCTAGAGATGCACAGCGCACCGTTCAAAATCGGTCGTCCACGTCAGTTATATACTGGTGAAACGAAACGTGAGTTCGTTAAAGTTGAAGACCGCAAATAGTAAGCTGTTATTAGCAGCATATATAAAAATCCCGCTAACGTAGCGGGATTTTTTATGGTTTAGATTTCATAAAGTAATGACGAATCACACTTTATTGGAATTCTTTTAACGTCTGCTCATATTTGGCAATTTGTTCATCATAGCCTTGAATGGTTTCATTAAATTTGGCCATCAGTCTTTCGAACTCTTGCTGTTGATCGATTTTCATTTTCTGCATATCGAGTACTTGTTGGGCTTCTATCTGCTCCCAAACTTGATGTTGAATAATCAAACGCGCCAGCGCTGGGCTTTTTGCACTGAGTCTGCCTGCAATTTCTGAATGCTCAAATAACTGCGGCACCAATGTTGCTATATTAATCAAGGTATCAACATTTTCAGCACTAAGCGGCGTAGTAACCGGCTGATAAAGCGCTTCCATCGCTTGCTGATAGCGCTCTATCAACTGCTCTTCTGTCAACACCACAGGCTTACGCGGCTCAAGACTGATTCGTTTAAGCACGGTTAAATCGCGTTCGCCAACTTCCGTACTGATATTAATATCGGTATCCGTAGCGTTGTCATTTTCATTGACATTGCTAGAGTTGCTAGCGACATCAGATTTATCATCAGTATCTGTCGGCTTGGGCACTTTCGCCAATTGTGGATTATTTACCGCTGCGCTAGACGAGCTACTATTAGTCGCTGAATTATTATTAGTCGCTTGGCTGCTCGCCTCACTATGATTTTCGGAAGTGCCAACCTTACTACCAGAGCTATCAGGCAGTAAATCGTTGCCGCTGTCTGACGCATCTGCCGCCTGTAGCGACTCATATTCTGCTTGTAAGCGCTGCTGCAACCCTTGCGCTTGAGCAATATATAAAGGCTGAAACTGTTCTATGCTAGCAGCAGCAGAATCACTTCTCCGCATCGGCTGACTGTCTTCTGTACTGGTTTGCTCCTTGGTTTGACTGGTCTTAGGTTCAGGTTCTTCTATGGCTTGTTGCTGACAACCACTTAACAATAATATGCCAGTCAAGGCGGCCGTAAGCAATGTAGAAACTTGCTGCGGGCGAATTTTGCCTTTATTGATAGAGCAATGATGAGTATCAATGTCAGGTTTTACTGATAAAATTTTAAACATCTGAGTTCATATCCTTATTAAAAGCAATTCGCTTATATGCTGAGTCTGCTACTATTTTATTTAATATAGGTATTTAGCGACTTTTTATTATTATAGAAAGGCTAATCCATCATATAAATATTAAATGAGAAAAGAAAGATCAAACTTTAGATATGCGGTCGCTGTTGCTAGTATTTTCGAGCGTTTGGGCGGTTAGAAAAGGAATACAAGCTTCAAAATCGCGACAATCGCGGCCATGATGACGGCTGACAAAGTAATCTTGTACCATTCTAGCCTGCTGTTCGATACCGTAGTTAAAAAACGGCTTGCCAGCTTCAAGCACATAAGCATAGCGGCGATTAACAATAGCGCCGCGAACGACTTTAAGTCCTTGCTGCAATTGCCAAACGTGGGTTAATTCGTGAATAAGCCAGCTTTGCTTACTTAGTGATGATTGGCTAAAATCTGTGATCCAGTCTGCGGGATGAAAATAAATATTGCCATTGGGACTAACGGCATAATTTTTTAGCACCCAGCAGGCGGTTTTAAGTTGAACCGTATCAAGCTCGATACTATCGCCGAATACGGAACGCACGAGCGTTACCTCTCCATCAGTCAGCTGACGAGAACGCTGCTGGTTGCCTTTAAAAGATATGGTACGCTTAAATAAACGCTTGAAAGTGGATGGCGACAGCATGAATGTCTTACCTCGTATTTGTTACTCGTTTTATCTTTGATGATTCATCATAATGAATAAACCATTAATAAGGTCAAAATCGCGCAAAACAAAGCGTTTAAGACATAAGCTGTACACTTGGCTGACTTTTATTAACGTAAATCTGCGTTAGCCTAGCTACAATTAGGTCAATATAAAAAACAGCCGTTTAATTGATAATAGAGATTTTTATGCCGCCCAATTTTCATGCCGATACTCCCCTTGCTCAGCGTATACGCCCGACGACGCTCGACGCTATTATTGGTCAAGAACATCTGTTAGCAGCAGGCGCGCCTTTACGGCGCTTGGTCGAGCAAGGACACCTGCCGTCGATTATTTTGCATGGTGAAGCGGGCATCGGCAAAACAACTATTGCGATGCTATTGGCTGATGCGGTTGGACGTCCGTTTCATGCGCTATCCGCATTGAATACGGGCGTTAAGCAATTACGTGAGGTTTTAGAAACCAAGGATTCATTAAGTTTTGAATCCCCCGTAGTATTTATCGATGAGATTCATCGCTTTAATAAAGCCCAGCAAGATGCGTTACTTGGCGCGGTAGAGTCTGGCGATATTACGTTAATTGGCGCAACGACTGAAAACCCGTCGTTCAGTGTTAATAACGCGCTGTTATCACGTTGCCAAGTTTACCGTTTGGAACCACTAACGTCTGATCAAATCAGTGCTGTATTGCAGCGTGCCCTCTCAGAAGATACTATTCTTAAAAACCTGACAGTTGATTTGCAAGCGCAAGATACGATCAGTCAATTGGCTCACGGCGATGCCAGAAAAGCACTCAATTTATTAGAGCTTGCCATTCAAACGGCCGATTCCAACCAGTCTCCGTTAATCATTGATGATGAATTGGTTGCCCGCGTGGCCCAAACTGCTTTAGTGCGCTACGATAAAGATGGCGAGCAGCATTATGATATTATCTCTGCCATGATAAAGTCCGTTCGCGGCTCAGACCCAGATGCGGCGCTTTATTGGATGGCACGCATGCTAGTTGGTGGAGAGCCTGCTGATTTTATTGCGAGGCGATTGGTGATTTTGGCCAGTGAAGATATCGGCAATGCCAATCCCAACGCGCTACTTCTTGCAGATGCTGCGCTGCGTAGCGTACAATCTATCGGCATGCCAGAAGCACGTATTATATTGGGACAAGTGGTGGTATATCTGGCGACTAGCGCCAAAAGTAATAGTACTTATAAAGCCATTAATGCTGCTATGGCGCTGGCAGAAAAAGACGCCTCACCCGTGCCGCTCCACTTGCGCAATGGCGTGACCAAATTGATGCGCAATCAAGGCTACGGCGAAGGTTATGTTTATCCGCACAATTATCCTAATCATTATTACCCCCAAAGTTATTTGCCAGATAATTTAATCGGAACAAGTTTTTATGAATTTGCTGACAATCAGCGTGAGCAACACAGCAAGCAGTTTATGAACTGGTTAAAGAACCAAGCCGCCAGTAATGAATAACGATAATTCCATCCGTATCATTGATTATACTCATCCCTATTTTTGAGCTATTCATTAACATATTATCAAGATGACGCAGCAAGCGGCGGCGAAAAGCGTTAAAATGGCCTCATAATGATATATACAAACCAATTAAGCGGAATGTTTTTATAGCACATTGCTTTTATTTATATGGTTCTTATCAAGGCATGCCTTGCTTTACCACAATAGTGCTTTAGGCGCTCTGCTACAATAGACAGATAACTACTTATATTCTTAATCAAACCCATCTATAAATAATAAAATATTGAGACTTCCTATGAGTTTAAATACGATTCCTGAGATTATCGAAGACATTCGTGCTGGTAAAATGGTCATCTTAATGGATGATGAAGATCGCGAAAACGAAGGCGATATTATTATGGCAGCGACCCATGTGCGCCCTGATGATATTAACTTTATGATTACCCATGCCCGCGGTTTGGTATGTTTAACATTATCAGAAGCACGTTGCCAGCAGCTGGCATTGCCATTAATGTCAGACCGCAATGAAGCAAAATTTAGCACCAACTTTACCGTTTCTATTGAAGCGGCTGAAGGCGTGACCACGGGTATTTCTGCTGCCGACCGCGCTCGTACCATTCAAGCAGCGGTTTCGTCTTCAGCGAAACCAGAAGATATCGTCCAACCTGGGCACATTTTTCCAATTATGGCACAAAATGGTGGCGTCCTTCACCGTGCCGGTCATACCGAAGCCGGTTGTGATTTGGCGCGACTAGCAGGGTTGGAGCCAGCAGCGGTTATCGTTGAAATTATTAATGCTGATGGGACGATGGCCCGCCGTGATGATTTAGAGATATTTGCGAAAGAACATGATATTAAAATCGGAACGATTGCCGACCTGATTAACTACCGCATCGCCAATGAACAAACAGTTGAAGAAGTTGAATCTCATCCGTTTGAGACCGAATATGGCACCTTTACCCTGCATCGCTTCCGCGAGTTTGGTGCTGATGAGACTCATTTGGCTTTGGTAAAAGGCGATGTGAGTGAAGGCGTTAGTACCGTTCGTGTCCACGGCTTTCATCCATTACGCGACTTATTTGCCGCTAAAAATGACACCACTGGCCGTAGTGGCTGGAGTGTACGTTCAGCGTTAGAGGAGATAAACAACTCAGAGCGCGGTGTGCTGGTTTGGATTGGCAACCATCAGCCGATTGACTTGGGGGATGCACTTGATAAAGCTGCTGAAAATCAGTCAATGTCAACCATTGCCCAGCAGCCTTATCGTAGCATTGGAGTTGGCGCGCAGATCTTACGCCATTTAGGTGTTCGTGATATGCGACTATTATCCTCACCAATGAAGTTTTATGCGTTGTCAGGTTTTGATTTAAACGTCGTTGACTTCGTTCACGCTCCTAAACAAGAATAAAAGCCAGCGGCGACAACAAATAGCAAAATAAAAAAGGCACGCTAATATTATTGAGCGTGCCTTTTTTATTTGTCTTTTATAAATGGTTTATTTATCGCTACTATTTACTATCATGATTTGATTAGCGTTTATAACTTACTAAATGAGCTAAGTCTCTAAAATTTGGGGGTATGACCGAATTTTGCTTCTAATGCCAACAAACGCTCACGCTCCTCAGTAGTCCACGGTAATTTATCCTTTCCATCACAATCTAAACGGACGATTACAGCATCAGCGGTCGCAACAATCGTTTTTTGGGCGCAGCTATAATAGCTATATTCCATCACGATACTGGTATTCCCCAAGCGCTGGCAGCGCACGCCTAATAACAAGGTGTCAGGATAAGTGACAGGACGCAAATATTGGCAGCTTGACTGCGCCAATACGGTCACCATACTGCCATCAAACATGCCTAGTACCTGCAAGTAGCCAATCCGTGCCGATTCGGCATAACGATAATAAACCACATTATTTAAATGGTTAAAAGCATCCATCTCACCCCAATGTATCGGCTGCTGATGAATAACAGGATAATGCGCCAATTCTCTAGGGCGATCACTGTCTGAGTTAGCACTACTTAAATCTATATTTTGATCAAAACTATTCATCACTGTATTTCTCTTATTTTTATCTTCATCAAATTTTAACAACCATCACCATCAGCGCTTAGGCTTGTCCAAGATTTGTGTGGTTAGTAGTGGCGTTGGTTTTGGTGCATTGGCAATCAGTTGATCTAACCAATCGATAACTTCTGCAATGTTATTAGGAGAGGATTTGGTTTGAATGTTATTTTTATGAGCGTTTGGTGTATTCTCTGCTTGAGGCGTTTTATTTTTCGCAAAGACCTTTGAGGTAGATTCTTTTGCTGCAGTTTCTTGTGAGGCAGATGTTTGCAATTCTGATGAGGATAACGTCTGAAGCTGATTGCGTGCTTGACGTAGATAGCCGATCAGCTGATCTTTTTCACGCATGTTACTGGCTTGGCTCGCCAAATTTAATGTCATAATGACTTCGTGAATCGTAAGCTGTCTGCGCGTTAGGTTTATATTATTACTGGTATTCGTTTGATCAACCGTAGTGGTTGAACGCTCATAACGGTGCAAAAACTCTTGGATATTTTGAATGGCTAAGTTTTGTAGCTGCCATGGGCTGGGCTGTGAGCTTCTTGCTTGTAAGCGTTCAATATCTTTCATCAAGCTTTGCTTAATCACAACAGTGAGCGCTGGTGCAATCTCATTACTGCTCTGAGACAGTTGCCAATGCAGACCACGTAACAAGTTAATCGCAGCACTGTCATTATTGCCTGCTAATAATCTATCAGCGGCTTGTATTTGAATCCGTAACAAATCGAGCTGGTTTTGAGCTTGACTACTAGCAGCAGTGCGAGGCTCTGGTAACGTCTGCTGACTCATCGCAAAGATACGATCGTCCATCTCGTTTAGGCGGCTAACGACTTGCTCATTACTTTGCAAACGCTCATTCACATTACGCTCAAAACGCTGCTGATTGATAAAAAACCAAAGTAAAACGGCAATAAGTAGCAATATCACGAGCCACTGCAATCGTATCAAAAACATGTTTGCTTGCCGGCGCTGCTGAGTGGCAGAAGGTTCCTTAGGTAACGATTCAGAATTCATGGTCATAAGGCAGCACCGTTGGTGATAGATGGTTTTAAGCAAATATAAAATAAATGGATTAAGAAAATTAAGCGTTCTTTTTAAATCTAACCTACTATTGGCGAATGGATTGCTGCAAGAATCGTTCCCGGTGCTAAATCTTCCACTCGCCAATAGCTTAAATCTTGCTCTGCAACCATATTGGCTAAGCGCTCGCCTAACACCACATAAGCAAAATCGGTGAGCTTTAGCGTTAGACTGGCGGGCTTGTCCATATTTAAACTTGACTCTACCTTCTGTTCTGCCACAGCACTAACGATCGCTTGCCAATGCTCAAAAGCCGTGCCACTACTGACAATCACGACAGGTTTTGGCTGGGATCCAGATGTTGTTTGCTGCTCAGATTTTTGCGCGAGAAACTCAGCTTTCCATTTCTCATATCGCGCCATAGCATCGCTAGGCATCTTACGTTCATACCAAGCAATGCTATCGATATGCACACCGCGTGCTTGCAGCGTATTGACCAATAATCGTCGTCCACCAAGCCCGCGCCATACCAACATTTTATCGCCTGCTTTTAAACTTTCAATTTCAGGCATGGCGAGCATACCTTCGTTATTGGCAATTAAAGGCTGCAATACTCGATAGCTTTTTGCATCCAATTTAGCGTCATTTAACACCGCCGCAGTCGCTTCACCAACTGCAATTAAGTGGCTTGGTGCTTTTAAATGTTTAAAATTCGGACTATTTTGTGCCTTATCATTTCCATCAGACTTTTGAATTTGTCGCTCCTGCTCAAGCTTTTGCCAAACGGCCAATCCTGAAGCAGCTGCTGTTGGGCTGACGATAACGAGCGCCTGATAGTCACCGGCAAGCCATTGTCGCATTAAGGTCATGTCTTGCTCAGTTGTGGGACACGCTTCTAATGTCAACATTGGCATATCAATCACTGACATCCCAGCCGCTTGCAAATGCTGCGTCAGCGGTGCGGCACGCTCGACTGGACGCGTATTGATGATGACTTGCGGCAAAGATGGCTGACCAATAGGCTGAGTTGAAGTAGTGGACTTAGATGAGGACCAAGACATAAGCATACCGTGACAAAAGGCTTAAAAAGTGAGCTTACTCATAAAGTCATTTCAGCAACTTTATGAGTAAATGGATAGCGCTATTTAACTATGATGTAGTTTAAGAGTTATCTAATTTAAGGACTATTTAACCTTAGACATCATTTAGACTGATAAATCGCTGATAAAATATCACCCGCACCAATTTTTAGTAGCATCTCAGCGACTTCAATGCCCAGCTTATTGGCTTGGGCTTCTTGTTCAGCTTGGCTGCCCGTTAAGGTCAAGCTTTTATCAGCTTTGAGCAGCTCGCTACCATCTTCTTGACCAACGCGGCCGCGTAACCATAAGGTATTACCTGCATCGTTATTGCCGTTTTCGCTGTTATTGTCGTTGTTTGTATCAGCCATTTGCAATACCGCATAAGCGGCAATCGGTACTTGGCAACCGCCTTGTAAATGACGATTTAGCGCGCGCTCAGCGATAAGTCGGATACGGGCTTTGTCATCATTTAACGGCGCCAGCAGTTTTAAAACTGCCTCATCGCCTTCGCGGCATTCAATCGCTAAAGCGCCTTGACCAACTGCTGGCAAGCAAATATCAATATCCAACTCACTACGAATCCGCTCGTCAAGCTCGATTCGCTGCAAACCACTGGTCGCTAAAATAATGGCATCATACTCACCAGCATCGAGCTTCCCTAAGCGCGTTCCAACATTGCCGCGCAGAGTTTTGATTTGCAAATCTGGACGATAGGCTTTGATTTGACATTGACGACGCAAGCTTGCCGTACCGACCACCGCCCCTTGAGGCAACTCATCAATATTGTGATAAGTGTTTGATACAAAAGCATCGGTTGGCGAGGCCCGTTTACAATAAACGCCCAGTGTCAAACCTTTTGGCAACTCCATCGGCACGTCTTTTAAAGAATGCACCGCAATATCGGCCTGCTTATCATATAAGGCTTGCTCAAGCTCTTTGACGAACAAACCTTTTCCGCCAATTTTCGCTAGCGGCGTATCCAAAATCTTATCGCCTTTGGTGACAATTTTTAGTAGGTTAATGGTCATCTCAGGATATAGTGCTAGTAGGCGATCACGAATATGCTCAGCTTGCCATAACGCCAGTGGGCTTTGGCGAGTGGCGATATTTAAGGTAGTCAAAGCAGGTTGCTGCATAGTGCTCATAAAAGGCCTCAATAAGTTCGATACTAGAATGTCAGTGCTCAACAATGTCAGATTCAGTATCTTTACAATAATGCGAATGTATTATTCAAGAATGTGTCATTCAACATGGATGCTAAAAACGATTTTTAAAGATGAATCATGCAAAAAAATACCCCTATTTAAGCATAAATAAGGGGTTGATGATATGGCATGATTATTTCAGCAGATTACAGCGCTCGCTGCTTAACACTTTTAGCGCTCTCTAGTTTTAAAACCAAACGCTTCTACAGTTACATGCTTTGAATCTTCTCACGTAGTGATGGTAGATGACGGCGGCTGACCGCTAACGTCTCATCAATGCCTTTGAAATGGAGTTGAAACTGCCCGGCCTCTAAGGTTTCTAAAAAGTCTAAATATTTGATATTAATAATAGCATTGCGATGAACACGAAACAATTTACCTTCAAATTCTTGCTCAAGCTCTTTTAGAGTATCATCAATAAGAACGATACCGTCTTTATGGCGTACTTTGACGTACTTTTGATCGGCAGTAAAATAGTAGATATCTTTGAGTTCAATTAGCTCAACACCGCGATGGGTACGCGCCACAATATGTTCGCGCACGGGACGAGCAGTTGGGTTCTCAAGCTTACGAATCTCGTTTAATTGCGCGGCATTTAAATTGGTGGCTTTTTCTAGCGCTTCTAGTAACTCATCTTTATTTGCGGGTTTTAATAGATAACCGATGGCATTGGCTTTGAGCGCCGCTATCGCATAATGATCATACGCTGTGACAAATATAATGGCGGGTGGATGGTTCAGCTTCGCAAGTTCTTGCGCACACTCCACGCCATCCATTTCGGGCATACGAATATCGAGCAGTATAATGTCTGGCTGCTCAGATTTTACGGCAATAATGGCTTCTACGCCCGTTTTTGCTTGGGCAACCACCTCATGACCTGACTCCTTGACTATTCTAACCAAACGCTCACGAGCTAAGGGCTCATCATCACAAACTACAATCCGCATGCAAGCTCCTTTATAAGTGCATACTTAGAAGTCTCTTAAAGTATTAACAGCTTATCAACATTTAAAAATCATCCCTTAGCAAAAACGCGGCTTCCTACTTAAGTTATAAACCTACCGTTTCACTTCTGCAAGTTACTAATCCAACTCTAACGTTTAAATGTTTTAGCAATCAGTAACCCACTAAACGGTGCAATAAACATGCCACGGTTGATGGTTTGCAATTAATGGCTGATGACTAACAACTAGGGCAAACGTTTTAAGAAGGAAGAATTATAAACTGACATCTGGTAGTGGATAGCTAATATTGGTAAGAATTTGTTTATTCATCACACTGCTTTGAATATTGGCACTTTGACCAAAATACGCACGCAAGCGCTCTGCTTGAATATAAAAATTCATATGCTGGCGCAAATCATGGTTAATCATCAAGGTTCTTTTAGGCAACTGCACACTAATAGCAATCTCAACGCGGTGCTGTAACCACGTGACTTTAATATCGATTTGAATGGTGTCAGTGGTCATTTTAATGACATTGAGCAACATTTTTTCAATCACACTTTGTAAGGTTAAAGCAGTAATCACCATGTCATACATGACGTCTTCTTTAGGTAGCTGCCAGCTTACTACTAATTTATCTGCCAAGCGGATGGATTCAATCGCTAAATAATGCTCACACAGAGCAATTTCTTCTTCAAAGCTGATCTCACGTGCGCCATCAAAACTGGCACGGAACAACGCTGAAACGTGCTGCAATAAAACGGCAGCGCGGGCGGGCTCAGATTCAATCAGTGACATTAAAGTATTGATGGTATTAAAAAAGAAGTGCGGCGCAAGGCGAGCTTTTAGCACATCATTTTGAGCACTCAACTTATGCTCAAACAATTGTTTGAGCGCATTCAACTCGCGATATCGTCGTAAAAAGAACAGCAAAGCGGCTATAGTAAACCCGGCGGTGATCAAGGTATGAAAAACAACTGCAGCAACGAGAAAATCAAAGCTTTGATTAAACCAGCCAAAGTTTAACAAAATCAGCAAAATAAGCGTCACCGATATGGCCGTATTGGTGGTGATAATCAGCACCACGTACATACTGGCAGAAGCAACACGCAATCGTTTTAACACCGGACGTAAATAGTCAATTAAATAAAAAGAGGGAAGAAGGGCAAGCGTGATTTGAATAAATCTAGCAACAAACTTAATCACAAACTGTGAGCCATTTGGTACCGTATGACGATCAATAATAGCGATAAACAAAGTCCAAAAAAAGATGACTAACAGCCACTGCCAAGGTTTCATGACTTCCATGAGCTTGGGTATAAAAAACTCTAAGCGCTCCGCTAGTAAGGCAACCTCATCATTTGCTATACTTGAGTTCTTATTCTCTTGACTTGTCTTGTACCGATATGAACGCCAACTCTTCAAATAGTAATCATCCCGATTCAAATAAAAATGCATCTACTTCTGATTCTAGCATAAATGCCTCCGTAACCAACACTGCTGTGCCGCAAACTGCTGCAAGTGGTCAAGGTCAGCAAATGTGGGGGGGCCGCTTTAGTGAAGCAACGGACAGTTTTGTCGCCGCCTTTACTGCCTCTGTCGGCTTTGATCAGCGCTTTGCTCGTCACGACATTCAAGGCTCGATTGCGCACGCGACCATGCTTAAAGAATGCGGCATCTTAAATGCTGATGACGTTGCCATTATTATTGATGGTTTACAGCAAGTGTTACGTGAAATTGAAGCAGGAGAGTTTAAATGGTCGATTGCGCTTGAAGACGTGCACATGAACGTTGAATCACGATTGACAGATATCGTCGGCGCAGTCGGTAAAAAGCTCCATACTGGTCGTAGCCGCAACGACCAGGTTGCCACCGATATTCGGTTATGGTTGCGTGAAGAGACCGATAATATCATCGCGCTACTAGTTCGATTACAAAGTGGGTTGCTAGATTTGGCTGAACAGCATACCGAGACCATTATGCCGGGCTTTACTCACTTACAAACGGCACAGCCAGTAAGCTTTGGTCATCACGTGATGGCATGGTTTGAGATGTTATACCGCGATACCGAACGCCTTGTCGATGCACGCCGCCGTATCAATCAGATGCCACTTGGTAGCGCCGCCCTTGCAGGAACAACCTTCCCAATTGATCGTACCATTACGGCCAAATTACTAGGTTTTGACGGTATTTGCCAGAACTCACTCGATGCGGTATCAGATCGTGACTTTGCCATTGAGTTTACTTCAGCCGCTTCTATTTTAATGATGCATATGTCACGCATGAGCGAAGAGATTATCCTGTGGATGTCCGCACAATTTAACTTCGTTCAGATTCCTGACCGTTTTTGTACTGGCTCATCGATTATGCCGCAAAAGAAAAATCCCGATGTTCCAGAATTGGTTCGCGGTAAAGCAGCGCGGGTATTTGGGCAATTGATGACGCTGCTTAGCCTGATGAAAAGCCAACCGCTTGCCTATAACAAAGACAACCAAGAAGACAAAGAGCCGCTATTTGATTGCGTCGATACCTTAACAGGGTCACTACTTGCCTTTGCCGATATGCTGCCGAATATCACGCCAAATAAAGAAAATATGCGCGCTGCAACCATGAAAGGCTATGCGACGGCGACTGATTTGGCAGACTACTTGGTTCGCCGCGGTGTTGCTTTCCGTGACGCCCATGAAGTGGTTGGTAATGCCGTCGCTTTGGGCATTAAAGAGGGCGTTGATTTAAGCGACTTGTCTTTAGCCCAGCTTCAGCAGTTTAGCGACGCCATTGGTGACGATGTCTTTGACTATCTAACGCTAGAAGGCTCATTAGCAGCACGTGATCACTTAGGTGGTACTGCGCCAAATCAGGTGAAACAAGCGGTTATTAATGGACGTGCGCGCCTAAAAGCTTTTGCTTAAAGGTTAAGCCAACAATAAAGCTTTTCTTTTAAAACGGTTCTTTTATACTGACTATACTGACTATACTGACGCCCGCCATTGTGCGGGTGTTTTTTTGCTATCACTAATGCTCGCCATCACTGGATAGCTTTGTTGTTACCTTCTCTACACTGGATAGTCTTTGCTAAATCTTCTAAGACCGTTATTATAGATAGATACCAATATTTGATTGAATCATTTACCTAATATAATGCATCAGGAGTATCTCATGACTGAGACCTTTAACCCACAAGCCAACACCGTGTTTTGCCGCAAATATAAGCAAGAATTGCCAAAAATGCCGCATCCGCCATTTCCTAATAAAAAAGGTCAAGAGCTTCAGGAAACTGTCTCTGATAAAGCATGGAAAGAGTGGCTTGAGCAGCAGACCATGCTAATTAACGAAAACCATCTCAGCATGATGGATCCTGAAGCCAAAAAATTCTTAACCGAACAGCGTGATAAATTCTTAGACAACGAAGATTACGAGCGGGCACAAGGCTGGACGCCAGAAAAATAATGCAGATAATGACTTTTATTAATTAAAAAAACTTTCATTGATTAGGGCGTGTCCTCAATTCAATCGATGGACATCTAAATGGGCTAAAAATGGCTAAACTTTGCCAAACTTCGTTAAATAGCTGGGTAATATCCCGATATTAACGGCACTATTTTCCTTGTTTGGCTGCAATTCATCTCATTTTTATCACCATTTTTAAAATGAGGACACATCCTAAAAAGACAGTAATCCACTTAAAAATAGCAAGATTGCATCTCAACTAACAAACAGCAAATGACTAGGCATCATCCTCATAGTTTGTTAGTATAAGACTGATTTACAACACTGACAGACTCGGGGTGCGGTGTATGACAAGCTTAGTTTATAAGCTATTTCATACATTCGCTGAGAGATCACCCGCCGAACCTGATGCGGTTAGTACCGACGCAGGGAAGTCTTAAGATTATGTTCTATATACAAAGGGCGCGCAGAAATGCCTTTTTATTATTGCCATTATCCTATGTGCTAGCGTTTTTACGCGGCCATAAGGCAAGCAATAAAAAGCGGCGCCTACTAATCATTTAACAACGGCCTTAGATTAAGTATAAATTTAATTTGAATTAACAAAGCCCTTATTTGATGATTGAATTTGTCTATCTTGCATTGTCTTGCCCCGCAGCTACTGGCGGTGTTGCTTTTATTCAAAAACCAACACGCTAGGACAGCATATGAACCTCACACAAAATACTTCAACTCCTATTGCCAAAGCTTCTGACAAAAAAGCCGACGCCCTAAAAACGCCTGCCCATCGTACGGCAAATGATGCGCGTTTTGAAGAAGACGCCCGCGACTTACACCGTATCTTACCCGCTTCTAAAAAAGTCTATATCGAAGGCTCACGCCCCGATATCCAAGTACCAATGCGCGAGATCACCCTTGACTCTACCCCCGTCCAAGGGGTAAGCGAGGCCGAGTGGGAACAAAATCCACCGTTTTATGTCTATGACACCTCAGGTGTTTATACCGATCCCAATATCGACATCGACTTAACCAAAGGTTTGCCAAAACTACGCGAAGGTTGGATAGCTGAGCGCGGTGATACTGAGCAATTAAGCGGTTTATCAAGCTCATATGGGCAAGCACGCGCCCGCGATATCAGTACCGCTAATTTAAGATTTGCGCATATCGATAAACCACGTCGCGCTTTAGCAGGAAAGAATGTCACGCAAATGCACTACGCGCGCCGCGGTATTATCACGCCTGAGATGGAATACATCGCTATTCGTGAGACGCAAAAACAACACGAACTGACCGATATGCGCCAGCATGACGGCGAAAGCTTTGGTGCCCATACACCAAAAATCATCACCCCTGAATTTGTCCGTGATGAAGTTGCTGCTGGTCGCGCCATCATTCCCAATAACGTCAATCACCCTGAGTCTGAGCCAATGATTATTGGCCGTAATTTTTTAGTGAAAATCAATGCCAATATTGGTAACTCAGCGCTCGGCTCTTCTATCGATGAAGAAGTGTCGAAAATGACGTGGGCAACGCGTTGGGGCGCCGATACTATTATGGATTTATCAACGGGAAATCATATCCATGAAACACGCGAATGGCTGATTCGTAACTCACCAGTCCCAATCGGTACGGTACCGATTTATCAGGCACTTGAAAAAGTCGATGGTGTCGCAGAAGACCTCACTTGGGAAATTTTTCGCGATACTTTGATCGAGCAAGCCGAGCAAGGCGTCGATTACTTTACCATTCATGCGGGCGTACTTTTGCGTTATGTACCGTTAACTGCCAATCGCTTAACCGGTATCGTCTCACGCGGTGGCTCTATTATGGCGCAGTGGTGTTTGGCCCATCATCAAGAAAGCTTTTTATATACCCATTTTGAAGATATTTGCGAGATTATGAAGCAGTACGATGTAGCGTTTAGCTTAGGCGATGGCTTACGTCCGGGCTGTTTGCAAGATGCCAATGATGAAGCGCAATTTGGCGAGCTGCGGACGCTTGGCGAGCTGACGCAAGTCGCTTGGAAACACGATGTTCAGGTGATGATTGAAGGCCCTGGTCATGTCGCAATGAACCGTATTAAAGAAAATATGGACTTACAACTTGAGCTATGTAGCGATGCGCCTTTTTATACCTTGGGTCCATTAACGACTGATATCGCGCCCGGTTATGACCACATTACTAGTGCGATTGGCGCCGCAATGATCGGCTGGTTTGGCACCGCCATGCTCTGCTATGTCACGCCAAAAGAACATCTCGGATTGCCCAATAAAAAAGATGTCAAAGACGGCATCATTACTTATAAAATCGCGGCCCACGCTGCCGATCTTGCCAAAGGTCATCCGGGGGCGCAAGCGCGTGATAATGCTCTATCTAAAGCGCGATTTGAGTTCCGCTGGGATGATCAGTTCAATCTGGCGCTTGACCCTGATACGGCGCGTGAATATCATGACGAAACGTTGCCAAAAGACGCCCACAAGTCCGCGCATTTTTGCTCGATGTGTGGACCGAAATTTTGCTCGATGAAAATCACCCAAAACGTGCGTGAATACGCCAAAGGGCTAGATGCCACAGAAGGCCTAGGCGCAGAAGCTATGAGTGCATTTGAGATTGAGCGAGGTATGGCAGAAATGACTGAAAAATACCATAATGAGGGACGTCAGTTATATAAGGAAGTTTAAGTAATTAACGTTAATTCTTAATTTATAAAAAAGCGCTACTCATTAGTAGCGCTTTTTATTTCAAACTGTTTTATCTTTATAATAGATTAAACCCTTGAAGCCTCATAGATTTCTTTAATAGAAGTATTAATGGTATTAGCAAACTCTTCATCACTTTGTTGCTTGCTTAATCCTTCGGTAAAGGCGCGTGAAAAACTAGCAATCATTCCTGGGTTTTGTTTTAGCTTTTCGCAGGCATCATGACGACTGTAACCGCCAGATAGCGCCACTACTTTTAGCACTTTTGGATGGTCGATAAGCTCTTGATAAAATCCTGACTCTTCCGGTAAAGTCAGTTTTAGCATCACTTGATGATCATCGTCTAAATACTCAAGGTTGTGCAGAATACTGGTTTTAAGGATGATTTCGCAGTCATGTTTTTTGCTACTGTTTATATCCACTTCTGGCTCAACGATGGGCATAAAACCTTCGGAGAGAATCTGCTTAGCCACGTCAAACTGTTGCTGAACGACCAGCTCGATGCCATCAACATTTGGCTCATAAATGACTGAGCGCATTTTAGTGCCAAATATGGGATAGTTTTTTGCCTTGTCTAATAATAAGCTAAGATTTGGCATCGGACGCATAACTTGAACACCGCTCATTTGCTCAGCCAACCCTTTATCTACCTTTAAAAATGGGACGACACTTTTGTCTTCCCACAGGTAATTAGCCGTCGGTTTACCATTAACCTCACGCTCCATGGTATCTTCAAATAAAATTGCGCCAAGCACACGCTCATTATCAAAGCAGTCGCACGTCATGATGCGAGCGCGCATTTCATGTACCAGGTCAAACATCGCTTCATCATTATCATAAGCATCGCCGCTAACGCCATAGTTTTCTAACGCTTTTGGCGTGCTTCCACCACTTTGATCAAGAGCGGCGATGAATCCTGAACCATTTTTTATACGCTGTAGTTGTTTTTCGTATTCCATTGAATGGGTATCCTATCCTAATTAATAAGGGACAAACGTTATTATAATAAGTCAATCAGCCCTCCTAATATGGGCCTGATTATAAGTTACCTTATCATAGGACATAGCGCGTGCCTATTGCTGATAAGTTAAAATTTTACGCAATTAAAAGTGGTCAGATTAAAGCAAAAACAATACTACCACACAGCCAATCGCTAATAATAAACCGACGATATTGACCCGGTTAAGTCGCTCTTTAAACACGCCCACTCCTATCAAAGTTGCCACCGCAATCACGCCGACGTTCATACCCGTAAAGACGATACTTGGCGATTCAGACAATACTTGATGGGCACGCACATAAGCATAAATATTACCCATATTGAGTGCGCCAAGCAACAATCCTGCGCTAAGCGCTTTACCTTGCCAGCGTATGCGCGTAACGAGTAAATAAACGAGTAATAGCAATCCTGCCAGACCAAAGGTCACCAATAAAGTCAAAGGAAACGCTGCGCCTTGCTTGGCAACTTGTTTAAATAAAATATCAATCACGCCATAGCCTACCCAAACGCCAAATAGCCAAAGCGGGGTATGCTTTGCTTGGGTATCTATAAACCCACGTTGCGGTCGATAAATCAGTGCGCCGAGTGCTAAAAACCCTAACACGAGCCCAAATATACGCGTTCCCGTCAGTACTTCGCCGAATAATAAAAAAGCAGCCACGATAGGAATGATAAGTGATAAACGCTGGGTAGCATCGGTTGCCACCATTCCGACCGCAGCAATGGCGCGTCCAAGAATGACAAATACCGCTGGCAACAATACCCCAAGCGCAATGACAATGCCCCATGCATTGCCAAGTTCGCCGATGCTACTGACATTTGGGTTTAATAACACCCAAGTCAGCAAAAACGCCACCGGATAACCTGCCACAATAGTTTGGCGAATATCGATGTTTTTTTGGCGTAATATTTTTAAAAGTACGGAAACAGCGACGCTACAGAGCACCGCTATCGTTAAATACATCATTAACTTTATCCTTGTTAAGCCGCAACTTTGCGTGTTTATAAACCGTTATTATTTGTATGAGTAAAAAAATATTCATTCATCAACTAGGCTTTGAAGTATTAAAACGTTGTACACCAACAGTATCAATAATCTAAAAGAAATGAGGGAATGTAACAAGATATTTCAAATACAGCAATCTAATTATTGTTCGCTTCATTGTTCAGCTTACAATTAGCATGCAGCCATGAGAGCGAATTTTGTTAAAATAACAATCAATCCTAATAACAAAAGTAAAGATTCAAGATAGCGCTTTATGACGTTTATCTTGGCGTACTGCTATGAATGCTCTCTGACTGCCTATGAACGCTCTATTTCGCTTTTTTGAAACCCGCCTGCCCGCCTTTCCTGATACACCTATGCCCCTGCCCTCACCGCGCGATGGCATGATGAAGTTTATGTGGGCGTGTACTAAAGGACTTCGCGGCTGGCTATTGCTGTTTATGATTTTGTCTGCGGGCATCGGTATCTACGAGGCCATGCTGTTTGCTTGGATTGGCAACATCGTCGACTGGCTTGGCGTTTATACGCCGCAAAATCTATGGTCAGAAAAACGTGACATGCTGCTTTTGATACTGGCAGTGATGATTTTGAGTCCGTTCTGGATTGCCTTATCGTCATTTATACATTTTCAAACCTTGCAAGGCGTTTTTCCAATGCAAATGCGCTGGCGTTTTCATCAGCGAATGCTTGGGCAATCGATGCAATTTTATCAAGATGAATTTTCTGGTCGGGTTTCGGCCAAAGTGATGCAAACGGCATTAGCGGTACGCGATACCGTGATGACGGTCACCGATATGTTTATGTATGTCGCCGTCTACTTTATTACCTCTGGGGTAATTTTATTTAATTTAGACAGCTTATTGTTGATCCCCTTTATTACTTGGTTTGTTTTGGTTTGGCTGGCGATGTGGTACTTTATTCCCAAACTTAAGCAAACCGCGATTGTACAAGCCGATGCCCGCGCTTTGATGACGGGACGCATTACCGATGCTTATGCCAATATTATGACGGTTAAGCTGTTTAGCCACTCGCGCCGTGAGCTTGGTTATGCCAAAAATGCCATGGGACAGTTTTTAAATACCGTTCATGCGCAAATGCGCTGGGTCAGCTATCTTGAGGTATCCACCCACCTTATCAGTGTGATTTTGGTCAGTAGTACGGCTGGTATTGGGATTTATTTATGGCAGCAAGGTGCGGTTGGCGTTGGTGCGATTGCCGCCGCGACTGCGATGGCGCTGCGTTTAAATGGTCTGACGCGCTGGATTATGTGGCAAACCGCCAGTCTATTTGAAAGTATCGGTACGGTACAAGATGGGATGCGCACTTTATCTGCCCCGCAAACCATCGTCGACAAGCCGAACGCTTCCATACTTAAAGTCACTGATGGTCGTATTGTCTTCGACCATGTTGATTTTAGTTATGAGAGCGAAGACGATGACACAGGTTTAAATGCTCACTTAGAAGACAAGCGCCTTGATGACATTAAGGTCAATACCACTGTTTCAGCAGATGTAAATTCATACACCAAGCTGCTAGATGACTTCTATTTGGATATTAAACCTGGTGAAAAAATTGGTCTGGTTGGGCGGTCAGGCGCTGGTAAATCAACCTTAGTTAACCTTCTCTTACGCTTCTTTGATGTAGATAAAGGGAAAATCTACATTGATGGGCAAGCGATTGACGAAGTTACCCAAGAGTCGCTGCGTCAGCAAATCGGCATGGTCACCCAAGATACGTCATTATTGCACCGTACCGTCCGTGAAAATATCGCTTACGGTCGTCCTGACGCAACCGATGAAGAAATCATCACGGCGGCCAAACAAGCCCAAGCATGGGACTTTATTAAAGATTTATATGATGATAAAGGCAATACCGGACTTGATACTCAAGTTGGCGAGCGCGGTGTTAAGCTGTCTGGCGGTCAACGTCAGCGCATTGCCATTTCACGCGTCATGCTCAAAAATGCACCGATCTTACTATTAGATGAGGCGACCAGTGCCCTTGACTCTGAGATTGAATTTGCCATTACTGAGAGCCTAAATGACATCATGACGGGCAAAACCGTGATTGCGATTGCGCATAGATTATCGACCATTGCTGCGCTTGATAGATTGGTGGTGATGGATAAAGGCCGTATCATTGAGCAAGGCAGTCATGATGAACTATTGGCGTCAAATGGCGTTTATGCACGCTTGTGGCAGCGTCAAAGTGGTGGATTCTTAGGTGAAGACAGCTGATCGCAAGTTAATAATAAAATCTAGAAATAATGGTTAAAAAACCGCCACAAGGAAGTGTCATTTTTATGGAAACTTTTACCAAACGTATCGACATCGATGGCAAACAAGCGCGCTATTATGATTTACAACTGCTGAATTCATCGACAAAATCAAACAACCCTAAACGCCAGCCTGCTCACTTTTATGGCGGAAACAGCTTTACTGTTGGTACTTATGCACCATTGTTAAATGAGCTAGCCACTGAGTTTAATTTATCCGCGCTGGCTTTACGTGGCTATTGGTATGATAAACCGCAAGTGCAGCGCCTCACCCGCGAGCAAGATGCTGACATACTGATTGAGTTTTTGGAAAAAACCCAAGACGCGCCTATCGTTGGTATTGGACATTCGCAGGGCGCAACGGCCACCGCCATGGCGGCAGCGAAACGCCCCGACTTATTCTCCCAGCTGTATTTAATCGAGCCTGTGACCTTTACCAAAAAACAAGCCACCTTTTATAACTTATTACCACGTAAAATGCTGCTAAGCCGAGAACCCTTTAAGAGCACCTTAACTAAGCAATCGACGTGGGCAAGCGTTGATGATTATTATGAGCATTTGCGCGCGCAACGGGCTTATAAACGCATCAGTAATGAGAATCTGAAAGTTTTTGCTGAGCAAAGTTTGACGACCAACAATGATGGCAGCTTCGACTTGATGTTCGCCCCTGAGCAAGAGCTTGCCAATTATTTTGGTGCACCTCATATCGACGCCGCGCTAAAAAATCTGAGCTGTCCTTATACCCTCATCACTGGAAAACCGACCTTATTTATCAATGATAAAGTGCGCAGACAATGGCAAAAATTTGTTCCCGCTGACCGTATTATCGCTTTGCCAGACTACGGTCATCTCTTGCCAATGGAAGCGCCCAAATTGTGTGCGCAAATTATCAATGAGCATTATGAAAACAGTAAATAAGCTGAGCTATTTGAGCGATGACAGACCTTTTTGCACCCGAACCTACCGATAATTTATTGCCTTACGATGGTAAGGTAAATGACTTAGGAATCGTGATCGACTACCCAAGTGCCTTATATTATGCCTTGTTAACTCGACTACCTTGGCAGTCTGACATCGTGACCTTATTTGGTAAAACCCATGTCACTACTCGGCAGATTGTGTGGATGGGTAACGGTGATAGCAATTATCAATACTCTGGTCACACGCGGCAAGCGATAGCATGGACAGATGCGGTGTTTCATGTGAAACAACATGTCGAACAGCAATTATCAGATATTGGTATTCAGACCAATTTTAATTCTTGTTTGCTCAATTATTATCCGTCTGGCGATGAGGGTATGGGTTATCATGCCGATGACGAAAATGAGCTTGGCAATCAGCCAGTTATCGCTTCTTTGTCACTTGGTGCTACACGAAAATTTGTCTTGAAGCATAAAAAAACTCAAGATAAAGTCGAGCTTTATCTTGAGTCCGGTCAGCTCATCGTTATGCATGGCGATACGCAAAAGTTTTGGAAGCATACAGTCACTAAGACGAAAAAAGTTTTAGATGGTCGTATTAGCCTAACCTTTAGACAGATGAGCCATTAAGCGAACTCGCCTGCCAGCACCTTTACTGGCTTACATTTAACACAATCTTGCCAAAGGTATCGCCTTTTTCCAGCTCGCGGTGCGCGGCGACCACGTCAGACAAGAGATAGGTTTGCTGAATTTGCAATGTCAGCTTGCCATCAGCGATGTCTTGTAAGACTGTTGCCATATCCTGACCATTTGGCTGCACTGCATAGCCATCAACGCTTAAGTCTTTATCGCTTCCGGCATCTTTTAGTTTATCTACCCAAATCGTTGGAAGCACTTTGACGCGACCACCAGATTTCAACACACTTAATGCACGCACGCCCGCATCGTCACCGACTAAATCCATTAGCACATCGGCTTGCAAATCCGGAAAATGGTCGTCCTTGGTATAATCAATCCAGCCTGTCAGCTTATTTTTATCTATCAGGTCGTCAAGTTTGGCATATTTCTCTGGCGAGCAAATAACCGTTACTTTAATATTATCCGATGCCACTTTTTTTATCAAAAACTGGATCGCTAAATGACCAACGCCGCCCGCTGGCGCATTTATTACCACGTGTTCTCCATTTTTAACGTCGGCAAATTCTACAAACTGGAACGCCGTTTGTCCGATACAGGGCAATGCTCCTGCTTGCTCTAATGTCATAGACTCAGGTACTTTTGCCAGTAAATCAGCGTCAACCGCCACGTATTCAGCGTAGCAGCTGCCATCAAAACTGAGGGCAGCGACGTTATCGCCGACTGTAAATTTATCGCTATGAGTTTTAACCACACGCCCGGCGACATCAAACCCTAAAATAGCTGGCTCGTCCTTATCGAATTTGTTTTTTTGAATCGCATCAGCGCCCCAGCCTTTACCTTGACGGGTTTTATAATCGACGGGGTTGATACCTGCATAAGCGACTTTAATTAATACTTGATTACCTTTTAACTCAGGAATAGCGACCTTATCTTGATACTTCATTACTTCAGGTGCGCCAAACTCACGGATTAGTACGGCGTGCTGCGTCGTTGGTAGTTGTTTATCAGACATACTCTATTCTCCTTGTATTATTCGTATACCTTTTTTTGGTTGATTTACAGATTTTTTAATTATAGATAAATTATTTTATGGCAGTGTCAACTCTGCACTTAACGGCAGATGATCCGATAGCGTCGACCAAGGCTTACCCGTGTGCACCCATGCATCCTTTACTCTTAGGTTACGCACATAGATACGATCTAAGCTGAGCACGGGTAGCTTCGCGGGGAAGGTCGGAAGCAATTTACCATGACAATGCTTAAAGGCTTCGGTCATACCCAAGCTTGACGCGAGCCTGTCGCAAGACATTTTTTTCCAGTCATTAAAATCACCCGCCAAAATCAATGGCTGATCGGCCGCAATCTCATTACGCACATAATTAGAAATGGCTTCATATTGCTTAATGCGGTCGCGCTCAAAGAGATTTAAGTGAGCGCATAACACCACCACAGGCTTCTCCCACCCTAACGGTTGCACTTCACAGTGCAGGACACCGCGCTGCTCAAGCTTATTAACCGTAATATTGACGTTGTGTTTTGGGTCTAGAGGAAAACGACTGAGTACCGCATTGCCATGATGACCGTTTTCATACTCTGAGTTTTTGCCATAGCTATTTTGCAGTTGTAGATATTCACCAAACCATTCATGCTGCGATTGGTCAGGATATTCATTGTACTGCAAGTTACGCTTGAGATTTTGACCTTGAACTTCTTGCAAACACAGGATGTCTGAGCCAATAATTTCAAGCGCTTTGGCGATACCTTGAATCTTGACTTGGCGATTCATCGGCGACATGCCTTTATGAATATTGTAGCTGGTTAAAACAAAGGAGGTGGTATTAGTCATAAATTTATCAGTTATAAACTCAGTATTGTTATAGTAAGGGTGGAGAACGCTCTATTAGAATTTTATGACGAAACGAGTCATAGGATAAGTGTCAACTTAAATCATTATAAAAAAGAGCATTGATTCATCTCGAACCAATGCTCTTATATTATACCTATGTCGTAACGATGGCTAATTCGTTAATGAATATCAGCAATCGATTAATAGCGAGTCACTAGAGCAATTGGCTGATCTTCACCCATGAGTTCTTGCGGCATAAATACGACTTTGCCGCCATTATGAATGACATGTTCGATGATTTCGCCAACCGCATCGTCAGTCACGCCTTTTTCCGCCGTGTCCTCTGCCATGTTTAAGGTCTGCGCTTGCTCATCAATTTTGGCAGGTTGCATATAACCGCGACGCACGTATAAGGTTTCGCCGACACCTTGAAATGCGCTGCGATAGACTTCTTGTAAGTCAGTCTGTAGCATGTTGGCACCGCGCGCTCTATCAATTTCGCCCATAGCCGCTTGATGTAATGACGTGCGATAGCCTTCTACTGCTTCTTGAACGCTATCAATAATATGCTGGGCGGCGCCCTCTAAATTGGTGGCGTTTGAGACGGTGCCGATAATATTATCTGGACGGTCACAAACCTCTTGATAGTAACCGATATTCTTTGCATCGCCCACGACAACAAGTGACATTTTATTCTCGCCCCATAGCTCTTGCACGCTTTTATCGACTTGATTAAAAAACTCTTTTAGAGAGCTACTTTCATTATTGGCTGAGCGATCAGAACCCCCATCGCCTGTAAGATATAAACTGTTATTTTCGATAGGAAATGGGATGCCTTCCATATTATTTTGCGCATCATCATCTTTATCAAACTCTCTGATGACCCGATCATTAGACGCTTCAATCAAGCGTGCATTTTCACGTGTTAACACGACGGTATAATAATTTACCGCACTGGCCATATCACGAACCAAATCACGCGTCGCAAATCTATCTGAGATAATGACTCGCTCTTTGGTATCGACGGGCATACGAACAATTTGGACGTCATCGGTACTGGCAAATATTGCTAAAGTATCTAGGTTATAATTATGATTAAGATCGCTGGTTTTATTTTGAATGTTTTCTAAAATGGTGGTTGCGATACGCTTATCGTATTCGTTGGTCAGGCGTTCTTCAGCGACTTTTAATTGGTTTTTTAGCGCGATAGGATCTTTTTGATTATCAGGATGCTCACGGTGAGTTTTTACAAAAATACTGACAGCTGGATCGGCTTTGGTCTCACGTAAACTTTTAAGAGTGGCTTTCATAAATACTGCTCCTTATTTTATTATCATTGGTTTATACATTAAGATTAAGATGGTTTTTTAGTAGTTAATAGTTACTTATCTTGTATTTATTATATTAAGTCCTGCCATTCCTAAGATGCTAACAACTTGCCCGCGCTCCCTGTAGGGTTAATTTGCAAGTAAATGATGACGCTTTGTAAGTGAAGCTTAGTTAACCTTGCGTAGCATCAATAGTTAACGTTCATTTTCAAAATCAGATATTTTAGCTGGGTTGTATTTCAACTGCTTTATACCCATCTTTTAGATAACATCAATAACACTTTATCTAATCAATAATAATTCATATCAAATAGTGGATACCTTTATGACCTCAATTTCTCCAGAGTTACACCTTGTTGATTTTACCAGTGCAGCACCTAATACTTTGCAAGATCAAGTCATCAGCGCTATTGATACTGCCAATGCTTTTTTAGATGCCATGCCAACAGACAGCAACATCAGCGCTGAGCAGGCATTAACAGATGTGGTGCGTTTTGACCATATTAACTTGGCCTTAGATCGTAGTTGGGGAATTTTGTCACATCTTAATAGCGTGATGAGTAACGATGACACCCGTCACGTCCATCATGAACTGCTGCCCAAACTGTCCGCTTATGGCACACGTGTTGGTCAGCATCAGCAGTTATTTAGCCGTTATCAAGTTATCGTCAATGACAAAGAGTTTTTTGCTGCCCTAGAGCCAGCACGGGCGAGAGCGATTGAGCTTGCGTTACGTAGCTTTGAGCTCTCAGGCGTTGCGCTACCAAAAGCTGAACAAGAAACATTTGCTGCTATTCAAAGTAGGCTATCTACTTTATCAGCGACGTTTTCGGACCACATATTAGATGCCACCCAAGCGTATGCGCTACCGCTAGCGCAGGAACAATTGGCAGGTTTAACTGAAAGTGGTTTGGCACTATTGGCAGATGCAGGCGAACAATATAAAGCGCGTGAACTTGCTAGCGGTACGCTCACGCAAGCTGATATCGACGCATTACCGGACCCGTATTATGTGGCGAGCTTAAATATTCCGGTTTATCTTGCTGTTATGACCCATGCTGATGATCGTAACTTACGAGAGACGCTATACCGCGCTTATGTCACCCGCGCCTCTGAGTTTGATACTCATACCAGTGCGAAAGGCGAATCACTCAATAACGCCGATATCATGGGTCAAATTTTGCAATTACGTGAGCAAAAGGCCAAATTATTAGGCTTTAATAATTATGCGGAAGTCTCATTGTCGACCAAAATGGCGGATAGCGTCGCAGAAGTTGAAACCTTCTTACGCAATTTAGCGACGCAAGCAACGCCAACGGCCAAACAAGACTTAGCTCAGCTGCAAAAGTACGCGCAGGAGTATGGTATTGAGGAATTACAGCCATGGGACAGCGCTTATATCGCCGAAAAAGTCAAACAAAGCGAGTTTAGCTTGTCGCAAGAAGAGATAAGACCTTATTTCCCTTTACCAAAGGTTATTAGCGGATTATTTACGATTGTAGAGCGTTTATACGGTATCAAAGTACAAGAGCAAAGCGAATCTGTGTCGCGCTGGCATGACGACGTGCGTTTTTATCAGTTGTTTGACGCGGATGATAAATTACTCGGGGGTTTTTATTTCGACTTATTTGCTCGTAGCGGTAAACGCGGCGGTGCGTGGATGAGTGGATTCCAATCACGCTATACGTACACTGAACAAGGTCACGAGCAGCTGCCTGTGTGCTTTATGGTCGGTAACTTTACCCCCGCTCTCGATGGTAAACCAAGCTTGTTGACGCATGATGAAGTGTTAACTTTGTTCCATGAGTTTGGTCACGGTTTACACCATTTACTAACCCAAGTCACCGTTGGCGATGTTGCTGGCGTTAATGGCGTTGAGTGGGATGCGGTCGAGCTGCCCAGCCAGTTTATGGAAAATTGGGCGTGGGATGCCGAAGGGATTGCTTTAATAAGTAGCCATGTTGAAAGCGGTGAGCCATTACCAAAAGATAAACTTGCTGCTTTACTCGCGGTAAAGAATTTCCAAAGTGGCATGCAAACCCTACGTCAAATCGAGTTTGCTCTTTTTGATTTGTTGATTCATGCGCATTCGCCAGCGCTCGATTATGAGGGTATCTTGGCGACCCTCAATACCGTTCGAGACGACATTGCTATCATGCAGACACCTGACTATAACCGTTTCGCCAATGGCTTTAGTCATATCTTTGCAGGTGGCTATGCGGCCGGTTATTACTCGTATAAATGGGCAGAGTTGTTGTCTGCCGATGCTTTTAGTAAGTTTGAAGAAGACGGTATATTTAACCCAATCACAGGAAAAGCCTTCCGCGAGACTATTTTATCCGTGGGCGGTAGTTTTCCAGCCAAGACCAACTTTGAAAATTTCCGTGGTCGCAGCGCCAGTATTGATGCCCTGCTACGTCACAATGGTTTTGACAAGGCTAAAAATGACGCTGCCACTAATGCTAAAACGACGCGCGAGGTCATCTAGATGCGCTATCAATCATCAACCCCAAAGCGTCGATTTTTAGCAGGTGTTCGCTGTCCCAAATGTCAAGCGCTAGACGCAGTGATGCAAGTAAACATCGTCACACCCGAAGCTGATGAATATATCGAATGCACCCAGTGTGGACATACCGAACATCGCCCCGACCCTAATACTATCAGTGCTAAAAATCATTTAGAGGACCAACTGACCCGCGATGCCATGTCAACGGGTACTAGGGGAACGGTGAAGTTTAAACTCTAAATATAATGTTTAATCACCAACGTCAAGTTTTAATAACTACTAGCCTATCTAGCAATAGATAGGCTTTTTATTTTGAGTTTGCTATAGTATGGCTACTTTTCTCTTTAACATAAATCGACCATCGTATGAATAAGAAAAGAATGCGACCTTTAACGACTAATTCGCCGAAAAAGAGATCTACTAAATTGCGCCAAAAATGGTGGCCAATTGTCATTCTGGCCGCTTTCTTAATTGGCTACTTGATTTGGAAAAACAATTCATCACAAACTAATACCACGCCTATTGAAAGTACGCCATCGACTACTGAGCAAGACAATGGCACTGCTGCACAATCAAATACTACGCCATTAGACAATGATAACAATACATCGGATAATACCAATCCAACTTTACACACCGATGATTCTACAAACACAGACAGTCAGATACCTGATCCTGAAGTTATCTTAAATGCGCCTTTGCCAGAAACTGACAGCTTGGCGAAAGAAGAGATAGATCGTTTGGAAGATGAGCGTCGGCGCTTAGCAGAACAAGAAAAATTAGCCGCTGAGCAATTGACGATGAATAAACAGCTGACAGAGATGAAAGCTGAGCAAATTGCCTTACTTGAGCAGCAAATCGCCCAATTAGAAGCATCTGAAAGCGCAAAAAATAGCGTAAGATAATATTAATTTTTATAATGGGGTTGATAATGGCGTCTTTACAACTAACCCACGACCCTATTTTAAATAGCAGCGCGCAATTGCTGATATTGCCCGTAAATAACGTTGGTATTTTGTTAGACCCTATCCTTGCGCGAAGCAAAGACTTATATCCTGATAATTACCAACGCTACTATTGTGCTTGCCGAGATGGTAGCTTAATGGTTGGTAGCTGTCTACTGCACAAACGCTCACGTGAGCAAGCTGGACTTGGCGTCAGTAGCAATGGTAGCCAGCCGAGTTATATTGCTAACCTGATTATCTCAGACCATCCTTATCATCCAACAAGGTCACGCTGGTTAACAGCGGCTCTGATCGATCTACAGCAGCAGCTCGTCCCGCTTATTCGTTATCAGGGCGTTCGCAGGATTGCTCTATTAGCCCGTCCGCTTATTGCTCATTATTCGCAAAAAAACTCTGCTCAAAATCATATTGCTGACAACGCCCAAATAACAACGCCAACTGTTTTAGAGTGGCACACTGATATCTTGCCTCTTATCACCCAGCATTTGCAAGATTTACCAAAGCTGCGTACCGATATTCACCTTCCAAAAGACATTAGCATATAAATTAATTTCTCCTTTTCCTCACCTTTTTGAAGACATAAAAAAACCGCCTTGAGTGCTCATTATCAGCAACCAAAGCGGTTTTTTAGATTTTAACTACATCACGTATCGAAGACTAGCTTTGCTCGATACCTTTCATGGTTAGCTTAATACGGCCACGATTATCAACGTCTTGTACCAATACTTTAACGATTTGACCTTCTTTTAGGTAATCAGAAACGTTTTCTACACGCTCATCGGCGATTTGTGAGATATGGACGAGGCCATCGGTGTTTGGCAATACATTAACGAACGCACCAAAGTCAACGATACGAGCAATCGTACCTTCGTAGGTTTTACCAACTTCAACTTCAGCGGTGATGGCTTCGATTTTGCCAATAGCCGCTTTGGTTGCTGCTTTGTTTTCACCAAAAATACGAATCGTTCCCGCATCATCGATATCAATAACCGCGCCAGTTTCTTCGGTCAGCTGACGAATCGTTGCGCCACCTTTACCAATCACATCACGAATTTTTTCTGGGTTGATTTCGATCACGGCATAGTTAGGAGCATGAGCATTAATTTCAGTACGGCTCGCAGGCAATACTTTGTTCATCGCCTCTAAGATATGGATACGACCCGCATGAGCTTGCTTAAGCGCTTGCTCCATGATATCTGGGGTAATACCTTCGATTTTAATATCCATTTGCAGCGCAGTGATACCGTCTTTTGAGCCCGCGACTTTGAAGTCCATATCGCCAAGATGATCTTCATCACCTAGAATGTCAGACAATACCGCAAAGCGCTCGCCTTCTTTCACCAGACCCATCGCAATACCAGCAACTGGTGCTTTTAATGGCACGCCAGCGTCCATCAATGCCAAACTCGCGCCACAAACTGAAGCCATAGAAGAGGAACCATTTGACTCAGTGATTTCAGATACCACACGAATCACATATGGGAAGCGTTCGCTATCTGGAAGCATGGCTTCAACACCGCGACGTGCTAAGCGACCATGACCGATTTCACGGCGTTTTGGAATGCCCTCACGACCGGTTTCACCGACTGAGAAATGCGGGAAATTATAATGCAACATGAAATGGTCACGAATGGTACCAGCTAGTGAATCAATCATGTTTACATCGCGGGTATTACCAAGCGTGGTCGTAACCAATGCTTGCGTCTCGCCGCGAGTAAACAAAGCTGAACCATGCGTATATGGCAATACGCCCACCTGAACATCAAGGGCACGAACGGTCTCAAGATCACGGCCGTCAATACGTGGCTTTCCTGACAAGATATTGTCACGAACGGTGCGGTATTTTAACTCTTCATAAATCTCTTTTAGCTCAGCAACCGTATCATTATAGGTTTCTGCTTCGGCGTCACCTGCCAATGCTTCGATGATCGCTTGTTTGATTTCGTCAAGTTTGCTGTAGCGCTCTTGCTTATTAGTAATGGTATAAGCATCGGCCACTTGCTCGCCAAACTGCTCTTTCATACTGGTTTCTAACGCTTGATCGCGAACAGGCACGGTATACTGCTGCTTAGCGGTACCAACTTCTTCTGCTAATGACACGATATTATCAATAACAATTTGCTGCTGCTGATGACCGTATAAAACCGCACCTAGCATTTGGTCTTCAGACAATTCTTTCGCTTCTGACTCAACCATCAATACTGCAGATTTGGTACCCGCAACCACCAAGTCAAGGTCGCTGTCTTTAAGCTGCTCAAGCGTTGGGTTAAGGACATATTCACCGTTGATAAAGCCAACACGCGCTGCTGCTACAGGGCCATTAAATGGGGCATCAGAAATAGCCAGCGCTGCTGAAGCACCGATGAGCGCCGCGATATCTGCCGACTGAGTTTTATCAGACGAGACAACCGTTGCGGTAATTTGAATTTCGTTCACATAGCCTTCAGGAAATAGTGGACGAATAGGACGGTCAATCAGACGCGACGTTAAGGTTTCATTTTCGCTGGCACGGCCTTCACGTTTACCATACGCACCTGGAATTTTACCGGCGGCATACATTTTTTCTTGGTAGTTGACGGTCAATGGAAAGAAGTTTTGACCTTCTTTAGCATCAGACTTTACTACTGCTGCTACTAGGACAGTCACGCCGCCCATGTGAACCAAAATAGAGTTTGCTTGACGAGCAATACGGCCCGTTTCGATAACGACCTGCTGGTCGCCGTACTGAAATTCACGCTTAATGGTATTAAACATTGTCATATAATTTTCCTAATATTGACTGACGAAAGGGATATCAGCATCGCAAAAAGCTGATATCTGTCATTAAAAATTCTTGGTAACTGGCTACTCGTGATTAGCTACTAATTGACGTTAACATAATTGAAAACTGGGTCGATTAGCGCAAATGTTATTACCTATTTATTTGATAGATTTATTTAAATAAACGATTTAACGTTATTTACTTACTAAAATCTGGTTTTTAGCCACTGTTTTATAAATCATACCCATAACGATAAGTCATATAAATATTCAATCGAGTGCGAGTACTACTCTCAAACTCATAAGGCATTATTTTACAGTGATTTATAGCCATTGACCAATGAAATGCAAAACTGTCTGTTTGCGCATCGCAGTTATAAACCGTTCAGTATAAAAAAGTCGGTTAAAATAAGCGTCTGCCGCATTGAAGGTATAACGCTAGGCACAATTTTTTAACGGTCAAACTTATATAAATGTGCATAAAAAAACGGCGTGAAACTATTCCACACCGTCTTTAGAAAAAAGCTATTTTATCGAGCTTAGCAAGCAAGTGCCAAATGGTTGAGCAAAAATTTTAAAATGCTGCCATATTAAGGCATATTCTTTTTTAGCCACCATTGGTACTCTTATTGCCAAATTAACGACGTAGACCTAATTGGCTAATAAGGGTGGTATAGCGACCAAGGTCTTTACCTTTTAAATAATCAAGTAATTTACGACGCGTATTAACCATACGGATAAGACCGCGACGACTATGATGGTCAGCTTTGTGTTCTTTAAAGTGGTTCTGTAAGTCATTGATACGAGCACTTAACAAGGCAACTTGAACTTCTGGTGAGCCTGTGTCGTTTTCGCCGCGTTGGTATTGGGCAATGATTTGTTCACGATCGGTATTGGTTAGCATAAATCTCTCCGGCAATGCTAAATGCGCTAAGATAAACTTAAATTTTAAGCCTCTAAGCACAATAGAATAAAAAATAAAATAGTTTAATCGTCATTCAGGACAACCCTGCATTACTAGAGTTGACCTAGTGTACGACAAACTTATCAATTAGAACGTTTAGTTAAGAATAAAACGAAATTTAAACGTGACAGCGATTATAGCAAAAAACTGCTGAACTAGCAGCAGTTTTTTATGTTAGTTTCGCACTTTATGCAGTGCTAAACCTTTCTTAGAGAAAGACCTAAAAAATTAAACAGTTATAAATTATTTTTTAACCTCGTCTTGCGTTGCATTTTCACCAAGCTCATCATCCTGAAGTGGCGCTGTTGTTGCCTCCGCCAAGCTATCAGGAAGTTTATCTTCTCTAGGATTGATGTCTTCAGCTTGTTCTTTAATTCTTCTTTCTTGGGCATCCATATTTTCTATTGAATCACTCATAATAACTCCTACCTTATAACGCTTGCTTTATATATAGTATTTATTTCCAACTAGGATTATGAGTTATCTTTATCAATACTTTAAAAAATAAAGTTAACCCTAGAAGAAATACTTCACATAAAGCCGATTCTATAAATATAATCAAAATAGACTAAAAAATAATTATTTGTCTTTTTTAGTATTTTCTAAATTTTCTGCAATACGGTCTGCGGCAGCTTCAGTATCCTCTGTATGATTATTTTCTGTTTGGCCTTTTAAAGCCGCTGTAGCAGATTCTGAACGTTGTTGCTCAAGCTTCGTATCATTAGGATTAGGATGTGACATAATATTTTCCTTTTTATGATTATATTTGATATTTAAAATACGGTTATATGGAACTAAGACAGCTATATACAATATCTAGTCTCTAATATGAATGTTAAATATTTAGTCTAGGATAGCGCTTTGTCAATAGCCGCAACAAAGTCTTTAATATCATCAGGATTACGCGAAGTAATCAAGTTACCGTCCACTTGTGCGCTTTTATCCACAAAAGTTGCGCCGGCGTTTTCTAAATCTATTTGCAAGCTATGGTAAGCTGTCAAGGTTTTGCCTTTAGCGATACCTGTATTAATCAGGACCCATGGGGCATGGCATATCGCAGCCAATGGTTTGCCTGCATTATTAATAGCCTTAATAATACTATGCGCTTCTTTATTGCCTCGAATCGTGTCACCATTGATGGTTCCACCTGGTAGAACTAAGGCGTCATAGTCAGCAACATTTGCGTCTTTGGCAAATATATCAGCAGTAAAGGTGTCGCCTTTATTAACGTCCTGCTGCATGCCTTGAACTTGTTTTTCTTTATTAGTAGTAATAAGAATAGTTTTATAACCTTTATCTTTTAATTGGTTATTAACGTCTTCATATTCTGCTTGTTCAAAGTTATTATGCAATAAAAAAGCAATGGTTTTCATAGCAATCCTTATTATTTTATTCATGAACTTTATATTTTCAAACCTTAATTATTATAAATACAGTATTTATCTTTATATTAGTTAATGTCTTTTTATTTTTATATAGACTACTTATTATTATAATAATTTTATTAGAATTATTTCTTATTTATACATTATTTATCTAACGCATCCTTAAGTTTTATAATTTATATTATTTTCTTGTTATTATTATCTTTTATCTTTCTTTGTTTTTTATCCTTGTCTGCTTTCCCTAGCTGACTTAACTAAGATACAAAAAAAGCAGGTTTCACTATAGGAGAAACCTGCAATAAAATGTGATGATATGTGATTAGTGTAAACTCTTAGTAAGTTTTAACTATCTTGGGTTATGGACACAGAAGCGCTCTAGTAGATAGTCTCACAACTGAATCAGCTTTTTGGGCTGCAATCGGCCATTTAGACTTACCGCACCTAAGCCAATAAACTGTCCTTGCTCATCTATTAGACGAACATCTACGGCTATCTCATGAAGTGGAGCGACTTTTCTAGCCTCTTTCTCACTGGCAATAGCTTGTTGCGCTGCACCATTCTCGTCACTATTTTGCTGCTGCTCGATAGCAGTTGATATATAGTTTCGCAAATCCTCAGTTAATTGCTCAAACACATTTAAGCGCTGCCCCATGTGAACACGGGCGCACTGTTCTGCCGTCAATACCAAAACGGCGTCAAGGGCAATACAGGCATCAACTGCTAATAAATGCGCCAGTCGCTTATCGAACGCCAATGCTTCTAAATCCGTCAAAGTAATAGCACTATCAACACTAAAATCGCCAACCTGTAAGCGCCGTAAAGCGGTCAAATGTCCTAGCGTACCGAGTACTTTAGCGATATCTTCAGCTAATACGCGAACGTATGTCCCTTTAGAACACGTCACAGTCAATTGAATGTTGTGGTCATCGATAGCTTTTAGATCTATCGCTTTGACGATTATATCTCTTGACGGACGATCAATCTCTATGCCAGCGCGGGCATATTCATACAGCTTTTTGCCGTCCTTTTTTAGGGCAGAATACATGGGCGGAATTTGCTGCTGCGCTCCCAAAAACTGCTGCGCAACGTTTTCTAATATTTTACTATCAAACTGTGGAATAAATTTCTCAGCAACAATCTGTCCATCAGCATCGCCCGTATCGGTTTGACTACCCAAAAGAATGGTTGCTTGATAGGTCTTATCGGCATCAAGTTGATAATGGCTAAACTTCGTCGCTTCCCCCAAACAAATAGGTAATAAACCTGTCGCCATCGGATCAAGAGTTCCCGTATGACCAGCTTTTTTACTGTCATGGTTGGGGGATTTAAACAGATATTTCACCTTTGACACGACCTGCTGCGAGGTCATACCTTGTGGCTTATCCACTAAGATTACGCCCGAGACTTTAATTTTCTTAGGCGTTTTATGTGTTTTTGCAGCGGCTGGCATAGAGGCTTTAGTAGAGGCGTTCGACATAATAGCTATTACTCGTTAATTTCTTGCTCATCAGACTCGTTTTGCTCAGTTTTGGTGACTGCCTTATTAATAAGGTCCATCATATAGTTACCACGAGCGGTGACTTCATCATAGTGAAAACGCAAACGCGGAGTCGTGCGCGTTTTTAGGCTGTGGCTTAGTTCGGTGCGCAAGAAGCCAGCAGCTTTGTTGAGGACTTTGATGCTGTCTTCATGACTAGATTTGGTCATGACATCGTTAAGCTCAGGCTCCATAATAGTGACATAAACGTCAGCATAACCTAAGTCTGGGCTGACTTTGACACTAGAGATAGTGACAAAACCTGTCAATCGCGGGTCGTTAACTTCATCACGGATAAGGACAGCAAGCTCACGCTGAATCTGATCAGCTAAGCGTTGTAAACGTTGGTTCATATTATTACCTTATTGGTCATACGGTTTATTTTTTATTGATGAATAGGTTCACTCAGTAACAAGCTTTAGGACTGGCATTTGCTAAAAAAGGCCTAGCAGGGTGTACCTGTTAGGCCTAAGTACAGCTGAGTATTAAAAATTGTCAAACAACTGCTTTAGATAGTACGTGCGAACTCTTGGATTTCGAATACTTCGATTTTATCGCCTGCTTCGACGTCGTAACCACGAACGGCTAGACCACATTCCATTCCAGTACGTACTTCATTAACGTCTTCTTTATAGCGACGTAATGATTGTAGCTGACCCGTAAAGATAACTTGGTCATCACGCAGTACGCGGATAGGTTTATTGCGATAAATCGTACCTTCGACTACCATACAACCGGCCGCAGCACCAAACTTACTAGAACGGAATACCTCACGAACCTCTGCAACACCCAAGATTTTCTCACGATGTTCAGGCGCAAGCATTCCACTCATAGCAGCCTTGACATCATCAATCAAACCATAGATGACGCTATAGTAGCGAATATCCATGTTCGCAGTATCTGCTTTACGGCGTGCGGTTGCATCTGCACGAACGTTAAAGCCGAGCAATACTGCTTCACTAGATTCAGCCAATGTCACATCTGACTCAGAGATTGGACCAACGCCTGAGCTAATCACTCTGACCTTAACTTCATCGGTTGACAGTTCATTTAATGCCGCAAGCAACGCTTCAAGCGAGCCACGAACATCGGTTTTTAATACAATGTTCAAGAATGATACATCGCCTTGTTCCATCTGATCGAACATGCTCTCTAGACGCATGGCATTCTGACGTTCAAGCTGGCGCTCGCGCTCACGGTTCGTTCTGAAATCTGCAACTTCACGGGCTTTTTTCTCGTCGGTTAAGACTAAGAACTCGCTACCCGCAGCTGGGGTTTCAGGTAAACCTAAAATCTCTACCGGGATAGAAGGACCCGCTGATTTGATTCGTTGACCGTTTTCATCGGTCATTGCACGAACTTTACCGTAGTGCTCACCTGCTAGTACTAAGTCACCTTGTTTCAAGGTACCTTTTTTAACCAGAACACTAACAACTGGACCGCGACCTTTTTCAAGTCTTGATTCAATGACCACACCTTGAGCTGCTCCATCTAACGGCGCTTCTAGCTCCATTAGCTCGGCTTGTAGGCTGATAAGCTCTAATAACTCATCAATACCATCGCCTGTTTTGGCTGAGATGCGAGCCATTGGGGTATCACCACCCCACTCTTCTGAAACCACTTCTTTAGCCGTCAATTCATTGAGCACACGATCTGGGTCAGCACTTGGCTTATCCATTTTGTTGATGGCCACAATCAATGGCGTGCCAGCAGCACGTGCATGATCAATTGCTTCTTCAGTTTGTGGCATCATACCGTCATCGGCAGCTACAACCAGGACAACGATGTCCGTTGCTTGTGCACCGCGAGAACGCATGGCACTAAAGGCGGCGTGACCGGGGGTATCAAGGAAGGTAATAACACCACGATCGGTTTTAACATGATAAGCACCGATATGCTGAGTAATACCGCCCGCTTCGCCAGTCGCAACCTTCGTTTCACGGATTTTATCAAGTAATGAGGTTTTACCATGATCAACGTGACCCATGATAGTAACCACTGGTGGTCGCGTTTGCACGTTACTGCTACGCTCATCAACGGCATCTTGTAAATCATCTTCAACTTTCGTATCGCTAACAGGAACAGGATTATGACCCATCTCTTCAACGATTAAACTTGCCGTTGCTTGATCAATCGTATCTGATTCGCGAGCAATCTCACCCATTTTCATCAGCAGCTTAGTCACTTCACGCGCTTTAACTGCCATACGCTGGGCAAGGTCAGAAACAGTAATGTGTTCACTGATTTCGACATCATAAATGATTTTATCAAGCGGCTTTTCGAACTTATGCTGTGATGCTTGCGTTGAACGTAGGCCGTTTTTACGGTTTTTAATTTCACGCTCGTCTTGGTTTTTACGACGACGACCGCGAGTACCTGTGCTGTTGGCACCACGTTTTATTTCACGGCGTTCTTTTTCAAACGACTCTTCTAGAGCGTCACCAACCAAACCTTCTGCCAATGGCTCATCTTTACGAACTTCAGAAACTGGTTCACGGTCTGTATATTGACCCGCCATTTTCCGCATTTGCTCAAGCGTGCGTTTTTGTGCTTCTTCCGCTTGGGCACGGCGTGTTTCTGCTTCGATTTCGCGTAGGCGAGATTCTTCTTTCTCACGGGCTTCACGAGCTTTACGCTCAGCCGCAGTTTCAATTTTTGGTTTTGTCGCTGCAACTTTCTTCTTCGGCTGCTCTTTTGGTTTAACTTCTACTGCCGCTTTACCGCCTTTTTTTACAACCACTGAGGTTGAAATATCGTCATTCTTATCGTCTGACTTTTTGCTCGAGCCCAAGCTTGCACGCATCGCTGCTAAGGTCGCTGCTTGACGTTCTTCCGATTTTTTCTTAGTAGCAGCACGCTCTTCGGCTTCTTTAGCAGCACGCTCTTGTGCTTCAATCATTGCTTGCTCGCGAGCTGCCAATTCTTCAGCCATTTTCGCTGGGTCAGGCTTTTCAAATACTTTCTTTTTACGCACTTCCACATTGACGCTCTTAGACTTTCCTGAAGAGCCGGTCACGCGCGCGGTACTAGTCGTCTTAGATTTTAGGCTAATACGACGCTTTTCTTGCTGACCATGACTTTGCTTTAAATACGTCACCAACTTCTCTTGCTCAAGCTCGGTGACTAGGTCATCCTCTGCGCGAGCAGGCAGTCCAGCATCTACCAGTTGCTGTTTTACAGCACTTGCGGTTTTGCCTACCATATCTGCCAGTTCTTTGACGGTCTTATCTGCCATTTATTATCACCTACTGTCTATTATTTGCTATATGTTCAATTCAGTTGTTGGCTACAAATGATTGGGTTAAGGCTGATATTGGTATTCAATAAACACCAGCACTTTATTATCGATAGCATATCACTAAAAGACAGCGATATGCAGTTACCGCTTATTCATTGAACCAAGATTCCCGAGCTTTCATGATGAGTTTTCCTGCGGTTTCACTATCTAAACCTTCGATATCTTCTAAATCGAAGACGGCTTGTTCTGCCAAGTCATCGACGGTAATGATGTCTTTTTGCGCCATTTTATAAGCCCAACTGACTGTCATTCCTTCAAGGTCTTGTAGCTCCTGACTTGGCTCTTTCATGTTCTGTTGTTTGACCAATTCATCGGCGATGACCACTTCTTTGGCACGCTCTTGAATCATGTCGATCGCTTCGTCGTCTAGACCTTCGATATCGTAGAATGTTTCGACAGGCACATAAGCGACTTCTTCAATACTGGTAAAACCAATATCGACAAGCGCTTGTGCTAAGTCTCTATCGACTTCTAAGCGCTCGTAAAATAATTCGATAAAGGCTTTGCTTTCGTTTTCTTGACGCTGTTGATACTCTTCTTCGAGCATCATATTCAGCTTATAGCCGGTTAATTCAGAGGCTAAACGGACGTTTTGGCCTTGTGAACCAATCGCACGCGCCAACTGATCATTGGTGCTAAAAATAATATCTGCTGTCTGAGTGTCTTCGTCCAAAATGATACTGCTCACATCGGCTGGCTCTAAAGCACTGATGATAAATTGGGCAGGATCATCTGACCAAACCACCACATCAATACGCTCCCCATCAAGCTCTTGCTGAACTGCTTGAATACGCGTACCACGCATACCGATACAGGCGCCAACTGGATCAATACGATGATCGTTGGTTTTAACCGCTATTTTAGCACGCGTACCTGGTAAGCGAGCGACATTACGAATTTCAATGATTTGTTCTGCGATCTCAGGCACTTCTTTCTGCATCAATGCTGACAGCATTTCAGGGTGCGTACGTGACAGTAATAACTGTGCGCCGCGATTTTCACGGTTAACATGATATAAAATAGCATTGATACGCGATTTTGGACGTAATTGCTCACGAGGTAGCATCTGATCGCGTGACAAATAACCCTCGGCGTTGTCACCTAAATCAATGATATAACCATCGCGCGTTTGTTTTTTGACTTCGCCATACATCATCTCGCCAATACGTGGCTCAAATGCGTCGGCTACAAGCGCGCGCTCCGCTTCGCGGATTTTTTGGATGATAACTTGCTTGGCTTGCGTCGCAGCAATACGGCCAAATTCAATCGATTCAATCTGCTCTTCTTTAACATCGCCAATTGACCACTCATCTTGATCAAGGTCCGTAATCGCAAGCTGACACGCAGGCATCTCATGGTCTTCATCTGCTACCACTGTCCAGTAACGATAGGTATCGTAATCGCCCGTAGCACGGTCGATCGCTACCCGCACTGCTACTTCTGGCTGATCGGTATAGACTTTTTTCTTCGTGGATACCACCAAAGCATCTTCGATGGCTTCAAAGATGTCTTCAGGATTTAAGCCCTTTTCATTACTGACAGTTTCTACTACCGTTAAGATTTCACGACTCATGCTATACCTGTCCTATCATTTTATAATTGACTTAAACTTTATCGTTAGTGTGTTGATATTATATTTTCACCATCAGCCATAAGCTGTTTGGAGATTAAAATAAGGATTTATAATGGACCTATTTTAAGAAAAATTATTTTAAATCTAAGTATTTTCTTTAAAACTGCTCTTTAAAATCAATCTTTAAAGCTAATCTTTAAAGCTAATCTTTAAAGCTAATCTTTAAAGCTAATCTTTAAAACTAGGCATCTTCATAAATTAAGTTGGCTTTATCAATATTACTTAATGCAATTTCAAACTGCTCACCATCGGTGGTGGTCAGTCTTAAAGAAGTATCATCAATACTATCTAAAATCCCTGTTGCTTTGCGGCGCTTTTTATCACCTTCGCCAATTGCTTGAATCAATCGCAAGCTGACGGTCTGACCAACATAGTCATGCATCTGCTCATCTGAGAAGAATGCCCGGTCAAAACCTGGTGACGATACTTCTAAAATATATTCGCCCGCAATAGGGTCATGAACCTCAAGAATACCGCTCACCTGATGATTCACCGCCGCACAGTCCTCAATCGTTACTTGCTTATCTTGAGCTTGGTCTTCTGGCAGCGCCTCGATATAAATGCGCAATAACGAGCGACGACCTTGAGGCGCGAACTCAATACCCCAAAGCGCCACATCACAAGCCGCTACCGCAGGGGCAATAATATTGGTCAGTTCTGTAACTTTTGTCGAAAGCTTCATAATCTATTTATCTTTTCCTATTCACTTCTCGTTCGTACCGAGTGAAGTGTTTTTAATTTTATGCATCGAACATCTATGTGTTCAAAATTTATTAAGAGCGCTTTGTTAATCATTGTCTTATACAGACAAAAACATTGCTTTAGCCATGCTCATTATTCTATTCTTAAAGCGTAAAACCTTGACTATATATGCTAGGCGTTTCATGACTCGTGCTTTTATATAAGGATGAGCCTAGAAAACATCAAGCTCAACCAGACAATGCTTTTATTATGTACAAAGCAGAACTATCGATAAAGGTATGAGAAGTAAAGGATAGTGCGCTTAACAAGCATCGCGGCGAATGACGATGGATAACGAATAGCATCGTACTCTATAGAGATAGAGCTTAGCATAAGTAGGACAGATATCGCGATAACACCGACCATCAGATACAAAAAAACCCACAAACATAATGGTGGGCTAATCGTTACTGACAAATTTAGTGTACAAAACATCAGTATAAAAAGTGGTAGCGGGGGCTGGATTTGAACCAACGACCTTCGGGTTATGAGCCCGACGAGCTACCAGACTGCTCCACCCCGCATCAATCTAGAACGCACATTATAGAGAGGTTTTAGGGGACTGTCAATACTTATTTTAGATAATAATCAAATTAAGCATTAATGACGATGAACCCTGCTTTCTATAATGTTTGAGTACAACAACGTTCAAGTAAAACATCATACTCATAAAGCTTGGTGCGATTGGGGGGACTTGAACCCCCACAGCTTGCGCCACCACCCCCTCAAGATGGCGTGTCTACCAATTCCACCACAATCGCGTTTTTCTTACTGTTCTGTTTTTCAGCTTTAACCCTTTATAACCGATGCATAAGGAAGGCAACGAAAGTTAAAGGCGGCTAAAAACAGAGAAGCATTGTAAATCTAACGTCTTAAAATAGCAAGTACTGCTTGCATTAAAAGATAACGGTTAAAATTATCTGTCAAAAAATTAAGACAGACTTTAACGCAAACATAGCTATTGAGGATTTTGCGTCAATGGGCGCGGTGTTTGTGGCGCTGATACTGGCGCATCTAAACGGAACTGATCTTCAGCTTGTTTGCGTGCATGCACAGCAAGCGTCATACTGGTGATAAAAAATATCACCGTTAATACCGCAGTGGCGCGCGTCAAAAAGTTTGCAGTGCCGGCGGCGCCAAATACGGTGCCCGATGAACCCGCACCGAAAGAAGCTCCGGCGTCTGCCCCTTTACCATGCTGTATCAAAATCAAGCCAATCATGGCAATCGCCACGATAATGTGCAGGGCTAATATAAACGTAAACATGGTGGCCTCTTTTGCCGCGTAATGACGACTGATAACGTAAAATAAATCGTAAGATTAAATAGTGTGAATATTTGGTGTTTAAAGATTGACACCTAATCGGTTATATAAATAAGGCGCATTGTACACGATTGCAAGGGCACTATTAAAGCCACTTTTACCAACTGATAAATACATTTTTTGAGCAAAGTCATTGTTCAGTATGGATTAAATAGCGATTTTTCTGGGCTCGACTAAGCTGTAGTACGACTAAAAGCCATAGCAATCGCCAAAAAGCTTTCTGCTTTTAATGATGCGCCACCAACCAATGCGCCATCAATCATAGCGTCTGCAGCAAAAATATCGGCATTGTCGACATTGACACTACCACCATATAGAACGGTCATGTTATCTAATGTCTCATTAAAACCTGCCAGCGTTTGCTTAATGTGCCGATGCGTCGTACTCACCTCTGCGACGGTTGGTACTTTCCCCGTTCCAATAGCCCAAACTGGCTCATAAGCGATGATTAAACGCTCTGACAAACCTGCGATAAATTCGGGGTTTTGCGCAAGTAAAACTTTGATAACCGATAATTGCGCATCAATGACTGCAAGCGTTTCTTTGGCATCGTACTGTACTTGGGTTTCGCCAATACAAAATACCACGCCTAAGTTTTGCGTGAGAGCGTGAGTCATTTTTTGCAATAAGCAGCCATGAGATTCTTGATGGTACTGGCGGCGTTCAGAGTGACCCAATATCGTCCATGCTGCGCCCGCATCAACAATTTGCTGTGCTGAACAATCTCCAGTGTAAGCGCCTGTGCTGGCACTATGCGCACTGATATCTTGAGCAGCACAAAATACTGAGCTATTCCTTAGACGGTCATTAACAGCAGCGATATGAATACAGCTTGGTGCAACCATTAATTGACAGCTAGTGGCATCAGCGTGCTCCTTTTCATTAATGGCAAATAATAAGTCATCTAGTAGCGCGTTGACGTCATGTCTCGTTGCTGGATTTTGTTTCCAGTTTCCAATTACCCAAGCTTGCATACCTATATACCTTGTCTTTTGTATTGCTGCCAATATGGCTCATATGCGCGCAAGTATAACAAATATTTCACAAGTGCTATAGCCCATTGCTATAGTATGAGGCACTCAGAGTTGGAACTGAATTTGCATGATATTTTGTCAAACTGACTTATAAAATCAACGTTTTTTGTAGATTAACCATCTTATACTCTATATAAATTCTTTTAACTTAAAAAGATTCCTATATCATTCTATCTATAGAAAATAAAACCAAAGCAATCGATCATTTGTTTTTAGAATAAATATTTATAATCAATATGCTGATTATAAATAAGCTACTGGCAGTATATATAGTAGGTGCTTTGGTTTTGGTAAAAATACAGCCCATTTGATATCAAGTATAGAGAGGTCTTAATGTCTATCACAGCCAGTAAATACGGCGGTTTAGTGCAGCAATTGATTAGCGAAGGTATTGTGAGCGAAGCGCATATGAAAACCGCGCAAACGGAATCTCAACAGCAACAAATAGGATTGGTGTCTTATTTAGTTGACAATAAACTGGCCAACGCTTATCAAGTGGCGCAGATGTTGTCACAAGCCTTCGGTGATCCTTTGTTTGATCTCGACGCACTAAGCTCAGATGTCATTCCAAAAGACTTGGTCGATGAGAAAGTCATCCGTAAGTTTAATGCCTTGCCACTCTTTAAGCGCGGACAACGCTTATTTGTAGCCTTAAGCGATCCTACCCGAATCGATGCCATCGATGCGATAGCCTTTAACTCACGACTGTCTGTTGAAACGGTCGTCGTTGAAGAAGATAAGCTTAAAAGGCGTATCGAAAATCTGTATGCTGATACCATGCAGAATTTCGATAGCTTTTCTGATAGTGACTTAAATGTAGGATTTAATGAAAGTGAAGACGAGAAAGGTGAAGCCAAATCTAGTGAAAGTATTGAAGAAGCACCCGTCGTAAAATTTGTTAATAAGATGTTGGTAGATGCCATTCGTATGGGGGCTTCCGACTTACATTTTGAACCTTATGAAAAAAGCTATAGAGTACGCTTTCGAGTTGATGGTGTGATGCAAAAGATAGCAAACCCACCCGTGCAGCTTGCGGGAAAAATTGCAGCGCGCCTAAAAGTCATGTCACAAATGGATATCTCTGAACGCCGTGCCCCACAAGATGGCCGTATTAAGCTTAAAATATCTAAAGATAAGGCCATCGATTTTCGGGTAAGCTGTTTGCCAACCTTATTCGGGGAAAAGCTGGTTTTACGTATTTTAGATCCTTCATCAGCTATGCTTGGTATTGAAGCGTTGGGCTATGAACCTGATCAAAAAGACATGTTTTTGGAAGCGTTACATAAGCCGCAAGGTATGCTATTGATTACTGGTCCAACTGGTTCTGGTAAAACCGTTTCTCTTTATACGGGAATCAACATTTTAAATACCGGCGAGACCAATATCTCAACGGCCGAAGACCCCGTTGAAATTAACCTCGAAGGCATCAATCAGGTCAACGTCAATCCGAAAGTCGGTCTAACCTTTGCCAATGCGCTCAAATCATTCTTACGTCAAGATCCTGATATCGTTATGGTCGGTGAAATTCGTGACCTTGAAACCGCCGAAATTGCTATCAAAGCTGCACAAACCGGACACATGGTGCTATCTACCCTACACACCAACTCAGCTCCTGAAACCTTAACGCGTCTGCGTAATATGGGCGTAGCGTCCTTTAATATTGCAACGTCAGTAAACCTAGTTATCGCTCAACGACTAGCTCGGCGTTTATGCAAAACCTGTAAAAAGCCGATCAATATCCCGCGGCAAAGCCTACTTGAGCTTGGCTTTACCGATGCGGATTTAGACAATCCAGAAAATATTATTTATGAACCAGTCGGCTGTAACGAATGCCGTGAAGGGTATAAGGGTCGTGTTGGTATTTATGAAGTGATGAAAGTCAGCCCCGATATTTCACGTATTATCATGGAAGATGGCAACGCCATTGACATCAAAGATGCGGCGCTAAAAAACGGCTTTAGAGACTTACGCCGCTCTGGCATTATAAAGGTGTTACAAGGGGTGACCAGTATCCAAGAGATGATGCGCGTCACCTCTGAATAGTTGTTATCAGGAAATATAAATGAATTCTTTATAATTTTACTCTTATACTTTTATAAACCAGCAATGTTAACTAACAGATATACTTGAATATAAAACAGATATATACTGGTTTTTTACGCTAAAATAAAGTAGGTCAGTGCTAAGCGATAAATTTGGCCTGCTTTTATAGGTTTGCAGTATCTCTATTAGGTAAAATTGTGAGGGTAGTAACATGGCAAAAGCTAAAACCGACATGCTATTAGATTTTGTCTATGATGGGGTAAACCGGCGCGGACAAAAAGTTAAAGGTGAAACGACTAGCCGTAGTTTGGAGCTGGCAAAAGCGACTTTGCGCAAACAAGGTATCACTGTTAAAGGTATCAAGAAAAAACCGAAGCCACTTTATACCTTTAAAAAGTCTATCAAACCGATTGATATTGCTATCTTTGCGCGTCAATTGGCAACTATGATGAAAGCCGGCGTGCCGTTAACCCAATCTTTTGAGATTGTTGCTGACTCTCTTGATAACCCCAGTATGAAAGACTTGGTCTTGCAAATAAAAGCGGATATCGAAGCGGGCGGCACTTTTGCTTCGGCATTGCGTAAACATCCGCGCTATTTTGACGATCTTTTTTGCTCGCTTGTTGATTCTGGTGAACAGTCCGGTTCGTTAGAAACGATGCTAGAGCGCGTTGCAACCTATAGAGAAAAAAGTGAGCTGTTAAAAGCCAAAATTAAAAAGGCGATGAAATATCCTATCGCCGTTATTGTCGTTGCCATTATCGTCACTATTATTCTACTAGTTAAAGTTGTTCCAGTTTTTGCCGACTTATTCAGCTCTTTTGGTGCCGAATTACCTGCTTTTACCCAAATGGTGGTAGGCATGTCGGAATGGATGCAGTCCTGGTGGTTTATCTTAATTGTGCTGATTGGCGGTGCTGTTATCGGCTTTTCAGAAGCCAAAAAACGCTCTAAGAAGTTTCGTGATTTCCTAGACCGTGCGGTATTAAAAGCGCCCATATTTGGCAACATCGCTTATCAAGCGGTCATCGCTCGCTTTGCGCGCACATTATCGACCACCTTTGCTGCTGGTGTACCGCTTATCGACGCGTTGGATTCTACTGCTGGGGCTGCAAATAACGTAGTCTTTTATAACGCCATTCAGCAAATAAAAAACGATGTCTCCACCGGTCAGCAATTGCAATTTTCGATTCGCTCAACCAACTTATTTCCTAGTATGGCGATTCAAATGGTTGGTATCGGGGAAGAATCAGGTAGTTTAGAGGAAATGCTCGATAAAGTTGCCGTCTATTACGAAAATGAAGTCGATAACGCTGTTGATGGATTAACAAGTCTAATGGAACCACTGATTATGGCAGTGCTTGGTGTATTGGTCGGCGGCCTAGTGATTGCTATGTATCTGCCAATCTTCCAAATGGGCTCAGTGGTAGGCTAACAGCCACTGTAAGGAAAACGATTTCATGCAATTTATTCAGCTATTACAAGAAAATATAACACTCGCTTTAATTGTTTTTGGTCTACTTGGCCTCTGTGTCGGCAGCTTTTTAAATGTGGTAATTCATCGGACACCGCTTATGATGGTAGCGGCGTGGCGGCAAGAATGTATTCAGTTCGTGGTTGAGCAAGCAGACATGCGACGTGAGCATACTATCCCGCTTGCCAATATCGTCGCTAACGATACCCCGATTACTTTAAGCAGCCCTGCTTCGCGCTGTCCTCATTGTGCTCACAAAATAAAATGGTATGAAAATATTCCTTTAATAAGCTGGCTAGTACTGCGCGGTCGTTGCTCCGATTGTAAAGCTGCTATTGGTCTACGTTATCCAGTCGTTGAGCTGGTGACAGCATTATTATCTGTCTTGGTCATATATAAATTTGGCGTGAGTGCAGCTGGATTATCAGCACTAGTCCTAGTGTGGACCCTTGTTGCACTAACAGGAATAGACTTTGATACTCAGCTACTGCCAGATCGCCTAACCTTTCCATTAGCGGGCTTAGGATTGGCCGTTAATTCACAAAGCTGGTTTGTCTCACCCACTCAGTCAATCTGGGGACTTTTACTTGGTTTTTTATCTTTGTGGGTGGTGGTAAAAATCTTTTATCTCATTACGAAAAAACACGGCATGGGACAAGGCGATTTTAAATTACTAGCCGTATTGGGCGCTTGGCTTGGCCCTATGATGTTGCCGTTAATTATCTTACTATCGTCACTACTTGGTTCCATCGTCGGACTTATTTTAATGAAAAAACAAGGTGAAAGCCGTCCTTTTGCCTTTGGTCCTTATATCGCGATTGCCGGTATCATCGCTTTACTATATGGCCCAGATATCGTTAATTGGTATCTGGGGATGTATGCATAATTAGCCTTACTTATGCAGGTAGACACGCAATTTCTCAAAAATGCTCTTTAACCTGCTAGAATAGCCTATTGGTATATTCTAGCCACCCTCTTCTATCGGTTAAATAAGTCATTACTATGTCAAATTATGCCTCATCTTCATCTTATTCCTATCAGCCACAATCGCCCCAAACCAAAAGCAAGACTTTGGTCGTCGGCTTGACTGGCGGCATCGGCAGTGGCAAGTCGGCGGCAAGCGATTGGTTCGCGCAGCAAGGGATTGATATTATTGATGCGGATGTGATTGCTCATGAAGTGGTCGCTAAAGGCAGCGCCACTTTACGTAAAATCAAAAGAAAATTTGGTGATTGGGTGTTAAATGCTGATGGTGAAATGGATCGTGCCGCTGTGCGTACCCATGTTTTTACCTATCCTGAAGCCTTGATTGAACTTGAAGCGATCACCCATCCAGCGATACGTGAAGCTGCAAAACTGCAATTAGCAGCAAGTACGTCGCCTTATGTGGTGCTATCAGCGCCCTTGCTAATCGAAGCCGCAGAAGCGGGGCTTGCCAATTTATGCCAGCGTATATTGGTCATGGATGCCACTGAGGAAACCCAGCTTGCGCGCGCCTCTCGGCGTGATGAGCAAAGCGTGCAAAAGATAAAAGCCATTATGATTAATCAGCTCAGCCGCGAAGAGCGTAATCGTCATGCAGATGATGTGGTGCTCAACGAAAGCGATCTTGCGGCGTTATATTTACAGCTTGAGCCGTTACATCAAAACTATCTTACGCTTGCCCAACAGCTAAAGTTCGCTGCCGATTAATCTCATAGAGCGCCATACCGGTCGCCACACTCACATTTAAGCTTTGTAAATTACCATGCTCGTTGCCTGACATTGGAATATAAACCAGCTCATCGCAGCTCTCCATCGTTAGGCGACGCATGCCTTCACCCTCAGATCCCATAATAATCGCGGTTTTACCCGTCATATCAGCGGCATGAATAGGCTTAGCATCTGCATTTAACGCGGTGCCAAACACAAACACGCCGGCGTTTTTAATTTTTTCTAGCGTTCGAGCAAGATTGGTTACGCTCACAATCGGCATCATCTCCGCCGCCCCAACCGATACTTTTGCAACGGTTGGCGTCAGGCTTGCCGCGTGGTGTTTTGGACAAATGACCGCATCGACACCCATTGCCACGGCGGTACGTAAACACGCACCAAAGTTATGCGCGTCGGTAATTTGATCAAGCACCAATAATAAGCACTGCTCACGCTTAGCAATGGTATCTAATAAACCTTCGTCAGCAAAACCTAACGGGCGCGCATTAAGCACTAGGCCTTGATGCTGCGGGCTGCCGCACAGCTGAGTAAGCTTGTCTTTTTGTGTCGGTTGAATACTAATACCATTATCACGTGCTTGCGCCATAATCGCTTGTACGTGGCTATCGCTCTCACGTCCCTGCTGGACAAATAAACTGAGTCCATCAAGCGGACGGTGTTCGAGTAAGGCTTCAATCGCGTGAATACCATAAAAATAGCTGGGTTTTGCCATAGGGAATCTACAATATAAAAGTGAGTATCGCGCGCGGCGATAGAAAAAAAGAAATATAGCGATAATTGTAGCAATTTAAGCGTAGCTACACGAAATATTATTATTAAAAATAAAACAAAACAAAACAAAAAAAGAAATAAACCTTATCGCAAGATTTATTTCTTTTTGAATGTTTATCTAAAGATGTATTAAACTATTTTTCACGCCTTTAATGCGGCGATTTTTTATCAGGCTTAGCCCTCTAAGTGACAGATATACTGCACGATTTCTTCTGTCCGTAAATTAAAGCCACTATTGCCTTCGACCACGAATGACTGTCCTGCGCGGTAGTAGCTAAATTCCTCCTCACCGTTTATTTTGACCTCACACTCGCCACTGATGATTTCGATACGCTCGGAAGTGTTGGTGCTAAAGTGATAGTGCTCGACCAAATTATCACAAGGTAAGATCACCCCTAGCGTTTTATGACGACCGTCCTCAAACATAATGATATGGCTTGAGCAACGACCATCGTAGGATATCGTGGCTTGAGCATTGACTGTTACATTGGTAAATTGCGCCGCTGTCATAGTGGCTTCCTTATCAAATAATTATTGCCAAACTAAAAGGCCGAATTGAAAAACTAAATAGAAAAATCACTCACTGCATAAATGACAGTCCTATTACATATTTTTAACGATTCACTCTATATTTGGCTCGCTATATCTGTTAACTAAATAGAGAGTTGAATAGGCCTTACACTGTCCAAAATAATGACGAAACGCTTACTCTGTCTACCACAGACTTAACTGTTATCTCATGTTAGAAATAGCATACATAGTAGGTTTCATGAAAATTTGATGGTGAGCGTTTATCATTATGTTAGATTATGCTACCACATTATATCTATAAAGTTTGTTACAGCGGCCAACTTTCATTACCTTTAAAATTTGTATTTAGGGCTTTTTGCCACCATAATATTTACCAATCATTTTTATCTCATTGGTTCCATTAACCAAAGCCGTTTATTCCCTTATTTATCCTATCGTAGACGTGAATAATCAGTACAATTGCTGACACTTATTGTCTGCCATGAGAGGCGTTGATGCTCATATCATTAACTTTATATCAGTTTGCATTGATTGCTCAGCACGAGTTGAGTATGGCTGAAGGCTTCAATGTCATCACCGGCGAGACGGGTGCTGGTAAGTCATTATTATTAGATGCGCTGGCTTTATGTGCAGGCGAGCGCGCCGATAGTGCCATGGTCAGGCATGGCGCTTCGCATGCTGATATTTATGCACAGTTCGATGTGGAAAATAATAGCGTCGTCGCAGAGTGGTTTGCTAAAAACGATCGACCTTTAGAGGAACCTGAGGTCCTGATTCGCCGTCAACTCAGCAATACTGGGCGCTCAAAAGCATGGTTAAATGGGTCGCCGGTCAGCTTGGCGGAATTAAAAAGTCTGGGGGCGTTACTGGTTAATATTCATAGTCAGCACGCCCAGCAAGCATTGCTCAAACCGCAATTTGTGGTGCAGTGGCTCGATGAGATGGCACAAATTACACCACTTGCGGCGCAAACAGCCAGCAGTTATCAAGCTTATCAGCAGCTTAAACGCTGCGCTGATGATATCGCAAGCCGTGAAGCCCAGCGCCAAGACCGTATTCAACTATTACAAAGTCAGCTTTCCGACATTGCCCCGCTACTTGCCGTTGATTATGCCGAGGTCGAAGCGGAACACGAAGAGTTATCCAATATTGAAGCACTTATGACGGAAGCCAGTCATGGCTTGCATCTACTTGATAATGATAACGATGAGCCAGATGTCATGACCTTGCTCGGTCAAGCAATTAAGCTTTGTGATAACCAAATGAGTGTTAGCCACACCTTTGAGCAGGCGTCCGAACAGCTACATTTAGCACAGCAGCAAATCACTGAGGTCACGGGCTTACTATCAGATTATGCTGAGCAGCAATTGCCCGACCCTGAGCGCTTGCAAACACTTGATAGCTTAATCAGTCTTGGTCACCGCTTGTCACGTAAGCATGGCTTGCCAGCTAACGACTTGATTGATGAAGCAAAACAGTGGCAAGCACAATTAGAACAATTAGAAAACGAGCCAAGTAGCGATGCCATGGCGGCGCAAATTGAACAAGCATGGCAAGATTATCTTGCGCTCGCGACTCAGCTCAACAAAGAACGCGTGAGAGCTGCGCCAAAGGTCAGTAGTCAGCTGATTAAGCAGTTACAACCGCTTGCCCTGCCAAATGCACGCTGCGAGTTTGTCTTTACCAAAAAAGCAGATCCTAGTCAGTATAATGGGCAAGGTTGCTTTGATATCGATTTGTTGTTTAGTGCCAACGTCGGAATGCCAATGCAACCGCTGCATAAGATTGCCTCAGGAGGTGAGCTGTCGCGGATGGCACTGGTGATGCAAGTTCTGCAAGCGACCAATGCCGATAACAATGCCGCCAAGCCAATGCTGGTCTTTGATGAAGTCGATGTCGGTATCAGTGGCGGCACAGCACAAGTGGTTGGCGAGCTATTACGCTCGCTTGGGCAGACGCAGCAACTGCTTGCTATTACTCACCAGGCGCAAGTCGCGGCGCAAGCGCATCAGCATATCTTGGTGCAAAAGCATCATGACGAACAAACCGAAAGCGAATTGTTAATACTGACCGATAGCGCGCAAGTCGACGAACTGGCACGCATGTCAGGTGGTGTAACCATCACTGATGTCACTCGTGACCATGCTCGTAGTTTATTAACCGATGTTAAATAAAGGCGATTGAATGACTGTTATCGAATGGCTGGGATTAAATGACGAACAAATAATTGACTAGCGACAGTACAGTATAGCGTTCTTATCAAATCATCGCTAAATATTTGCTTTAGTTGATTTTTTACTCATTATCGCCATATAGTGGTCTATCATCTCAGTTATTTTATATTTAATATTAGGTTGCGTTTGTTTCTATGTCTAAAGTCAATTTGACCCATCACTTCTTAATTGCCGCGCCCGAGCTGTCGGACCCAAGGTTTGAGCAGGCGTTGATTTATATCTGTCGTCATGATAAGCATGGCGCGCTTGGCCTCATGATCAATCGTCCAATAGAACAAGCTCGCGTGGGAAAATTACTAGAAGATCTTAGTATCGAAGTGACCGATCCGCAAGTGATGGAAGATGTGGCATTAGAGGGTGGCCCTATGTACCCAGAGATTGGCTTTGTCCTGCATACGGGACAGCCAGAATGGGCGTCGTCCTTTGCAATATCAGAAAACGTCTGTATTACCACCAGTCAAGATATCCTCAAACGCATCGCCGCCGGTCAAGGCGTTGGGCACTATCAGCTATGTTTAGGTCATGCTAGCTGGGGTAAAAAGCAGCTTGATCAAGAGCTTTCTAGTGGCGACTGGCTCGTCTGTCCTGCGGATCTAAATTTATTGTTTGATACGCCGTTTGCAGAGCGTTGGCAAATCGCTGCTGATAAAATTGGCGTTAATTTTGATTATTTAAGCAGCGATATTGGTCATGCTTAGTGTCATATGTTCAATGTTATAAACTTAGCAGCATTTGCCCAATAAATACAAAAATAGGAAACATTGCTGATTATGGTAGATAGTATTCTTACAACGGATAGTGCAGATGTTATCAATACTGATAGCACGACTGAACCAACTATTAAGCCGCACCTCATCTTAGCCTTAGATTATGGGGTTAAAAAGATGGGTATGGCACTAGGCAATTCTATTACCGAGACGGCGCGCGCCTTCGATATCTTGGCGATGAATAATGGTCAGCCTGATTGGGACAACCTACTTGGCATTATCAAGGTTTGGGGCGTGGCAAAAGTGGTGGTCGGATTACCACTTAATATGGATGGAAGCAGCTCAATGCTGTCCAAACGGGCGCACAAATTTGCTCGCCGCTTGGCGCATAGAGTTATGGAGCAGCATTTGCCCGTCACTGTGTCTCTCTGCGATGAACGCCTAACCTCAGTGGCAGCACGCGAAATCGCTTGGGAGAATGGCTGGATTCAAAACGAGCGTGACCCAATTGATGATATTTCGGCCTGTATCTTGATGTCGACCTACTTTGCTGATCCGAGTAGCAGTCTTGCCATCGATGCGATTAAAGCGGACTAATATAACAACAAGTCTATTAGTAATATACTGCCTATCTTTGCTACATCATCTAAACGAATATATGACTGATTAATATGACCATTGTCTCAGACCAATCTTTGCAAAATAGCTCGCAGCGTGGCTTTGCACCGCTAGCGATTGCGCGTATTAAAGGCGCTCAGCAGGTAAACCAGATAGCGGTATATCTTATTTATGCCGCGATTATAGCTTTTATGGTCTTTGGTACCATTGCCAGTATCAAAGCTTTCCATGACAATCAACTGCTTTATCAACTTTTCTATAACTTGCCGTATGCCCTAGTAGCGCTGACCATTCCTATTACGATTTATGATGCGTTGGTGATTTATCGCTATCGCTTAAATCAGCCGTCGATGATAGCCATGAGTATTGGTGTATCTACTATCATATTGGTTGGTGGCTTGTTATTTGCCGATACCGCTTGGTTAGGATTGGCCTGTTGGCTTGGCGTGGCATTTTTATTTAAAGTAAGTTTTAAGCGCTTTTTTAACTTTTTGGCGGCTGAAAAAGAAGCCGAAATTGTTGAAGAAATCTAAAAAACGCTTCTAAAGATCTTAAACATAAAAAAAACTTCACCCTTTCTTCATTAATTTAAACGATTATTATGACTACTTTTACCATGCAAACGACCATCAATCATCACTTAGATACCCAAGGGCTGATTTGTCCCGAACCCGTTATGATGCTGCATCGAACCATCCGTAAAGCAGAGGCTGGTGAGATAATTGAAATCCTCGCTACTGATCCTGCGACGACTCGCGACATTCCTAATTTTTGTCGTCATTTGGGGCATGAACTTGTTCAGCAAGAAACGCTTGCTGAAAATGTAAACTTAGACGTTGATCCCGATGAAATTACAGTTGCTAGCGATGATGACGCGCCAACCAGTGCCACGCTTTATCGGTATTTGGTTAAGAAAAAAAGTGCCTAGTCTCTTATGCTTAGTTTCTTATGTTTAGTCCCTTGCTGAGAATCAATCTATGAGCCGTGACCGCGCCGTTCAACAGCGCCAGCCAAAAGCACTTGCCGTTGATGGCGAGCCGAATTATATCACGGAGTTTCGTCAAGCGATGCTGGCGCGGGGTTTGGCAACGCGGACGCGAAACGCTTATGTCCGCGATCTGCGTTCCTGCGAGTTGACCAATCCTATTGCTCTGACAAAATGGCAGCCAGACGATGTGTTGCACTGCTTATCAACCCTCACTATCGAGGGCAAAACGCCACGTTCGCAAGCACGAATGCTCTCAAGCTTGCGTCAGTTCTACCTTTGGATGATTGCCAGTAACCTACGTGAAGACAATCCGTGCGAACGTATCAAAAGCCCCAAATTGGGTCGTCCCTTACCAAAGGATTTAAGCGAAACAGACGTTGACAATCTTCTTACGGCGCCTGATACCAGTACGGCGCTTGGTCTTCGTGATAAAGCCATGTTAGAGGTACTCTATGCCTGCGGTCTGCGTGTGAGCGAGCTGATTAATCTATCCTTGGAGCAAGTGAATTTAAACGCTGGCTGGCTACAAATCACTGGTAAAGGCAATAAAACCCGACTGGTGCCACTCGGCGAATATGCAGCAGAGGCGCTGGAAGATTATCTGTCTCACGGACGTGGCGATTTGATTGCGCATTTGAAATCGGGTAATTGCCAAGCGGTATTTTTGACCGCGCAAGGCGGCTATATGACACGGCAGAACTTTTGGTATCTCATCAAAAAATACGCCAAAGTTGCTAGTATTGATAAAGAGCTATCGCCGCATACGTTACGTCATGCTTTCGCTACTCATTTGCTCAACCATGGTGCGGATCTTCGTAGCGTGCAGTTGTTGCTTGGGCATAGCGACCTATCCACCACGCAAATTTATACCCATGTGGCGACAGCGAGATTGCAGCAATTGCATGCCGAGCATCATCCGCGCGGTTAGATTAAATATGCGTACCTTACTTCACTATCACTATATTAGGATTACGCGCTCGTATTTCTTGGCAAAATAGACGTTTGTCCTTTGGTGATATCAATACCTTTTTATCTTTATACTCTACCTCAAGTCTATCTAATGACAGAGCTGGCGCAGAAATCATATTTCGAGTTGGAGCAATATAAGTAATGTCTGTAAGCTCAATACGCTGCGTAGAAAAACCATTATTTATAAGAAGCTGACCGTCTGATAACGTATATTTCGTACCAAAAAACGGCATAAGCATTAATGCTATAAAAGGTAGAAAAATAAATGCCAAAAAAATAGTTTTGGCGAACGAACCATTTTCACTTTTCTTCCATTGCCAAAATGGAATGGCAATCATCATAAAGCTACCGCCCCAGAGCATAAATCCAATCCAAAAATTAATTTTAGATGTAAATATAATGTCTGTCATAAAATACTTTATAGTTAGCCAAATCGAATTTAAGTTTAGCAAGAATGACCATCTTTATCTTTAACTGCGAGAGATTTTAAATCAATCCATAGCTGCAAACCTGCTCTTTTGTCGTTACAATAGCCTCAATAAAGTACGCGCTGTTTTATTCTATAGCCTACTAACCTTTTTTTATCCAATATCTGAGATTCCTATGAGCCATAGACCCCCTGCTGACCTATTAAAAAGCGCTGAACACTGGCGTGAAGACATTCATTTTCGCCAAGATGTGCTGGGTAAGCCGTTTGATTTTGCGACCACGTGGGGAATTTTTTCACCGCAAAAGCTTGACGATGGTAGCCTGATGCTGCTCGATTATGTGGATTTTCAAGCGGATGATGACTCGATAGATTTGGGCTGTGGTTATGGCGTGCTTGGCATGACAGCAGCGCGTGAATGTCCGAATGGTCTGCATACCTTGATTGATAAAGACTTTATGGCGATAGAATATGCGCGCTTGAATTGCGAGAAAAACGGTCTGAAAAATGTCGATGTGCATTTATCAAACGGTTTTAATCATGTGGCAAAAGACAAAGACTTTAGCCTTGTGATGTCGAACTTACCCGCTAAAGTAGGCAAAGAGCAGCATTATCTATATTTCCTCGATGCTTATGCGCGCATGCGTCAAGGTGGGCGTTTTTATGTGGTGACCATTAATGGCTTACGTCAGTTTATGAAACGCTCATTTACCGAAGTATTTGGTAATAGTGAAAAGGTTAAACAAGGTAAAACTTATACCATTACTATGGCGACCAAAGATTAAGCTTAAGCAACTTAAAATCTGAGCAAAAAAATCCCGCTAACACGATAATGTTTTAGCGGGATTTTTGTTTTTTATCCTCTTGCTTGAGGTTACATCTGACGCTTTAACAAATACCCGCCCAAAATCGCACTGGCAATAATCGGTAATAGCACCATTAATAATGGCGAAAATCCAGTCGCCAGTGAGACAAAACCAACCAAGTCTTGCACGTAACTAAACAGCAAACCAAATAGCAATGCCACGACGATACGTAAGCCCAAGCTATGGGTGCGCAATGAGCCAAAGACGAATGAGCAAGCAACAATCACCAACGATAAAATCGATAATGGTGACAGCAGCTTTTGCCAAAAGGCCAGCTCATGACTTAACGAGCGCGTGCCTTGCTGGCGCATAAATTGGCGATGCTCATATAATTGAGTCAATGACAAATCTTCGGCTTTACGAGTGAGTAAATACACCGATTCAGGCGCAAAAGGCAAACTCAAGGTATCTGTCGGTGCGATAGCTTGGCTACTCTCAAAACCCTGACTAATCATTAGCTTGGTCATATTATTCAGCTGCCACTCATAGCGATATTGCTCGCTAGGTTTGCTGCTATCGGTATCTATCGCCTCGCGGCCGATATACTTTCCGCCCTCGGCATGAATGGCCGTTTGCAGATTGCCATTATTGTCCAAATGCCAGCGTTTGACCTCGCCAATATTACCTTTCACATCGGCATAATCGATATATAAAATATCGCTGCCGTCCGGATTGGCACTACCGTCTTTTGCCCTCTCAAAGCGTGGCTGTACCGTCCAATAACCGCGTACCGAGGTAACAAGCGAGCTGTTGTCTTCATCGTTAATCTCTTGCGCCAATTGATTCGAATGCGGCAGTACAAACTGATTAATCGCCAATGCTAATATCACAAAAATCAAAGCTGGCTGCAACACCCAACCGACGATACGATAAACACTAACACCAGCGGCGCGCATAACGACCAGCTCGCTTTTATTGGCCAGTAAGCCCAAACCAACAACCGCCCCAAGTAACGCTCCAGTCGGGATAAATTGCTCTAAAAAGTACGGTGAGCGATAAAAGATATATTTAATTGCCTCACCCATCGTATAGCTATCATCTAGCGAATCTAGCTCAGATAAATAAGAAAACACCAGCTGCAATGCCCACAAGCCTATGACCGCGCCAACGATAGCAAGCAAAGCGTTTAGTTTAACGTAACGGCTCAGCACTTTTAGATTGGTCGGTTTTGGCGCAAGTTTTAGCTTAGGGCTGGACGAATTTGGCTTTGATGAATTAGACGATGATGACTTAGAGAATAAAGCGCTCATTAGGATTGTCCTCCTTGTGAGCCATTGCTTTGATTATCAGTACTGTTTTGACGAGCGCTAACGATTAATAGCGTATCATCTGGTTTGCGAAAGCGTAAACGATGCTGGACGCGACTGCCCCAATTCATATAAAGCGCCAATGCCATAAATCCTAAGATGAGCCATGCATACGCCCAAACGCTAATACTGCCCTTACTCACGGCGTTTTTGAGGGAGATAATACCCAGTGCACAGCTGACAAATAACAAAATCGACGGGAACAAGCGTAACCAGCGACCTTGACGCGGACGAACTTGCGCCAGTGGCACGGCGAGCATCGGTGCGATAATCATCAACCAAGGCAATGCCAGACGATAACCAAGCTCCCCTTGCGCCGCTCGAAGTGCATTTTCACTATTCACTGCGGTACTGCCTGTTGCCGCTTGCCACAATGGACCAATCGCTTGGGTTTCAATATTGGCTTCGGTGATGACTTCTTTAGATGGCTCGGTCAAGGTAATACGGTAGCGATCAAAGCCCACTTGGTTGTATTTTAGGCTGCCCGCGCCGACTTCATAGCGGCGACCTTGGAACAAATCTAATTGGGTAACGCCGCTACTTCCCGTCTCTACTTGCTGGGCACGTTTAGCAAGGGTAATGGTATCTTTACTGATATCATTATTGCTTGTAAGCGCGTTTGATAACTCTGGAATATTGAGTTGCTCAGCGGTTTTTGGGTCGATATTATTATCGACATCGACAGCCACATTTTTTGCCGCACTACCTTTAGCTTTAGGCTCAGATTGAATCAATATCACATCTTGCAATTGTTTTTTATCATCGCTTAAGCTGCCGACATACAAATGATAATTGCCACTACTGATAAACTGATTGGGACGAATCAAATCAAAAGCGCTGGTCAATGCCTGTTGCTGCCAAACACTTTCCGATGAGCGCACACCCCACGGTTTACCAACGATAGATAAAGCCGCTTCGCCAACAAACAATGCCAGTATTAACGGCGTCATCAAACGGCCAAGCTTACCTCGCGATACGCCACTGGCATTAATCACCGCCATTTCTTGATCGACGTATAAGCGTCCAAATACCAGCATTAAAGCGATAAAAAATGCCAACGGTAGAATAAGCTCTAAAAAGTAGGGTAAATTATAACCAATGATGGTAAATAATAAGCTGATATCCAGGTTGCCTTCTGCCGCAATGCCAAAATAACGGATTAAGCGCCCCCCAAGCATCATCACCACTAAAAACCCCAATACCAAGGCGGTCGTTGAAGCAACTTGTTGGGTCATATAGCGGCGTAATATCACAATGGGCACTCTTTAAGAAAGGTTGGTATGCGTACAATTTAGCGCAGTTTGACTGGCGATACGTTATAAATAGTAGCGATAAAGATAACCGCTAATCCTAGCATATTTTGCTTAAAAATGGCTGTGAAATGTGTTTGAAAAATTTGCGTCTATCTTGCTACAGCGCTGCATTCATAGCTAATATTATAAAAATTCGAAAAATAGTGAGCACATTTAACTGATAAGATTCTCTTAATATAAAGGCATTTCAATTAAGTATTTGAATTATATTTTTGCTGTATGTCATTTAGCAAAGTTTGTTTGTCCTTCGTATCCTTTGCCACGCCTTTTTAGGTTTTATTGCTAGACTACTATTCCTGCAGAATTTAACTGGCAAAAATGCTTAAGTAATCAAGTCAAACTAAAAGGGTGACGTTAATAGCGACGACGTGCTCACTGCGCACTCGTCTCGCAATATGCTACACTATTGTGCTAGCTGCAAAAGCCACAGTATTTAAAAAGTATTATTTTAAAAAGCACGATCACATGAATAAAATGCGTCATTTCATAACTCTAATAAGGATAATTATATGAATATTAAGTTAACCCAAACCCTGCCAAAGATGCATACGCAAAAAATACTTAAAAAAGAAGCCAAAAGTAAAGACGCGGCTTGTCTTGTCGTTTTAATTGATGACAAGAAAAACATTTTAGCGGAATCGGCATTAAGCGATTATCAAAGCCGCATTGAGCAATTGATTGAGGTATCGCACTTTAACGGCAAAGCCTGCGAAACCGTAGCTGATTATGCGTTAGCGGGCGATAAGAAAACCGCAAAAGAAAACCCAGTTCAGCTGTTACTGGTCGGTGTTGGTAATCTTGATAAGCTTGGCCATAGCGGTTTGCAAAAAATTGCTAATACCATTTATCAAAGCACGCAAAAACGCGTCGATTCTATTACTATTGCCTTAGGTGATGCGTTAGAAGAAATCCATTTTAGCCAGTTTGCCCTGAATTTATTGGCAGCAAGCTACCGTTTTGATAAATATAAATCGGAGCAAACCGCACCAGTTTTAACCGATATTTATTTACTTGCTGATAAGTCTTTGCAAGCATCATTAGAATTCACCCAAGCGGTGTTTGCCGGTCAAAGCTTAACCCGTGATGTGGCTAATGAGCCGGGCAATATCTGCTTCCCTGCTTATATGGCTGAACAAGCCGAAGCGTTGGCTAAAACCTATCCTGACCTATTAAAGGTGACCGTAGTCGGTGAAGATGAGATGTCAGCGCTCGGTATGAATTGCTTCTTAGCGGTTGCGCAAGGTTCTGCTAAAGAAGGTAAATTGGTACTACTAGAGTATCGTGGTAAATCTAACTTTAGCGCCAAAGCGGGTGCTAACAAAATCGCCAATAGCAGCGCAAAAGTAACCGACGGTCTAAAAGCGTTGGCGGATAAACTTCCAACCAAAGTTACTAGCAAAAAATCTGACAACAGCGATGCAAAATCGGTAAAGGATGATGCACCTATTGTATTAGTGGGTAAAGGCGTCACCTTTGATTCAGGTGGTATCTCAATCAAGCCAGGTGCGGCGATGGATGAGATGAAATTTGATATGGGCGGTTCAGCGTCGGTTCTCGGCACAATTAAAGCTCTGTGTGAATCACGTCTCCCGATTAACGTTGTTGGCGCCTTGGCTTGTGCAGAAAATATGCCATCAGGTGATGCGACCCGCCCAGGCGATATTGTGAAAGCCATGAACGGCAAATCGGTCGAAATTCTAAACACCGACGCCGAAGGTCGATTGGTCTTAGCTGATACTTTATGCTACGTACAGCGCTATAATCCAAAAGCGATTATTGATGTGGCAACCTTAACGGGCGCTTGTGTGGTTGCGCTAGGTCATGTACGCTCAGCGGTGTTTAGTAATGACGAAGACGTGTTATTTGAGTTAGAAAACGCCAGTCATTTATCAGGCGATTTAATCTGGCATATGCCGTTAGATGATGACTATCAAACGCAGCTTGACTCGCCTATCGCTGATATGCAAAACATCGGTGGTAAAGGTGGCGGTGCTATCACGGCCGCTTGCTTCTTATCGCGCTTTGTCGAAGAAGGTCAAGCATGGGCGCATTTAGACATTGCTGGCACGGCTTGGAACTCAGGAAAAGACAAAGCAGCAACGGGTCGCCCTGTGCCATTATTTATGCAGTACTTAAAAAACAGCGCAAACATGGCCTAATCGGTTCTCAGTAGTCCATTGATGCAAGACCACTTTATATAAAACAATGTATGAAAATGAATTTATGAACATCAGTTTTTATATCTTAAGTGAAAGTAAAGCCCAAGATTACTTGGGCTTTATTTGTCAGTTGACCCAAACGGCGCTCAATAAAAGTAGCCAGTCGTTGCTGATTCTTATCGAAAAAGACGATGAATTGCTATCGACGCTTGATGAGGCGCTCTGGTCACATGATGCTGTCAGCTTTATACCGCATCAACGGCTTATGGGTTCTAATATCGCTGACGATACTGAAAATACGACCATTAATCCTATGAACGATCAACCGTTAGCACCTGTCCTACTTGGCAGCTATATGCCAGCGGATTTTAAAGGTATTGTCCTAAATACCACCATCCGCCCAGTAAATACTTTTATGGCAGCGACCAATAATGCCCAACCTACGCGTGTTCTTGAGTTGATAAAACCCGATTCTAATAGCGTGCAAGAAGGTCGTCATAAGTATAAAGCTTATCAACAAATGGCCTATGAGTTGACCCATTTTAACGTTTAAGGGCTAAAACTTTATCATTTGTGTTGTTAAGAAACTCACGCCTTATCAAACCTATTTATCCTTAACCCTATATACGAGTAGCTTTGGGTAAAAGGTATGTTTTTGACTGAAAAAAATGCTAACATCCTCCGATTGATTTTTCTTTTCCCAGGTGAATTTTTTATTTATCGTCAAACTCGAGGTGTATGGATGCATTCAGTAATTGCGATGTACCAGCGTATAGGGCTGGTGCCACTTATTGTTATTGGTTTAATATTAGGGGTATTGATTGGCTGGTTGGCGCCAAGTATTGGTATTGCGCTTGGTTTATTAGGGACGCTATTTGTCGGTGCCCTAAAAGCAGTCGCGCCGATATTGGTCTTTATTTTGGTTATGGCAGCGATTAGCCAACACCGCAGTGGTAACGAAGTGTACGTCAAACCTGTGCTTATTATGTACATGTTCGGCACCTTTTTGGCAGCACTGACCGCCGTTGGCGCAAGCTTTTTATTCCCAACAGAGCTGATATTGGTCAATACCGCCATTGAGCAAGTGCCACCTGCTAACCTGCAGGAAGTATTGACCAACCTGCTGATGAACTTGGTTGCCAATCCGGTCGATGCTATTGCTGAAGCCAATTATATCGGTATTTTAGCGTGGGCAGTTATCATTGGTTTTGCCTTACGTCAAGCCAGCGATACCGCTCGAGCGGTGGTCAATGATTTTTCTGATGCGATATCACAAGTGGTGAAGTGGGTCATCGCTTTAGCGCCGTTTGGTATTTTAGGCTTGGTTGCCAATACCGTTGCTGAGACAGGGTTTGCTGCTTTGGCTGGTTATGCTCGTATCTTGTTGGTACTGGTCGGTTGTATGCTGTTTATCGCGCTAGTGGTCAACCCAATTATTGTATTGGTTAAGACGGGCAAAAACCCTTTCCCACTGGTATTTACTTGCCTGCGTGAATCAGGGATTACTGCATTCTTTACGCGCTCATCGGCCGCCAATATTCCAGTCAATATGAACCTTGCGCGTAAATTAGGTCTGCACGAAGACACTTATTCGGTCACCATTCCACTTGGTGCGACCATAAATATGGCGGGCGCAGCGATTACTATTAATGTCTTAACCCTTGCGGCAGCGCATACGTTAGGCATCGAAGTAACATTTGCGTCAGCGCTGTTATTAAGTCTGGTCGCGACTATCAGTGCTTGCGGCGCTTCTGGTGTTGCTGGCGGTTCGCTACTGTTAATTCCATTAGCAGCAAGTCTATTTAGCATTCCAAACGACATTGCTATGCAAGTGGTGGCAATTGGCTTTATCATCGGTGTGGTACAAGATTCCGCTGAAACCGCGTTGAACTCGTCAACAGACGTCTTATTTACCGCCGCGGCTGATCCAAAATATGCACGTTAGTTTTTAAAGTGTGATTGGCAAACCATAAAGGGTCTCGTTTTAGGGACCCTTTTTTATATGTACAATTATTAGACGTTGGCTACTTTAAATGCTCGACGTCTACTTCAATCACGGGCAGCTGACTATCTAACTGGCGCTTAAATTGGCGCAGCTGCTCGACTTCATCCAACAGCTCAAGTATCAAACCAATCGCTGGTACACTGGCTTCAAAATCACGGCTCAGGCGCGAGGCACGGCGTACGGTGGTTAGCTGATAGCCGGTAAATTGCTGGCGCTCTGGCACATCATATTCGATGATATTTTCTTCAATCAATTCGATAACCCATTGGCGCTCTTGACCACAGGCAGATACGAGCTCATCTAAGCTCAAGATAATGTCGGTAAATTCAGGCGAGTGTTTCATAATGATTATCCTCGTTTGCGCTTCATTTTATCGTATGGTCTTTATCTCTATTACAGGGCAATTATGCATAATTAATCACAGTTAATAACTAATGCCACCAATCGTTAATAACAGTCATTAACGGCTAATACTGATATCAGCAAACGCTTCTTTGAGCTGTTCGTAGGCTTTGGTAGCCGTCTCACTGCCGATATCAGGATTGACAATATTTAAGGTTAAATATAAATTTCCCGCTTGCTTAGCAGGGATACCCTTACCTTTTAAACGCAAGTTGCTGCCCGATTTGCTGTTTTTTGGAATTGTCACGCCAAGTGTCCCTGCTGGAGTACTAACGCTAATTTTCTCACCGAGTGCCGCTTCCCAAGGTGCTATATTGACCGTTTGATAAACATCAGCGCCCTCGATACGGATATTGTCTGGGTGACGAATTTTGACTTTTAAAAATAAATCACCGTTTTTACCGCCACCCATTCCAGCCGCACCTTGCCCAGCTAAGCGAATTTGCTTGCCGTCAGTGATGCCCTTAGGAATTTTAATTTTAAGGGTTTTATTTTCATAATCGACACTGCCATTCGGCTGACGAACGGGCACATTCAACTTAATACTGTAGTCATCGCCGCTATAGACTGAGGCCAAATCCACGGTAATCTCCGCATGTTGGTCTTGGCCTTGGTTATTTTGTGCGCCAAAACCTCCGCCAAATTGATCAAAGCCACTGTTTTGTGAGCGGCCACCAGTTTGACCACGCGCACCGCGACCAAAGGCTGAAAAAATATCATCGAAGCGAAAACCGCCACCACCATATGCTTCGCCTTCACCAAACTGATCTTTGATGTCTTCCCAGCGAAAGCCGCCCTGTCCGCCGCCTGCTGATTGCCCACCAAAACCGCCGAAGCCACCAGCGCCGCCTTGACCGGCGAAAGGATTGTCTAGCATGACATCATATTCTGCGCGCTTATCCTTGTTTCTGAGAGTTTCATAAGCGTTATTGATTTCCGCGATTTTACTATCAGCGTCTGGATCGTCACTGACGTCAGGGTGATATTGCCGCACAAGCTTACGATATTTCTTTTTAATCTCAGCATCGGTAGCGTCTTTTTTGACGCCCAAAATGTCATAGTAATTTTTCTCTGCCATGTTGTTGTTCCTCAATATAAAAGCACGTGAATAAGACTGATATGCCAATGTAAACGAGACAATTGGGAATTTTGAATGACGGCGGCATAACAAATTGTCGTTATCATCTTCTTTCCATCATAACAATAATAGAAACCCAAACCGTTAGTTAAATATTACCAGTCATGCGATAGCTTATAGGTGCACCGTAGATAATTTAAAATAGATACTTTATTCAATACTTTGACAATTACCTTAAGTATAAAGGCTATATTTATAAGTAATAATGGAGATATTGTTAAGAAAATTAAAGAGAAGTTAAGGGGATTAAACAATGGATATCTATAGATTTGAAGGCGTAAAAACGCCCTTTTGACCTTGATAGTTCTTTTACATACCTGTAAGAGTATAACAAGCTCTTTCTTGTAAAATGCCTTTATTATTTGTACTCGCAGGGGGTATGGATAGCATAGGCAAGAGTATCTGTCTATCTCATCAATAGAAAATAGGTATTAAATGTCTTATTTAATCAAGTCTTTAGTCATCACTTTATCGCTACTGCTAAGTACCACTGTTTTTGCTGGCAACACCAGTTACTATGGTAGTAAGTTCCACGGCAAACGTACCGCAAGTGGCAGTATCTTCAATATGAATTCCCTTACCGCCGCGCATAAAACGCTGCCTTTTGGAACGAAGGTGCAAGTGACCAACAAAAAGACAAAGCAGAGCGTGATCGTAAAAATAACTGATAGAGGGCCTTACATTAAAGGTCGTATTCTGGATTTATCGAAAGCCGCTGCTGGTCAAATAAACTGTCAGCTTTGTACGACCACGATGAAAATACTGTCTTATGGCGATGGTAAATACCGAATGGAATAATGGCAAAAAAAGGGAAAGCTCACGCTCTCCCTTTTTTTAGGTCTACTAATTTTTTATCTTTACTATGTTAAGTGCTTAATTGCTGAAGTCCTAAACCAGACTTTAAAGCACTCTACTCAAAACCTGCTTCCATTTCCTCTAAAGTCGTCATCGCTAGCAATAACTTTTCTTCATTATCGCTATGCTGCTGCTGTAGCGCGGTTTGCTCATTGAGTAAAACCAGCAAATCAGATTTGCGACTTTCTTCGTACAGCTCAGTATCGGCAAGCTTAGTCTCTAAACTTGTCAATTTTTCATCGATTTGAGCCAAGGCTTTTTCTGTGTTTTCAATCTCGCGGCGAATCGGTGCCGTGAGTTTGCGCTGCTCAGCGGCCAATTTGCGCTGTTCTTCCTTGCTAAGCACAGGCTGAGTCACTTTAGTATTTGCAGGTACAGATGATGCTTTATTGCTCACTTGTTTATTGGTTTGACTATTTGCTAAATGAGATTCTGTTTCACGTGAAACAAACTTCTTGCTCTCTTTTTTGCTCTTTTTCTTACCCGTATTTTTATCTGGCGAATTCTCTTGTTTGCGTTTTTCCGCGAGCCACTTACCGTAATCGCTGATATCGCCATCAAACTCATCGATTCGTCCATCATGCACTAAAAACAGCTCATCGCAGACATTAGCGATAAGCTCACGGTCATGCGATACCAACACCACTGCCCCTTTAAAACCTTGCAAGGCGATGGTCAAAGCTTGTCGCATTTGTAAGTCTAAATGGTTGGTAGGTTCATCAAGGACAAGGACATTGGGGCGTTGCCAAACAATCAACGCCAAGGTTAATCGCGCGCGCTCACCACCGGAAAATAGTTCACTTGGGGTATCAATACGGTCACCTCGAAAGTCAAAACTGCCAAGGAATGAGCGCAATTCGGCATCTGAGGTTTTACCTGCTAAGCGGCGTAGCATTTCCATGGGCGTCGCTGACGCATCCAACGCATCCATTTGATGCTGGTTAAAATAGCCAAGTTTAAGGGTATCAGACACGCGGTAGTTGCCTGATAAAATACCAAGCTCGCCAACCAATGCCTTAATCAACGTCGATTTACCAGCACCATTCATTCCCAATAAACCAAGACGGGTATCTGGCGTCACTTGGACGTTGGCGTTGTGTAGTATCGGTATTTCGCTATAGCCGATATCCGCATTGGTCATCTCAATCAGCGGCGAGCTCATATTGGCAGGCTCATAAAAGCGAAACGAAAACGGATTGTCCGCCATCATTGGTGACAGCTCTGCCATACGTTCAAGCTGCTTAATACGGCTTTGCGCTTGTTTGGCTTTACTGGCTTTTGCGCGGAAACGACGAATAAAGTCGTCTAAGTGTGCTTTGGTCGCTTGTTGCTTTTCAAACGCTTGCTGCTGCTGCGCCATACGCTCATGACGGGTACGGATAAACTGCTGATAATTACCCGTATAAAGGGTGATTTTTTGTTGTTCGACGTGCAAGATATGACCGACCGTGGCGTCTAAAAACGCTTGGTCATGCGAGATAACAATCACCAGACCAGTATAAGCATTGATCCAAGTCTCAAGCCAAAGAATGGCATCTAAGTCCAAATGGTTGGTTGGTTCATCGAGAAGCATTAAATCCGCGCGGCTCATCAAGGTTTTAGCAAGGTTTAAGCGCATACGCCAGCCGCCCGAAAACCCTTCTACAGGCAGATCGTGCTGACTGGTATTAAAACCAAGACCCGCCATGATTTGCGCGGCTTTGGTCGGCGTCCGATAGCCATCAATCTCATCGAACTGTTGATGCAAAACGCCAATTTGTTCATCACTCACGCTACTTAAATCACTCAAAGCGGCATTAATCTCATACCACTGCTCATCGCCACTTAACACATAGTCAATCGCCGTCTGTGTACTTGCGCCCACTTCCTGCGCCATATGCGCCACCTGCCAGCTATCAGGGATACCGACTTCGCCCTTATCAAGGGTGACCTCGGTATCACCTGTGCCCATTTGCGTCAACAATAAGGCAAACAAAGTGGATTTGCCGGTGCCGTTATTGCCCGTTAAGCCAACTTTGTGGCCCGGATGGAGCTGAAAGCTTGCCCCTGCAAACAACTCACGACCATCACGGCGAACGCCAACGTCTTTAAATTCGATCATATAATTTCTTCATCTCAACAATAATATAAAACTTAAGGCAATAAAAAACACCCGTCTGGCATGTTTACAGGCGGCTATTATTTCAAACGCTTAGCCTATAGGCAAACGATTAAATAAGTATTTTAAATTCAACCTTTTACATGGCTAAAAACTGCTTGATATCTCAGTCGCGAATCATAATCTTGCGTATCTATTTAATTTAACATTGATTATCGTCACAACCACTGCTATCACCCTTGACAAATCAATCATAACCCCAATTATGCTATACTAGTAAAACACTATTGACATCATGCAGTTAAGTGCTGAAGGCATTGCTATTCGCTTAAGTGCTATGACAGCTCGACATGAGCATCAAAGCTATGACCCAATCTCATTATTTTACGGTAGCCTATGCTTTATAAGTTGCTACTTATAAGTCGCCCTATCCAGTATAAATAGACGGCCTCGCATGAATAAAAAACAAATCATTTGATTTTAGCAACTGAGGTAGATATGAACGAATCAGCCAACCAATTTAACCCAAGCTCAAGCCAACCTGTGGACCCGACCGCCTTAAATTTGACCGATGGTGCGGCACAAAAAGTGCGTCGTCTGCGTGAAGAAGAAGGCGACAGCAACCTGATGCTGCGTGTCTATGTGACGGGCGGCGGCTGTTCAGGCTTCTCTTACGGTTTTAACTTTGCCAATGACTTAAATGAAGACGATGCCAACTTTGACAATGGCGATGTCACCTTGGTTGTCGATTCGCTAAGTTATCAGTATTTACAAGGCTCGACCGTTGACTATACCGAAGGGTTAGAGGGTGCGCGTTTTATCGTGACTAATCCAAATGCCACTACCACATGCGGCTGCGGTTCATCGTTCTCACTTTAAGCAGCTCGAGTTGAGCAAGTCGGGATAGTGGCTTTATCTTAGAAGCAATACAGTGCTTTCTAATAAATTTAAGTATACAATCGTAAACTGAAAAAGTCGTTTTTGACCAATAATCGGGTTAAAAGTAGATTTAGTCGGTTTGCGATTGTTTTTTTTTGGAATCGTGCTTAAATATCGCCTTCTTTTGAGAAGCTACTCTAATCAATCTGTTGTATTAGTGAGCGCTTAACATGTTTTGCAAAGCTTTTGGTTGCGAGCCTTTTATTAAAATATTTTTGTTAGAAGATTTTTGATTAAAGAGTTTTGCTCTTAAAGAATAATGACTAAAAAAATCCTACCCCTACTCCAAATTATGAAGGTACACCCTCATGGCTAAGTTAACACTTGACGCATTAAATGACATCGACGGCTTTATCGCCGCCGCGCTAGTAGACAGCGAATCTGGTCTTGCAATGGCCACGCTTGGCTCTGGCATTGACCTTGAGCTAGCAGCCGCTGGCAACACCGAAGTACTACGCTCTAAGCGCAAAGTAGCAGCAGCGCTAAATTTAAATGAGAACATCGAAGACATTCTTATCACTTTGAGCAAGCAGTACCATTTGCTACGTCCACTAGTACGTAATGACAGTTTATTTTTATACCTTGTACTTGACCGTCAAAAATCAAACCTAGCCATGGCGCGTCATATTCTAAAGAGTTTTGAGACTGAATTAGAATTCTCATAAGCTGACTATTTAGAACAGTAACTTATTTGAAGCATCTACCTGATAAGTAGGTGCTTTTTTACGTTAATCCTTTTTAATTTAAAGCAGTTAACTTGCATAATAACGGCGCTATCTAACCCATTTTGCAAACCAAATAACAGTCGTCTGAACGCAAGTGAAGCTTACTGTATTTGTAATTGTACGTGGTTTTTGGAGCAGCTTTGGGCTAAACTGACGAGATTCTATAACCCATTTTTGTGGTCGGACAACAATTGTATTTCGGCCGATTATAATGAATAACAACAGATGACTATTATGAGTAATTTTGCGAGTAGCTTTGTCGATTTTGAAATTCCAAACTGGTTTGATAGCAAGCATTTAGCGGGCATGCTCCGCGGTATCGAAAAAGAAGGTTTGCGCGTGAAACCCGATGGTTATTTGGCACAAACGCCACATCCGACCAAGCTTGGCTCAAAGCTGACGCATCCGTTTATTACCACCGACTATTCAGAAAGCCTACTTGAACTCATCACTGACCCTAAGACTTCTCCGAAAGAGACGCTTATCATGCTGCGTCAGCTGCATTTATTGGTCTATCAAGGTATTCCTGAAGGCGAGCTGATGTGGCCGCTATCGATGCCTTGTATGCTATCATCCAACGATACCGATATTCCATTAGCGGACTATGGCAGCTCTAATACGGGACGACTTAAGACATTATATCGCAGCGGGCTTGGTATCCGTTACGGTCGCCGAATGCAGACGATTGCAGGACTTCATTATAATTTGTCTTTTGGTGATGATTTATTCAGCGCATGGCAAACCCAAACGCCCGCAGCGCAAGATCTGAGTCTGACTGATTTTAAAAATGACAAATACTTGGGACTTATTCGTAACTTTAAGCGTCTGACCAGTTTGGTTCTTTACCTACTAGGTGCCAGCCCTAGCGTTTGTCCTTGTTTTGTCGCTGGAATCGACCATGATCTAGAGCTGCTTAATGACTCGACCTATTATAGACCAACTGCCACCAGCTTACGCATGGGCAAGCTTGGCTATACCAATAGCGTACAAGAGCATCTTGATATTCGATATAACAATTTACCCGAGTATATCAAAGGTCTGCGCCGTGCGATTCAAACGCCGCATGAGAGCTTTGAGAAACTGGGCTTAGACGATGCAGATGGCAATCCGATTCAAATTAACAATCATATTCTACAAATAGAAAATGAGTATTATAGCCCGATTCGCCCAAAACAAATCGCCGAAAGTGGTGAGAGTCCAACCGAAGCGCTTGAGCGCCGCGGTATTGCTTATGTTGAGTTTCGCGCTATCGATCTCGACCCTTATAGCGACATTGGTATTCGCTTATCTAGCGCCTGCTTTTTAGAAGTCATGGCGCTGTATTGCTTACTCAATGATTCGCCAGAGCTCATGCCAGCAGAAGAAGAGGCGTTGGCTGTCAATTTGGAGCGTGTCGTCAACGAAGGACGTCGCAAAAACTTGCAAATTATTAATAATGGCGATGAGCAAACCCTTGAAAGTTGGATGCTTACCCATCTAAGCCGTATGCAGCCGTTGGCAGAGCTGCTTGACGCTCATTATGGTGGCAATGACTATCGGACGGCGATTGCTTTAATGCAGGGTAAAGCAGGTCACCCTGAGTCGACCATTTCTGCGCAAGTCAACTCTGATAGTAAACGCTTAGGCAGCTTATGGCAGCTTGGCTTTACCTTAGCGCAGCAGCATCGTGAGTCGCTATTACAACAGACTTTAAGTCCAAATACGCAAGCGAAATATGAAGTACTGGCCGAAAAATCTATCTTAAAACAAGCTGAGCTCGAAGAAGCTGAAACCGAAGACTTTATGGATTTTTTACAGCAGTATCGTTAACACTTTATGAGATTTTATCTTTTAACCTTAAGTACTTAATAAGAGTATGTGCTCTATGCGAAAGCTGTTAACTTACCGTAATTTGCAAGTATTGTTAGTGATAATGGCCGTGATAGGCATGAGTTTTGCGCTATTTTTCTTACAGCGCTATATGGGATTTTCGCCTTGTCCGCTGTGTATTTTTCAGCGTGTTGGGCTAATGGTCATGGGCGGTTTTGCTTTAATTGCGGCGGTATTTAATCCCAAATCAATGGCAGTACGTTTGATACTATGGCTTGGTAGCTTAGCAGGTATTGGTTGGGCGGCAATCGTCGCAGGGCGTCATGTTTGGCTTCAGCACTTACCTGCCGACCAAGTGCCCTCATGTGGACCCGGCTTAGATTATTGGCTTGATACCCTACCGATGCAGCAAGTATTAAAAGAAGTATTTGCTGGTTCTGGTGAATGCGCGTCTATTGAGTGGACGTTTATGGGTTTAAGCATCCCTGAGCAATCTTTGATTTTATTTAGCGTTTTGATATTGGTACATTTGCTGATATTGTGGCGTATCGTGCGCCCTGTGCCGTAGCCTGCTTTTACTGCCCTTATGAGTAACCAATAACCGTCCTGCACCAATGCATGGACGGTTATTTTGCTTTTAAGGTTTATTTTTATACTCTATTAAAGCCATTTTTAGCACGGTTAAAGCAATAGCGTTTAATTAACGACACGCTCTAGTCACTTTTACACTTTGATATATCCAAGGTGTTTATTTACCCTAATGGAATAACGGTAGTCTTAATTGCACTTTAAACGTATATAGCCAGTGTTTGCAAAGCCTCAGCGCGAGGTTTGTTATCAAAACCATGAGGTCTATCACATAATTTAACGAAGTTAGGGTCGCAAGCGTTGCCTGTTGGCGCTAAGATTGTCCCTCACAATTTCTTTAACTTTTACCAAGACTTTAATTAGTTATCCTACTGACAAGGCTTAAACCCACTATTAAAAAATGTTTTTTGGTAACGCTATGATTACTATCTTACCCTATTCCTTTGCTGCAATTACTGCTATGAGGCGCTGTACGCGCCCCTTGCTAGCGCTGCCGCTCTGTTTGCTACTCACGAGCTGTGATAGTGCGTCATCTTCTACGACTGCCAATAACACAACGACGCAAGGTGTTCAGACTACCAATAGTGTCGCACTTGCTGACTTGCAGGATGTTGATGTTCAAAATAACCTGACCGACAATTCAGTGGATGAGGCAAATAATGCAGAAGGCCAATCACTGATAGCAGCGGCAAACTCAAGTGATAACAGTCGCCGCGCGCCGATGATTTCGGCCGCCAGTAGCGACAGCAGCTTGCAAGCCACCTTGATGGGCGATTATGGCGGCGTGGTACCGTGTGCTTCTTGCGATAATATCGAGGTCACCTTAAATTTATTCGCTGATGGCTCTGTGCTAAAAACCAGTGTTTTTAATGATGCAGCGCCGACCGTTCCGCCTTTGTTAGAATCAGGGGTTTATCGCCAAGATGACGATAAAATCACCATCGTTTATGAGAGAAAAAATATCGAAATCTATCAAATCAGCGACAATCATTTGATTATGATGGATGCTGATGACAAGCCTAACGATGACTATACCCTATCTCGTAAATAAACAGTCGTATATAAGTAAATTTGACAATCTAAACAACGCCTACTTGCTGGGCGTTTTTTATTGGTCATCCTCTGGTGTTTACTTTACAATGAGCCTTTGACTACTGAGCCGTCTGCGCTACTAAGATGAGCAGCCGACTTTATAGTTTACTCCCCTTTATTCAAGCATGTACGGAACGTCTATGCATATTCATATTCTTGGTATTTGTGGTACTTTTATGGGCTCGCTGGCACTACTTGCGCGCGCGCTTGGGCATACGGTTACAGGCTCAGATGCCAATGTTTATCCACCAATGTCCACCCAACTTGAGAATGCGGGCGTGACCATTGCCGAAGGTTATCTAATAGAGCATTTGCAGCCAACGCCTGATTTGGTCGTGGTTGGTAATGCTATGAAGCGTGGCATGGATGTTATCGAATATATGCTCGATAGCGGCCTGCGCTATACCTCAGGGCCGCAGTTCTTATCCGAGCAAGTGCTGCAGTCGCGCCATGTTATTGCGATAGCAGGAACGCATGGTAAGACCACAACAACGACAATGCTAGCGTGGATATTACATTATGCCGGTATTGATACAGGATTTTTAATCGGCGGCGTGCCATTGGTTAATACTAGTGATGAACACCTGCAACAGGTCTTTGCCCATAGCAGCTATTTGGGTGCTAAAAAAGTCGCTGATGGCAGTGGAGAAAAAACCGGCTACTTCGTTATTGAGGCTGATGAATACGATTCAGCATTTTTTGATAAGCGCTCAAAGTTCGTCCATTATCGTCCACGTACCGCTATTTTAAATAACCTTGAATTTGACCATGCCGATATTTTTGCCGACCTTAATGCTATCCAGACTCAGTTTCATCATATGATTCGCATGATTCCAAGTACCGGTAAAATTATCATGCCAGCCGCCACCATGAGCTTAGAAGAGACTTTGGCAAAAGGCGTTTGGACGCCGGTTTGGCGGACTACGGTTACTGATAGGGAGTCAACTGACCATAACAATAACAATAACAATAACAATAACGAACAAAATACACAGCACACTAGCGACTGGCAAGCCAAGCTTATCAGCGCCGATGGTGGTCAATTTACCGTCAGTTTTGCTGCTGATAAACAAGCAACAGGAATGGTCGATTGGTCAATGAGCGGCATTCATAATGTCAATAATGCGCTGGTTGCGGTTGCCGCCGCTTATAATGTTGGTGTCGATGTCAAAACTGCCTGCGCGGCATTATCCGCTTTTGCTGGTATCAAACGTCGTATGGAGCTGATTGGCGATATAAATGATATTTTAGTGTTTGATGATTTTGCTCACCACCCAACCGCTATTACCACCACTTTAGATGGTGCCAAAAAGAAATTGGAAGACAGACGACTTTGGGCGATTATTGAGCCGCGAAGTAATACCATGAAAATGGGTATTCACCAAGACAGCTTGGCTGAGTCCGCCGTCCTCGCCGACCACACTTTATGGTACGAGCCTTCGGGACTAGAATGGGGATTAAAAGATGTCATTGAAAATGCTCAGGCTACAAACCCAAGTATGGCGAACCAACAGGTGCTTTCTAGTGTCGATGCTATTATTGCTCACATCCAAACGCACGCAAAAGCAGGCGATGCGATTGTAATCATGTCGAATGGTGGCTTTGAAGGGATTCATCAGCGCCTATTAACTGCGCTGCGCACTAATTGAATTTATCGATAAGAAAGTAAACTTATTACAGTATCACGGTTTCTAAGAGCCTAGTTCGTTAAACGAGCTAGGCTCTTTTTATAGTTTATTTTCTTTTTAAAATCCATACAGTATTGCCACCGATGATTGCTTACATTAGCGACTTTACTACCTTTGTAACCTACCGTTTACCTATTTCATCTGCTTGATAGCAAATATGGCTTTTTTCTCACATAGCCCGTACACAGATAACATTTTGTGCTTACTTTTTATTTTCAGGAATGTCTACAATAAATTCATCAAACAAGTAACACATTATAAATGAAACCATAAATGAAAATATATTAGGAGAATAAAAATGAGCTTTATTTGGATGATTATTGTCGGATTGGTCGCAGGTTTATTGGCGCGCGCTATTAAACCAGGAAACGATCCAATGGGTTGGATTATGACCATTGTATTGGGTATCGTTGGCGCGATGCTTGGTGGCTTTGTTGCAGGCTTAGTTGGTATCAATGCTGATGGCGGCTTTACTGGTCTTATCTTCTCAGTGATCGGTGCGATTATCTTGCTGTTTATCTATGAGATGATTATGAATAAGCGCCGCGTATAACTTTATTTTCTTTATAAATAAATATTCCGTTTAAAAGGTCTTGTGCAATCAAGGCCTTTTTTATGGTTTCTATTTTCCTTATCAATTTATAAGTGCTAGATTTTTCTTATATTTATTGGGAACAATATTGGTGGTCCTGTATTGATAAGCATTACTTTTGCCCCCATTTATCTTATAATATCAGACCTATTTTATCTTTATCATTGAGGTGAGCCTTATGGCGTTACTCCCTATTTTAAGTTATCCCGACCCGCGCTTACGCACGATTGCAAAGCCTGTCAAGGAAGTCACGGCTGAAATCAAAACCTTAATCGCTGATATGATTGAAACGATGTATGATGCGCAAGGTATTGGTTTGGCGGCAAGTCAAGTCGATCGCCATATTCAGCTTATCGTCATGGATTTATCCGAAGATAAAAATAGCCCGCGAGTGTTTATTAACCCTAAAGTGACGCCACTGGTAGAAGAAAAGCAGCCATATGAAGAAGGGTGTTTGTCGGTGCCTGAAGTCTATGATAAGGTTGAACGTCCCAATAAAGTGCGTATCGAGGCTTTAGATGAGAATGGCAACAAGATTAATGAAGAGGTAGAAGGCTTACTTGCCGTTTGCATTCAACATGAAATGGATCACTTAAATGGCGTCATCTTCGTCGATTATTTATCGCGTCTTAAACAAACGCGGGCGCGTGATAAAGTGCGTAAAGTGCTTAAAATTCGCGAAAAACAGGGCGAGCAAACTGCGGATAAACAACCGCAAACCACCAGCTCTTAATTCACTTATCCCTAAGCTAGATTGTGTGTCATTTAATTATTATAGCGAAACTTAATAAGTTGCTATAAGGAAGATTAATAATATAGTGACCGTCATACCCTACTCTCTGGCGTTTTTATTCTCTGACATCTAGTATCTTCATTAAAGGTTTCCCACCATGATCAAAATTGACCAATATTTTGACCCTGCCGGTTGGCAGAAATTTACCAAAGCTGCCGAAGGTCGCGAAACGCCGTTTTTGGTGGTGGATCTGAGCCGTATTAAAACAAAATTTGCTGAAATGGTGGGATTTTTTCCAAAGGCAAAAATTCATTATGCAATGAAGGCCAGCCCAGCAGTTGAAGTCATTAACTTGCTTGCTGAGCTTGGTTCAAACTTCGACTGTGCGTCTATCTATGAGCTTGACCGCGTGCTGGACTGCGGCGTTGAGCCATCACGTATCTCTTATGGCAACACCATTAAAAAAGCGGAGCACGTGAAATACGCCTTTGATAAAGGTATTGATTTATATGCGACCGACTCAGAAGCCGATTTAAAAAATATCGCGAAACATGCCCCAGGTTCAAAAGTATTTGTGCGAATCTTAGTACAAGGGTCAGAGACTGCTGAATGGCCGCTATCACGTAAGTTTGGTTGTCATCCAAATATGGCAATTGACCTATTGATTCAAGCGCGTGATTTGGGATTAGTGCCTTATGGCATTTCATTCCACGTTGGTAGTCAGCAAAAAGATGTTGCTGCTTGGGATGATGCGCTTGCCAAAGTCAAATATATGTTTGACTGGATGAGAAATGAAGAAGGTATTAAGCTGCAAATGATCAATTTGGGCGGCGGCTTTCCAGCGAACTATATCAGCGAAGTTAATCCAATAAAGGTATATGCTGAAGAGATTAGTCGCTATTTGACGGATGACTATAATGAGGACGAGATGCCAGAAATCATCCTTGAGCCTGGCCGTTCATTGGTTGGCGGCTCGGGCGTCTTAGTCAGTGACGTGGTTTTGATTTCTCGTAAATCAGATACGGATTTGACGCGCTGGGTCTATACCGATGTGGGATTATTCCAAGGCTTGATTGAAACCTTAGGTGAAGCAATCAAATATCCGGTTTACACACCTAAAATGGAAACGTCAACAAGCGAAGGTACAGTCGTGTTGGCAGGTCCCACTTGTGACTCAACCGATATTATGTATGAAGAAGCAGGTTATCAGTTGCCAGAAGAGCTAGAAATTGGTGATAAAATCTATTGGCTGACCACTGGCGCTTATACCAATTCGTATTCATCGGTTGAATTTAATGGCTTCCTACCTTTAGAGGTGTTTTATATTGATTAGTTTTTAAGTAATTATTAGCAATAAAAAAGCGCGGCACTGTCATCAGCAGTACCGCGCTTTTTTGTGTTTATTTATATTTTTTATAAATACTTTCTATTCATATCATCAATAACAAACTGCATTAATAACAATTAATGTTAATGGTTAAATACTCACTACTGCACTAAGAGCGAAATTGGTACGCTATTGCTGCTATTTATCGTTCGATTACTGCCATAACCTGAAGTTTGAGTTTGGTTGTTCTGTGAAATTTGTCCGATAGTGACCCACTGCCCGCGTGGAACAATGATGGTGCTATTCAATCTTTGCCCTTGCACGCTACTGTTATTATAGCCGTAGCGATTAGAAGAACGATGAGCGCGCACGAGCTGCTCTTCAACTTGGGTCAATTGTACTTCGACTTGCCCATTTGGTAATAACCTTGGCATCACAGAGATCCCTTGAATTGTAGGTAATAACACTTGCTGCTGAATAACAATCTGCCCCAAAGGGCGCCGATAATTAGGATAATTATTAGCGTTATAAGTTTGGATTAGCGAATAAAGGGTTCCTGTACGAATGCTTGCGGCGCTACCTGCCAGTGTTTGTACTTGATATAAATTGCTGCCTTGCTGCTGGCTGTTACGTTGGTTAATAAACCCTGCACCTTGGATATCGCGACTGCTAATAATAACCTGACCTTGCTGGACATTACTCTGAGTGCTGCTGTTATCGCCAACGCGCACAGCAACCGTTAACGCTTGCGGCTGCCGGTCAATTTGTGCCAATAATTGCTGTACTGCCTGATAATTGGGGGTAGTGGTATGCAACACCAACTTATCTTGATAAGTCGACACTGTACCGCCATCGCGACTGCTATTTAACTCCTGACGCACCGCTGGTAATAAGCTCTCGCCACCATAGGTATGAATGACATAGGTTTGATAAGCAGCTGCCTGAACGACTATTGGCAATACCGTCAAGCCTAACGTAAATACTATAGGACGCGTATAACTTGTGGTTTTGGTAGCTTTTATCATAGCCAGCGTACGACCAAAATAGGCTATAAGATGTTCGCCAAAATTATTCATGTCTGACTCCTAGCAGTCATTCTGCTTTATTAATAAGTAACCGCTAGCAGACCATAAGCAAAAAACCTTAAAATTTAAGCCTTAGTCATTTAAGCCCAAAACATCCTGCATGTTATATTGTCCAACTTCTTGCTTAATCACCCAAGTAGCCGCACGTACGGCACCAGCGGCAAAGGTCATTCGCGCACGCGCGCGATGGGTAATCTCGACAACTTCGCCATCAGCAATAAACATCACGGTATGGTCACCAACAATCTCACCGCCACGAATCGCATGAATACCAATGCTGCCAGCTTCGCGCTTGCCCGTTTGTCCTTCGCGGCCATAAACGGCGACGTCTTTTAGGTTTTGACCACGTGCATTTGCCACGGCTTCTGCCATCATATATGCAGTTCCCGATGGGGCGTCGATTTTATGTTTATGATGGGCCTCAATGATCTCGACATCCGCCTCCATGCCAAAAGCTTTCGCGGCCATGTCGAGCAATTTTAAGGATAAATTAACGCCAGTAGAGTAATTACCAGCATAGACGATAGCGATTTTTTCACTCGCTGCTTTTAGTACCTGCTCTTGTTGCTCGTTAAAGCCCGTTGTGCCAATCACCATCGCGACATTGCTCTCAGCGCAGATTTGCATGTTTTTTTCAGTGGCATCCGGTAAGCTAAAATCAATCAAGACGTCGATGTCATTGATGACGGCAGTTAAATTATCGACAATCTGAACATCTAAACGACCGATCGCGGCAACTTCGCCAGCGTCCGCTCCCACTAGGCTTGATCCTTGACGTTCAATTGCAGCGCTCAGCGTGGTTTGTGGGTTGTCCTGTACCGCTTCAATCAGCATACGCCCCATTCGCCCCCCAGCACCGATAACGCCAACGTTAATAGTTTGTTCCTGCTCTTTTTTTTCTGCTTGTTGATTCATATTTTTATCCTAAAAACTTTCTTATTAATAAATTGATTTATGCATGCTTATTTATCGTAAGTTTAGCAAATATAATAGATAAATGGTTTTTTATAGCCTCAACAAAAAGGCCTATTGTTCCACGTGAAACAATAGGCCTTAAAACCACTTAAACAGTAGCGCTAGCTATTAGTCAAATAAGTCGCCAATCTTTTTGAAGAAAGATCTCTTATGTGGCGATTGTTGATGCTTGCTGTCGCCATCAAGTGTATCTTGGAACTGACGTAACAAGTCTTTTTGCTCGCGAGTCAGGTTCACTGGCGTCTCAATCACCACGCGGCAAATTAAATCGCCTTTCATCGTAGTGCGTACTGGCGTTACGCCTTTACCGCGAACACGCAGCAATTTGCCACTTTGCGTCCCTTCGGCGACCTTGATTTTGACTTTGCCGTCTAGGGTTGGGATTTCGACTTCTTTACCGAGTGCCGCATCGGTAATGCTGACGGGCACGTCCATATAAAGGTCAGCACCTTGACGAGTAAAGACGTCATGCGGTTTCACGCGAACTTCAACGTATAAATCGCCGTTTTGAACGCCTGCGCCGCCCGCTTCGCCTTCGCCTGCTAAGCGGACACGGTCACCATCGTCAACACCCGCTGGGATAGACACTTCAAGCGTGCGCGATTTGTCTTTAACGCCGCTACCATGGCAGTCGGAACAAGGATTTTTAATCTGTTTACCAGAGCCGCCACACTGCGGACAAGTCTGCTGCACAGCAAAAAAGCCTTGCTGCATCCGTACTTGGCCTTGACCATGACACATCTGACAGGTCACGACATCAGAAGCATTTTTGGCGCCTTTACCATCACAAGTATCGCACGGCGCAGGTGCGGTAAAGCTGATTTCTTTTTTGCAGCCGCGAACCGCTTCTTCTAAGGTTAGCTCAATCACATATCGCAAGTCTGACCCGCGACGCGAACGGCCACCGCCACCACGCGATTGACCAAAGATATCACCAAAGTTACCAAAAATGTCGCCAAAGATATCTTGGAAATTACCACCGCCGCCAAAACCGCCGCCGCCCATGCCGTTTTCAAATGCCGCATGCCCCATGCGATCATAAGCCGAACGCTTTTCTTCATCGCTCAATACTTCATAAGCCATCGACGCTTCTTTAAATTTGTCTTCAGCATCAGGGTCATCAGAGTTACGGTCTGGATGGTACTTCATTGCCAGCTTGCGGTAGGCACGCTTAATCTCCTTACTGTCAGCGGTTTTACTGACCCCTAATACTTCATAAAAATCGCGCTTACTCATGGGCTCTCCTATCGTCTTTACAGTCCACCGATCGGTCGATTCATCAACCCGAGTTAATTATCTTCTTTATACTGCCCACACTCAAAGGTTTCACATGAAACAAAGCGGGTAATGAGGAGAAAGAGGATAATTTATGAATCTTGCAAGCGAATACGGCGGGATGCTGCTTAGCCAAATCAATTATTAAAAGTTTGCGCTATTTATGGAGATGACAGCGGTATTTATCAAGCACTAAGCCGTCTAAATTATGAATTATAAGGATTTAAACTTCTTAAAAAAGAATTTATTAAGAATTGAATAAAGGTTTCCATACCGTTATAAAGGTTAGCCATGCTACTATTTAGCGCCACATTGATGTGCATTTAAACACTGTTTTTATTTTTTTATACTGATAACCATTACGTTTGCGATAAGGTAGTATTTTTTATGAAAAAGCTGATCATTTTACTAATCCTGATTGCCGTTGCAATCTTTGCAGGATCACCTTATTACAGTGCTTATCAGCTTAAAAACGCCTATGACGCTAAAGATGGTGCAACTATCGCGGCGGCTATTGATTATGAGCAAGTGCGCCCCAGTATCCAAAATCAATTGACCAGTCAGTTTGCTGTGACCATGACTAAATATCCATTGGTTGCCGAACTCGGTGGTGCACCTTTAACCGAAACTGCCAACAGCTTTATTGTCCAAGCGGTCGATGGCGCTATTACGCCGCAAAATATCGAAAAGCTGATCAATACCCAAGGTCAAGCCAATACGGCAACCAAAGAGCTGGCAGCAGCGTGGGCAATTGCCAGTAACCAAGTCGACCTTAAAAACCTGATTCAAAACTTAATCATTCAGCGCGGTGACGTCAATGCCGTGGTCAAAAATCAAATGCAGCAAATCATGCAAAAACAAGCGGCTGAACTTGAGCAACAAGCGGCGCAAGGTACGGATAGTGACAAGCCAAAACTGGCTTATTGCGGGATTAACTGCTTTAACATTAGCGGTCAGGTGAAAGGTTATCCGCTGACTATTGAGATGCAGCGTGAAGGTTTGATAAATTGGAAAATCGTCGATATTGTTTTACCGCAATAACTGTTACTGTAATAATGGTTGCCGCAATCATTTGCTAAAAATAATTATTAAGTGCAATAAAAAACCGCCCAATAAATGATTTATCGGGCGGTTTTTTATTATGCTCTTACTCAAGTTTTTAGATCACAACTTTATACCTATTCACTTTACGCCTAAAAATTCTAAAAACTCTGGGCTCTCAAAGCTTGCTTGATAAAGGACACCATCTTCGCGGTAAATAGCTGGCGTTGCCATGACCGCAAGCCCTGCCGATTTTTCACGATTGGGCGTGACATGGTTCACGCTACAACTCGCTGGTGCGGGTGTCATTTGACCTTGTAACATCGCCTTATCAAAGGCTTCTCGGCGGCTATCTTCGCTACCTTGACACCAGATAGCACGCATTTGCTCAGGCGACTTTTCATAGATTGGATAACCGATGGTTTTTACCGTCACACCTTTGGCATTGAGCATGGGTAGCTGTTGATGAAGGCGGCGACAATAAGGACAATTGACGTCATTAGCGACATAAATAACCGCTTTCTCAGGACTGGTGGCAGGATAAGTAATCAGTTGGCTGTCGTCTAAAGTTGCAAACACCGACTGATTTTTGCGTTTTTCAAAGTTACTATCAAGTCCTGTGAACTGACCATTTTCAATCACTGATATCTCACCATCAGTGATATATTGTGCGTTGTCTGACAGTAAAAATGGTACCCCTTCTAATGTCGCGCCCCAAATGACACCCGGAACGGCAGTATAAAAGAACGGCGTTTTAGCACTCATGTTTTTAAGCGCGCTCATATTAGCCAATAGATCAGATTTAAGGCTGGCACTAACGGGTTTACCGATTTGAGTAGCAGTGCTACGTTCTGGTATTTTTTTGACGACGCGTTTGCTTGGGTTCTTTTGCAGCTCGCCTTGAATGACATATTTACCGTCTTCGGTGATATGCAGCGGCGGCTGTTCTGCCAAGTTGACTTGATACATATTAGGCAATTTTGAGGGGGCAATAGAGGTAATTTGCGTTTTGATTCCTGCTTGTGTCAAAAGCTGACGCAAACGGCTGTCGGTAGACGTGCTAACGGTGCTAGTAGCTTGCGTACTTTGAAGGGTTTGGTTTAGCTTTTTATTGCCAATATCTGTGGCATTTGGCTGGGCGCAAGCGGTGGTAGTCAATAAAACAACACCAATCAAACTTGTAGATTTCAATATAGGTAATTTCACAGAAGACTGTCCTATTGGTTTTTAATAGCCATACTTTAAAAACATTCATTATTAATAAAGCTAACTATATTATGTAAAAATATAGATTAAAAAAGATAGGCAGACTTTAGCACAAGAGGTATTTTTGCAAAGGGATAATGGCTTAATTTTGCAAAACTGCTACTAAGCTTTAAGAGATAGGCAACACAGACCGCTTGTAGCATTTATTTATAGAAGTGATTAGTGGAAATAACTATTAGAAGTAATGACCAAAAATAATAGACGTTAAAAAAGCAGCGCACTTTTTAGTGGCTGCTCATTTTGAAAATATCTCAGCGGCGTTTTTAAAACGTATCAAAGTAACAATTTAGAATTTAGCGACTTCTTCTGGCGTTAAGAAACGACTGTCGCCTTTATCCAACCCTTCTAGAGTAATATGACCAATACTGGCGCGATGCAGCTCAGTCACTCTATTACCGAAATAGCCCATCATACGTTTGACTTGGTGGTACTTACCTTGCTCGAGTGTCAGACGCGCATGAGTGTCGTCAATAAACTCAAGAACGGCAGGCTTGGTTTCTTCATGATCGCCTTCTAAGAGGATACCTTCAGCCACTTCTTTAACTGCATTGGCTTGCGCTGCTTCGTCCATCGCATCTGCAAGTGTCAATTCATAGATTTTTGCGTGCTCATGCTTAGGGCTAGTGACACGGTGCAACCATTTACCATCATCGCTCAGCAATAACGCGCCCGTTGTGTCGACATCAAGACGCCCAGCGATACGTAAGCTGCCAAGCTCCGGCACTGCAATCAGCTCAGTGACGATAGGGTGTTCTTTGGCTTTAAGCGTGCACTCAAAGCCTTCAGGTTTATGCAATAAGATATAGCGATTGCCCGTAGCAACTGATAATGGCTCACCTGCCCACATCACATCATCATTAGCAATGTCGACATGCTGTCCGGGGTCTTTAATGATCTGATCGTTTACCGTCACTTCACCGGCGTGCAAAATCCGCTTTGATTCTTTACGCGACAGCTCAGTGGCCTTACTAAGAAATTTATCTAGACGCATACGATTAACTACCATCCGTTTTATAACACCTACTGCCCATTAAGTGAACGGCAAAGCACGCAGTCGTAGCTTGCTGGCTATCTTAAATGATGAGAAGTGGTACTATAATAAAAATTAAATGAACACTGCGCCAAATACGGCAGACAATGAAAGTTAGACAAGTTTACCATATCCAACCTAGACCTGATGAAATATGAGTTATCAAACGCTAAAACGGTCGGTCACTGCCCGATTAGAAATTAAGAAATCCGAATTTATCGCTCATGCTTATCCAGTAACTTCACGTGAAGACGCCATGTTTCACGTGGAACAGTTACGTGAGCAATACGCTGATGCTCGTCATCATTGTTGGGCGTATATCATTGGCGATCCCAATAATACTACTAGCGCAGGATTTGATGACGATGGCGAACCAAATGGGACAGCAGGTCGACCGATATTAAATGTCCTGCAGCATAAGTCTATCGGCAACGTGATTATCATCGTCGTGCGTTATTTTGGTGGTATTAAACTCGGCGCTGGCGGTCTAACCCGTACCTATGCAGGCTCAGCACAAGCGGTGGTCGATGAAATGGTACTGCTCCCCTACGTGCCGATGGCAGAAGTTAAGATACTCGCCGAGTTTGCTACCGAAGCGCAATGCCGCTATGTCGTTGAAAACTTGGGCGGTCAAATCAATGACGTTGCTTATAGTAAGCAAGTAGTGTTGACTGTAACGCTTGCTGAAGTAGATATCGAACCCTTAAAAGAACACCTTGCGATGGATGGACGGGTATTAGATGAGTAGCAAGAATGATTGAGTAACCATGCGTTCACTGAGCATTCATTAAATCTTATTGGTTTTGGCAATAACCGTCGGTATGATAAAGTTCTGATTTTAACAACGATTTCTAATAAACATAAAATAAGATTCATATATGCCAACCTCAAAATCGACAAAGCCATTCGCGCCTACCCCTTTTAAACCACCATTTTGGCTAAGCAATCCGCATCTGCAAAGTATCCTGCCCAAGTTTTTTGCGCCCAAAACTCCGACTTATCGCCGCGTGGTCGAAAAAGACTCGTTAGATGAAAGCGATATTGCTTATGACTTTTATGATGCCCATCCGATTAAAACAGCAGAAAATAGCGAGCTTGAGCAAACACCGTTAATCGTCCTGTTCCATGGTATGGAAGGCAGTAGCGACAGTCATTATGCCCGCGCTTTAGCGTATCAGATACACGCGCAAGGTTGGCATTTTGTCGTCGCACATTTCCGTAGTTGTGGCGGTATTCCAGCGAGCGGTCGCGTTTTTTATAACGCCGGTGACACCGGCGAGTTGCATCACATGCTTGAGAACTTGCGCAAAGACTTCGCCCATATCTATGCTGTAGGAGTGTCGTTAGGTGGCAATGCACTGGCGAAATATATGGGTGAGTATGGCGATAAGGCGCTATGTGATGGCGCAGCGGTGATTTCAGCGCCCGTCGATATGTCGTCGGCGGCACTGAGTATGCACAGCTTTTTGAGTCACCGTATTTATACGCCGTATCTACTCAATCCCATTATCAAAAAAGCGCTTGCTAACGACATCACCAAAGATGAGATCGACTCGATCAAGTCGGTCAATCGCATCAGTGATTTTGATGATATCTTTACCGCACCGCGCCATGGCTACCGCTCTAACAATCATTATTATCATGCTTCATCCGCCCTGCCTTATTTGATAAAAGTGACCAAGCCTTTATTATTGATTAGCGCCAAAGACGATCCCTTTCTCGGTTTTACCGCCACGCCAAATGACGTCTCTGACAGCGTCACTATCTTAGATACCGAGCATGGTGGTCATGTGGGCTTCATTCGCTATCGCACGGACAAAGACAAGTCGCCTCATCTTTATAAACAATCGCGATTTGATATCAATTGGTTGCCTGAAACCGTCAGCGCTTATTTTGAGTCTATTGGTGTGGCGTCTAATAAGCTCTGATGCTTAATACTTATTTCAGCTAGTTTTAGACCCACCTTTGAACTTTTGAGATTACACTATGTATCCTTATTTACGCTATACCAAGTCTATCGTTAGGGCGGTCATCGCTAACAGAAAAGGTCAGTCTTTAGATCTAACGCAGACCAGCGAAGTGACAGTGCGCTGTAGTCTTACTGACCTTGATCCAATGCTTGAGATGAATAATGGTAGAGCTTTGACGGTATATGACATCGGCCGTACGGACTTTATCATCCGTACTGGTCTTGGGCGTTTGTTACTCAAAAAACGCTGGGGTATGGTGGTAGCAGGTAGCAATATTCAGTACCGTAAGCGTATCCGTCTGTTAGATAAAGTCGCTATTAAGACGCATATTGCAGGCTTCGATGAGCGTTGGATATATCTTGAGCATTCGATGTGGGTGAAGGGCAAACCATGCTCGTCTATGCTGCTAAGAACTGGGGTTACAGAAGGCGGTAGAGTGGTGGATACCGCCCGTGTATTAGCGGCACTAGGTCGATCTGATTGGAAGTTTCCTCCGTCAGGCTATGTGGCAGAATGGATAGAGAGCGATAAAGATCGTCCGTGGCCGCCGGAGGGTTAGGTTACAGCTAACATATAATCAATTTGCCGTCATTAATGGCGATGAGGTGGTTGAGCTGCTAGTGAATGCGAAATAATAGTCAAAAATCTCAACTACAAACTCGTAGCCAAACCTATTTCTTTTATCGCATAACGAAATAAACATTCTCTAACACGAAGGTCGCTTAGCTTTGGTAAAGTAAGTGAGGTAAAAACCCTAATAACATACAAAGGACGCCCGTCATGACTTTACTTGAGACCCTAAATCTAACCCATCCTATCGTGCAAGCACCGATGGCAGGCGCGACGACGCCAAAGCTGGCGGCGACGGTGAGTAACTTTGGTGGACTGGGCTCATTAGGCGGTGGGACGACAGCACCAGATATTTTAAATGAGCAAATTAATACCCTTAAATCACTGACCGATCGTCCTTTTATGATCAATTTGATGGTGTTATCCGAGCACGATTCTAATACCTTGGATAGCGAGGTTCCTGGTTGGTTAAACGATTATTATGAAAAAAATAATATAGACATGGCGTTACCTGAACGTCCTGCGCTCAATTTCTCTGAGCAACTTCAAGTACTGTATGACAACCCTGTCCCGGTTGCGAGTTTCACCTTTGGCATTATCAGCGCCGAGCAAGTTCAGCGTTTAAAAGATTTGGGAACACGCGTTATCGGAACGGCAAATCATCCTGACGAGGCAAAACAATGGGCTGAGATTGGCGCGGATGCCGTCTGTATTCAAGGCTCGGAAGCCGGCGGTCATCGCGGCGGTTGGTTGCAAGAGAGCGCCAATGATCCACTAGGATTATTGACCCTGATTAGCCAAACGCGCGCTTGCACTGATATTCCGTTAATCGCTGCTGGCGGGATTATGACAGGACAAGCGATTAAGGCGGTGCAAACGGCTGGTGCTGAGCTGGCACAAATAGGCACGGCTTTTTTGACCACGGATAAATGCGGGATTAACGACATCTATAAGCAAGCGTTAGTTGATGCCAGTCTTGGCAAACGCAGTTCGGAGACGCGATTAACGCGCCTGTTTTCGGGCAAGCAAGCTCGCGGATTATTAAACGATTATTTGCGCGACTTTGGTCAATACGAAAGCGCACACAAGCTACCACCCTATCCTCAATTAAATGCCATGACCAAAAACTTACGTGCGAATGCAAAGAGTAATCTTGATCCAGAACATCAGTCTTTATGGGCAGGACAAGGCGTGGCTTTGGTGCGACAAGAGAAAACAACCGAGCTATTAGAGCGCTTGGTCACAGAGCTGTCGTCGACTATTTAGTAGGTGTTTTATTAACGAGCGTCTTTGTCAATGTAGCGCGAAACTTTTTATAATCGTTAGCGGTTTCTTTTACCGCTTCAATCATCGGAACATGACCGACATCCTTCATTGTAATCACCTGCGCTTGTGGGATGATTTTTTTTATGAGATTGACCGTTTCAGGCTTAATCACCTGATCTTTTTCGCCCCAAACGACCAGCGTTGGAATGTTATATTGAGCAATGATTTTGGCGCGCTCCTCGACGCTATCGGTGACGATTTGCTCCAGTATGTTAGATTCTAGGGCTTTATTAGCGATACGTTCTTGAGCAAAGACCGCTTTGACTGACTTAGGAATATAAGGCGGCTTGGTCATCACAAAATCATACATCTTATAAAAATCTTGCTTATTATCTATCAACAGCGGGTTATCCTCTAATGTCGCGCCTTCTAGCGATTTAGGAAGCCCTGCTGACCAAAACCCTGCGCTATCGATAAGCCACAAGCTCCTAACGTCTTTTGGATACTTTGCTGCATACGCGGCACTGATAGCACCGCCCATCGAATTGCCGCCGATATGGATATTTTTCGCTAACCCCTTGGCTTGTAAGAGCTCATGTAAGCGTGTCGCTTGCGCCTCTGAGCGGTAATCTGCTGTCATCGGTTTACTCGAGTCACCAAAACCAAGCAAATCAGGAATGATCAGATGATAGTCGCCTAGCTGTCTTGCGATACGAGTAAAGTTGTCTTTATTGCCGCCAAAACCATGAATGAGCAATAAAGGCTCAGCGTTTATATTGCCATTTTCGGCGTAGACTATTTTATCGCCAGAAGATAGCGTCATTGTTTTGACAGCCAAGTCAGACTTTGAGCGCTCATATTGAACCAGTTTTTGGGTGGTATTGACGGCTAAAGTATTGGGTGCCGTGGTACAACCAACGATTGAAAAACTTAGCAAAGCCGCAAGGCCTAAGCGTTTTAATAGCATCGAAACATCCTTTTTAATATTAGGGTGAGCCCTAGTCTGAATAAATTAAAAATCATTATCCTAGCATAAATTTTTTTTAAAACTGAGTCATAAAAGCAACTCGCTTGTCCACTAAAGTTCATGACTTTTATCTAAAAACGACTATAAAAATAATCATAAAACGTGCCAACGGGTTACAGCTCTAATAAAGACGGCATACCCTTTCTCATCTATGATAAGAGTTTCGTTTTATTAACCGCAATCATAAGCGCCACATTAACTGCCTGGTCAAAAGGATAAACATTGAGTAAAGCAAATACTTCTACGGGAAAATCGCGTGACCTCACCAAAGGATCAATCGCCAAAACGATGCTGCTGTTTGCATTACCAACGCTTGGCTCATCGGCCCTTCAGTCATTAAACGGCTCGATCAATGCCGTCTGGGTAGGACGTTTCTTGGGTGAAGAAGCGCTCGCGGCGACGGCGAACGGCAATATTTTGATGTTTATATTGATCTCCTTCGTTTTTGGCTTCGGAATGGCAGCGACCATTTTGATTGGTCAGGCAATGGGCCGCCGTAACCATACCATGATCAAAAAGACCATGGGAACGGCACTTGGAAGCATTATTCCAATCAGTGTCGTGGTCGCAGCTTTAGGGTGGATATTTGCGCCGACGTTGCTCAGTTTACTAGGCACGCCGGCAAGTGCGGTAGAGCTGGCGCTGACTTATCTGCGGATGATCTTTGTTGCGATGCCCACGACATTGACGTTTACGCTTATTATGATGGCACTACGCGGAACAGGCGATTCTACGACGCCGCTTTGGTTTATATTGATGTCGGTCGGCATTGACCTTGTGTTAACGCCGATACTCATTTTGGGAATAGGACCATTTCCTAAGTGGGGAATCTTTGGATCCGCTTTTGCAACCTTTGTCGCTAATACGCTCGCGCTGATCGGTATGGTCGCTACCATGTACCTGCGCGGTTCTGTGTTGGCGCTGAGATTGCCTGAGCTGCGATTTTTGCGTGCCGATAGAGAGATTTTTAAATCTATGTTTTCAAAAGGGTTGCCGATGGGCGTTCAGATGATTGTCATCTCATCTGCCGCGCTTACGATGTTGACGCTAATTAACCGTGAAGGCGTTCAGACGACCGCTGCTTATAGTGCTACCCAGCAACTTTGGACCTATGTTCAGATGCCTGCGATGGCACTTAGTGCCGCGGCAAGCGCGATGGTCGCTCAAAACATCGGCGCCAATCAATGGGACAGGGTGTCAGGAATCACCCGTTGGGGTCTCATTTTTAACGTCGTGTTGACCGGAGCGGTTATCGCGGTGCTGACCATTTTTGATGAGGCCATTTTAGGGCTGTTCCTTGGTAGCGACAGCAACGCGGTACCGATCGGGCGCCATATCCAACTGATGGCAACATGGGGCTATCTATTCTTTGGAGTGGCGCAGGTTTTGTTTGGCACGATGCGCTCAAACGGCTATGTGATTTGGCCACTGATTGTGATGATTATTTCGATGTATCCAGTTCGTCTCGGCTTTGCGTTTGGGTTTTATCCAAGCCTTGGCGAGGATGCGCTTTGGTTATCGTTCCCAGCTGGTATGGTGGCGACTGCTTTGATGGGAATAGGATTGTACCTTAATGGCGGCTGGCGCAAAGGTAAAATTTTGCCAGCAGATGAGGCAGCACAACGAGCTGAAGAGTTTCGTGCAAATACGGGAACCAGTGCGTCGTTTCGTGAACTGGTTCCAACGACCGTTTGGAAGCGCTCACCACTGCGTCGTCGTCTTAAAAACCTGCAACGACGACTTCGTAGAAGAATTTTAATGAGAAAGATTAAGCGGCAATCGCGCGGTTAATTTTTACAAGTTTGGCTAGACCAAATTTTGATGTGGCAAAAAGCGCAGTCTATAAAAGTTTTTATGAGCTCGCAGAGGTAAAATTTGACTCCGCGTTACCTAATACAAACTCTACCGCTGCTGCTGCATGAATTGCTGTGGTATCAAAGACGGGGATTGGGCTGTCTTTATGCTTAATAAGTAGTCCAATTTCAGTACAACCTAAGATGACATCTTTTGCGCCCTGATCCGCCAAATCAGCAATCACTTGACGATAATACTGCCGTGAGCTGTCCTTTAATTGACCTTGGCATAGTTCTTCATAAATAATGCGATTTACCTCTTGTCGCTCATTCCTATTTGGAATAACAACCTGCAATCCTGCGTCAATCAAACGCTTTTTATAAAAGTCTTCGGTCATGGTAAATTGCGTTCCAAGTAGCGCCACCTGAGTCAAACCTTGGAGCTTAATCGCATTAGCCGTGACATCAGCAATGTGAATCAGCGGTAATTTGCTTGCTTCTTGAACCTTATCGGCAACTTTATGCATGGTATTGGTGGCGATGATGAGTCCTTGCGCGCCAGCTGCTTGTAGACGTTTGCCACTATTGGCTAATATCTCGCCCATTTCATTCCATGCGCCTTGGGCTTGTAGTGCTTCAATCGGCGCAAAGTCGACACTATGAATCAATAAATCCGCTGAATGCAAATTGCCTAGCTTAGCTTTGATGCCTTCATTGATCAGTCTATAATAACTTTCCGTACTCTCCCAACTCATGCCGCCGATGATGCCCAACGTTTTTTGTTTAGCGGTTGCTTGCGAAGTAGACATTTTTTATCCTTACGCCGTTCATTTAAATACAGCTTATTTAAACACAGCTCTTTGAAGTACGGTTATTTTAAATGACATTGCAGTTCACTTAATTAATAGCGCTTGATGACAGCAAAACATGAAAACTGAATGATAACAATAAAATAAGGCGAACATTATGATTGATAATAACCATTTTACCTCGTCCCCATCACGCGCTATTATAGTCGCCGATAAACATTAGCAGTGCTTTACCTCATACTCTCTCATCGCAAAATCACGTTTATAGCAGCAGTCAAACGTGGCGCTTATCATGCAGGACAACATACCGTTATGGCAAAATTTCCTACCGTCAGAATACGCACGCGGCGCAAATACTATCGGCTGATTTTTACCTTTTTAATGGCGCTAATGATGTCGACGATCATCTCGACAGCGCTACTGCTTATCAATGTCGGTTTTGTTGACGGCTTTTTTATCACCTTATTTAATTCTTGGAAATATGCCTTTGTCGTCGCCTGGCCTAGCGCTTACATTTGTGCTTATTTAATCCAAGAGCATTTGCTGAGCCGGATTGAGTTTTATTAAACAATCTCAACCTTGTTTTTTAAGCAAGCGACTCTATGGTCTAAAACCCCTTCTAATTCAGGTTCTATTTGAGCGCATTCACTTCCTGCTATCGGGCAGCGGGTTCGGAATACGCAGCCCGATGGTGGATTGATCGGACTTGGCAGGTCACCTTCTAATAACTGAATGGTTTTACTACGCTCAGCGATAGGATCAGGTAATGGCACAGCAGACATCAATGCTTGGGTATAAGGGTGAGTCGGATTGCTATACACAGCTTTGCCTATACCCAACTCGACAGCGTGTCCCAAATACATGACCAAAACTCGATGAGCGATATGTTTAATGACTGATAAATCATGAGCAATAAAGATAAGTGACAGGCCCATTTCTTGCTGCAGGTCTTGTAATAAGTTGATGACCTGCGCTTGAATAGAGACATCAAGGGCAGAAACCGGCTCATCACAAATGATAATTTTAGGTTTTAAAATGAGCGCACGAGCGATACCAATTCGTTGACACTGACCACCAGAAAACTCATGTGGATAGCGGTTAATCTGATTCGACAGTAGCCCAACCTTTTTCATAATGGCGCGAACTTCATCCTGAACGTCAGACTTTTTCATTTCTGGATAATAAGTCCGAAGCGGCTCTGCGATGATATCACCTACTGTCATGCGTGGATTGAGTGAAGCCAGCGGATCTTGAAAAATCATTTGAATGTCTTTGCGCTTCATTCTCATGGTCTTTTTGGAAGCGCCAACTATTTCTTCATCACCGAATTTAATACTGCCAGAATTGGCACGAACTAAGCCGATAATCGTCCTAGCCAACGTTGATTTTCCGCAGCCAGACTCTCCTACTACCCCTAGAGTCTCACCAGGGAACAGCTCAAACGATACCCCGTTTACTGCCTTTAGCGTGTCAGGCTTTTGCCAAAAGTAGGTGCCTTTTTGCTTAATATCAAACGTAGTATGGACATCTTGCACCTGCAGTAGCGGGGACCGGGTTTGGTTTTGAGACATATTTATGTTTGCTACTGTCATGACCTAGCCCTCCAGCTTTGATAGATGATTAGCGTCAGCATCTGTTGTTATACTCTTTGCCGACGATACTGAATCAATCATTTGTATTTCAGGATGCCAATGGCAAGCCCGTTGACGCTCATTAGGCAAAAATTCAAGTGGCGGTGCTACCGTACGACAAATATCCATGGCATGTGAACAGCGCTCATGAAAAGGACAGCCGGTTGGCAGATGAAGTAAGTTTGGCGGGCTGCCAGGAATGGTATCAAGCTTACCTTTATCATCGTCAAGACGCGGAATTGCTTTTAACAGTCCGATAGTATACGGGTGAGAAGGTGCGTAGAAAATCTCTTCCGTTTCCCCATACGCCATCGTACGACCAGCATACATCACCAACATCCGATCACAGATGCCAGCCACCACACCCAAATCATGAGTAATCATAACAATAGTGGTACCAAAGTCGCGCTTTAGCTCATTTAATAGCACCATAATTTGTGCTTGAACAGTCACATCAAGCGCAGTCGTAGGTTCATCAGCGATGAGTAGCTTCGGACGACAAAGCAGCGCCATTGCAATCATAACTCGCTGACGCATACCGCCTGAAAACTCATGCGGATACATACCAATACGATTTTTGGCCTCAGGAATTTTGACTGCATCGAGCATCCGTACCGATTCTGCCCAAGCATCCCTTTTACTCATCCCTTTATGTAGTATCAAGACTTCAGCGAGCTGATCCCCTATTTTCATATAAGGGTTGAGCGAGGTCATAGGATCTTGGAAGATCATAGCGATTTGCTCAGCACGTATTTTATTCAGGGCCTTTTGCGATAATCCTAGCAGCTCATTGCCTTCAAATTTTACAGATCCGCTAGTACGGCCGTTTTTTGCCAGCAGTCCCATAATAGCGAACGCCGTCTGCGACTTACCAGAACCTGACTCACCAACGATGCCTAAAGTTTCACCCTCATGCAGGTTGAAATTAAGGCCATTAACGGCGGTCACTAGGCCATCTTCAGTAGTGAATTGCACCGATAAATCTTGCACCGATAATAAGCTATTCTGTTGCTGATCCTGATTGTTAAGTGCTGAATCAAAGCCTACTTTACGGACAGTAGAGTCTGTTTTCTGTGAACCATTCATGTGTTGAGTTGTCATAGTCTTGCTCTCTTAGCGATATTTGACTAGCGGTCTTTTGGGTCAAACGCATCACGTAGACCATCGCCGATAAAGTTAAAGCAGAATAAAGTAATAACCAAAAAAGCGGAAGGAATCAAAATCTGCCAAGGGGCGACTTGTAACGTCTGAGAACCTTCTTGCAGTAACGCTCCCCAACTGGTCATAGGCTCTTGTACTCCAAGCCCCAAAAAGCTCAAAAACGACTCAAACAAAATCATCGTCGGTACGAGCAAAGAGGCATAAACCACCACTACCCCAAGTACATTAGGGACGATATGACGAAGGATAATATTAAATCCTGATACCCCGCCTACATGTGCTGCTTCGATAAACTCTTTACTCTTTAGACTCAGTGTCTGACCACGGACGATACGAGCCACATCAAGCCAAGACACCAGTCCAATAGCGACAAAGATTAAAATAAGGTTACGGCCAAATATAGTCACTAGCAAAATCACGAAGAACATAAATGGAAAGGCGCTTAGAATCTCTAAAAAACGCATCATAATCATATCAACTTTACCGCCAAGATAGCCTGACGTTGCGCCATACACTGTTCCGACCAATACTGCCACCGTGGCGCCAGCGATACCAACCAATAAAGAGATACGGCCACCGACTGCGGTGCGAACGAGTAAGTCTCGACCAAGCGAGTCCGTACCGAAATAGTGCTTGTTTTCAATCGAAGGCGGCGCTTGCATAAAATTCCAGTCAGTTTCTGCGTAGCCGAAAGGTGCGATCATTGGCATAAATATGACAAAAATACCGACGAGTAATAAGATAAAAAAGCTCGTCACAGCCGCTTTGTTTTGATAAAAACGGCGCCAAGCATCTTGCCATAGGCTACGGCCTTTAATCTCTTTAACAGGCAGATTCATAGCCTCGGTTGGCTGGTCTACGAGAAGGCTCATAGTCGTCCCTTTAGTAATCTAATTGATAATCTGATAGTCATTTCTAAGTAATAAGTAAGCGCAACAATGTCTGTTAGCCAGCCATTAATACTGAATTTTTGGATCAATTATCGCGTATAAAATATCGACAATCGCATTAAAGGCAATGGTTAATACCCCGACCAAAATGGTCAAGCTAAGCACCACACCGTAATCACGATTGAGTGCGCCATTCACAAATAGCTGGCCGATGCCAGGTAAACCAAAGATAGTTTCAATAACAATGGAGCCAGTAATAATACCCACAAAAGCGGGACCCAAATACGATATCACCGGTAACAATGCCGGCCTAAGCGCATGTTTCATAACGATTTTGCGCATGGGCAAGCCTTTGGACTTGGCAGTGCGGATATACTGGCTATTCATAACCTCGATCATCGAGCCCCGCATAATTCGGGCGATACTAGCGACGTATGCTAATGCCAGTGCGGTGACTGGTAATATGAGGTTGCGTAGAGCGCCATCATTCCAGCCGCCAGCAGGCAGCCAATGCAAAAGAATCGCAAAGATAAGTACCAATAACGGTGCCTTGACAAAGCTCGGTATCACAACCCCTGTCATCGCAAAAGCCATCAATATATAATCAAGCCACGAGTTTTGCTTAAGCGCTGCGATGATGCCAAGGATTAAGCCTAATACCAATGCTAATATGAAAGCATACAAGCCAAGCTCCATCGAAACGGGAAACGACTGTGATAACAACTCGTTGACGGTATAGTCTTTATACTTAAATGATGGCCCAAAATCACCCAAAGCCAATTGTTTTAAATAATGGGCATACTGTAACCACATGGGATCATTAAGATTGTACTTAGCTTCGATATTGGCCAATACCGCGGGGGATAAACTGCGCTCGGAAGTAAAAGGACTTCCTGGCGCTAATCGCATCATAAAAAAAGACACGGTTATTAAAACAAACATAGTTGGAATGGCTTCCAAAATACGCCGAAAGATGAGCTTTAGCATAAGACCTCTTTTAAGGTTCCTATTATAAGGATGCCTATTTTCAAGTGCTTGTTTTCAACGTAATCTTGCTACGTTTTTAACTCAAATAAGTAAGCGCTATAAGTCAGAATCCGTCTTCTTTATAGCGCCCACTAGGGTTTTAGCTGTTCACTTATTAATGCTTAGCAATAGAGATATCTTTACCTTGCCAATTACCTAAGGGATCTTTATCTGAGAAGCCAATAACATAAGGTTTGACTAAACGAGGGCTAACATAATGATAGATGTTCAGTAGCCCCATATCTTCATCAAGCTGCGCTTCCGCTTTTTGATACAAGCTTGCACGCTGCTCAGGTGACACACCCGCTTTTAGCGTTTGTGCCATCAGACTGTCAAAATTGGCACTAGCATACTTGCCATAGTTGCCACTATTGTCAGATTTGGCGATATTCAAAAAGGCCGAAGGCTCGTTGTAATCCGCACACCAACCAGCTCGAGCAATTTGATAATTACCATTTCGGCGAGTATCAAGATAGGTTTTCCACTCTTTGTTAGTCAAAGTCACATCGACGAACCCTAGCGCTTGCTTCCATAGTGAGGTGGCTGCTACCGCGACCTTTTTATGGTTGTCATTGGTGTTGTAAAGGAGCTCAAAGGCAAGCGGATTATTTTCGTTATAACCTGCTTCATTCAGCAGTTTTTTGGCCTCTTTAATACGCTTCTCTTTGTCCCAAGTTGACCACTCTGGGGTATTTACCACCTTACCGTTGGTCGACTTAGGGGTGAGCTGATAAGCTGCTGTTTGGCCTTGACCGATCACTTTGTCTGCGATGGTATCGCGATCTAAAGCCAAAGCTAAGGCGCGGCGTACTTTTGGATTATCAAAAGGCGGTTTGACAGTATTAAACTCATAATAATAAGTACAAAGATAAGGTGAGATTCTGAGCTCATCGCCGTTTTGCTTCTTCAACGAAGCAAATTGCTCGGTTGGAATCTCATTATAGGTGACATCCACTTCACCGGCCTGGTAGCGCGCGACATCGGTAGTGCTAGAAGGAATGGGTAGTATCGTGATGGTATCGAGTTTTGTATTGGCATCGTCATAATAAGAAGGATTACGCGTCAAAACGAGTTCATCATTAATCTGCCATTTGCTGACTTTATAAGGTCCATTGACCACGATATTGGCAGGGTCTGTCCATTTATCACCGAAGGCTTCGACCGTTTTTTGATGGACAGGCTTGACCGAATTATGAATCAGCATGTCTGGAAAGTAGGGAACGGGCTCTGATAAAGTCACTTGCAAGGTTTTATCGTCAATCGCCTTGACACCAAGCGTATCAATACCAGCTGCGCCTTCAACGATTTTGTCAGCACCGACTACTTTGGCATCGACTAAATAGCTTGAATAGGGTGACGCGGTATTGGGATCGACCAAACGGCGCATGCTATAGACGAAATCTTGTGCCGTAACCGGATCACCATTTGACCATTTGGCATCACGTAATTTAAAGGTCCAAACTTTATTATCGGTACTTTCCCATTCGGTGGCCATTCCTGGTATCGTTTTGCCATCGGCATCTGTGTTGGTCAAACCTTCAAACAATTGGCGACCAATATTAGATTCAGGGACTCCAGATACTTTATGGGGGTCAAGCGACTCAGGCTCTGTGCCATTATTAATGACCATCTCTTGAGTTTCTGCTAATACGTTTGGATCAATATTGGCTGACGAGCTGGCATTATTATCAGTTGCCGTATTATCACTACAGCCTGTCATAAACATAGCAAGAGCGAGAGAAGTGGGTAAAAATACGGTAGTTCGAAGAGCAATAGGGTTGAGGGTCATATGGCATCCTAGCGGGAAGAAGACAGGCCGTTGGCCTCGTCTTTTATTAAGTCCATTTAAGTTTAGTATCTATTAGTTATGTTGTTAAAGGACTAAATCAGTAATGACTTATACCTAAAACTTATACGATATAGAAAACTATGGTTAACAGTAATAATAAAAAAAGTTATCAATGTCAATAGTAATTGGATTTGTATCAGTATTAATAAAAATTAGACTGATTGAGACGTAATGAGGCAAATAAGTAAAAAAGATTAAAAGATCTGCGGATTTACAATTTTTTGCACAGATTTTACGGTTTTTATCATAAAAAACTTACCACTCATCAAATGACTATTTTGATGTTATTAATTGTATCAAGGTTTTATTCAAGCCTATTAAAACTGATGACCGTCTTTGTTTAGCTCACTTGATTCTACTCCTAATAAAGATAACGCTACCTTATAAAAACAGTTAAGATACCCTTTAAACTGTTTTTAATCAGAGGCGGTTATGAGTCAATCAAGGCATGCTATCGAGCGATTACTTAAAAAAAACATTCTTCCTACAACACATGCTGATGCAGCAGCAACTCAGCTAGAAGTCTACCCTAGCAAACGTAGCTGGCTGATGTTTTTCGATAAAGCGCTGCTGATTGTGGGCGTCATAGCGCTGGTATTATCGCTGGTGTTTTTTATTGCTTATAACTGGCAACACATGGGCAAGATGGGAAAATTTGCTTTGGTTGAAGGCGCGTTAGTCCTTACCATCGCGCTTTATGTTGCACTGTCTTTTAAGCGACGTTTTCAGCTTATTCGTCAGTTATTATTGCTTATCGCTAGCGTGATTACGGGCAGCTTATTGGCGCTATTTGGTCAGGTATATCAGACGGGCGCAGATACGTGGCAGCTGTTCTTTGGTTGGGTGCTATTGATTGTCCCTTGGGTCATAATTGCGCGATTCCCTGCGCTTTGGCTACTGTGGTTAGGGCTAGTTAATGCTTGTTTGCTGCTCTATTTAGATGTTGCAAATTTGCAATTCATCGACCTCTACCTTCAAAATACCTCTCAGGTCGCCATTCTTACGCTAGTAAATTTTATTGCTTTTTATTTTTGGCTTATCAGCTTTGACAGCCCAACTAAAGCCTCTACTCAAAAGCTCTTTAATCACAATCATCCTAAAAACCTTCTCTCTGATATATCCGATAGTAACGTTGAGTATTCCTTAAGTCACTCTAAAACAAACCGCTCCCCAATCAAATCCGGCTTGCACTGGAGCACTTATGTCGTCGGTTTATTAAGCACGTTTTTTATCACCTATTTAGCGATTGTTACGGTCTTTGATAATGGCGATATCTGGGCAACGTTTATTGCTATCCTCTTATGGTTGGGTTGGTGCGGCTTTATGCTTTGGCAGTTTTATCAGCGCCGTCTTGATTTACTGATGCTGACTTATCTGTCGTTTTCGATGATTATGGTAGTAATGTTTTGGGTCGGCAAATGGCTATTAGATGATTTTGACGCGGGTGGATTTTTAGTATTAGCCTTATTGCTTATCGGCATGAGCTCGGCGGCAGTTGTGTGGCTACGCAAAGTTGCTTATATCAAGAACGAAGACACTACCTCTTTTATTACTAAGGGAGACAGTGATGAATGATGAGCTGAATAATGATATCAACCATAACCAGCAACAGCCCGAGATTTTGCTATTGCAGCAGGGGCTTATCGACGCACAAAACGCCAATGATAAGCTTTTAAATAATGCAGCTGCAGCGCCTTGCCCGTGGTTTATCAGTTTGCTTTTTGGTTTTAGTGGCGTATTTGCCAGTCTATTTTTTATCGGGTTTTTGACCTTAATTTTAGACAACACCGGCTTGCTTGATAGTACGCTAGCGCTATTTATCATTGGCGCGATATTAAGCGGCATTGGCGGATTCTTATTTTATAACGCCCGCTTGCGCCATAGCGCTTTTTGGAACAGTTTAGCCTTTGCAGTTACGCTGGCAGGTCAAGGTTATATCGCCTATGCTTTACTAGCGAGTGAGATTACAGAGCCGCTCAGTATAGTACTATTGTTCCTTGTACAACTGTTGATGACGGTTGTCATTCCCAATTTTATCTATCGTTTATTAAGCGCGACCTTGGCTTTAGTCTGCCTATTTTACCTGTTAAATCACTATCATTTATCCGAAGTAAGCTTAGGATTATTGGCTTTGATAACCAGCGTGACTCATTTACAGCGTTATACACTCGCTGTATTTATCCCAACTAAATGGCGAATGAATGCGTTAGAAATTATGAGTGCTATTGGCTATGCGAGCGCCTATGTCTTGCTCAGTATTTCCGTCTATTTTATCGCTGCGGAATATGGCAATAGCTTTGATAACTTTAATAACCTTGATAATTACGGTGAGTCCTTTAGCTATAACCACTACTTAGCTCAAGGGCTATTAACGCTTGCCAGCCTTTATGCCGCTTATCTGATTCTTAAGCGTTATCAAGTCAAGTTACTATCGCCAGCAGGATTTATGATTAGCGGCGCGATAACGGTGCTTGGGATAATGTCGATTTACGTCTCGGGATTATTGGCTACCAGTTTAATTATTATCATCGCTATCGCTAATAGCCAACGCTTACTACTAGGGCTTGGTATTGTGGCGTTGGTCAGCTATATATTCTGGTATTACTACCAGCTTGACACTTCTTTATTGGTCAAATCTGCCTCTATGATTGTCATCGGCATTGCGCTGCTTCTTATACGCTGGTTACTTATCAAACATTACTTTTCTCATATAACACTGAGCGCTAATGATCATCAGGAGCGCCTATCATGAAAAATAAAATATTAACCAAGCGCTTAGTGAATCAAACATCACCGTCGACGCATTGGTTAAAAAAACCACTGGTTACGATTGTCATTGCCCTTTTAGGATTGATTCTAGTACTAGCTGTGATAACGATAAATATCAGTAAATATGAAAATTATCTCATTAATGGCAAAACAGTGTTGCTAGAGCTTGCTCCTGTCGATCCGCGCGGCTTTATGCAAGGCGATTATATGGCGCTTAGCTATGCGTTAGAGCGTGATATTTTTGCAGCCTTGCAACCAAAAAAGCGTGACAGAGATTTGGAGGGTTTAGAGAACTTAGAGAATTTAGAGAGCTTACAGCCAGATTTTCGAATCTATGAGCCCAGTGACGGCTTTGTGATTGTAAAAGTAGATACAAATAACGTCGGCCATTTTATGCGCTTAGCCAATAACCATAAAAATGGCAATTTACAGACTAACTTAGCAGCAGATGAATTGGCGATTCATTATCGAATTCGTAATGGTAGTGTGCATTTAGCAACCAATGCGTTCTTTTTCCAAGAAGGTCATGGCGAGGCTTTCGAAGCAGCAAAATATGGTCTGTTTCGTGTCAATGACAAAGGCGAGCCGCTATTAACCCATTTGGTCGACGACGCCTTTATCATGATTGGTTCAAAAAGTAATTAGCCAAAAAAAGATTATGACGGTAAGACGACGATAACTTGACTTTACCAAAGTGGTATTGTGATAAATAAGTAGGGCTTGCTACTGTAGATGACTGTAAATCTATAAAACCACCCTCTAAGAATTAAAAAAGGATTTATCATGCGAAGCGCAACGTATAACGAATTTGGCAAACCAACTGACGTCCTAAGCCTTGGCGATCGTCCTATCCCTGAACCAAAGGCCAACGAAGTCCGCGTCAAAACCATTCTCGCCTCTATTCATAATCATGACCTTCTCACCATTCGCGGTCAGTATGGCTTTAAACCTGAGCTGCCAGCCATTGGCGGTAGCGAAGCGCTTGGAATCATTGATGCCGTTGGGAGTGATGTCAAAGACTTAAAAGTCGGTCAGCGGGTGGCCGCGGCTAGTGTGCAAGCAACGTGGGCAGAGTATTTTGTCGCCTCCGCTGATATGGTCTTTGCGGTTCCTGATAGCTTAAAAGATGAAATGGCGGCGCAGCTTATCGCTATGCCACTGAGTGCCTTAATGCTGCTTGAGTTTTTAGAAGTAGAAAGCGGTCAATGGGTCATCCATAACGCTGCCAATGGCGCCGTTGGCAAATCGCTTGCCATGCTCGCAGCGGCGCGCGGCGTAAAAACCATCAACGTCGTTCGCAGTAGCGATGCCATCAAAGAGCTAGAAGCACTCGATATCAAAAACAATGTCAATACCGAAGATAACGACTGGAAAGACCAAGTAAAAGCTATCATCGGCGATGATAAAATCAGCGCGGTGGTCGATTCTGTCGGCGGTGAAAATAGCGGTGAATTATTATCACTACTCGGTCATGGTGGCACGTTTGCCGCGTTTGGTGCGATGTCAGGAAAACCTATGATGCTGAATCCGACGCACTTAATCTTTAAACAAGCGACCGTTAAAGGATTTTGGGGCAGTAAAACCAGTCAGGAAATGAGTGTTGAAAACAAACAGCGCTTGATAGATGAGCTGATTGAACGGGCGACCAGCGGTAAGCTACATCTTCCTGTAGAAGCGGTGTTTGATTTGGCAGATATCAAAAAAGCGGTCGATGGCAAATTGCAGTCAGGTAAAAATGGCAAAGTTCTGCTAAAGCCTTAAGTTATCTAGCATTAAACTTAGACGACATTTGACTAAAAACAATTAAGTAAAAACAAGAAAGGATCTCATCATGCGCAGCGTAACTTATAACGAATTTGGCAAACCATCTGACGTTCTTAGCATCGACGACCGCCCTGTCCTAGAGCCAAAGGCGGGCGAAGTCCGAATCAAAACCATTTTATCTTCTATCCATAATCACGATCTTATCACTATCCAAGGCCAATATGGTACCAAACCCAAACTACCCGCGATCGCTGGTAGCGAGGCGGTTGGTACGATCGATGCCATTGGCAAAGGGGTCGATAATTTAGAAGTCGGTCAGCGAGTGGTAGCGACCGGTGTCGAAGGCACGTGGGCTGAGTTCTTTACCGCGCCTGCCAGCAGTGCCCTTCCGATTCCTGACGCCATCGATGATGAAATGGCGTCTCAGCTTATCGCCATGCCGATGAGCGCCTTGATGCTCATTGAGTTTTTAGAACTTGAATCTGGTCAATGGCTCATCCATAACGCCGCCAATGGCGCGGTTGGCGAGTCGCTGGCAATGCTAGCCGCCGAGCGCGGTATTCATACCATCAACGTCGTGCGTAGTAAAAAGTCTGCCGACGAGTTGACCGAGATTGGTATCACCGAAAACAACGTGGTAAGCGGTGATGACGACTGGAAAGATCGAGTCCGTCAAATCGTCGGCGATGGCAAAATAAGCGGCGCCATTGACTCTGTCGGCGGTCAGTCTGGCGGTGATTTATTATCATTACTTGGTCATGGTGGCACCATGGCAGCCGTAGGCGGAATGTCGGGTCAGCCGCTCGCGCTCAATCCGACGCACCTTATCTTTAAGCAAGCAGCTATCAAAGGGTTTTGGGGCGGCGCGTTGATGCAAAAGATGGATGCCGACAATAAAAACCGTTTGATGCAAGAGCTTGTTGAGCGCGCTGCTAGTGGTAAATTAAAGCTACCGACAGGTGGTATTTATAGCCTAGATAACATTAAAGAAGCGGTATCAGGTAAGGTGCAATCGAGCAAAAAAGGCAAAATACTGTTAAAGCCATAAGACGTTTTTTATAAATAACTGCTGCGCCTATTCTAAATAATCTGAATAGCGCGCAGATAAAGTCACTTTAATAAGGAACACTCTTATGTCTAACAACTCTCTTGCGTCTAATAGTGCGACCTTTAAAGCCTTGGTCGTACGCGAAACCAGTAACGGCGAGTTTAAAAAAAGTATTGAGCAGCGCAGTGTCAGCGACTTGCCTGAAAATGACTTATTAATCGAAGTGCACTATTCATCGCTTAACTTCAAAGACGCGATGTCGGCATCAGGAAATAAAAGAATCACCAAACACTATCCGCACACTCCTGGTATTGATGCCGCAGGCGTGGTGATCAGTGATAAATCTGGCACGTTTTCTGAAGGCCAAGAAGTTGTGGTCTTTGGCTATGATTTGGGAATGGATACCGATGGCGGTCTCAGTCAGATGATCTCTATCCCTGCCGATTGGGCGGTCGAATGCCCATCTTCTTTAACATTAAAAGAAGCGATGATTTATGGGACTGGCGGCTTAACCGCAGCCTTAAGCGTGCAAAAGTTAGAAAAAATGGGCGCAAAACCTGAAGACGGTCCGGTCGCGGTGACGGGAGCAACGGGCGGCGTCGGTAGTATCAGCATCGCCATATTAAGTCAGCTTGGTTATAAGGTCATCGCCTTCTCTGGCAAGCCTGAGCAAAGTGACTATCTAAAGGAGCTTGGCGCAAGCGAAGTCCGTCATCGCGATAGCATCAATGAAATCGGTGACAAACCTGTCGGTCGCGAGCTATGGGCCAACGCCATTGATACCATCGGCGGCGATTATCTGGCGAACCTACTGAAGCAAACCAAAGCTGGCGGCGCAGTCACTTCTTGTGGTCTAGCAGGCGGTGCTGAGTTTTCGATGACGGTATTGCCGTTTATCACCCGTGCAGTGTCCCTACTCGGTATCGATTCAGTCTATATTCCACTGGATGATAAAAAGTCCATTTGGGAGCGTGTTTCAACCGATATGAAGCTACCTAATCTCGAAAAGTATGCTGAAGAAATTACCCTTGAGCAAACGCCTGAGTATTTAGATCGCTTTATGGCAAGTCAAACGGTTGGGCGTTATGTGGTGAATGTGCGGGGTTAATTAATATAGACTTTTATATAAAAACCACACTAAATTTAGGTCTAGTGTGGTTTTTATTTTATAAAGAATAGCCAAATAAATGTATTATATATCGTAGTCGTAATTAAACCATTTATTATTGCAACTTTATTTTGATTCCAGTAGTTGCCAATAAAAAATATTGATTCTTCTAAATTATTAACAAAAACGAAGCTTTTATTTGATAAGTCCAAGTCTTTATCTAAGCTTTCCTGAAGCAAGCCTAACGAAACTATAATCTTTATCATGAAATATTCATAATATTCTGAAAAAACTTGCTTTAAAGAATCTTGGGTCTTCTCAGATAATTCGTTAAAGTCATCTACAGAAGCTACTTCATCACTTATCCTTGCATCTATAGTCTTAGCTTCGGCTAAAGTGTCTTCTGTTATCTCACGTACTTCATCATAGTTTTTTGTCCATGCTTTTTCATTGGGAAAATTCTTTAGTCTAGTTATCGCTTTAAAAGACTCAAGATTACGTACTGACTCAAACTGTTCAAAAATCTTTGAATATTCTGACGAGAGAGAATTAGCTAAAGTTGCTTGCGATTTTAGCTATCTTGCGAGCCTAAAAGGTTCGCTTGCTTCAAATAAAATACGGGCTGTATCAAAAGCACCTCTATATGGTTCTATTGACTTTCTAACTAGATTGGCTGACGCCATCATATCTTCATATACACTAGTTCCTCCTATACTTTGTATCATCCTCTCTTTTACAGACGTAAGATCATTATTATAGGCACTCATTCCCTTTGTCATTTCAAGGAAAGAATCTTGCACAGTCATTGCTTTTGGAATTCTCAACTGAGCGCCTTTTGTTAGTACACTAAGATCTACAACGTTGATGGAAGCGAAATCTACGGATTGAAAAGCTTTGCTTGCGATATCGGCAATACTTGCAGCTGAATTAAGATATTCATACTGGCTTGTTATTCCCAGTAGACTGTTTGACTTTTCAAGATGGTAAGATAATGGATTCAATTGTTTTTGGAATTGTTCAGCTATTTCCATCACTGATAGCTGTTCACTTTCTTTTTTGGGATTTTCAGCCACTTTTGAACTCCTTTGATTCAACCATTTTTTTGTTATTTAAAATTAACTTTAAAGATAGCACAATTGTTAGTAAAACATAGAACCAACCTTTACTTGGCTTCTACCTTTTTGGATAATCAAAAAAACACCCAACCAAGTTGAGTGCTTTTTTATTTTAGCTAAAGACTAAGTAGATACTATTCCCACTCAATCGTCGCAGGTGGCTTGCTCGACACATCATACGTCACACGTGAGACGTCAGCGATTTCGTTCATAATGCGATTCGATACCGTCTCAATCAACTCATATGGCAGATGAGCACCACACTTACTCTTCGACTTTTTCGTCTTCCATGCGCAGGTTTCTACAGATGCGTTGAGCCGCCATTCCCAAGGCTTCGGTAAACGTCGGGAATGCCAATTCTAAATTGGCAATCTCGTACACGGTCATCTCGGTCGCCTGACAAGTGGCGGCAACTTGAATCACCTCGGTAGAGTATGAACCAAGAACGTGCGCACCCAGCAGTTTTTGCGTCTTTTTATCGATGATAATCTTACAAAACCCGTCGGTTCGCGCATCCATAACAGCGCGAGGAAGCGCTTCATAATCGATAACTTCAACGATGCAGTCATGCGTCTCTTCCGCTTGCGCTTGGGTCATGCCGACAGAGGCGTATTCCGGCTCGGTAAAGCTGCCCGTGGCGATCGCTTTTGGATCGTATATCTTAGCGGTATCAGAGACGACATTTTGTGCGGCAACTCTTGCTTGATGCGCGGCGCTTTGTACAAACATACTGATACCGTTGGCGTCCCCTGCGACATATACGCCCTCTACGTTGGTTTGTAAGTAGTCATCGACATCGATATAAGGGCCATTCAATTTAATATCCGTGGCATCAAGATGGAGTCCATCCAAGTCCGCAGGCCAGCCTACCATTAAGAATACCGCATCGGTCATTAGCGTGTCTTCTTGGTCATCGTGCTTATAGGTTACTTTTAACCGACCGTTTTCTTTGGCAATGGACTCCCATTCGGTATTGGTCAGTACATTCATGCCACGCGCCTCAAAGGCATTTTCAAGACTGCGCGAGATATCAACATCACTTGGCGGGGTCAAGCGATCGGCGAACTCGATGATATCGACCTTGGCACCAAAATCGATAAGAATTGAGGCGAGCTGACAACCGGTCGCTGAGCCACCGACGACCGTTACTCTGTCTGGAAGCTCAGTCATTGACCATAAATCGTGAAACGAGAGCGCTAAATCATTGCCCAGAATAGACAACTTTCTAGGTTTACCGCCGACGGTTAAAATAATTTGATCGGCGCTAAACTCACGTCCATCACCAATTCTAAGCGTTTTATTATCAATAAAATGCGCAGGCCCCACTTCATCTATAACGTCAATCCCTTGTTGTTCCACCACTTTGGTCAAATGCCAAACTTCATTGGCATGGGCGGCAACCCGATTGGCGTGCTCAATGGCGGCTGCAAAATCGACAGATGGCACCTTACCCTCTAATCCAAATTGAGGGTAAAGCTCCGCATCAGTGCGCAGACGTGCGGCACGAGCCAGCGTTCGGATAGGTGCAGGGCCTTCATTAAACGCGGTGCCTCCCAGTTTATTGGCTTCAAGCAGTGTTACGGTTGCACCAAGCTCATGGGCACGTATCGCGGCTTGCACGCCTGCAGGGCCACCACCGACAACAAGGACGGTTTTTTTATTTTCTGACTTATTATTTTTTGATTGGTTATTATCTGATTTATTGTTTTGATTCATAATTTTTCCAGTTTAAGATCTCACTTAGAGTGGTTTAATCTAATATCGACGAGCATTGTAAATGGCGCTTACTTCATCAAGACCAAATGATAACCATAAGTAAAACACGCCATAATGTGGAGTAATACGTTATTTATGACGTTTTTCGTTAGCGTATGTGTGATGGTATATGGCTATAGTAACCATGACTGTCACAATATTAACGCTAAAAATTTAACAAAAAAAAACACCCAACCAAGTTGAGTGCTTTTTTATTTTTAGCTAAAAACTAAGTAGAAACTATTCCCACTCAATCGTCGCTGGTGGCTTGCTCGACACATCATACGTCACACGTGAGACTTCAGCGATTTCATTCATAATGCGATTCGATACCGTCTCAATCAAATCATACGGCAGATGGGCAAAGCGTGCGGTCATAAAGTCTACAGTTTCAACAGCCCGAAGCGCAATCACCCATGCATAGCGGCGGCCATCACCAACCACGCCGACCGATTTGATTGGTTGGAATACCGCAAAGGCTTGAGCGGTCTTTTCATACCAGCCTGATTTTTCAAGCTCTTCCATAAATATCGCATCAGCTGCGCGCAAGATATCAGCAAACTCTTTGGTCACTTCGCCCAAGATTCGCACGCCCAACCCTGGTCCTGGGAACGGATGGCGATTGATCATTTTGGCAGGCAATCCAAGGGTAATCCCGAGTTTACGCACTTCATCTTTAAACAAATCACGTAACGGCTCAACGAGTTTAAACGCCAAATCATCTGGCAAACCGCCGACGTTATGATGGCTCTTAATCACGTGGGCTTTGCCTTGGTGCGACTTGGCAGATTCAATAACGTCTGGATAAATCGTTCCTTGCGCCAAGAATTCAATCTCTTGACCATCGCTGTTTTGGCTGATGTCACGGGCGCTATTAGCAAATACATCGATAAAGGTTTTGCCGATAATTTTACGTTTGGCTTCAGGATCAGACTCGCCTGCCAATGCCGTTAAGAATAATTCTTCAGCATCGACGCGAATCACTTTTACGCCCATGTTTTCAGCGAACACCTGCATCACTTGGTCGCCTTCATGAAGTCGAAGCAATCCGGTATCAACAAACACGCAGGTTAATTGGTCGCCGATAGCTTTATGCAAAAGTGCCGCAACCACTGAGCTGTCGACACCGCCTGATAAACCAAGCAATACTTGTTTATCACCAATTTGCTTTTTCAATTGCTCAATACGCATATCGATGATGTTATCTGGCGTCCAATCGCCCGCACAGTCACAGATTTGATGGACAAATCGGCTTAGCAGCGCTTGACCTTGTAGAGTATGCGTGACTTCAGGATGGAACTGAAGACCATAGTACTGCTTGTCATCATTGGCCATAATCGCAATCGGACAACTCGGCGTGCTAGCAACAATCTCAAAGCCTTGTGGTGCGTCAATCACTTTGTCGCCATGACTCATCCATACATTGAGTTTTCCCGCTGCGTCTTCAATATCTTTTGTTAGTGCTGAGTTACCATCGATATTAATGGTCGCAGCGCCAAATTCATGGATGTCGCTGGCATGGACTTTACCGCCGAAACGCTCTGCCATCGCTTGCATACCGTAACAAATTCCCAATACTGGCACGCCTAAGTCGAATACCGCTTCGTTAATGCGTGGGCTGTTTTCCGCATGGACGCTTTCAGGGCCACCCGATAGGATGATACCCTTTGCACCAAAATCTTTAATGCGCTGAGTATCGATGTCATAAGGGAACATCTCACAGAATACGCCTGAATCGCGAACACGGCGGGCAATCAGTTGACTGTATTGTGAGCCAAAATCTAGGATTAAGATGCGGTCTTCTTTGATAGTAGGAATTGCAGGAGTGGCAGCGGCGGTGGTCATAGATCGATGTCCATCAAGAAAAAATTAGTGTCCTATTTTAACAAGTTTGCGCCCATTAATGGTTATTAGATGATTAATTATTGACGATTTTTGCGAGTTATTACGCCTTGATCAGAATAATACGCCAGAGCGAACCCTAATAATGCCGCTACTGAATACAAGCCATGAATTTTTATTATACAAATGACGAGTCTATATGAAATATTTGTTTATATTGTGCTATGCTCAAATGATAAATATGTTTGCTTTAGGATTGAATGCTTGGCATAAGCGCTTAATATCGTATGGTTTTTACGACAACACTGAGTCTAATCATTCACCTATACTGAGCAGACAAGCTAAACCACCTTTAACCGAATCCTTTAGTATAAAAACCGTGATAACGAATCGACAGGTATGTCCCTATGAGCAAAATCAAATCTCTTATTTGTAAAGCCACTAGCTCCCTTGCTACCAAAAACAACGATAATAATAATTTAGAGCCTATCCAAGAAAATAATATAACCGCCAATACGCCTATTGAGCAAACGCGCTGGAATGGTTGGGGCAACGTCAATATCAATAAAAAAGTCTCAACACACGGCGCAAAACTCATCAAATCGCACATCGGTAAAACTAAAAAATTGCCATCTGTTAGCTTACAAGAAGTACTAAAAACTGTCCCTAAATCGCGCTTGCCTGCTGCTATGACTGAGTTAGAAACGGTATCTATCGATAATGAGGTCAGGCTTAGACACGCTCGTGGTCAAAGCTTCCCTGATTGGATAGCCATGCATAGCGGCGACTTTGAAGTCTTTCCCGATGGCGTGGCGCATCCACAATCGACCGACGATGTCGAAACCTTATTAAAGCTCGCAAAAGAGCATGACTTAATTGTTATTCCATTTGGTGGCGGCACTTCTGTTGCGGGTCACATCAATCCGAAAAAGGGTTCACGCCCCGTATTGACCATTGCTATGAGCAAGATGGACCAGCTGATTGATTTAGATGTTGAGAGCCAAATTGCAACCTTTGGTGCGGGGACGCAAGGACCAGCGGTTGAAGCGCAATTAGACGCGCACGGCTATCGTTTAGGACATTATCCGCAGTCTTGGGAGTTATCCACCCTTGGCGGCTGGATTGCCGCGCGCTCAAGTGGTCAGCAGTCATTGGGCTATGGTCGTATCGAACAACTATTCGCTGGTGGGACGCTGGTGACGCCGCAAGGAATTCTTAATATCGCTGACATTCCCGCGTCATCAGCAGGACCTGATCTACGCGAGATGATGATGGGAACTGAAGGTCGAGCTGGTATTTTTACCACAGTAAAAATGCGCGTTCAGCCGCAACCAGAACAAGAGCTATTTAAAGTGGCTTTTTTACCCAACTGGGAAGCGGGGAAAGAAGTGCTTAGACAAGCGGTGCAAGGAAACATTCAATTATCAATGCTGCGCCTAAGCAATGCGGTCGAAACCGACGCTCATCTGCATTTGGGAACGACACCTAGCCAATTTTTAGCCATTAGCACCTATCTAAAAGCCCGCGGGCTGAGCTCAGATAAAGTCATGCTCACCTACGGCGTCTCAGGTGATAAGGCGCAGAATAAATTGGCGCTGACGCAGTTTAATAAGTTATTAAAACAGCACGGTAGTGTCACAGGAAAAATCACCGATATCATGGGAAGTGTCTGGGCGCATGGTCGCTTTAAATTTCCTTATTTACGCGGTACTTTATGGGATAAAGGTATCATGGTCGATACCTTTGAGACCGCGACCAATTGGAAAAATATCGACGAGCAGATGCAGCAGATGCAACAAGCCGTTCAGACTTCCTTAGCAAATGAAGGCGAGAACGTCATGGCATTCACCCATATCTCTCACGTCTATAAACAAGGTGCTAGCCTTTATACTACTTATTTCTTTCGCGCCGCAAAAGACCACGCTGCTACCTTAAAACGCTGGCAAAAAATCAAACATGCCGCCAGTTTGAGCGTGGCCAATGGCAAAGCGACCATCTCGCATCAACATGGTGTCGGCCGCGATCACGCGCCTTACCTTGCTGCAGAAAAAGGTAAGCTAGGCATTCAGGTAACCAATGATATGCTAAAAAGCCTAGACCCTGAGCAGCGTATGAATCCGGGCGTTTTAATTGGAGATTAATAGACAGCTCAGACCATATCAGTTAGCTTAGCTAGATTATGGAATTGACTTAATTTGAGATGGATCTTTTATGAACCCTACTAAACAATGTCAGCAACGCCAGCAAGCACTAGCGCCTTTGTCACGTCGCTCGTCTCAAGTAAAACCTTGGGATATGCTGATTATCGGCGGCGGAATCACGGGCGCTGGTATTGCTCGCGAAGCTGCACGGCGTGGCTTAGACGTGTTATTAGTTGAGCAAAAAGACTTTGCTTGGGGCACATCCAGCCGCTCAAGCAAAATGGTTCATGGCGGGCTGCGCTATATCGCCTCAGGAGATTATAAAACCACTTTGCTTAGCGTTCGCGAGCGTGAGCGTATGCTTAGTGAAGCAAATGGCCTTGTTAACGAAATGCACTACGTCATGCCGCACTACAAAGGTAAGTTTCCACCGCCGTGGATATTCAATACTTTATTGCGCGTCTACGATGGACTGGCTGGCAAACGCTACTCTAAATACTTTAAAAAAGATGCCTTTCTTAGCCTGAACCCAAATATTAAACAAGAGAAATTTTTGGGAGCCAGTCAATTTAGCGATGCGGTGACTGATGACTCGCGTCTGGTCATGCGCGTACTTAATGAAGCAACTCACGATGGTGCTCACGCCATTAATTATCTTAAAGCTGAGTCGCTCATTACTAATGAGCAAGGCTTAGTTATTGGCGCTACTTTAATAGATACCGCTTCTGATTCTAAAGATAACAGCCATATTTATGATGTCCATGCAAAAGTCGTGGTGAGTGCCACGGGTGCTTGGGCGGATACTCTGCGGATGCAAGCCAGCACTCAAACAGAGCAAAGCTTTCATAAGCAAATTCGCCCCTCACGCGGCAGTCATTTAGTGATCAGTCAAGAGCGCTTGCCAATCGAGCAAGCCTATACTTTTTTACATCCAGTTGATAAAAGAGCCATATTTGTCTTTCCATGGGAAAATCGTACCGTTCTTGGTACCACTGATTTAGATCATCCAACCTTAGACGATAGCGAAGTCGGAATCACCAATGAAGAGGTCGATTATCTATTGGCGGCAACTAATAACCTTTTTAACACGGTCAGTCTAAGCCGAGACGATATTATCAGTTCTTGGGCAGGCGTGCGGCCACTGATTTCAGAAGGCGGCGACGGTAAACGTGTGAGCCCAAGTAAAGAAAAGCGTGACCATAGCGTTTGGCTGGATAATAATTTGGTGACCGTTAGTGGTGGCAAGCTAACGACCTTCCGCCTGATTGCTTTAGACGTCCTTGGAAAGTGTCAAGAAGTGCTCGAACTTGATAAATCTGTCATTCAAAATCAAACCATAAACGGCGATCAAGTCTTTAGTAATACCGCGCCAACCAATCCTAAATTTAAAACGCTACCAAAACCCTTGCAACAACGATTACAAGGGTTTTATGGCTTACAGCTCGATGACTTACTTGAGCTCGCGCATGAGGACGATTTGGCTTATGTTACCGACAGCAATACCATTTGGGCGGAAATTCGCTTTGCCACTCGCTGTGAGCAGGTTATTCATTTAGACGATTTATTGTTGCGGCGTACGCGTTTAGGATTAATACTGCCACATGGCGCAATGACGCCAATGATTAGCGATAAGCTCAGGCAAATATGTCAGCAAGAACTGGGCTGGAATGAGCAAAAATGGCAGCAAGAAGTTCAACGTTATGAGCATTTGTGGCAACGCTACTATCACTTGCCTGCGGCTTAGCGTTTTATTTCAGCGGAATTTCTCTATAGAGAGGTCATTATAAGAAAGACATAACGAGGCTGGGATAAATTTTTTGCGGCCTCTGTGGGCGTAGGCACAGCAAGCAAGAAAAATTTGTATCAGCCTCGCACTATCATCTCGTGAATCCACTTTATTCAGTATCGACTATAGTAAAGGACTACTATGACCCATAACCTTGATACTCCTATTTATTTCTTAGCCATTGATAATGGTACGCAAAGCGTCAGAGCGCTTATCTTCGATCAATTTGGTAGCGAGATTGCTAAAGCCCGCGTCCCTATCGAACCGTATTTTTCAACTGAGCCCAATTTTGCTGAACAACACGCCGACTATTATTGGCAAAAATTAAGTGAGGCTTGTCAGCAACTTTGGCAAACCTGCGATATTACGCCCGCACAAATTGCTGGTGTCAGTCTTGCCACCCAGCGCTATACTATGATTTGCCTCGATAAAGACAAACAGCCATTACGCCCCGCTATCGTTTGGATGGATTTGCGCCGCGGCGAAACCAATGACATAGGGTTTCTTAATCCCTTAACTAAGCTTGTTGGTATGGGTGAGCTTGTGACTGAGGCACAACAAAAAGCGCGCTGTAATTGGCTCGCACAGCATGAGCCAGAGATATGGGCGAAAACCGCACATTATGTCAATCTCTCCGCCTACCTTACCTATCAGCTTACAGGAGAGCTTGCCGATTCTACAGGTCATGCGTTAGGTTATTTGCCTTATGATTATAAGGCGCAAACATGGCTAAAACCCAAAGATTTAAAATGGCGACTATTTAATTGCCGAATAGAGCAAATGCCCACACTCATTGCACCGGGGCAGCTACTAGGACATATCAGTGCCAACGCTGCCAAAGCGACAGGTATTTCAGCAGGTACGCCGATGATTGCCGCTGCTAGCGATAAAGCTTGCGAAGCTTTAGGTTCCGCAGGTCTCGCTGCCGATACCGCCTGTCTAAGCTTTGGTACCACAGCAACTATTAACACCACCTCGAGCAATTATATTGAGGTACTAAAGCACATGCCCGCTTATACCGCTGCTGCGCCCAATTACTATAATCACGAATATATGATTTATCGCGGCTTTTGGATGGTTAGCTGGTTTAAAGAACAGTTTGCCCAGTACGAAGAACAGCTAGCAAAAACTCAGGGTATCGATACCGAAAAGCTTCTCGACAAGGCGGTCAAAGATATTCCAGCAGGCTGTATGGGACTGATGATGCAGCCGTATTGGTCGCCCGGCGTTCGTCATCCAGGCCTAGAAGGCAAAGGCGCGCTCATTGGATTTGGTGATGTACACACACGAGCGCACGTTTATCGTGCTATCTTAGAGGGGCTGGCTTACGAGCTTAAACTTGGTTTTGATACTATTGAGAAGCGTACAGGCAAGTCTATCAAACACTTGCGCGTCTCTGGTGGTGGCTCCCAAAGCGACTCAGCCATGCAGCTGACCGCTGATATCTTTGGCATGCCCGCTTATCGCCCGCATACTTATGAAGCCTCAGGACTAGGCGCTGCCATCAACTGCGCGGTGGGTCTTAGCGTTTACCCCGACCATTTAACCGCAACTAAGGCGATGGTGCATTTGAGTGATGAATTTGTGCCCATTGACGCCAACGTCCAGCTCTATAAACGCTTATATAATGAAGTCTACCTGAAAATGTATGAGCGCCTAAAACCCTTGTATCATAGCATTCAGGATATTACCGGTTATCCAGCTAAGTAAATTGAGCGGTTAGCCCTTGAGCTTATAACTATAATAGACTTAGACTTAAAATGAGCAAAATTGCAGTCAAACAAGGAGTTTTTAGACTTAGTAAATCTAAGTAATACCATTCACAAAAATTAGAGTAGCAAGGAAAACGAGTGCAAGTGCTACGTACTGTAGACTAAACGAGTTTGACACAGCTAATCGTACTTTTTGGGTTTGGTATAAGGTATAAGGTATAAGGTATAAAACATACCGTCACATATAGATAGAACACTCAATAGGTAATACCAACAATATGTCAAACAGTCAAAAACCTGATCCAAGCACGACCAAACCTTCAAAAGAATACCTTCCAGATTATGTAAAAGCACGATCAAAACATCATAAACCCCCACATCTAGGTACCTTTGACGTGGGTATGTCCATTCCGCAATGGCGACCCGATCATGTACCCGATACCCGTATCGACAAATTTACTTTTAGTATGGTGCTAGTGATACTTTTTAGTATCGCCATACCCTTAATAGTTTTTCCCGAGCAGGGTAAGGCATGGGTGGGCATAGCGCGCAGCTTCGTCGGAGATAACTTTGGCTTTGCTTATTTAGCCTTTGGCGTCCTTGCTATGATGTTCGTTATTTATATCGTGATTTCTGATATCGGTAAAATTAAGTTAGGTCGTCCAGAAGAAACCGCTGAGTTCTCCGATGCTTCTTGGGCATCTATGTTGTTTTGCGGTGGGATTGGTGCCAGTATTCTCTATTGGGGTCTGATTGAGTGGGCGTATTATTATCAAAGCCCACCTTTTAACCTTGCAGGTGGCTCACCAGATGCTATTCGCTGGGCAACTACCTACGGTATCTTTCACTGGGGACCTGTCGCTTGGGCCATCTACTTAGTACCCGCCGTGCCTATCGCTTACTTTTATTATGTGCGCCAGACACCGGTACTCAAGGTCAGCCAAACGCTCATGCCATTATTAGGCGAAAAGCTGGCTAGCAGCAACTGGGCGAAAATGCTCGACGTGTTGTTTGTCTTTGGAATGGTCGGCGGTGGCGCGACGACGCTAGGGCTTGCCTCTCCGCTTATCAATGAAGGCTTATACAATCTATTTGGTTTACCGCGCAACATCACCATGCAGATTGTAGTGTTGTTAGTTACCACCGTAATTTTTGCTTATAGTGCCTATCAAGGGTTAAAAGGCGGGATTCAAAAACTCTCCAATATCAATTTTTATTTGGCTGTGGTTTTCTTATTATTTGTCCTGATTGTCGGGCCAACTGTCTTTATTTTGAATACGGGCTTAGAAGCTATCGGGCGTTCTATCACCGAAATGCCACGCATGATGACTTATATAGAACCGTTCAAAGACTTCCAAGAGTTTGGCTTTAAACACACCACTTTCCCACAAGATTGGACGATTTTCTATTGGGCATGGTGGCTAGTGTTTGCACCGACTATTGGCCTGTTTATTGCCAAAATCTCGAGAGGTCGCACGATACGCAATATGGTCTTAGGCTCGATGTTTTATGGCTCACTTGGCTGTGCGATGTTTATGATTATCTTGGGCAATTATGGTCTATATCTACAATTGACAGGCATTGTCGATGTGGTTGATATCCTCAATAATGAGTCTCCCACTGCGGCCATCTTTGCTATCCTAAATAGCCTGCCGATGTCTTACTTGGTCATCGCCGTCTTTACCTTTTTAGCCGTTATCTTTACTGCCACGACCTTTGATTCCATCTCTTATATCTTGGCGTCCGTCGTACAGGTAGAAGTAGATGATGAACCGCATCGTTGGAATCGTTTATTTTGGGCGTTCACTTTATGTTTATTGCCTGCTATTTTGATGTTTTTAGGAGACCTGCAAACCTTGCAGACCGCTTCTATCATCGCTGGCGCACCTCTTATTATCATTCTATCGATGATGATGGTTGCGGTGATCAAAGCGGCTCGATACGATCTCGCTTATCAGCCTGATTATGGGCTAAAAACCATTCATATCGAAGAGCTGCCTGATAATGCACCGTGGGAAGAAGGGGAAACTTCTGAAGCGCTTGAAGGCTCGATATTGGCTCAACAAGATGAATGGGAGCTGATGCGTGAGGAGACTGAAAATACTGAGAACGCTAAAGATGAGAAGTAATTGTCATTAATACCTTAGAAACAACAAATGAAAAGGCTGGGCTACGTTGGTAGCCCAGCCTTTTTGCTGGATTTATGATAGCTCGGTGACATCGCTATTTAAGGCTATATGCATACGATTTAAGCCCTCTAACAGCAGCGCTTTAGGACACGCCACATTAAGGCGCATTTTTAGATGTCCTTCATTACCATATTTGATTCCTGCACTCAGCTCAACCTTAGCAGCTCTTAGCCTTTCATAGAGCGCTTGGTCGTCTTGCGCATACGCCGAGCAATTAAGCCAAATCAAATACGAAGCTTCTGGACGCATCACCTTAATTTCAGGTAAATGCTTTTCTAAAAATTGTAGCGTTAAGTCAATATTGGCTTCGATATAAGTCAGCGCCTGCGCCAACCACTCACCGCCCTCTTCATAAGCACTACGCATTGCCGTATAAGCAAATAAATTTAGCTCATGCTCGTCACTTAAACGTTGCTGCTGATTAATTTTACTGAGTAATGCGCTGTCTTTAGCAAATATCATAGAGCCTTTAATACCGGCGATATTAAAGGTTTTGGTCATCGAGGTTAGGCTTACCACTTTGTGCTCATAGCCAGCTGCTAAGGTTAAAAAGGGAATGAATTTGTGACCATTCAAGGTTAAATCTTGATGAATCTCATCACTCACAATCGCCACATCATGCTTTCTGCAAATACAAAGCAGTGCTTCAAGCTCATCTGCTGTCCAGACACGTCCGCCAGGATTATGCGGATTGCAGAACAAATAAAGCTTAACCTCATGCTCGATAATTTTGGCTTCGATATCAACCAAATCCAAATAATATCGTCCTTCTATATCTTTGAGTGCAGTGGTCACAAGCGTACGATCATTGTCTAAAACCTTGGTCATAAAAGGCGTATAAATAGGATTATTAATGAGTACCGCATCCCCTGCCTCAGTAAATACTTTCATCATCAGCACCAAACTCGGTACCACACCCGGAGAAAATAGAATATCTTGCTTATCAAGCCACAAGTCATAACGGCTGCCATGCCAGTCGATAATCGCTTGATACAACGGCTCGGTCGGCACGGTGTAACCCAATATGCCATGCTGCGTTACTTGCTCAATCGCTTTTAATATAGGCTCGGCAGCCTTAAAGTCCATATCTGCAACCCATAGCGGAATCGTGTTATCGCTATAGTGCCATTTAAACGATCCCGTATTTCGTCTATCTATTATTTCATCAAAGTTGTACTGCACTGGCATTGTCCTTAATTAGAAAAATAATGATTTAGAGTACAACAGGAATGGCGTCATCACTGAACAAAACAGTAAAAAAACTGTTTAATTTACCAGCGATTATATTGAAAACGACCAAATCTAAAGCTACGCACATAGCCAAACCCATCAATATCAGGAAACAATGTTAAGTATCTTATATCAAATATCTTGGCTAACTCTCTAACAGCCATTCTTTTGAAAGAAGGCCTTATCATTTACCTACCTCTAAACTCCGCCTCACGTCTCTCAACCATCGCCATCGCGCCCTCTTTCGCATCTTCTGAATGAAATAGCGATGGTAGATAACCATGGATATTCGCTAAGGCTGCTTTTGCGCCATTACGGCTGGCATCTTGTGCTGAGGATAGTAATCCTTGCACGCCAAGCGGGGCGGCCGTGCAAATCTCTTGGGCGATAGTTAGCGCGCGCTCATATTCCTCGCCATTTTCCACCACTTCACTGACTAGATTGAGTCCATTAGCGGTTTGTGCATCAAAGTTTTTACCCGTTAATAGATACGGCATGGCTTTTTGCCAGCCAGCAGCAGCGACAAAACGTACCGTTGCCCCACCAAACGGCATGATACCGCGCTGGACTTCCATTTGGGCAAAATTGCAGTTATCACTGGCGATGACGACATCACTATTTAGCATCAGCTCAATGCCAGCGGTAAAGCAAGTGCCTTGAATCGCAACGACGACTGGTTTGGTGCGTAATTTACCGCCAATGCCCCACGGATCGATTTCATCATCATTAAATTCAAACGCGCCTTTATCCCACTTATCTTGAAGCTCCATCAAATCAAGCCCAGCGGTGAAATGTTCACCATGGGCAAATATCAGCGCACAGCGTAGATTAGCGTCATTTTCATAATGAGTGAGCGCCTCGGATAATTGCTTAATCATATGGCTATCAAAGGCGTTGCGTTTATCGGCGCGATTCAGTCCGATTAGACAGATATAGCCATCGATTTTATAAGTAATGCGATTGTTCATATCATTGCTAATAGCGTTGTCAGTAATATTATTAACCATGTTGTGAGAAGTCATAACTTTATCCTTGTTTCAGTATTGATTATCAGTTAGCTTTTAATATAGACATCTGCGCTCTATAACACAAGCAGCGACATCGCCACTATTTCCAGTTGACCTGATTTACGATAAGTGCAACTATTATCCAAACCAAGACTTTACTCAGAGCATTTTTATGGAATTTTGGCACGGTTTTTTACTTATCACCAGCGTACACTTGCTTGCCGCTGCTTCACCTGGCCCTGATTTCGTTTTGGTTTCACAGCAAACGTTAGCCAAAGGTCGCCGCACAGGCCTGATTTGTAGCCTTGGCATTACTTTAGGTCTTGCCGTCCATATTCTCTATTCGGTACTAGGACTAGCAACGGTAATTGCCCATTCTCAGCCTTTGTTGACTGCGATTAAATGGTTAGGTGGTGGTTATTTGATTTATTTGGGTTGGCAAGGGATTGGGGCCAAACCTAAAAATCCGGTCGATTTAGCAAATTCCGCAGAACTAAAAGATTCCGCCACAAACGTTTCACAACTCGCTCTATCTGACCCAACGCTACCTTCTAATACAAACTCAGCCACCAATAGCGATTCAACATTTGCCATTCTACGCCGTGGCTTTTTTTGTAATGTCTTTAATCCCAAAGCACCAGTATATTTTGTAGCGATATTTACCTTGGTATTGTCTCCCAATATTCCGCTTTGGCAGCTGGCAATTTATGGCGTTTGGATGATGGTTTTGCAGATGGCGTGGTTTAGCACGGTGGTGATGCTGCTCTCTATTCCTGCGATTCATCGACGATTTCAGCGCGTTGAGCATTGGATAGACCGTGTCTTAGGTAGCGCAATGATTGTATTGGGGTTAAACCTCATTTTACGCAGCCGATAAGGCATTCGCGGGCTGCGAAATCTGCTAAACTGGTTGATTATATTCAAACCTCAAAGCCTCATACTATGACCAGTAAGCCAATCGCTAGTAATTTAAACGCCCGTAGAGCAAATGCTAATACTCATCGCAACCGCTCACCCGAAACTGCCAAAAAACTTGGCAAGCTACATCCGCGCAATCCGCACCAAGGTCGTTATGACTTTGCGTTATTAACGCGTGCCTTGCCTGAGCTTGCCAAACATACCATTACTAACCCTAAAGGTGAGCCGACGATTAATTTCTCGGACCATCAAGCGGTTCGGGTGCTCAATCAAGCGCTACTTGCTCATTATTATGGTGTTAAGTTTTGGGACATTCCAGAAGGCTATTTATGCCCGCCGATTCCCGGACGCGCCGATTATATCCATTATATCGCCGATTTATTGGCGCAAACCACACACATTAATGACGATCAAACACCGCCAACGGGAAAAGAGATTCACGCTCTCGATATTGGTACTGGTGCCAGTGCCATTTATCCAATTGTCGGTAGCCAAAGTTACGGTTGGCGTTTTACCGCGAGCGATATCGATCCTATTTCGGTTAATACTGCTGCTCTGATTTGTGACGCCAATCCAAAACTAAAAGGTGCAGTTAAAGTAAAATTACAACCTGAGTCTAAGTTTATTTTTAAAAATATCATCGGTCGCCAAGATTATTTCGATGTGGTGGTTTGTAACCCACCCTTCCATGCATCGTTAGATGAAGCAATGGAAGCCAATAGTCGCAAGCAGCATAACCTGCAACGACATCGTGGTAAAAATGAGAGCGAGCAAATAAGTCGCCACTCAACCAAGACTGGAAATGCCACGCAAAACCTAAACTTTGGTGGTCAGCATAAAGAGCTGTGGTCTGAGGGCGGCGAGATTGCCTTTTTAACCAATATGATGAAAGAAAGTAAAAACTATGCCGAGCATGTCGGCTGGTTTACCAGTTTAGTGTCAAAATCAGAAAACGTGAAACCGTTACAACTGTTATTAAAACAACTTGATGTGGCGCAAATGCGTATTATTGAGATGAGCCAAGGTCAAAAAAGCACGCGGGTCTTAGCATGGCGGTTTAATATTGATGAAGTATAACTATTATTAAAAAATTTCCTAAAAGTTTCACGTGAAACAAAAAAAAACCGCTTTAATATTCAAAGCGGTTTTTTTATTACAAGATAAGCAACATAGTAAAAGTATTTTAAAAAAATTAAGGTATGGCTAGTATAAATTTTACTTGCTTGCTGTACCTACGCAGACAGAGACTGCGAAAAACTTATACCAGCTGTCTATGACGTATCGTTATTACTCTTTATGGACTATATAAGATATTTTTTAGCCAAAGAACATCACCTTTAAACCAATTAAAATAAGCACCAAGCCACCTAAAGCCTCTGCTTTATCCTCAAGACGATTCCCTGATTTTTTACCCAAATAGATTCCAAAAGCGCTAAACATAGCAGTAACTAGCGCGATGATCAAACAAGCCAACCACGCGTTTAGCGCCAATAGGTTTAAAGTAAAGCCAGCCGCCATTGCATCGATACTGGTGGCAATCGCAAGGGTAAACATAGCGCGATGATTGATATATTTTTGAACGTTATTATTTATAATAAACTCATTGTCTACCACATCCTCATCGTGTGCGAAAAACACCTCATAGAGCATTTTTCCACCAAGTCCAATAAGGATAACCCCACCAATCCAAGGGGCAGCAGCGGCTAACCGACCTAATAAAGCTGCACCTAATAGATAACCAATCAGCGGCATTACACCCTGAGCAATACCAAAATACAAACCTGCATAAACCGCTAATCGACGCACATAATGACGATCCTGGTTCTGAGATTTAGCACCCAACCCTATCGCAACGGCAAATGCATCCATTGCTAGAGCGATAGCCAGTAACACAACTTCAAGCATTTTATTTTTCGCTTATTTTCGTTTATTACTATTAGTTTCACGTGGAACAAGTTTAATACTAAAAAACCACCGCCTTGTTGTCAAAGCGATGGTTTTTATGGATTAACAGTTATTAAGAAATTTCCATAGCCAATTTAGATATCTAAATTAGAAACGGTCAATGCGTTTTCTTCAATGAAAATACGGCGCGGCTCAACATGATCACCCATTAAACAGGTAAACATATGGTCAGCAGCGATAGCGTCTTCAATCGATACGCGTAACATCCGGCGGTTTTCAGGATCCATGGTCGTATCCCAAAGCTGGTCGGCGTTCATCTCACCCAGCCCTTTATAGCGCTGAATTGCCAAACCACGACGCGCATCAAGCATCATTTGCTGCCAGAGATAATCAAAATCACGAACCGGAATATCTTTGGTCGTTCCTGCCGTAGCTTCGCGGCGGATAAAGGCATCCTCTGCAAGTAGCGTATTCCATTCAGCCGATAAGCGCAGCAGCTTGCTGTATTCGCCTGAATTGATAAAGCTAGCATCCAGCAGATAATGATGCGCCAATTGATGCACATAAACGGTAATACGTGGCAACCATTGGGCTTTGGTAGATAGGGTATCACTGTCATTAGAAGACGCTTGGTCCTCTTCAGACTCTTGAGCCGACGTCATGCCCAATAAATCTGCAGCAGCAGCATCCATATTCTTTGGTTGCGGTGCATGGATATTAACCAATTCAATCTCAGGACTTAAATCACTACCGAAATGCTCAAGCTGCTCTTGTAACGACACTCGCCATGCTTCCATTGCTGACTTATCATAAGTCATATCGGTGCTAAGCTTCGGCGTATGCGTCAATGCATCCAATAATACGGCAGGATAACGAATCTGTAAGCGTGCTTTAATCAGTTGGGTTTGGTTATAATCATTCAGTAACGTCTCAAGCGCTTGACCGGTAATAGCCGGTGCATCGGCACTGATATGTAGCTTAGTATTATCAATCGTTGAGGATAATAAATACGCTTTTAAAGCTTCGTCATCTTTTAAATACAGCTCTTGACGACCTTTTTTCACTTTATAAAGCGGCGGCTGGGCGATATAAATATAACCGCGCTCAATCAATTCTGGCGTTTGGCGGAAAAAGAACGTCAATAGCAGCGTTCTAATGTGTGACCCATCCACGTCCGCATCGGTCATAATGATGATTTTATGATAGCGCACTTTATCGGGATTATATTCATCTGGACCAATGCCGCAGCCAAGGGCAGTAATTAGGTTGCCCACTTCAGCAGATGACAGCATTTTGTCAAAACGAGCTCGCTCAACGTTTAGAATTTTACCTTTTAACGGTAAAATTGCTTGGGTTTTACGGCTTCGGCCTTGTTTTGCTGACCCACCTGCAGAGTCACCTTCGACAATATAAAGCTCTGATAATGCCGGATCTTTTTCTTGGCAATCCGCCAATTTTCCCGGCAGGCCAGCGATATCTAACGTGGTTTTACGACGCGTCATTTCACGGGCTTTACGCGCCGCATCACGGGCACGCGCCGCATCGATAATCTTACTGGCAATTGCTTTACCGGCACTTGGATTTTCCAGCAAATAGTCGTTAAACTTATCATGCATTGCCGATTCAACCGCAGATTTCACTTCACTTGAAACCAGCTTGTCTTTGGTTTGACTTGAGAATTTTGGATCGGGCACTTTAACAGAAACAATCGCGGTCAAACCTTCACGAGCATCATCGCCAGTAGCAACGACTTTCTCTTTTTTGAATAAATTCTCACGATCCATATAGCTGTTAAGGCCGCGCGTCAATGCTGAACGGAAACCTGATAAATGCGTGCCGCCATCGCGCTGCGGGATATTATTGGTAAAGCAGAGTACTTTTTCGTTATAGGTGTCTGTCCACTGCAGCGCCACTTCGACACTGATGCCGTCGTCTTGCTCGCTGGTGAAATGAAAGACGTCATTGATGCCATCTTTACCAGCATTGATATAGCTGACAAACTCTGACAAACCGCCTTTATGCTCAAACTCGTGACGCTTATCAATGCGCTCATCGGTTAAGACAATACGCACACCCGAGTTTAAGAAAGACAACTCACGTAAGCGTTTGGCTAAAATATCGTACTCAAAGATAGTTCCGGTAAAGACATCATTACTTGGGTAAAAACGGATTTGCGTTCCCGTTTTATCGGTCGCTTCCATTTGCTGAATATCCGCATCAGGAACACCGTCGGTATAAGTTTGATGGTAATGATAGCCTTCACGCCAGATATTCATCTCAAGCTTTTTAGATAGAGCGTTTACAACCGAAACCCCAACGCCATGAAGACCGCCCGATACTTTATAGCTGTTATCGTCAAACTTACCGCCAGCATGCAGTACCGTCATGATAACCTGCGCCGCCGATACGCCTTCTTCTGGATGGATGTCCACAGGAACACCGCGGCCGTTATCCATGACGCTGACCGACTCGTCTTCATGGATAATAATATCAATTTGGTCACAATGACCGGCCAACGCCTCATCGATGGAGTTATCCACTACCTCAAAGACCATATGATGCAAGCCGGTACCATCATCGGTATCACCGATATACATACCAGGACGTACGCGAACCGCTTCTAGTCCGCGCAATACACGAATATCTTTGGAGCTATAATCAGAGGGCATTCCTTCAGGGACGGCAGCAGGTGTAATAGTCTCTAGTGCGCTGTCGGTCATCAATTGTTCGTGGTCGGTAGGTAATGAATCACTCATGTGCATTCCTTAATCTAGCCATTATCAGCTATTTGTCATCTGCTCACCACAATGGCAATGCTCGACGACGTTATCTTAGATTTAACGTTTTATGGTCAAAATATTTAATTATAGGGTTAGCAAAAACTTTATCAGATGCCGCTTAAAAGAATATAAACAGTGTTAAAGAAGCAACCATAAACATAATCTGTTTTCCGATCACTATTTTTAATATACGCTCATGCTTTTTTCACACATCATTAAAACAAATTAGAAATAAGCACATATCTATCAAACACTTAGGAGCTAAAATTTATTAATAAACCCTCAAGCAATGCTGATGAAAATTTGTAAGATAACTTGCTGAGAACAGGACAAAAATAAAGCTCCATTTTAGCATTTTTCTGCTGCTAAGTCACTGTTTACTGACAGTTTTATCAGTATTAGGTAAGTATTTTAGGAGAGCATTTTGTTTGGCAAAAAGTTAGCCGAAACAAAGTAAGGTTGGAAGTATTATGAATAAGATAAACTAAAAAAAGAGCTCAAAATAACCATGAAAAATGAGGGATACTTTTCTAATAAACATGACGGTTTTTAAATTTTCATTTTATAAAAAGTCAATTTTACCCTGTTTCACATGAAACATATTAGCTTCTGACCAATACTGACTCACCAAAGGCAAAATCTCGTCGGTTAAGCTGGTCATAAATACCTGACATGGTAGCGGCGCTAACGTCGATAATAGAATGTTTATTGCCCTATCGTCTAGCTCTGCAGTGATATCATCTAAGAGCACTACTGGCGTAACTCTCGATTTCACATCTTGGCTAAGCGTTTTACTTTCCTTTTCTTCGGTAAACGAGACTTCATCATCAAGCAATAGTGGCAACTGTGATAAACGTAAAGCGGTAATTAACAGCTTCTTTTCGCCACGAGAGAGAACATTAGCGGCCTGCTCTTTTATCGTTGGTAGTTTGGCAGCAGTGTCTATTTTCGATACGCTTTTCGAATCGACGATAGCACTGCTATCCGCTTCGTTGTTAGTAGGTTGTGGTAAATCATTAGAGCGCCAGTGGACATGAATATCGGCGCGGTGGTTACCGATACGAGTATAACCCAGTTGCAAATCCTGATCTAAGCGCTCACTAAGCTGGACATCTAGAGGAACAGTGGTGTCATAGCCTGCATTGTAGCTCAAGCTTAATTGCTCAGCATAATCAGGCAATAACTGCGCGATACTTTTAGCAAAATAAGGTTGCCATTCGGTAAAGACACGCTCACGATAATGATGAATAAGAGCGGCATGACTAGCAAGTCCTTTGTCCCATGATTTTAGCTCAGCAAGCTGTATATGCGTGAGATGGCGACTACTTTTTAGTAGACTATTACGCTGTTTTAATAAGCGTTGATAAGCGACCCATTGCGGATGAAAACCTTGTTTCATGTGAAACACTAGCCAATCTAATAGCTGACGTCGATTGGCGCTGCCCTGCTCTAACATATCCATCGACGACGGATCTATCAGTAATGTAGGAAGCTGTTCGGTTAAGATACTTTGATTGTAAACCGTGGCTTGATTCAGCCGTAGAACCGTTGTCGCATCTACTTGCTTTTGAATAGCTAAGGTACTGCCATCATTGAGCTTAGCGTGTACCGTTGCCGCATTTTGATGGTGCTGTATATAGCGTCTAGGCTGATGATGGCGGAAGCTTTTACCTCTTGAAAGTAAGAATATCGCCTCAAGTAACGAGGTTTTGCCACTGCCATTTGCACCGATAATAACGTTGCAAGCAGCAGTATTTAAACTGATCTGGGTCAGATTACGCAGGTGTGAGATCTGTAGACGTTCAATCATAATGGTGACAGCCGCCTATATTACGCTCATTATTCAACAAGCAAAAGTTTGTTATTTTTCATAAGGTCACCAAATTATATACGCATGGGCATAATGACATATTGATGGAAGTCATCATTGAGCTGATTGACCAGTACCGAAGCATTGGATTGGCTCATATGCATTTGCAAATCACCTTGGATCACGCCCAAGACATCTTGCAGATACGCCGCATTAAATGACAACTCCATCGGCTCGCCTTGATACTTTGCTTGAATCATCTCGACTGCCTCGTCTTGCTCAGCATTATTAGCACGAACTTCTACCATACCATCACTGGCAAAATTAAACACCACACCGCGAGATTTCTCATTACTTAAAATCGCTACACGGCGCAGCACATCAGTCATTTTTTCTTGATTAAATAGTGCCAATTTATCGGTATTGCTTGGCATGACGCGACGATAATCAGGGAATTTACCATCGATAAGACGCGCGGTAAAGGTCACCATTAAATCATCACTCACCTGCCCTGTACTATCCACATCACCAAAGGGTAAGCTTACTTGTAAGAATTCACGACCAAAGCTTAGGGTAACTGCATTGTCTTTATCACCAAGCATTTTGCCCAGCTCAGAAGCCAAGCGCTCAAGCTCAATCACCGCTTTACGCGGCAAAATCGCTTGCATATTTAAGTCGCTACTGACATCAATAACACTACGCGCTAACGCCAATCTATGGCCGTCAGTCGCAACCGTAGTCAGTTGCTGCTGTGACACATCAAATAGCATACCGGTCAAATAATAGCGCACATCTTGGATAGCCATTGCAAACTGAGTTTTATGAATCAAATCGGTCAAACGGCTACGACTGATGGTCAAAGGTGTGATATTTTCAGGATTACCAAGACTTGGATAGTCTTCGCTTGGTAATGTACCTAAAGTAAAACGACTTTTACCACTGGTCAGCAGGCAGCGCTCATTTTCTTGAGTGGTAAGATTAACTTGCGCTTGCGTGGGCAATGATTTACAGATATCTCTGAGCTTTGTGGCAGGTAACGTCGTTGTACCTGCTTCGATACAAGCACCAGCAGGCAATTTTAACGTCGATGTCAGCTCTACTTCTAAATCAGAGGCAGTTAAAATAAGCGCCGCCTCAGACAATTGCAGCTTAATATTGCCCAAGATAACCATGTTGTGGCGCTTATCGGCGGCCTTGGCAATCAAGTTAATGGCTTTTAGTAACGACTCTCGATTAATCGATAATTGCATGCTTAGTTACTCTTGTTTATTAGTTGCTCTTATTAAAAGAATTTTTATACGTTTTTAATTCATAGGGTTTTAAAATAATGGCTTAATAATACCTTGTCTACTGATGATAATCCATACAGCTTCTGTCCACTAATCATTAAAATATTATAAACCATATCGACTCGTGACAACATTGTGATACCGCAAGCTTTTAACCCGCTTGCAACATCAAAGCGAGCGTCTTGTAGTCTTTATCAAACGCGGGATCAGCGGCACGTAGCTCATTGACCTTATCACAAGCATGCATCACTGTCGTATGGTCGCGTCCACCAAATGACTGACCAATTTCAGGAAAGCTGTCACTTGTTAGTTCGCGTGATAACGCCATCGCTATTTGCCGTGGTCTGGCGATGCTGCGCGTACGTTTACGGCCCATGATATCTTTTACGCTTACATCGTAGTATTCGGCGACCACTTTACGAATATTATCCATATTTACCGCTTGCACGCGCATCGCAACGATATCTTTTAAGGCGTATTGCACCATCTCAAGTGTAATGGGCGCGCCCGTCAAGTTGGCATTGGCAAACACCTGATTGAGAGCACCTTCTAATCGCCTAACATTAGAAACCACGTTTTGGGCAATGAATAGGGCACATTCTTTAGGCAGGCTCATGCCGTACGATGCCGCTTTTCTTTGTAAAATTTGTACTCGAGTGTCAATCTCAGGTGGATCTACTGCAACCGTCAAACCCCAAGAAAAGCGCGACCTGAAACGCTCGTCAAACTCCGTCATTTGTGATGGATGACGATCTGATGCCAAAATCAGTTGCTTATCACCGCTGGTAAAGTCGGCAAATAAGGTTAAAAACTCATTACTACTTTTTGTTTTACCAGCTAATACATGAATATCATCTACAATTAATAAATCTACTTTTTTTATTTTCTTTTTAAAATCTTCTATTTTATTATTTCTTAATGAATAAACTAATTGATTAATAAATTTTTCGGAAGTGAAATAATAAAAACTTAGATTATTTTTTAAATAGCGATGCGCTACCGAATGCATTAAATGCGTTTTTCCTAAACCAGAAGGTCCGTATATAAATAAAGGATTGTGCCGATTTTTTGATTGGCGTTTTCCAAGCTCGTAACAGGCCTTGTAAGCCAAGTTGTTGGACTTACCAGTGACGAAGGTCTCAAAGGTAAAATCAGGGTTTAGATAGCTTAATGATTTGGCATCGGCAGACTCGATTAGTTCTGCATGACGCATATTGGTATCAATATCCGCTCTAACAATATTACTATGTGTGGTTTGAAAGTTGTGATCTGCAGGGGTAGGGGAGGGCAAATCTTCTTCAAATAAACTACCTGACTGCGACTGACTACTATCAACCGTATCACGACCAGCATTATCAACACGAACAATAACGTCTTCGATACCACCTTGGCTATGTTTCGCAACTAACTGCTGGATGTCCTGTAAATGATTCTTTTTGATATAGCTTACAAAGTAATCGTTAGGAGCGAGAATAATTAAGCTATTGGCTTCTTGATGAGCAGATAACGGTCTTAACCACATCGTAAAGACGTTGTCTTTGACGTGATAACGTAAGTCGTTTAGGCACTTGTCCCAAATAGTTGCTGTATCAATCATGAAAAGTACTAACTCCATAGTCCAAAATAATTGGTCAAAAGGACGCCATTTTTATTGTGAGAATCTATTAATTATAAACTATAGAACAACTCCTTTCTTAAGAGGGTGTCCTATAATCACATCACTTAAAACCATACATCAAGTAGGGGGCTAATCTAACACAAACCACCTGTGGATAACACCTTGTTTTTTGTGGATAAGTTTGTGGATAGTTTTGTGGATAAGTTCATTGTACGAGTTATCCCTATTTCACCCACAGGTTATCCACAGCCTTACCCATAGTCTATCTTTTTGATAATAAATAAAAAAACAAAGTTAACCACAGATAATATGGCTCCCAATAACAACAATACTTATATATATTAATAGTTAGTTATTATAGAGTTCGCTGTAAACTGTGGATAAGTTTTAAAAATTGATTATTAAAATAGGTTTTCTATACAGATAATGCTGGTTTATCAATTTGAATTTACTTAACCAAGCGCTCTTAATCGAAACCAACTCATCATAGTTAAATTAAAAATACTTCCTTTGTTATAAACACATTTGTATGGAAACAGATTTAATTAGTTCGTTGACCAAAATACTATGCGGTGGTATAATCCTTCGCTATTACGAATTTAGTCCATTATTTTGATAGGTGAGTTATGAAACGTACATTCCAACCAAGCGTGATCAAGCGTAAACGTACTCACGGTTTCCGTGCACGTATGGCAACTAAAAAAGGCCGCCAAGTCTTAGCTCGTCGCCGCGCTAAAGGACGTCATCGCCTTACTGTATAGTTAATCAGTAGATTGCGATAAGCATGGCTAATAGTGCTTGTTGTGTTTCTATTATTTTATAGATTGCGATCGTCAATCATCACAACTGACACTTAGCCATATATTAAAAGCGCCCATATCGGCGCTTTTTTTGTCTCTATACTTTGTTGTTATTTCTACGCTATTATCTCTGCTAATGTCATTAGCTCTTATACTAGGTTGTACTATGTCCAATACCGTTTCAGCGTCCCCTAACGCCCGCTTTACCAAAGCACAGCGTCTGCTCACACCTTCGTCCTTTCGTGAGGTATTTGACGCGCCTGAGCGAAAGCTCCATCAAAGCCATCTAATGGCGTTTGTACGTACTAATACTCATGATCAGCCAAGAATCGGTATGGCCATTACCAAACGCAAAGTGCCGACTGCTGTCGCGCGAAATTTAATCAAACGTCATATACGTGAGCAGTTTCGCGTAAAGGCTATTTATTTACAAAATAAAGATATTGTTTTTATTGTTAAAAAATCTACCAAAGATTTAAGTAATAAAGATTTAATAATAGAAATAAATAACATATTTAAAAAAATAGAAATAAGATAGAATTAATTTCTAATGATATAGAAAAAATAAAATGAATTTAACTATGAAGAATATAAATAAATATTTATATAAAATAATTTATCTATTTATTATTTTTTATCAAAGAATGATAAGTCCTATATTACCTGCTCGCTGTCGTTATTATCCAACCTGCTCAAACTATGGCAAACAAGCTTTAGTGTGGCATGGGGTTTGGTCGGGCAGCTGGCTGTTATTAAAACGTATGGGTCGCTGTCATCCATTAGGTGGTCATGGTATTGATTTTGTGCCGCTACCTTTATCGTCTTATCGCTATCAATATGTAGCGTCGGTTGCACAAGCTCATGTCGGACATCAAGGTTTGACTGTCTATAAAGATACCAAGAGCTATGTGGCGCGTTTAAATCATCTGATGAAATCGATATAAACGTTATTATCGTCTGAGCAGTTATGGATATCTATTGAGTTACCCACAAGTTATCCACACGCTTGTATCATTTAGAGTGGTTTTTTAGTAAAATGATGAACATTTTATGTGATTGACTGCTGATATTACCGTTAATAATATGGGTCAATATTAAGTGTGGTCATAACACATGCCTGATTTTTCATTCCCTAATTTTTTAATCTAGGAAAGGTTTATGCAAAAGATATTTCGGGTGATGATCATCATTGCGATGCTAATCACCGCTTATCTGCTGATTTTGGCATGGCGAGATGATTATGCCGATGCGCCAGCTGTAGACGCGGTACCAAAAACTGCAACATCGTCAGGAGTTGATATTCCTTCTACGACTGGCGCAGCAGGCGATATTCCAGCACAAGCGCTACCGGTCGAGGCGGACGCTGTGACAGCGACACCTGCTGAAAACACAGGTCTAATCACGGTCACTACCGATCGCTATGACATCAAAATCAATCCAGAAGGTGGTGATATCGTTTATGCTGCGCTAAAGCAGTATGATGCCACGCTCGATAGCGATAAGCCTTTTGTCTTGTTAGAAAATAACAGCAATCGCGTTTATGTGGCGCAGTCTGGTTTGATTGGTCCAAACGGTATTGATACTGCTGAAGGACGCGCCAACTACAGTCATACTGCGAACAATTATGTGATGGAAAAAGGTCAGCAAACGTTATCAGTGCCGCTTACCTATCAAAAAGATGGCGTCACAGTTACTAAGACCTTTACCTTTACTCATGACGAATATCCGATTGATGTTAGCTATCAGATTCAAAACGCTTCTGCCAATCCTTGGCAGGGTCAAATGTTTGCGCAGTTAAAGCGTGATGACAGTAAAGATCCTGGAATGTCTGATAAAGGCGCGCTCAGTATGGCGACTTACTTGGGCGGTGCTTGGGGAACACCAGAAGATCCTTACAATAAGTTAAAGTTTGGCAAATTTAACGATGGTGAGTTGACCACAACCAGTGATAAAGGTTGGGTTGGCATTGTACAGCATTACTTTGTTTCTGCTTGGACGCCGGAAAACTTTACTGGTAAGTTCTTTAGCCGTGAAACGGGTAATGACTACTTTATCGGTTTTAATAGTCAACCAGTCAATGTGGCGCCAAATAAACAGATAACGTTAAATGCGACTTTATACGCTGGTCCAAAGGTTCAGTCTGAGCTAAAAGAAGTGGCGGTAGGATTGAATCAAACCGTCGACTATGGGCTGTTATGGCCAATATCTAAGATATTATTTGCGATTTTGGATGGTATTCATAAAGTCATCGGCAACTGGGGTTGGTCAATTATTTTGTTGACGCTTCTCGTTAAAATCGCTTTGATGTGGGTATCGAATAAAAGCTACTACTCAATGGCGAAGATGCGTGCTATTGCTCCAAGACTTGCGGCGCTCAAAGAAGAGCACGGTGACGATCGGATGAAAATGTCGCAAGAAATGATGGCGATCTATAAAGAAGAGAAAGTCAATCCGATGGCGGGTTGCTTGCCTATTCTGATGCAAATGCCGATTTTCTTAGCGTTATATTGGGTATTGGTTGAAAGTGTTGAGCTGCGTCATGCGCCTTGGATATTATGGATTCGCGATTTATCCGCAATGGATCCATGGTTTATTTTACCGCTTCTGATGGGTGCATCGATGTTTACCCAGCAGCAATTAAACCCGCAGCCCGCTGATCCCATGCAAGCAAAAGTGATGAAATTCTTACCAATTATCTTCACCGCCTTCATGTTGTTCTTCCCAGCAGGTTTGGTACTATACTGGACCGTAAACAACTTGTTCAGTATGACCCAGCAGTACATTATCAACCGCAAAGTAGAAGAAGAACAAAAACGTCGTACGGTTAAAGTTTTGGACTAAGTTACGCTGAAAGTGAAACGCTTAAATTAACAAAAAACCATCGCTGCAGCGGTGGTTTTTTATGTGCTAAAGAGTGGCTTTGTCTTACCTTAATAAGTGAGGAAAATAGATATATAACCATACTTTAGGGTTTTAATAATCTACTCGTCGAAGTTTGCTTTGTCAGTGCCTGCTAAGCCGTCTATAATGGAGTTTTTGCTTATTGAGAGTGATTGTGGATTCTTTAGAGATGGTACTAGCCGCCGGTAATTTGGATGAGTCACCTAAAAATTCTAATGTATCTGGCCTTCCGACCATCGCAGCGATTGCTACACCGCTTGGGCGTGGTGGCGTCGGTGTTATTCGACTGTCGGGTGCACGAGCCTACGATATTGCTTGTCAGCTCACGGGGAAGTCTGCTTTCACGCCGCGTTTGGCCAGCTTTTGTCGTTTTTATCAAGCCGATGGCACAACCATTGATGAAGGTTTGGTGCTGTATTTTAAAGGTCCGCACTCGTTCACGGGCGAAGATGTGATTGAGCTGCAAGGTCACGGCGGCATGATTTTACAAAATCAGCTATTGGCACGCGTGTTTGAATTGGGCGCAAAACAAGCGGGCGCAGGAGAGTTCTCTTACCGTGCTTTTGAGAATGACAAATTGGATTTGGTGCAAGCAGAAGCTATCGCTGACGCGATTGATGCCACCAGCGCCGCTGCTGCCAGTAGTGCAATTCGCTCGCTTAGTGGTGAGTTTTCCCAAAAAATTAATCAGTTACTTGAGCAATTGATTCATCTGCGCTTGCACGTTGAAGCCGCGATTGATTTTCCCGATGAAGAAGACGTTGATTTCTTATCCGATGGCGTTATTCAAGATAAGCTTGAGCAGACACAAGCAAAAATTGAACAAGTCCTAACAACGGCAAAACAAGGTCAATTATTGCGTGATGGCATTCATGTGGTCCTTGCTGGTAGACCAAACGCCGGTAAATCAAGCTTATTAAATCGCTTGGCTGGGCAAGAACGTGCTATCGTGACCGATGTCGCTGGGACAACGCGTGATACGCTGCAAGAAACCGTCGTGCTCAACGGTTTGACGCTGCATCTAACCGATACTGCAGGTCTGCGCGAGACTGAAGACACGGTCGAGCGTATCGGTATTGAGCGTGCGCGGACGGCGATTACGCAGGCTGATATGCTGCTGATGGTTTATGACGTGACTCGTGACCTTGCAAGTGACAGCACGCCATTACAGCTGGCTGAACAGCTATTTGGTGAGTTGCCAGAAGCCAAGCGCTTACTGATTATTGCCAATAAAAGCGATTTATTAAACGATAACAGCAGTAAAGAAATAACCGCTCTTTCACAAGCAGAAATCAAAAATCGTGGCTATGAGCAGGTTAATGTTTCATGTGAAACAGGCACGGGGATTGATGACTTAGTGGAAATCTTATGTGCTAAAGTAGGTTTTCATCCGCCAGAGAATAGCTTAATCGCCCGTACGCGACACATTGATGCGCTGAGACGTACCGCTGATTCGCTAGTAGAGGCGCATGAGCAGCTAATAGTATTTAAAGCGGGAGAGTTGGTCGCTGAAAGCTTACGCCAAGCACAGCAAAGTTTGGGTGAAATTACCGGTGAATTCAGCGCCGATGATTTATTAGGGAAGATTTTTGGTAGCTTCTGCATTGGTAAGTGATGACCAAAAGGTTGTTTATATATTGGATTGCCTGCTAAGAGATGCCAGTTTTTAGAAAGTTCAATTTTATAAATAACTATACGCGCCTTCATTATTAAACTAAGGAAAAGAGTATGCATTGCCCTTACTGTAATGCGTCAGATACCAAGGTTATCGACTCAAGGCTGGCGGCTGAAGGGGCGCAAGTACGTCGTCGTCGCTCATGTAATAGCTGTCAGGAACGTTTTACGACCTTTGAGGTGGTAGAAGTGGTGATGCCGCGTATTATCAAATCAAGTGGCAAAATCGAACCTTATGATAATGATAAATTGCGCCGCTCGATTTTATTACCGCTACAAAAACGCCCAATTACCATTGATGAACAGGAGGCCATGATTAGCCGTATTGAGAAGCGTGTACGGCAAATGGGCGAGCGTGAGGTGAGTAGTAAAGTATTGGGTGAAATTATCATGAGCGAGCTTAAAACGCTCGATGATGTCGCTTATGTGCGCTTTGCTAGTGTTTATCGCGACTTTCAAGATATCGACGCGTTTCATCAGGAGATTGCCAATATTCGTCCAAATGAAAAATAGGCTGATGTAAATATCGATATCCTAGTAAATCTAATTTAATCCTGAGCAATCTTTGTAATTTAAAATTGCTTAACTTATTGAATGACTATAAAACGTTTCCTACTCTTTATTAAGTACACATCTATGACGAACTCAAATCATTCTCAAGATGACAATGACCGCTATTTTATGATGCTTGCCATCGAGCAGGCGAAGCGCGGCTTGTATACGACCCGACCAAATCCAGCGGTCGGCTGTGTTATTGTTCAAGCAGAAGAAGTTGTCGGTCAAGGATTCCACCCTAAAGCCGGTCAGCCGCATGCTGAAGTGTTTGCCCTAAAAGATGCTGGGACGCGAGCAGTGGGAGCTACCGCTTATGTGACATTAGAGCCTTGCAGTCATACTGGGCGTACACCGCCCTGTGCATTAGGCCTTATTGAGGCTGGTGTGAAACGTGTCGTTATCGCAGGTCTTGATCCTAATCCACAAGTGGCTGGTCGCGGAGTGGGATTGTTAAAGCAAGCGGGGATAACCGTTAGCGTTGGGATATTAACCACACAGGCAGAAGCATTGAATAAAGGCTTTTTAAAGGCGATGCGCACCCAAATGCCTTATGTCAGACTTAAAATCGCTACCAGTCTTGACGGTCGTACCGCAATGGCGTCCGGAGAGTCAAAATGGATTACGGGCGCAGCGGCACGCGAAGATGTTCAGAAGCTACGAGCGCAAAGTAGCGCTATTATCACAGGTAGTGAAACCGTGATCATTGACAACCCGCAATTAAATGTCCGTTCCAACCAATTAGGCGTAAATGCTGCGCAAATCCCCACTCCTAAGGTAGTAATACTGGATAGGCGAGGGCGACTAGAATATGATTTGCAATCTAACTATCAACTATGCCAGCATCCAGAAACATTATATTGGCGCACAGAAAGTTTAATTGATCTGTTAAAAAACTTAGTAAAGGAACATCAATGTTATGACGTTTTAGTAGAGGCTGGCGCAAGCGTTGCAGGAAGCTTTTTGCAACAGCAATTGGTGGATGAACTTATAGTTTATCAAGCACCTTGCTTATTAGGCCCGCAAGCGCGTCCTATGGTTGATATCAATCCACTATCCTTAGCGCAGCAGCTACGTTTTGATATTCAATGTCATGAGCAACTTGGTTCTGACCTTAAACTTACCCTCTTACCTTTATAGCTCATGTCATAACCCTGTTGTTTTTTAAGGTTAAATTCAAGAGATTTTATCCACAAGGTGAGAGCTAGAGATAACTGATGTGGATAAATATAATGGTTTGATTAAGGTTTCACATGAAACTGTGTATAACTTCGTTTCACATGAAACTTATTAGTAATCTCTAACAATGATTTAAATATTTAATATATTAAGAATCAGTAACTTACGATAATTTTTTTGCTCTAGGGAATAACTACTAAGATGTCGAATTACTGTGGATAACTCTTTAGAAATAAAGGTTCTAATCGTACTGTTTCTTAAATTAACGTTAGTTATCCACAATCTATCCACTAACTCTTCATATTTTGGCTAAGTTTATACTAACGTTATAACTCACTTAAAGTCTAATAGCAGTCATCACTGATGGTTGCAAATGAAACCATAGTCTCAAACAATATATTCTGCCTTTAATGGCAATAAAAAATCAAAAGAGGTTGATATGTTTACTGGAATTATAGAAAGCGTCGGAAAAGTAAAGTCCATGCAGTCAATGAGCGGTGATATTCGTCTAACGATAGAATCTGATGGCTTAGATTTTAGCGATGTGAAGTTAGGAGATTCTATTGCTTCAAATGGCATTTGCTTGACGGTGGTGGAGTTTGGCAGTAATCATTACTCTGTTGATGTTTCACGTGAAACTATCGCTCGTACTGCTCTAGCGGATTTGAAGCCCGGCTATACGGTGAACCTAGAAAAAGCCATGCTACCGACCACACGATTTGGCGGTCATATTGTTGCCGGTCATGTCGATGGCGTAGGCGTGGTCACTAAGCTGCAAAAAGATGCGCGTTCACTTTATATCGAAATTGAGATACCACAAGAATTGGCGCATTACACAGCGACCAAGGGTTCTATTACCCTCGATGGTATCAGTCTTACCGCCAATTTAGTGCGTGATAATATTGTCTCGCTCAATATCATTCCGCATACCGCGCAAGTGACCAATATCGCGCAGCATTGGTTAGTTGGGAGTAAAGTCAATGTGGAAGTCGATATTGTGGCACGATATTTGGAGCGGTTATTAAATAAATCGCAAATGGATAGCTCAACTAATAGCAGTCCACAAAGTACTATTACTGAGGCGTTTTTAGCTGATAATGGGTTTTTGAAATAACGGTTAAACTTTGAAAATAGTAGACTTTAAAATTAAAGTTGTACGAATCAAACTGTGCCAATGCTGCTTTAATATGGCTAACAAGTCTCGCAGACGCTTATTAGGTTTTAATCAGCGTTTGCAAAACGTCTTGTAGCTTCTTTTTATTAATAGGCTTGGCTAAAAACTCATCCATTCCTACTTGCAAGCAAGCGATGCGATCCTCTTCGCTGTTATTTGCAGTCAGCGCAACGATAGGAATATCATCGCCTTGCGCGCGAATAGCTTGGGTCGCTTGAAAACCGTCCATCACTGGCATTCGGCAGTCCATTAAAATAAGTGCAATCTCTTGGCGCTGCTGTTGTAATTTATCTAACGCCTGCTGGCCATCTTCTGCAACCACACTCCGATAGCCGATTTTTTCTAATATCTTGCAAGCTATTTTTTGATTGGTTGGGCTGTCTTCTACCACTAAAATCAATGGCGCTAAAGTTTCATGAGTCGCCGCATCGGCTGCTGCGACTAACTGGCTACTGTTTTCCCTATTATTTTCTGGCTGCACTAAGGTTTGTCTGACAGGCAGAGTTAATCGCAGTAATTCAGAAAGCAATAACGCCACATCAAGTGGTTTGTTTAAAAACCCATCACAGCGCTCCAACAACATAGACGGGATACGGCGCTCAGCTTTCATACTGACCAAGACCTTTGGCAGTGATGCATTAGCCAATAAACTGTTTAAAGCCTGCTGTTTCTCAATATCAATGCGTGCTTTATTGGCTGCGACATTTTTTGTGGTTGTGGCTTCTGCTTTCTTATGATTTATATTTTTATTGTCAGCGGCTATTTGAGGCGATAAAGCGAGCATGATTTCTTCGTAATATTCATAATCTAGGAGTAAAATAGGCGCAAGTTTCTGCTCATCTTCTACCAATTTATCGTTTATTTGCTGAAGAGCTATTCTATCTATAGAAGTGGAAATAGTAGCGGGAATAGATAAATATGCGCACAAATCGCGCAGATGTTTGGCTCGTAGCGGCTGTTTAATCACGGCAATAAGATGCATATGCGTTAATTGCTGATTAGCATGATAGATAGGCTGATAGTTTGGTCGCTTACAAGGCAAATAAAGGTTAAAAGTGCTGCCTTTAGCAAACGTACTTCTCATTTCAATAAAACCGCCTAATAGTTTAGCAAAGCTATTGACGTCATTTAGCCCTAGCCCTTTTACAGAGCTGTTTTTTTGTACGTAGTTAATATTGCGATTTACGATTTGTTTACTATTCTGGCTGTTGTTTTCATTAAAATAAGTGAGCAGCTGATGCTGTTTTGCTATATCGATTCCTATTCCACTATCTTTTATACTAAACCGAACCCAGTCGTGCGATGGATGATGGGTACTGTTTGACTTATCTATACTATTATTAGTATCACTGCTTTTATTAAATGCATCGTCTTTATCAATTGCGTCTAAGCTGCTGTTTTTGAGGGTTAATACATCTGCGTTGCTCAGCGCATCGATGGTCAACGACACATAGCCAGAGTTGGTAAATTTAATGGCATTATCTAATAAGTTGCGCAAGATTTGCTGTAGGCGCCTATGGTCAGTATCAATACAGCGCGGACTGTCAGGTGCGAAAAAATACAGTAGCTCAAGTCCTTGCTGCCTTGTTCTCTCTATCAGTGACTGGCTGACTTGCTGTCCAAATTTATAAATATCGACCGCTTCAACAGATAGTCGGGTTTTACGAACCTCTATTTCTCCTATATCCAACATGTCGTTTAGCATGGTAAGCATAGAGTGACTGGTTTGAATCAAAGTCGTAACCACTTGATTCTGCTTCACGGTCAGGTTGTCAGGGTCGATAGGTTCTAGCGTATCAATCATCGCTTCTAGTGGCAGGCGTAAATTATGACCCATCGTTGATTTGAGCGTAGCAAACTCATCAAGGTGGCGTTGTAACTGTTGGTTTTGCTGCTCCAACTGTGCGGTTTGTTCGAGCAACTCATGAATATTATTTAGTAGAACGGTAAAACCATGTACTTGACCATGCTCGCCAAACCACGGCGTAATATGTAACTGATAGGCTTTTTTATTATGCAAGCCATAAACCAGTAGCGTGCGCGTGACCCGTAGGTCGACCAGTTTTTTTAGCAGTGTTTGGGTTGTTTCGTCTTTAGCGAAGACAAAGTCGGTCAATTGATAATTGCTATCGCTTTGAAAGGTGGTGGCAAACACTTGCTCAAAACGCTGATTAAAAAAGTTTATCTGTCCGTGTCTCATCAGCATCAGCATCGGCAGCGGGGCATGATCAACCAAACGCTCTAAACGATGTTGCAGTGTGGTAATGCGGCGATGGTTATTATGCAGCTGATAACTGATGCGGCTCAGCGCATGACCTAAACGCAAAAACTCCGCCGTGGTTTGTTTTTCCATAAACGGTGGTATGACATATCCTTCTTTAGCACGGCTACTTAACTCATCGGTATAAAGCAGGAGCTGTTCCCAGTTGTTAAGTCGTTTGAGCGTATAAAGCAAAGCGATGATAAAAAGCAAGAGTGCTGTCATTAAAGGCAGCCAATAGCGATACGAGATCCAATTAGTATCAAGTGGCTCATGACGCAGTATCGGATAAACCTTATGACCACTCTCAAGCTCAATGGTGCCGATCAGACTACGATTGTTTAGCTCATAGGTACTACGATGATTGCTATTAGATGGCAATGGATGAGTAATCTGTGGAAAGATGATACCGGAAAACTCACGCTCATTTGGACGAGTGCGGCGATGAATATAAGTTTGCCCCGACGGCATCATAAAAATCAGCTGATAGCTTATGTCCTTTAAAAAAGGTTTTTCTAGTATCTTTTTGATGTCAGCGTTTTTAGGGTCGTCAAGCTCAGTTATCTCGTATTGTAATTCATAAAAACTTTGTAGACTGTGCTGCTTATTATGCTGTCTCATCTCATAAAACATGGTGCCGTAATACACTGACAACATCGTTAATAATGTCAGCGTATAAAAAATCAGCAGGCGTTGTAGAGATTTAAATTGTTGCATAAAAGCATAACCCTAAATCGACAGTAAGTCGGTATATTTTTAAATGTGAGTAAAACTAACCGTTTAACTGCTGTACTGTGTTTGCTGTGCCTTATTTGATTGGCTGACTCTTGTGTGATGGATAAGTCACTGAGCTTGATTACCATTATAAAGGTAAATAGCATCATTAGTAGCGCTTGATTGTCGCTATTACAATCATGGCACAACGCTACAAACTCCCCTATAATAGGTGGATTAACCATAAATAGTGCCTGATTATGACCACATTTGCTTGTCAATCTGATTTACCTACTAATACCACGCAACCTCAGCAAAGCCCCGTTATCAAAGTACCAACAGCCGCTAACCCGTTGCGAGTGGTATTTGCTGGAACACCTGATTTTGCGGCGATTAGCCTTGAGGCACTTATTCAGCAGCAAGAAGCGCTTAATATAGATATCGTTGCCGTTTATACGCAGCCTGATCGTAAAGCAGGCCGTGGTCAGAAACTGGCTGCTTCGGCGGTAAAGCAAGTGGCATTGGCGAATGACATTGTGGTTGAACAGCCAGCGACCTTTAAAAAGTCTAGTACCGAGGGCATGGCGGCACGTCAGAACCTGCGTTCCTATCAGCCGGATGTGATGATTGTTGCCGCCTATGGGCTAATATTGCCGATTGGCGTATTGACCACACCTACTTATGGTTGTCTTAATATCCATGCTTCATTATTGCCACGATGGCGCGGGGCAGCACCGATTCATCGCGCGCTATTGGCGGGCGATAGCGAGACTGGTATCACCATTATGCAGATGGATAAAGGCTTAGATACGGGCGATATGCTTTATAAAGTCAGCGCTCTTATCGAAGCTGATGATACAGCAGCCAGTCTCCATGATAAGATGGCGACACTTGGCGCGACAGCTATTAGCACAGTATTAACCGACTTGGCGCATTACCAAGCACAAGCGCTAGCTCAAGATGACAGTCTGGCTAATTATGCGGAAAAATTGGTCAAAACTGAAGGCGAAATTGACTGGATGCAATCCGCTACTGAGATTGAACGTCAAATTCGTGGCTTAACACCGTGGCCGGGTGCGTATACTTTTCTCGCAGGGCAGCGCGTCAAGATTTTAGCGAGCTTACCTGTCAATCCATCACAACAAACCGATAAGCCTGCTGGTACGATTATCAGTGTTGGCCGCAAAGCGATATTGGTGGCTTGTGGCAAAGAAGCTGATATCAAGCAACAAAGCAATGAGCAATCAGTCACGACTTTGGCGATTACTGATTTACAGTTTGCAGGTGGTAAACCGATGACTGCCGAGCAAATATGTCATGGTAATCAATTAAACGATGGTGATCAGTTCACTGCAGAAGCAAAGTAATTTAATTAAGTTTAATCAAGCTTAATATATCTAATGATAAGCAATCTAACTTGCATAAGACGTTATTACTCATACGTCAAGGAAATAAAATTTAATGAGACAAATCAGCACTGCGCCAAGAAATAATAAGCTCAAACCTTCAAGCAATCTTATTATGAATGGTAGCGTCCGCGTAAGAGTGATTCGCACTTTACTAGCCATTCAAAATGGTCAATCGCTTGCTAGCGTCCTTGATCCCTTATTAAACAGTCTGCATGATGGTGATAAAGGTTTTGCTCATGCGTTATTGCTAACGACATTACGCCAATGGTATGCACTTGCGCGTTTGCTTGACAGTCTTGCTGATAACCCAATTGATGAGGTTGAAGTTCGCACCACCATTCAAGTTGGCCTCGTGCAATTGCTCTATTTAGAAGTGGCGGATCATGCCGCAATTCATGAAACGGTCGAAGCGGCAAAAGAGATTGATTTTGCCCATGCGACTGGTTTGATTAATGCCATTTTGCGTAAGGTTGCCAAAAATCCTAGCAAATTCCGTAAGAAGTGTGATAAAAAACACAGCCTACCTAACTGGCTTGCTTATCAGCTTAAGCAAGATTGGAATGAAGAGTATGACGATCTGATGCAAGGTCTGCGTCAAGCTGCACCGATGTTTTTACGGGTGAATTCGTCTGTTGACTCGGTAGACGATTACCAACAAGCATTGGCAGGTGCGGAAATTGAGTCAGATCTGATTGAGCTTACCACCGGTTTTAAATTAACAAATTCGTCAGATACAGCTCTAGTTACCACGCTTTCCACTAAAGGTTTGCGACTACACCAAAGTACCGCAGTCAGCGCTTTACCACATTTCGCTGAAGGGGTAGTCAGTGTGCAAGATATGCATGCTCAACTTGCTGCGCCGATTATTAATAAAGCTTTGATGGCTAAACTGAACCGTGAAAGCGATGCTACTGACCTACATATTCTAGATGCGTGTGCAGCGCCCGGTGGTAAATTGGCTCACTGGTTAGAATTAATCAGCTGCAATGAATCATCCTTGTTTCATGTGAAACAAGACGATACTAAAGCGTCTCCTGAGATTGCTACTATCAAGCTCACGGCTATCGATAATGAAGCGCCTCGTATTGAACGTATTTATGAGAATTTACAACGCTTAAATTTAAACCAGCAACACCTAGAGCAAGCTGAAAAAAATATTGCGCTAAATATTGTCTGTGCCGATGCCACCACATGGCAAAACGCTGATAAAAAAGACAAAGATAAAGCCGTATTTGATGCGATACTGCTTGATTCTCCTTGTACCGCAACGGGCGTCATTCGTCGTCATCCCGATATCAGTATTTTGCGTACCGAAGAGGATGTCGAGCAAACGGCAGTCTTACAAGCGGATATCTTGCATAATCTCTGGCCACAGCTTAGAGCCGGTGGTTATCTTTTATATGTCACTTGCTCTATTTTAAAACAAGAAAACGCCCTTCAAATGCAGGAGTTTATGGCTCACTATAATGATGCAATAGCCATTGAATTTACCGAGGATTGTAATTGGGGTATCGCACAAACTATCGGTCGCCAATGTCTGCCGATTGATAGCGAGAGTGGCGATGGTTTTTATTATGCTCTGCTACAAAAAACCGATGTAAGAACTGCTGAATAATCCGTTTTAAATATTGAATTGAATAACCTCATTGTAGACAGGACAATCTCATGAAATATATCAGTACCCGTGGTCAGACAGCGCCGATGGAATTTAGTGATGTGCTATTAATGGGACTTGCACCAGATGGCGGGTTGATGCTGCCTGAACACTATCCAAATATCGATAGCGCAATACTTGATGAGTGGCGAACGCTCAGCTATCCAGAGCTTGCGCTGGCGATTATGCAGCGTTTTGCCACTGATATTCCTACCGCTGATTTGCAAGATATCATCGAGCGTACTTATACCGCTGATATTTTTGGTAGTGATGAAATTGTCCCTGTGCGCAAACTTGATAATAATTTATATGTTTTAGGATTATCGAACGGTCCAACGTTAGCGTTTAAAGACGTGGCCATGCAGTTTTTGGGCAATGCTTTTGAATATGTGCTTAAAAGAAAAGACGCACGTATTACGATCATTGGTGCAACCAGTGGGGATACGGGAAGTGCAGCGGAGTATGCCCTGCGCGGTAAAGACAATATTGAAGTATTCATGCTGTCACCGCGCGGCAAAATGAGCGCATTCCAGCGCGCGCAAATGTATAGTTTGACTGAGGATAATATCCATAATATCGCCATCGATGGTATGTTTGATGACTGCCAAGATATTGTCAAAGCGCTACAGCAGGATGCAGAATTTAAAGCGGCTTATGATCTAGGAACCGTTAATTCAATTAACTGGGGTCGTATCCTTGCGCAAATCGTTTATTACTTTAAAGCCTATTTCGCCGTGACTGATAACAATAATGAAAAAGTCAGCTTCAGTGTCCCATCAGGTAATTTCGGAAATATTTGTGCTGGTCATATCGCTCGTGAAATGGGATTGCCAATCGAGCGTTTAATCGTCGCGACCAATGAAAACGATGTATTAAACGACTTTTTTAATCAAGGTGCTTATCAGCCGCGTCCGACCGATAAAACCTATGTGACATCAAGCCCATCGATGGATATCTCCAAAGCCTCTAACTTTGAGCGTTTTGTTTATTTGTTATTAGAAAAAGACAGCGCCCGCGTTCATGAGTTATTCGAAGGAGTGAAATCCGGTCAAGGGTTTGATTTGTCTGATTTGATGGAAGCGGTTAATACACGTTATGGCTTTGCAGCCGGTAAATCGACTCATAATGACCGCTTACAAACTATCAAAGCACTTTATGAGCAGTATGGTGAGTTGGTCGATCCGCATACCGCTGATGGTATTAAAGTCGCTAAAGAGCTTCAGCGCGAGGGTGAAGTGATTGTTTGTGCCGAAACGGCTTTACCGGTTAAGTTTGCTGATACTATCTTTGAGGCGGTTGGAGAGATAGAGATTGCGCGTCCTGCTCATACCGAAGGTTTAGAAGCACTGCCGCAGCACGTGGTGGTGCTAGATAATAAAGCTGAACTGGTCGCTGAGCAAATTCGTCAGCATGTTACACCAAATTTAGCTTAACCCGATTATTCTCATCCGACGTCCATTGAAATGAATATCCAATCAAAGGTTACGCGATTGTAATAAAGTGTTTATGATTGTGTTATGGTAGATATAATTGTAATATTAGAAATAGCGCCTACGTGTCATCATTATGTCAGGCGCTGTTTAGCAATAAAACCCGTCAATCACATCAGTCAATAATACTGAACAGCTGCTTTATAGACATTATGTTAGCGGTATATATTGTGGATATAACCATGAAGATGAGCTTAAAAAAGATAGCAAAGGCACTACTGGTGACGACATTTAGTGGCGCAATGCTGATGACCGCTGCCCACGCTAATAATCCACCACCTACTATCAAAGCGGATGCGCCCAATCGCTATATCGTCAAAAAAGGTGATACCTTGTGGGATATCTCAGGGCGCTATTTAGATAGCCCGTGGCGCTGGAAAGAGATTTGGGCCACCAATAAGCAAATCAAAAATCCCAACCTTATTTATCCTAATGACATTCTTATTTTATGTGTGATCCAAGGCAAAACCTTGGTTGGTGTCGATACCGGTGAAGGCTGTGCTGGGGTTGAAAAACAATTGACTGGCAATGTGGTTGCTAGCACGATTGCAGTGACCTCAACGGCGAATAGTATTCCGCCTATTCCATGGTCTGCAATTCAGCATTGGCTCGATAAAACCATCATTGTTAATCCGGACGATTTTAATACCACGCCATATATTTTAGCCTCAAAAAAAGGCAATTTAATTACCGCAAGTGGCGATAAAGTCTATGCCAAAGGCGTGCCGCTTATCGTTGGCCAACGTTATGGGATTTACCGCGAAGGTGAAATGTATGTCGAGCCGAAAACGCAAAAAGTTATCGGTTTAGAAGTTACCCAAGTGGCAACAGGTTTGGTGACTTCTACCGAAACTAATGGCGTTACCAGCTTGCAACTTATCGACAGCTATGGCAAAGAAGTACGTGAAGGCGATCGCGTTTTTGTTGAGTTAAATAACTCAATTCCGCCAGTATTTTATCCAGCCCCTGCAACCGTCAATCGCGGCGGCATGATTGTCCGCGTTATGGATTCTATCAGTTCAGCCGCTAAGGGCAGTGTTGTCGCTATTAATTTAGGTAGCACGCACGGCGCCAAACCCGGTGACGTGTTGACCGTCTATCAAAAAGGCGCGGTCATACGCGATATTAAGGATAATGACACGCCAGTACGCTTACCAAGCGAGCCTACGGGTATGGTGATGGTCTTTAATACCTTTGATAATATCAGCTATGCTTATGTGCTTGATTCTGAGCTACCAATCAACGTCGGTGATCAGCTGTTACCTCCGCCGTATCTATAATGAGTGCAACGCTTATTCTTTAAGCTAAGGACTCCAATTTAGACTAAATGAGCTAGATGATTATGAGCGCAGTCACTTCTCTTTTATCCGCTGAGCAGCGCGCAGTACTGGCGCTGTGGGCTGAGGTGAATGCATCATTATCGGCTTATCATAAACTTATCACCAGCTTTGGCAGTGCAGAGCTTGCTTGGGGCGCTAAAGTAGAGGCATGGCGACAGCTTGGTATTCATAGTACCCATCTTAAGCGTCATGAGCAGTCAGAGCAAACACACGCAACTATCGATAACATTCAGCAAGCATTGCTAGAGGAAAAATACGGTCTGCTATTTGTAGACCAGCCTGATTATCCAGCACAGCTGCTAGAAATATATGACCCACCCCCAGTGTTATTCTACCGCGGTGATAAAGCGCGCTTGCAGCAAGCGCAAATCGCCATCGTTGGTAGCCGCAAACCCACCGCCCACGCGCAAAAAATCACCTTTGATATGGCGCAGTATTTAGCGCAAGTCGGTTATATCATTACCAGCGGCCTTGCGATGGGTGTCGATAAACGCGCACATTTAGGGGCGCTTGCGCAAACAGAGCCCGAATATCAAGGTCGTACGGTTGGCGTAATGGGGACGGGTATTGAGATCAATTACCCCAATCATCATGATAAATTGTTTAGCCAGATTATCGAGCAAGGCGGCTGTATTATTAGTGAGCTGTTGCCCTATACGCAGCCGCACAAACATACCTTTCCGCGCCGCAATCGTTTGGTCGCAGGACTGAGTTTGGCAACCATTGTGACCGAAGCTACCGTTCAAAGTGGCTCGCTGATTACGGCGAGGCTAACCTCCGAGCAAGGGAAACAAGTTTTTGCGATTCCAAGTCACATTGATAATAGCAATGCTGAAGGCTGCCATCACTTGATACGTGAAGGTGCAACCTTAATTTATCATCCGCAGCACGTCCTCGAAGATATTACTAATCAGCTGAGTTATGATAGCCGCCCATACCAGTCAACGCAGTCAGCGCAGTCAACCGAAAGCCCACCAGCAAATAGTAGTCTTCCTTCAAAGAGGATAAATACAGATAGCAAACCTATTACAGCTACTGGTCAGTCGGCATCATCCGATAGCAAAGCTTCTCATCACGCAGTCGCTGTTCCTGAGCATTTAACACCGATTTATGGGCAGCTTGATTGGCATGGGCAAGATTTAGATGCGTTGTTAAATACCACTGAACTGACGCCAGCGCAATTGATAGGACAGCTTATGGAACTTGAATTGTTAGGCGTTATCAGTGTGCAAGGCGGACGTTATTTACGTGCATAATTTTCTTTCTAATCAAGACGCGATTTTAAGAAATCTTTAAACCTGCTGTTTTACCCGTCGTTTAAGTTGTATTATACCCCTTCATACTTTTCTTCTTATTCTGTCATGTCTAAACCACTTATCACCGATTCTGTCATCGAAGCTGCGCATTGGCTGCAACAAGGGCAGCTGCTTGCTTATCCAACCGAAAGCGTTTGGGGCATTGGCTGTGATCCGTTTAATCAACAAGCGGTACAGCAGCTCTTGACTATCAAACAGCGCCCAATAGAGAAGGGCATGATCGTGGTTACCGATAGCGCCAGTCGACTTAAGGTACTGTTAAACAGTCTAAATGAAGATCAACGCCAGCTAGTGTTAGACAGTTGGCGTCACGATACTGAGTCTGATGTCGATACCAAGCAGGCGCATACTTGGCTATTACCGTTATCAGAAAACCTACCCATTTCTATTCCCGCATGGATAACCGGCGCTCATAACAGTGTGGCGGTGCGAGTGATTGACCACCCTTTGGTAAAGCAGCTTTGCCAACAAATGGTTTCCGTTTACAACCCTTATGGCTTTGTTGTCTCGACCAGTTGTAATACTTCTGGACAGCCGCCCGCTTTGTCATTGGCAGAGGCGCAGGCTTATTTTTTAAATAATGACAGCATTGTTAATTTTGATGCCAATTCTAATGTCAATAACCATGCCAATTCCTCAGCTAATATAAATGAATATGAGCAAGTCGGCTATTTAAAAGGCGAGACGCTTGGTTATCAGCTTCCTAGCCAGATCAGCGATGCGCTAACGGGACAAGTACTTCGTTAGTGCGCCTCTAAATACTGCCCAATTTTTAGGATTGCTGCCAGTCTATCATTTCCTAATTTAGCCTCGTATTTTGCTAAATCCTTTATTTATATCCAGCCTTACTTTAAGCCTTATACCTACAATTAACCTCTTGTTTTTATAAGAGGTTTTTTGTCACACTGAGAAAACGGTAAGATGATTATAAGGATAAAAAGCGATGAATATTTTAATCAGTGGTGGCTCGGGATTCTTAGGACGCGCGTTTAGTGAAGCGCTTATCAAGCGTTACCAAAAGGACAATAAAGAAGTGCAGGTCACGTGGCTGACGCGCGATAGCAGCCAAGCACATCCTATCGATATTAAAATGATAACGTATGACGAGCTTGCAAAATCCAATCAAAGCTATGAGGTTATTCTAAATCTAGCAGGTGCTGGGATTGCTGACAAACGCTGGAGCGATGAACGTAAGGAGCAACTGCTTGCTAGCCGCGTCAAGCCTACTGAAGCGATACTGGAGTTTATAGCGCGTAGTAGCACTAAGCCTAAACTACTGGTTAGCGGTTCGGCGATTGGCTGGTATGGCGCCCAAGGAGCCAAACCTTTAACCGAAAGCAGTGATTTTAACGCTAATTTTTCCCATAAACTCTGTGACGACTGGGAGCAATTGGCGCTAAAGGCTACCGATTATGGCGTCCCTGTTGCTATTGTACGTACTGGCGTCGTGATTCATCCTGATGGCGGGATGGTCGGTAAGTTATTAACACCGTTTAAAATGGGCGTCGGCGGTCAGTTGGCTGATGGTAAGCAAGTCATGAGCTGGATTAGCCGGGCAGATTGGGTACGGGCAGTGATGTTTATCATTGAGCAACTTCTTGCTGGGCAGGCTAGTCAGCAAGCTCAATTAAATAGCGTTGATACTGTTTTAAAAGTTGATAATGGCTTAAAAACAGCAAACGATACGCCAGCGTATGTTTATAACTTAACCGCGCCCAACCCTGTGACCAATCAAACCTTTACCAAGACGCTTGGCGCATGGCTCCATCGGCCGACGTTTTTTACTTTACCCGCATTTTTATTAAAGCTGATGTTTGGTGAGATGTCGACTTTACTGATTGATGGGCAAAAAGTCTTGCCACAAGCACTGCTTAATGCAGGCTTTGAATTTAGACAGCCAACCTTAAAGCAAGCGTTAGTGCAGCAATCCTAAGTTTTTATATAGGTTGTTTCATGTGAAACGATTAACCTAGATTTGCTCTACATTACTAAGCGTTTTATGTTTCAACTGCCATAAAGTTTCAATAAACAATCATGCTGTCTACAACAGGTAAGAATATTGGCGTACTATAAGCCCGTCTTTGTCTGATTCAATTGTATTATGTGGCCTTTTATCATTCTTACCCAGCTGCTTGCCCTTATGAGTAGTGGTATATTTTACTGGTTCTTTCAACCAAAAACGCGCCTGGCTAAAGTGGGTTTAATCTTAACTGTTTTTATTATTAACAACGCTTTTCTTATCTACGGATTGAGCGAGTTTTGGCACGAGCGCTTTCACGTCTATCTGGTTGTCGGCATTTTACAAGGCTTTATGTTTTATGCTGCATTAATAACTGCTGCCATTACCTTGGTGTATGTTTATATCCTTAAGCAAAAGTACCACCCAATACTCATTAGAGCCGCCGCTGCTGTTATTTATATTGGTATTATAGGTTTAGCGGTATTTAATGCTTATTCGCCCGTCGTTCACCGTCTAAACGTGATGACGGATAAAGTGCTTAAGCAACCGTTGCAGATTGCCTTGGTCTCTGATACGCATCTGGGAAGATGGTTTGGCAATCGGCAGATAGATAAGATGGTCAGGCTGATTGATGCCCAAAATCCTGATGTTGTGGTCATCGCAGGCGACGTCATGAATGATTCAACCGACGCTTATGAAAAAACCAATATGCATGCGCACTTATCAAAATTAACAGCGCCGCTAGGTGTCTATGCCACTTTAGGCAACCACGATTATTCAGGTAATGAGGTTGCGATTGCCAAAGCCGTTGAACGGGCAGGTATACAAGTTATTGATAATAAAAGCGTTTGGTTAGACGATTCAGTGTTGTTAATTGGTCGTTCAGATGAGACAGATCCCGCACGCCCTGCTGCGACAGATTTATTAAGTAAGGTGAAGACAAATAAACCCGTGATATTTTTAGAACATAGCCCTGCCGATTTAGAACAAATAAAAGGTTTGCCTATTGATTTGCACCTGTCAGGGCATACGCATGGTGGTCAGATATTTCCATTAACGGTATTGCTAAAATGGTTTACGCCGCTGGTTTATGGCGCTAAGCAGGTTGAGGGCACACAGTTTTTGGTCACATCAGGTTACGGGATTGGTGCGGTACCATTTAGGTTGGGCACGCGCTCTGAGATATGGATGATTACGCTACAGTCGGCACAGTAAGTGTTACCCCAATAAGTATCACCCCAATCTCCCAAACCTTGAAAAATAGTCGTTATAATCCAGCTACCTTATAAATACTGCCCAAACCAGCAAACGCCCTATCAAACACTATCCTGTTAGGAATGCTTATGCGTTACGCATTTATTATCACCATTATTGTGCTGCTCCAGCTGTTTAGTTTTGGCGCGGCGCTCAGCCTAGAGTGGTGGCTACAGCCTTGGAGCACTCCGGCGCTAATCATGATTATGTGGATTGCTGTCTTTGCGATTACCAATATCCTTTTGCTGCTTAGCGTTACCAAGTCATTTGCGAATAGTTATCGCTGGATAAGCGCTTGGCTGTTGGTGATGCATTTTATGTTACTGACGGCGATGCTAACCGGCTTATTGTATGGTGGTTTTTGGCTATTGAGTGCACTGGGCGATAATGCTTTTTACAATACAGAAACGATTGCTATTGGTTTTCGTATTTTTGCACTGGTCTTCTTTATAGGGTTATTTAACTATACCCTCTATAGCGCTTATGTGCCGACGGTGCGTGAGCTGTCTATTAAGATTAATAAGCCACTGAACAATCCGCTACGCATTGCGGTAGCCAGTGATTTGCATTTAGGACGCTTATTTGGCGGTAAAGCGATTGAACGGTTAAATGACATCGTGCAGCGCTATCAGGTAGATGTACTATTGATGCCAGGCGATATTATGGATGACAACACCAAGGCATTTACTGACTATAATATGGCAGAAGATTTGGCGAAGCTTGTTAGCAGTTTGCCGTACGGTGTCTATGCGACGCTAGGCAATCATGATTTATACGGCCACGAGCAGCCAATTAGTGAGGCTTTACAGAATGCTGGCGTGCGATTGCTTAACGATGAAGTGAATTGTCTGTCGCATCAAGGTCAGCCTATCTGGTTTATTGGACGTTTTGACAATCATAAACGCCAGCGCGTAGCAACGTCTGAGCTGTTAGGTCAAGTCAATACGGCTGAGCCTGTTATTTTATTAGACCATCGTCCTAGCGATATTGTGGCGCATAGTAAGCTGCCAATCGATTTACAAGTGTCAGGACACACCCATAACGGTCAGATATTCCCAGCCAATTTTATTGTAAATACGATCAATCGATTAGGGTATGGTCACGAACAAATCGGCAAAGGTCACTTTATAGTATCTTCAGGCTACGGGTTTTGGGGGATACCCTTTCGTTTAGGCTCACGTTCTGAGGTTTGGCTCATTAATTTGATCGGTGAAAATAATAATAATGCGAATAATGCGTAAAAGTTTCGTTTAACAAAATCAATTACGCGGCCAATACGTCTTGGATGCTTATAACCTCACGTACAAAACGCGCAAAGCCATTGATAATATGATTGGTTTCCTGTTCAAGCCCTTGATGAACACTCATAAGATGAATAAACCCATGCGGAGCACCATAGACCGTATAGGTTTGAACAGCGACTCCGTAACCTTCTAATTGCTTGGCATAAGCAAAAGCTTCATCACGTAAAACGTCCAATTCAGCTGCAACGATATAGGTCGGGCAAACATGGCGATTGTCACCAAGCATAGGTGAGGTCAGGACATGCTGACGAGGTAGCGGACTATTTTGCAAACAAGCAGCGTCAAAAACCGCCACATCGGCATGATCTAACAATAATCCTTCGCCGTATAACTCCCAGCTTGGATAATCGTTTTCAACATCCGTCACAGGATATAAAGGCATTTGCGCCAATGGTGGTGGTAAGCGCTGCAATGTCTCAAAAGTTTTTTGTCCATCCGCGCCCAAATTCTGCCATGCTTTTGCAGTCGGAGAAATAACTTGTTGGGCAATCATGGTTGATAAGCCGCCGCCCGCGCTATCTCCTGCCAAAACGATGCGCGACGGTAATGTCCCAAATTTTTGGCAATTATCCGCCAACCAAGCATAAGCGGCGATACAATCTTTTAGCCCAATAGGCGCAGGATGTTCAGGCGCTAGGCGATAATCAACACTCACCACGGGCCAACCCGTTTGCTCACAAACGGCATGGCAAAACTCATGGTGAGTATTGACATCACCAATACAAAATCCACCACCATGAAAAAATAACATCACCGTTTTATCAGGATTGCGTTTGGCCTTTCTTTTAAAACTAAATCCCGCTGCGCTTATTTGCTTTTGATAGCAACGAATCAGCATATCGCCATTATCAGCATTGGAAATCGTTTCGTCCTCCCAATTTACGCTAGGCTCATTTTTCTTGGTAAAAGGTTTTATCGTGTCGAATAACGAAGAACTTGCCTGCTGCCAGACTTTTGGTGATTGCATGGCAACAGTATCGATGGCAAATCGTTTACGCAGCTCGGCCATCTTTGTAAGTTGTAAAGGGGTTTTAAGCTTGCTGTTGACGGCAAGAATTAAGCGTAGGTGTGCATCAATATGTTCGTATTGCTTAGCCGTTGGTCCATCTAGATAACCAACCAAGCTTTCCAATACCGCCTCTGGCAAATGACCGATACCTTTCATCGCGTAATGCAACAGGTGCGGCTGATAAGTAGCCATCAGATTGCGATGCAGCCCTTTTCCTTTGATAGATAATTGCTTAGCATCAGGGCGGACTTGCACGTCTGTGTCCGCAGTTAGCGGCTTTTCTTCTTTACGGCTGTTTAGCGAGATATCGAATAAGCCGTCATTCCCGCCTTGGCCCAAAGACGTTAGGTTAAGTGTCCTTACTGCTTTATTAAGTAAGGTGTTGACTGATAATGCAGCTGAATGAGGCATAACACCTTCTCTAAATGATAAATAATATTTATAGTCATCATAAGATAAGCAGAAATAAAGTTGAGTATGCTTTGGTAAAAGTTTGCGGGTTAATAGTAATTTATTTGACGTAACTAACGTTTTTTTGTAGGTTTTGTTAACGAAATGAATTACTTATTGACGTTAAACGTAAAGTAATTCATGTTAGCTAAGGAAGTGTTGTCATTAATTAAGAGAGCGTTATTTAAAAAAGCGTTGCTGTGTAGTAATCCTAGTTGCTGTGTAGTAATCCTATATAAAGGCAGCATTTATGAATACTAAGAAAAATTCTGCGGATCAGGCTTGAAATTTACCCTCATCACCTTTATTAACCAGCTATCAGCCATTATATAAGCCTAATGAGAACATGATAAAAAATAACAAATTTTTATGGCTCTGTTTTTGTCCATAAGTTGTCATGTTCTAAGCCGTCATCATTTTAGGACGGTTTTTTAATTATTAATATTTCATAAGGAAGTTATCATGAGTGAACAAGCCCCTAACCATAAATTTGACACCACCGATCCAAAAGCCGCTCAAAGCAATATTGAGCACGAAAACAGTATTCTCGAAGAAACGCTTGAAGAGTTTGACCCAACAAAAAATTCAGGAAGTCATGAGACCATTGAAAGCGAGATTGATTTAAATGCCTTTGAAGCCCGAATTAAAGAATTAGAGGACGAGGTCAAACAAGCCAAAGAAGGCACGGCTCGTGCCAATGCCGAAGCTTACAACGCGCAAAAACGTATGGAGCAAGAAGCCGATAAAAGCAAAAAATTCGCTCTGCAGAAGTTTGCGAAAGAGTTGTTAGAAGTGGTCGATAACTTAGAGCGCGCTATCGAAAACGCTCATTCAGATGATCCTGTTACCGAAGGGGTAAGATTGACCCATAAAGCACTGTTAGATGTATTGAATAAAAACGGTGTAGAAGTGGTTGAACCACAAGGTGAGAAATTTAACGCTGATTTGCACGAAGCGGTCGGAATCGACCCCGATGCGCCAGCTGATACCGTCGGCACGGTTCTGCAAAAAGGTTATAGCTTAAACGGTCGTCTTTTACGCCCAGCCATGGTGCGTGTTGGACAATAGAATTCAAGAGTTTGAGAATTTAATTTAAGTTTTAAGAGTTATTATTTAAAAAAATAAGTCATGAGTTAGGCTAAACCTTACTGTTAATAAGGGTTTGCACAAAAAATCACACAAAAGGTATTTTTTGCTTCTCAAATGACTTGAAAAAATAGAGCCCCAAACCGATATAGAACAACAAGTGACCGTTTAGCATGTGAAAGTTCCGGTCTGATGAGATAACTATTTAATTTAAAAATAAATTAGGAGCAGTTAATTATGGGTAAAGTAATTGGTATTGATTTAGGTACAACCAACTCATGTGTCGCAGTCATGGAAGGTGATAAAGTCAAAATCATCGAAAATGCTGAAGGTACGCGTACCACCCCATCGATTGTCGCTTATAAAGATGATGAGACCCTTGTTGGTCAGTCAGCTAAGCGTCAAGCAGTGACCAATCCAAACAACACGCTATTTGCGATTAAGCGTTTGATCGGTCGTCGCTTTGAAGATAAAGTGGTTCAAAAAGACATCGGAATGGTGCCTTATAAAATTGTTAAAGCCGATAACGGTGATGCATGGGTTGAAATTAACGGTAAAAAACTGGCGCCGCCCCAAGTTTCTGCTGAAATCTTGAAAAAAATGAAAAAAACAGCGGAAGACTATCTTGGTGAAAGCGTCACTGAAGCCGTTGTAACGGTTCCTGCTTACTTTAATGACTCACAGCGTCAAGCAACTAAAGATGCTGGTAAAATTGCAGGTCTTGATGTCAAACGTATCATTAACGAGCCGACAGCTGCGGCACTTGCTTATGGTATGGATAAAAAGCAGGGCGATAGCACGGTTGCCGTTTATGACTTGGGTGGTGGTACTTTTGACGTATCAATCATCGAAATCGCTGACGTTGACGGCGAGCAGCAGTTTGAAGTATTAGCCACCAACGGCGATACATTCCTTGGCGGTGAAGACTTTGACTCAGCGTTAATTGACTATTTAGTTGATGAATTTAAAAAAGACCAAGACGTCAACCTAAAAGGTGATTCTCTTGCAATGCAGCGTCTAAAAGAGGCCGCTGAAAAAGCAAAAATCGAGCTATCAAGTGCCCAAAGTACTGAAGTGAACTTGCCATATATCACTGCAGATAGTAGTGGTCCTAAGCATTTAGTCGTTACTATCAGCCGCTCAAAACTTGAGAGCTTAACAGAAGAGCTGGTTCAACGTACGATGGGTCCTTGTAAAACAGCCCTAGAAGACGCTGGTCTGAAAATCGGCGATGTTGATGACGTCATCTTAGTTGGTGGTCAGACTCGAATGCCGTTAGTTCAGCAAAAAGTACAAGAGTTCTTCGGTCAAGAACCACGTAAAGACGTGAACCCTGACGAAGCGGTTGCCGCTGGTGCTGCAATTCAAGGTGCAGTATTGTCTGGTGACAAAACTGACGTTCTGTTGCTTGACGTAACACCATTGACCCTTGGTATCGAAACAATGGGTGGGGTCATGACGCCAATCATTGAGAAAAATACCATGATTCCTACCAAGAAATCACAAGTTTTCTCAACGGCGGAAGACAATCAGCCAGCAGTAACGATTCAGGTTTATCAAGGTGAGCGTAAAATCGCTAACCAAAATAAACAGCTTGGCCGTTTTGACTTGACGGATATTCCACCAGCACCACGTGGTCTGCCACAAATTGAAGTCACCTTTGATATTAACGCTGACGGTATCATGAATATCTCAGCCAAAGACAAAGGCACTGGTAAAGCACAAAGTATCCAAATTAAAGCGGATTCTGGATTGTCGGACGAAGAAGTCGAACAAATGGTGCGTGATGCTGAAGCGAATGCCGCTGAAGATGAGAAATTTGCTAACCTTGCGCAAGTGCGTAACGAAGCAGATGGCCGTATCCATGCCGTTCAGAAAGCGTTAAAAGAAGCTGGAGATAAAGTCACTGAAGAGGAAAAATCAACAGTTGAAACTGCTATCTCTGAGCTTGAAGCCGCTGCTAAAGAAGATGATCATGATGACATCAAAGCGAAGCTTGAAGCACTAGACAATGCGTTCTTACCAGTTAGTCAGAAGATTTATGCTGATAGCGGTGCTGGAGCAGAAGGCATGGATCCAAGCCAGTTCCAACAAGGCGCGGACAATACTGGCGACAGTAACCAAGCAGATGACGATGTTGTCGATGCTGAGTTTACTGAAGTAGAAGAAGATAAAAAATAATTCTACTACCAAGTGAGAAAATAAAAACGCACCCTTTTAGGGTGCGTTTTTTTATGTGTATTATTGCGATGATATATGACTTATGGAGATGAGTTGTCCTTATTTTTTTATAGCACTGGCTATTAGTACCTCATAAGTCAAACTCACACTTGGTTCTCTCGCTTCATTTTTTTCTGAAAAATAAGTCCAATAGTCTTGTTCAAACTGTTTTAAACGTTTTTTTGTCCATAAAAAAGTCTGATTACCGCTCGAATGTATCTGTGTCTGATTGGTTGAAACCCCAGTAAGTTTCATGTGTCTAAGAATGGCATACGGATCAGAAAAGGATAACTCAAAGCGCTGGGTTGACAGTACAATATCCTTAAAATAGGCAGATTCTAAGGCCAATTGCCACTCATTAACCGCAGGGTAATGCAGACCTTGCCCTGTCAACCGCTTAATTTGGTGAAAATTATTTGGGGTAAAGGTATTAAATACAAGCTGCCCACCTGCCTGCAAACGGTTTGCTGACTGGGCTATAAAATTCAAAGGGTTGTCAAACCATTGAACAGCATTGGCACTGATAATTAAACTATGTTCCTCTGATAACTCCATATTTTCAGCATCACCAATAATGATTTCGGCAGTGGGTAGTATAGACTGTAAGGTATATTTTTGTTCAGAACATAGCTCATTAATAAGCCAGCGTTCACTGTGAAGGTGCGCCGCTATTAAACGGGTCATCTGACCAGTTCCTGCTCCAATTTCCAATACACTTTCTTGCTTGGTATGCGCGATACTGGCCAGTAAATATTGACAGACTTGTTGTTGAATATTGGCATGTCGGTCATAATCATTGGCCTTGGCAAAATGGCGAGCGATGTTTTGCTTTCGGAGACTAAAGCTGCGAGGTATAACGAGATCGGTCATGGTATTGATTGCATCCAAGTAGGCGATTATCAATTAATAATGGCTTTTATCTAATGATAGTTATTGCTTGATCATAAAAGTAAATAGCTTGTAAAGAAGAAAGTTATAAATGTTCTATGAGACGCTGGCAGTCCTCATCTGATAGCTTAGCATTCATAACGAGACGAATACGGGCGGTGTTTGCAGGAACGGTTGGCGGTCTAACTGGTAAGGCGTAAAATCCTGCTGATTGTAGCTGATTTGCTTTAGCGACTGTTAAAGCGTTATCGCCTATTACATAAGGAATGATGGGTGATTGGTAGCCTATTTCTTGCCCTGTTTCTATAATACAATAGCGTTCAGGAATTGCCGCGCTTAGCATCGTAGATAACTGCAGAAGGTGTAGACGCTGCTCAGTTAGATGAGGTATTTTTCCTAAAATAAAACGTGTCCAAGCATGATTGATAGGTGGTAAGGCGGTGCTAAAAATCAACGGCCGCATCTGATTAATCAGCCATTGTTTAACAATATCATTACACATGATGTAAGCGCCAATGGAAGCAAAAGCTTTGCCAAAGGTTCCTACTAAGTAATCAATATCCGCTAGCGTCTTGGTTGCTTCTGCCAGTCCTAATCCTGTATTGCCTAAAATGCCGACTGCATGTGCCTCGTCGACATAAAGCTCGATACGCGGGTCTTTATTCTTTAGTTTTACCAAAGTGATCAGGTCAGCACAGTCACCATCCATACTGAAAATACTTTCAGTGACAATAATAATTCGCTCAACCGTTGAGTCTGCTTGTTCAATAAATTTGGCTAAATGTTCGTAATCGTTATGACGATAACGACGGTAGCTAACAAGCTTACTTTGGCTGAGACGAATACCATCGATAATACTTGCATGTACCAACTTATCCGCCAAGATAAGCGTCTTAACTGGCAAAGTAGTCAAGGCGGGTAAAATGCCGATATTAGCGTGATAACCACTATTGAATATCAGCACCGACTTGGAGTTAGAGGTATTTTGTCCTTCTAACGCGCTTTCGTACCAATTTTTTAATTCGCTCTCTAATGCTTGTAGTTGTATATTGTTTCCAGTAAGAAGACGAGAAGATGTAGCGCTCATCTTAGGCCTTTGTGCTGCTGGTAACTGGTTTAATTCATACAAAAATTCGGCTTGTAACTCACTATCGCTCCCCAAGCCTAAATAGTCGTTACTGGCAATATTGAGTAGGGTCTGGCCCTTGTGATTAATGTATTGTCCATGATGTTGGAGGTGGGGGATTTGTCGGTATTGTTGATTGGTTTTTAAGTTTTCAAGGGATTCTTGAAGTTGATTTATAATATGATTAGTCAATTTTTTTCCTTTATTTGTTTAATATTTTCTAGGTTCATAAGCTATATTTCTTTATAAAATCCTTTATGAGTATGAATTATTGCACAAACTAAGGGATTGTAACAAAAGATTTCATATCTAGCCCTTTGTAACCCAAGGGCCGACAAACACTTGCAAAAGTTAACTTTCTTACCATTAAACACTGACAGAGTTTTTGACATGGTTTGTTACTATGTATACATCGTTAGCAAACAAGGCGATATGGCTAAAAAGCCCACATAAATAAATAACTTGTTTGTCCAATTGTTTTAAGGAGCTACACATGAAAACTCTACAAAAAACTCTACTTGCTCTAGCTGCTGGTTCTTTACTAAGCATGGGTGCACAAGCTGCCGTATCTTATGGCAATGGTTACACAGGTCAGCCATACGTTGGTGTTAAGGTCGGTCAGTTTAATTTAGATACCGATGGCGCAAGTAACCCTACTGCCTATGGCGTTTATGGTGGTTACAACTTTGATCCTAATTTCGGTTTAGAGGCCGAGTATGTAGGTTCAGATGACGCCGATTACTACAACGGCGATGTAGATGCTAAAACTTACGGTTTATATGGTACCTACCGTTATGGGTTTAATAATACGCCAGTCTATGCCAAAGGTAAATTAGGTGTAGCACGCACTGAAATTGATGGTGACAGCAGACTCCCATATGCTTCTGTATCAGATAAGAGCACAAGATTAGCTGGTGGTTTAGGTCTTGGTTATTCAGTAAATCCAGATTTCGGTATTGAAGCCGAGTACGATATTGTTGGTAGCGATGCAGACCTTTGGACTGTAGGTGCGCATCTTAAATTCTAATTATTGATTATTAGTCTGATAAACAAAAAACGCATTCTTCGGGTGCGTTTTTTTTATGTCTATAATTTCTGCCTATAAATTTCAGGTACAGCTTACTTGTAGCCATCTCTACTAGCACAGCTACTACCTTATATTAATGATTTTTAACAAATTATTACTCTCAAAAATATGCTACATTAAAGGCTAGAATGGCGTAGATAGGGAATGAGCAATAATGGAGATGCTTTGGATGATTGAACCTTGGCACTGGTTGGTATTAGGTTTTGTGCTGCTGATTGTCGAGATGTTTGTGCCGACGTTTGCTAGCCTTTGGTTTGGCGCTGCAGCCATTATCGTTGCCGCTCTTTCATGGTTATTACCTATCTCGCTGTCTATCCAAATTATTCTTTGGTTGGTGCTGTCGGCTATCTTTTTACTGGCGTGGTTTAAATTTATCAAACCATTATCTGTCGATCGTACCAAAGCAGGATTGGGCGGCAGTGTGATTATCGGCGAGACGGGTATGGTTATCGTCGCGCCGCAGTTAGAGCGCGCGGGTGTCGTTCGCTTTAGTGTGCCTATTGTTGGCGCTGCCGAATGGATGTGCCGTACGCGCGGAGAGCAAGTTGCAGTCGGTGATCGGGTGATAGTGACAGATATCGTGGGAAACGAGTTGATTGTCAGTAGTATGCAGTCGCAAGCAGTCATCCATAAAAATAGTTAAGCATAATGATAGAGGTGTAACATGGATAGTTTTAGTATTGTCATGATTGTTTTGGTTGCATTGGTTGTATTTACGGTGTTTAAAGGGGTGCGCATTGTCCCGCAAGGGTATAAGTGGGTGGTGCAGCGGCTCGGTAAATATAGCCAAACGCTAGAGCCGGGATTAAACCTTATTATTCCTTATGTCGATGATGTGGCTTATAAAGTCACGACCAAAGATATCGTTCTCGATATTCCGTCACAAGAAGTTATTACGCGAGATAACGTGGTCATTATCGCCAACGCCGTGGCTTATATTAATATCGTCCGCCCTGACAAAGCTGTCTATGGTATCGAAGATTATGAATACGGCATCCGTAATCTGGTGCAGACCTCTTTACGTTCAATCATTGGTGAGATGGATCTTGATAATGCGCTATCGAGCCGTGAAGAAATAAAAGCCAAGCTAAAACACGCCATCTCAGAAGATATTGCCGATTGGGGAATTACCCTAAAAACGGTTGAGATCCAAGATATTAATCCCTCGCAGACGATGCAAGCATCGATGGAAGAGCAGGCAGCGGCTGAGCGTTTACGCCGTGCCACGGTGACGCGTGCCGATGGTCAAAAGCAAGCGGCCATCTTAGAAGCTGATGGTCGCCTAGAAGCCTCACGCCGTGATGCTGAAGCGCAGGTCGTATTAGCAAAGGGTTCAGAAGAATCGATTCGTCTTATTACTGCCGCAATGGGCGACGAAGAAATGCCGATTGTTTATTTGCTTGGTGAGCAGTACATCAAATCAATTCGTCAGTTGGCTGAGTCTGATAACGCGAAAATGGTGGTATTACCAGCTGACATTCTAAGTACCATAAAAGGTATGGTGGGTGATAAGCTTAAAGTTTAACTAAGCCTATTTTAGGCATCTTAGATTAACACACCAAGT
>NZ_DKGQ01000001.1:16582-16954 GCF_002453355.1 Psychrobacter sp. UBA6766 | reverse complement strand
CAGCTTTGATGACATCAAAGACTTTCAGAAGCAGCTCATGCAATCCTTTATCGACACTGCCTTAGAAGCTGAGATAGAAGACCATCTTGGCTACCCTAAGCATGAGAAAGCAGATAAGCCAAACAAGCGTAACGGTCATACTAAAAAGACCGTCCGCAGTGATGCAGGCGATCTTGAGATATCCACCCCAAGAGACCGTGACGGTGCTTTTGAACCTGCCTTAGTGTGTAAGCATCAAACCCGTATTAGTGGCCTTGATGACAAGATCATATTCCTTTACGCCAAGGGTCAAACCACCACCGAGATTGTAGAGAGCATTAAAGAGCTGTACGATGTCGACATCTCAAGCTCTCTTGTCTCAAGAGTCACTGA
>NZ_DKGQ01000001.1:0-16334 GCF_002453355.1 Psychrobacter sp. UBA6766 | reverse complement strand
GTCTATTTGGACTGTATTGTCGTTAAAGTACGCCAAGACAAGCAGATCATCAACAAGGCGATCTATCTGGCCTTAGGCGTGGGACTTGATGGTAAAAAAGAGCTGCTTGGCATGTGGTTATCAGAGAATGAGGGCGCTAAGTTCTGGCTGGGTGTTCTCACTGAACTACAAAACCGTGGGGTACAAGATATCCTCATCGCCTGTGTCGATGGTTTAAAAGGCTTCCCTGATGCCATCAATACCGTTTATCCCAAAGCCAAGGTTCAGCTGTGTATCGTGCATATGGTGCGCTATTCGATGAAGTTCGTACCTTGGACGGACAAGAAGGCCATAGCGGCTGATTTAAAAGCCATCTATGGCGCTGATACGCTTGAGATAGCAGAGGCCAATCTTGAGCATTTCGACGAGGTGTGGGGTGATAAGTACCCGCATGTCATCAAGTCTTGGCGCAATAACTGGGAGGGCTTAACGGTGTTCTTTGAGTATCCGAAAGACATCAGAAAAGTCATATATACCACCAATGCTATTGAGTCGTTAAACAGCGTGATTCGGACAGCGGTGAATAAGCGTAAGGTGTTCCCATCTGATCAGGCAGCATTCAAGGTGGTGTACTTAGCCACCCAGCAGGCATCCAAAAAATGGTCGATGCCGATCCGTAACTGGACGTCTGCTCTGAATCGCTTTATGATTATGTTTGATGACCGTATCAGTAAGTATTTAACCTAAATGGCAGTTACACAGAATATGGGATGGTCTCAAACCATCAGTCCAAAAGCTATTTAATAAGCCACCTAAATGGTCATTTGCTATATTAAAATTCTTGATCATTATCCTAGTGCCTTTATTATCAAATGCACCAGACATTCAGCTTAATTTTTATATCGTGAATATCATGCTTTAGTAATAGGACAGTCAAGCACTACCCTAGCGGATACTTGTCATCTATAGACTTTTGGCAAGCGAGCAGCTAGGGTAAATGCTACACCGTTATGATGGCTTATCATATGTCTGAAATTATAGCCCAGCCCTTATCTTCCTATGTCACAAATAACGCACCTTGGGAAATTTACCAGCGGCCTTTCGTGCGTGATTTGGCGTACGTACTTGCCTGTCCTAATGTTTTGACAGAGTGGATAGATTTTGCACCGCATCAAAACACCCACACGGTTACAGTACATAGCGCGGACTTCTGGCAGCAGCAGTTTGAGGCGTATGAGGCACGTTTAAAAGAACTGGATAGCACGAATGCTTATCGAGATCTAACCCGCTATTTATTAAAACGACCCAGCCCAAATCGCTTGGGATTCCATTTTGAGGGACTACTATCGTTTTGGTTGGAAGATGGTTTTGCGCGGCAGCTACATCCGCACGAGATACTTGCTAGTAATGTACAATTATGTAATGGCAAGCAGACAACGGGTGAGCTTGATTTAATTTTATATAATCATAAAGATAAACTGACTGAACACTGGGAATTGGCGATTAAATTTTTTATGGGCTCAGCGCCTTTTGAACCGATAAACTGGGTCGGTATCAACTCTAACGACAATCTACAGCGCAAAATGACCTATATGCAAACTAAGCAGTTTCGTACGGTGTGGGTGGACACACAAAAGCATGGACAGGTTAAAATTGATAAACGTTATGGCGTCATTAAAGGTCGTTTCTTTTTGCCAATTGGCACTCATAACTTTAATTACCCTGCGTGGCTAGCGCCAAGCTTTCCGATGCACGAATGGTGCGATAAGAAAGACACATTTAATTTAGCGACGATTGATACCAATACATTGCGCGCCGCTCATTATATCGAATGGTTTAGCAAACGCGATTTTTATGACAATCGTCGGTTACCCCTTATCTATTCTGAAAATAATAGTTTAAGAACAGGACTATACTTTGAAGGTGATCGACCGATTGTTATTTTTCCTCGGCGGCGTGGTAATGTAGATGATTGATTTTGTCTAGATTATATTTGAAAAGTTATCTTTCTTGATAACTGCTCAGATTGACCTAATTGAACCCTTACCAAGCATAACGTCCGTACAGGCTAACCTCACTGCGTTTGGCTTTTTCTGCATCAATATCATCCGTTAATAACTTGATACCGCCATATTTACTATCTAACGCTATACCTAACGCTTTAGTCTGTGGCTCAATCAATCCAATGATGGTCATAGGATAATTATTAGCAGTAAGGTGATAACCTGCCGATAGTTGATATAAGTCTTGAATATCATTGACTTGCGCATGTGCACCAAGTTGCCATTGATTATTTAATTGATGTATCAGACTACCCTCTACCCGCCATGGTAGCGTTTGCGTGACATCTTTAGTATCAAGCTGACCTTCAATCGTATATAAAGGTCGACCATTAACATCATAATCTAGCGCATATCGCGTGCTTGGCATATCTTTCCATCGCATACGTCCAAGGACATCGTAGCCACTGATTATGACCTGTGTTTTGTCAGATAGTTTGCCCGCCACTTGTAAATCTAATGAGTAGCCATAACCTGATGGCTTATCAGGATTCCAGTTTAGGTTTTCTTCACCAAGCGCAGGCTTATCATAATAATAATCAATATAGGCATTGGCTTTATCAACGCTATCTCTTATGTTGCTAATCTCACTATCAGGCAATACTCGTGTAGTTAAGTTACCTGAAACCTTACCTTCAAGCGCATGTAATCCTTGCCAGATATTGGCATGAGTCGTTAACTGCCAATTAGAACTTAATGGCTGGGTAAAGCCAACATTAGCGCCAAATCTCTCATTATGTTTAGCATCTAAAAACAATGGATATAATTGGCTACTACTTGCTGGCTGCTTATTTTCATATTGCCAATAGACCTCGGCTGTTTCTTCGCTAAACGTCATCAAGTAATCATAACGCCAACCCAGACCATAGCTAATCATGCTCCCTGCAGGGCGTACTTTTAAGTCTGCACGTCCTTGTAAATAAGCATGATCTCCTGAGTCTAATGGCGCATCCCAGTCACTAATAAAAGCAGCAATAGGTTGTACTGGGCTGTGTGCCGTTGTCATTATTGACCAATCAATCTGCGATTTTTTTTCTATGTTTTGTTTATTGAATAACTCTGTAGCAGGATAAAATGTTAAGTTGGAATTAGGATATAAGCTAGAATCTACACTTTGAGCCAGAGTAGTGTTGGAAGCCATAATAGCAGTCGTTATTGGAACGACGATAAATACCTGACGTTTGAACAAATATATGAGGCTCTGATAGGAAGAAGTACAAATAATTTGGCTAATGAAAGGCATAAATTTCTCACGTTTATTAAAGTGCATAAAAAAGAGACAGTACTAGCCGTCTCTTTTTTGTTGTTGCTCAAACGCTATTAAAAATGTTCGAGCACTGCCATTAAACTTATATTGATTAAAGAACGATTAAGCTATTATCACTAAACTTAGCCGTAATTTTGCCTCCATTATCCATCAGATCACCGTAGTCTTTACCGTCAACCATGATGTCGCCTAGCTTGCCCATCTTATCCTTGACAAAATCACCATTTGCATCAACGTTTAATTTAATTGATGCTTTATTTTGCTCAACGGTAAATTGCGTGCTAACCACATCATAATTATTGTCTAAGTTAGATTTACCTGTGACAAATAACTTTTTGTCTTCTACGCTAGCCTTTAACCCTTTAAGCTCAATGACGTTACGGGCAGTACGTTCAAGATTGGCTTGGAAATCAAGCGGAATTGTTGTTGCTCCTTCTTTAGTCACATTGCCTTTAATATTTAATACTATTGTCATGCCAACATATTTATTGGCTTTCTCTTCAAGATTACCGGCATCAGTGACGGTCAAAAAGTTTTTAATGTCAGCGTCGTTAGCGGTCGCATTGAGTGTAATTGCAACATTCGTTTTAGGTTTCTGCTTAGTCATTTGACCTATTATAGTAAGTTTATAAGGAATCGTTCTCACTACTAGACTATCATTTGCCAGTTTTTTACTAATATCTAAGGCAGCAAACTCTAAGTCTTTTGCTTCAATCACACTATCATTAGCAGTTAACTTTAAGTTGCCTAATTTTACGATAGCCTTTTCTAAAGTAATCCCTTCTCTGTTGATATCATTGAGATCAAATTCGTCATCAACCACGACTTTATCACTGAACTGACCATTGACGGTAAAGCCTTTATTAGAGCTCAGCGTCATGGCATCAGCGCCAGAACCAATTTTTATACTCTTGAACCCAATGCCGCCATTAAAGCTAGCACTATTGGTATTAGAAACTAAGGCGTTTTCAAAACCATCAAACACAGTTGTAAACGTATCTTGACTAACAAGCGTTTCGTCAAGTCCACCCGTCGTTGGGTTATATGCATAATCATATTCTTCAACGTTTACCTTGGTAGCACCCGAAAGCTTAAACTGACCATCAGCATTCAGATTCGCAACAAAACCTTTTTCTGGCATCAAAGCTACGTTGCCTAACGTATCATTGAACTTTTCATCATCGGCCAAAGCTATAATATCAGCTGCATTTAGTTTTGATAGACCATTTTTCTGCATGTAATAATAAAGTGAGTTTGGTACATCAAAGGTATAGCTAAGTTGTGACGCTTGCTTTTCTGTCAGGATATCACTTACGTCTTTATAAGCCTCTGTCACCGCTTTATTATCACTGACAAAAAGCTTAGCCGTACGAATCATCTCTTTTGCTTGATCAATCTCAGACAAACTATTATCGACAGGTGGTTTGGTAGGGACGTTAGGGGTATTAGAGCCATTATCATTATAGTCATTGTTGTCGCTGTCACTACCACAACCTGCTAAGGCTAAAGTACTGGCGAGTGCCAATGCGGTTATTTTAAAAGCTTTCATTATGTATTCCTTATATTTTCAATATATTCCGAAAAATAGTGAGAGAAACAATCTAGGTATTTAAACCATAAATACCTACTTAAAAACTAGATTGCATCTTTTACAAAAAAACTTAAGTTTACTCCTTAATAGAAGTAATAAGTTATTTATTTTTGGAATTTATCTATAAAGTAAAGAAATATGTAAATAATATTACATAAACATTATTATGTATTCAAACAACGTTGCCTGATAGTAGAGTAACTCTAATTAATAACTCTCAATCACCTGCATCAGCTCATACCTTAGCATATCAGCACTCGGCATACGCTCAGCGTGAAAACGCACGATGGCTATGCCGGCACTAGCGAGTGCTTTATCTTTTTTATCATCCGCCTTTTGCCGCGCTTTACTGCTATGCGTCCAATCATCCAGCTCAATGGCGACCAGTGTCGTCTGAGAATCAACATCTACGATGACATAGTCAACGCTTTGGCGGCAAATGCGATTAAACCAAAAGCGACGCTCAGAGGTCTCATCGCTATTAGCTTCAATGATTCGTGACAGCTGAACTTGAACAAAAATATGATATTCCGGCAAAGCATTTTTTAACTTTTTAAAAAAGATCACTTCCGTATCAGTCATGATCGGCATCGGTGCAAATGGCCAAATAGCCAGCTCATCACCGCGCACAGGTGCCGGATCAGGTTCAGCGATTTGTTTACTAGAAAACAGTTTTGGCAGGGTAATTAGCCCCACAAATCCAATTGCCAATATTAAAAATATAACGCCAAATGACATATTTTTACCTTATACATAATGAAAGCAGTCGGCTCCGTGTGGTGATGTCAGTAAGATAACGACACATAGCCAACCGCGACAGGTCAGCCTTTGTAGACTGACAGGTTATACAGAAAGGGACGAGAAATAGCGGCGCTCATCGTAACCAAGCTTGCCCTAATCGGCAAACGATAAAATAAAAAACACGACAATGGGTGTCGTGTTTGAATAAAATTATTTAGGATGATAAAAATATAAACGGACCTGATTAAACTTGTGCGGTTTATTTCGCAACAATGGTAGTTAGATTAGGGCTATTTACAGGGTTTTTAACGCCAATATAATACCCAGGCGCTCGTGGTATTCACCTTCGGGTCGCTGTTAATTTTATCTTTTAATGCTAAAGCAGCGACTTTACCGCGCTCAGGACCAACGATAACTCGGACACCGCGGCTGGTTGGACTGGTCTTGACTTGATAACCCGCTGATTGAAACTGCTTCGCTAGTTCATCGGCTTTGGATTGGTCATTTGCTAATGCCACTTGCACCCCAAAGCTGCCTTTAGCATCGGTTTCTTTGACTTCTTTACGCGCCTCGCTCAGTTTTTGCTGAGCTTCACGCTTAGCATCCGCCGACTTCTTAGCCAAAGCTTCTTCCGTTTGACGCTTTTCTTCACGCGCTTTTTCAGCCGCGGCTGCTTCACGTGCTAAACGATCTACCTGCTGACGCGATGGAATGGTTAAAGTTTGGCCAAGCCTTAGTGATGTCGATGGGGAAAGGTTATTTGCTTGCGCTAAGACTTCTACTGGCATATTGTACTGCCGCGCCAGTTTAATCAGCCCATCGCCTCTTTTTACTTGATGATCAGAAGGCGACTTAGGTGGCTCTTTTTTTGCTGCTTCCGCCGCCACTTTCTTCTTCTCAATTGATGCTTGAGCTTCAGCCTGCTTTTTCGCTTCCGCTTCTTTTTTGCTATCGGCTAGCTTTTTAGCAGCAGCTTGCTCTTTAATAGCTGCTTGCCTTTGAGCTTCTTGTTGTGCTTGCACCGCTTTTTGTTGATCACGAACACTCGTATCATTATCTGTTTGCGTCGTGCTACTATCATTGCTGGTTTGTGCCGTTGGAGTTTCAAGCGTATTTTTTGCAGCTTCTTGCTGCTCTTCGCTATTTTTATCATCAGTGGAGGGCTTGCTGCTTGCCAAGTACTGCTGACTTTCGGCGCGCGCTTTGGCCAATGCTTGGGTTTCAGCAGCTTCTTGCTCGGTTAAGAACTGCTGAGCCCTTCTTTCTTGTTCTGCAACGCGAGCAGCACGCTCTTTTTGTTTTTGTGCCAAAATACGCTTTTCAGTCTCGATATCAGTGGTCAATGGCTGCTGCGACGGTTGTTCGGTGATTGGTTTATCTATCATCGCTGACACTGGCTCAGGTTTGTTGCTATCACCGATCTGCTGCACCATGGCATATAACATCACGCTACCGCCGATAATCATCCCAATGCCCAATAAGGCTTGTCTCGAAAAATTCATCCGTTTACGTCTCTTAGTTGGTAATAAGGTTGATTGAGCGGCGCAGCTGTCGTTTCAAAAACTGTTATCTCAAGCTATGGCTATATAGCTTTAATAAACAATTTTGAAACTTACCAATGCCGCCAGTTACATCTATCCATTTTCAAATATTATGCCAAGCTGTTCATAGTATTGTATAGCGATATGCTAAATCAGTTTGATTATAAAGCATATTTTTTATACTGTCTGCCATCATGCTACTGCTAAGACTAACATTAAATAAACATTATTTTAATTTAAATTATCAGCTTCAAGTGCTGCCAGTGCTTCTCCGATGGTATGAAATGACCCACATACCACGATTAGGTCTTGCGGCTGACTGGCATTTATCACAGCATGAGTTGCTTCTGATAGACGTTTAAATTCATGAATGTGCGCCTTATCAACATAGCTCGATAAAATACCTCGAAGCTGCTCAGTACTCGCCGCGCGTGGATAATCAATCTCAGCAATAAACCAATCACTAATAGAAAATTCCGCCTCGGTCAAACGCTGAACGACTTTATTGATGTCTTTATCGCCCAGCATAGAAAATAGCATTTTAATGCTGGCAGGTTCGCTGCTTACTTGCTCAGAAGAGTGCTGTTTTACCAATTGCTGCTGCCAAAGCGGTAATAATTGCGCCAATAAAAACTCAACACCTTGCTCGTTATGTGCAACATCAAACAACCAATGGCGATTATGTATCTTACGATAATCAAAACGACCGGCGAGCTTGACGGTCTGCAAAGCTTGTTCGATAGCATTTTTATCGACGTTTAATGGACTTGCAAGCACCGCTGATAAGGCATTGGCAGTATTAGTCAATGACAATGCTGGGCGTGGCAACTGCATGGTGACAGCGGCATTGCTATATTGCCAAGTTGTTGCATCCACCTTACAATAGTCGAAGTTTTGTCCAACTTGATAACAGGTTGCCTGATGTCTATCAATCGTTTCTTGAACACTCGCTGGCATCGTGGTAGCACCATAAATTAGGCTAATACCATCACGTAAGATACCCGCTTTCTCACGGCCAATAGCTTCGACATTGTCCCCCAACCAGTCCACATGATCGATGGCAATATTAGTAATCACTGCCATATCAGGATCAATGATATTGACCACATCTAAACGTCCACCTAGTCCGACTTCTAACACCCAAACATCACAATCTGCTTCGGCAAATATTAGTAACGCTGCTAATGTTGTCATCTCAAAAAACGATAAAGTCAACTCACAAGCCAATCGTGCTTTCTCTACTTTACTAAAAGCATTTATTAACGTCTCATCGCTGACCATCTCGCCATTGATGCGGACGCGCTCGTTAAACACACTCAGATGCGGCGATTGATACAGCGCGGTTTTATAACCTGCCGCTTGGCACATTTGCGCGATGACAGCCGTCGTCGAGCCCTTGCCATTGGTGCCCGCTACGGTAAATACATAGGCGTCATCTTTTGCTGATTTTACTACGCCTAACGCCTCAGCCACTGGCAATACACGTGACAGTCCCATGTCTATCGCCGAAACATGAATTTGCTGCATATAATCGAGCCATTCCGTCAAACTAGAATGTCCATTAGGAGGATTAGAATTAGAAACGACAGAGTCAGACATGGGCGGAACCTATATAGAGTTTTGCGAAAAAATAGTCAATTAGAAAACACTGATTAAGAAAATAGTGACAGTATATAACTACCTAGCCAAAAAGCAAAAATAGCATTTACCGTGATTGACGATAAATGCTATTTGTTAACTTTTTGCGTGCTTAGTAGAATTTAGCATGCTGTTAAATATAAGTAGAGTGCGATAATAGCTTCATTTATTTATTAGTCGAGCCGCCGAGCAAATTAAGCGTCAACATTCGGCACACCGCATAATTTCGCGAGCAAACGATAAATGGTATCAACCAATTGATGACGATGTACCACTTCATCAACCACACCATGCTCTAATAGGAACTCGGCACGCTGGAATGGTTCTTCTAACGTTTCGCGGACGGTTTGCTCAATCACGCGCTTACCGGCAAAGCCAATCATCGCCTTTGGTTCTGCTAAATGGATATCACCAAGCATAGCAAGCGATGCGGTCACACCGCCATAAACAGGATTGGTCAATATCACAATATAAGGCACACCAGCCAAGCGCAAACGCTCAATTGCCGCCGCCGTACGAGCCATTTGCATCAAAGATAGCAAACCTTCTTGCATTCGCGCACCGCCAGAAGCCGCAAAACACACCAAAGGAACTTTATCCTTCAAAGCCTTTTCAGCCGCTTCCACAAAACGGTCACCGACCACCGAACCCATAGAGCCGCCCATAAAGCGGAAGTCAAAGGCACACGTTACGATATCAAGATTGCGCAGTTTACCGTACATCACAATTAAGGCTTCAGACTCGCCCGTTTTCTCTTGCGCTTCGAGCATGCGCTGCGGATACGGCTTACTATCGACAAAGCTTAACGGGTCTTTAGCATTAAACTCTTGCCCAAGCTCACCATCTACTTGATCAAGCAGCCAGTTCAACCGCTCACGAGCACTCATCGGTAAATGATGATCACAATGTGGGCACACGTAGCAATTAAAAATCAGCGCCGTATTGGTAATCATAGAATGACAGTTGCTACACTTAGTTGATGGTTCGGTCTCGACCGCCGTCAACGGTGCTGTCAGTTGGTGTTTAATGCCGGGAATCGGGCGATTAAACCAAGATTGTCCAGCAGTATTGCCATTTTTCTCAACGCTATTCGTAGTAGTCATTTCAGGTTTGGTTATCGTATCAGTCATAGTATTCGCCATTATTAAAGGCTTATCAACAAGTTGGCTTAGTTACTTGTCCCTAAGAGTCCATTTATATAAATCAATTTAAAAGTCACATCGCTTATGACACGAGCAGTCACAAAGCACGCCTGATGCTTAACTGTAACAATTTATTTGTGATGTTAGTTTACACACGTAAACTAACTTTAGCAAAGCCATTTAACTGTGTCTTTATAAACATCTTATAAATATTGTGACGATAACTTGCTTGCGCTATTTAAAGTTACCTTTAAACTAAGCGCTCAAACTGTCCAGTGCACCGCGCAACTCATCCATTTTCGCCATGATTTTTTGTTGAGCATTAGCGACTGCCGCCGTATCGCTGGCATCTATATCCGCAAAGTTTTGTACCAAAGCACTACCGACAATAATGCCATCGGCATGCTGACCAATCGCTTTGGCAGATGCTGCATCACGAATGCCAAAGCCGACACAAACTGGTAAATCGGTTTTTGCTTTAATCGTTTGAACTTGCGTAGCAACATCATCGGTATCGAGCGTCGCCGAACCTGTCACGCCTTTGAGCGAGACGTAATAAATGTAACCACCGCAATGGGTTAATACTTGCTCACGGCGCTCAGGCAAAGTCGTTGGCGATAATAAGAAAATCTCATTCATTGACTTATCGGTCAAATGCTGAGTAAAGCTTCCTGCTTCTGCTGGCGGTAAATCGACCATCAAAATACCATCGATGCCTGACTGCTCACATAGCGCGACAAAGTTATCATAGCCGATGATTTCAACTGGGTTTAAATAGCCCATTAGGATAATTGGCGTCTGCGTATCTTGCTTGCGGAATTCTGCAACCATCTTAAGCGCATCACGTGTACTTGTTCCTGCTGCTAGAGCGCGCTCGCCTGCCAAGGCAACCGTTGGACCGTCTGCCATAGGATCAGAAAACGGCAAGCCAACTTCAATTATATCGGCGCCGTGCTTAACTAAATCATGAAGCAAGCCAACAAAGTTGCTCGGATTGGGATCGCCTGCCATAACATAAGGAATCAGGGCTTTTTTGTTTTGCGCTTTTAGAGTTTTAAAAGTGCTTTCAATGCGGGTCATAGTGGTCTCTACAATTAATTCAAACTGGCTGTATTGGCTCTTTATGTTTTGATAAGAGAGCCAATCGATTTTTTTATAAAAGTGGATTTATAGGTCGAAGTACAATACGCGACTACAACTCAATCCCTTCCGCTTTCATCACAGAATGCAAGTCTTTATCACCGCGACCTGACATATTGACGATAATGCTTTGCTCAGGCGTCATGGTTTTAGCAAGTTTAAGTGCATAGGCGACGGCATGGGCCGATTCGAGTGCAGGGATAATGCCCTCTTTACGCGTGACTTCATGAAAGGCTGCCAACGACTCTTTATCTGTACAGCCAACATATTCAACGCGCTTCATGTCTTTTAAGAAGCTATGCTCAGGACCGACACCAGGATAATCAAGTCCCGCTGAAATAGAGTGCGTTTCTTGAATTTGCCCTTCATCATCTGCCATCACATACGTACGGTTACCGTGCAGTACGCCGATACGACCAGCAGCAAGTGGCGCTGAATGACGACCGGTTTCTATGCCATCACCCGTTGCTTCGACGCCATACATTTTGACATCAGGGTCATTTAAGAAATCAAAGAATAGACCAATCGCGTTTGAGCCACCGCCAACACAAGCAACTAAGGCATCAGGTAGTTTACCTGTTTTTTCTAAATGCTGAACTCGCGCTTCTTTGCCGATAATCGCTTGGAAATCACGCACCAGAAGCGGATAAGGATGCGGTCCCGCTACAGTGCCAATAATATAATAAGTCGTATCGACATTGGTCACCCAGTCACGCATCGCTTCATTCATAGCGTCTTTCAGCGTTCGAGATCCCGATGTGACAGGCACGACCGTCGCACCAAGCAAACGCATACGATAGACGTTCATCTTTTGGCGCTCAACATCGTCAGCGCCCATGTAAACGATACATTCTAGTCCCAATCGCGCGGCAATCGTTGCTGTGGCGACGCCATGTTGCCCTGCGCCAGTCTCGGCAATGATGCGTTTTTTACCACACATTTTGGCAAGTAGTGCCTGCCCGATGGTGTTATTCACCTTATGCGCGCCCGTATGGTTTAAATCTTCACGTTTAAAATAAATCTGCGCGCCACCAATCTCATTGCTTAAGCGTTTCGCATGATAAAGCGGTGTTGGGCGACCGACATAATTGACCAAATCATTATGATACTCTTCCCAAAACGCCGGATCCGCTTTAACTTTGGTATATAAGGTTTCTAACTCTTCTAGTGCTGCCATCAGTGTTTCAGAAACAAAGCGGCCACCGTGAACGCCAAAATGCCCGCGAGCATCAGGATATTGGTTAAAATCTTGAACGTTTTCTGGATTGGTAAAGGTATTGATGGCTTTTGCAGCGTTTGACAAATCTTTGCTTGCGACATGACTCATGATAATTCCTACTGTAATAAGTGGTATCTTTTAGAATAAGGGTAAGGATAAATTTGAGCAGAAAATCGGAATAACGACCAAATAGTAATGCTTGTATTAAAGCACTTAGTTGGCGTCAGTGACCGTCACACTTTGCCATCGATCGCGTTTGACCGCTTTCATAAAGGCGCGCATTTTGGCGGCATCTTTTTTACCTTTATCGATCTCAATTCCACCGCTGACATCGACAGCATAAATCGGCAGATCCAATGTGGCAGCGACATTATCAGCATCAAGTCCACCCGCTAGGATAATGGGCAGCGAGCTATCTTGTGGTAGTAAACTCCAATCAAAACGTGCACCAGTACCGCCATACTTATGAGGGTGGTAAGCATCCAATAAAACGCTGTTCGCCCCCGCTGCGGCAAACGCGTTAATCTGGGCGCTGACGCTGGCAGCAGTGTGTTGCTCAGAATCGATTCGTAGCGCTTTTATCCAGCGTTTATTCACCAAACCTGCCAGCTTCGCACATTGCTCTGGACTTTCATCGCCGTGAAACTGAATGATATCAAAAGGGACATTATTTGCGAGCTCAACCAATTCATCTTTAGACATATTAACGACTAAAGCGACCACGCTAATAAAGGCAGGTAAAGAGGCGCTTAGTAATTGCGCCTGCTCGACAGTAACCGCGCGCGGACTTGGTGGATAAAACACCAAACCAACCGCATCGGCACCTAATTGGGCAGCAGTTTTAATATCGCTAGACTGAGTAAAGCCGCAGAACTTAACGCGCATGTTATAACCTTAAATATGACGCTCAGTGTGATACTGTAAAATTGATAAGAGAGTGAGTTTGGCTAAGCTACACGAGTTTATTATGTTAAGCATTCATCCAATATGATAATTTGTTAATAGGGCAGCAAATCCATTGCATCTAAAAACTTATCCTAGCATACTTTTATTGATAGTTTTGTTTATGATTGCGATTGATTCATCCATTCATTAATACAAGGATACTTGCATGACTCAAAAGGCGGTTGGCAATACCAAATATAGTGATGATAACAGTAATAACAAGAATGTGAATGTTCCACACTATCTAATGTGGTTTCGCCGTGATTTACGCTTGCATGACAATACGGCACTGGCAGCCATTTGTGAAAAGGCAAACACAGAAAACGCCCAAGTTAGCGCTGTATTTTTTATGACCCCTGAGCAGTGGCAAGCGCATGACTTGTCACTTACCCAACTTGATCATATCGCCCGCTCCTTGCCTATTCTTGCAAGAGACCTACAAAAACAATTAAACATCACCTTAACCGTGCAACTCTGCCCCAGCTTTGCAGATTGTATGGAGGCGCTGCTAGACATCTGTCATGCGAATATGATAAACACTGTCATGGCCAATCACGAATATGAAGGTAATGAGATTGACCGCGATAAGCAATTAACCGAGCAACTGGCAAAAAACAGTATCGAGTTTATCCGCTGGCACGACCAATGTATCTTACCGCCACGAACCATTACCACCAATGATGAAAGCATGTATCAAGTCTTTACCCCATTTTATAAAAAGTGGCGGCACACTTTAGACGTTAGCACTTTGCAAATACACGAGGCAATAGCGGTAAATAAGAACACAGCCAAGCTAAAAACTGCAAAAGATAGTGTCAACACTATCAAAGACATAGAAAAATTCACTAAAGAAGTAGTCGAAGAGTATCAAAAACAGTTACAGAGTAATGAAATCTACCAGCATATCAATATTGATGTTCAGCTTGCTCATGCCCAAGAGGACTACCCTGCTGGTGAAAATGCCGCCTGTCAGCGTTTAAAGGATTTTATTGCTGACGATATCGATAGTTACGATATAAGTCGTGATGTGCCAAGTTTACACGCGACCAGCCAGCTATCGGCCTATCTTACTATCGGAGCAATTAGCCCAAGACTGTGCTATCTACAAGCCAAAAAAGCGCTGGAGAAAATACAGGGTAATGATAGCGACAATTTTAATAGCTCTGATAGCTCTGATAGCTCTGATAGCTCTGATAATAATGACATTAATCGCTGGATAAGTGAGTTGGCCTGGCGCGACTTTTACCGTCATGTTTTAGATTATAAGCCCGAGCTTATTCGTCATAAAGCTTATAAAGAAGAGACAGACAACAAGATTCATTGGTCATACAATCAGGATGATTTTGAGGCGTGGTGTTCAGGCATGACAGGCGTGCCATTGGTCGATGCGGCAATGCGCTGTCTCAATACGACAGGATTTATGCACAATCGCCTACGAATGGTCACGGCGATGTTTTTGACCAAAGATTTACTGATTGATTGGCGCTTAGGCGAGCGTTATTTTATGCAGCAACTGATAGATGGCGACTTTGCCTCCAATAATGGCGGTTGGCAATGGAGCGCATCAACGGGCACAGATTCAGCGCCTTACTTCCGAATTATGAATCCCTTTAGCCAAGCTAAATCGTACGATCCAAATGGCGAATTTATCAAAAAGTGGTTGCCTGAGCTTAAAGACATTCCCGTCAGCATCTTGCATAGCGAGGATAAAATGCGTAAAGAGCTCGCAAAGGCCGGTCAATTTGCTGACATCATTTACCCTTTACCAATCGTTGAGCATAAAGCAGCACGACAACTGGCGATTGCCGAATTTAAAAAATAGTCTGAATTTAGAATCAGTTATGATTTAAAAACAGCAATACTAATTGTCTGTTTGCACCAAGCTACTTTGCGCACCACCAGTATTATCCGCATCGACAGCAGATTGTACTATTCGCATCTGGATGGTATAAATGGCATAGGCTAAACAGGTAAAGCTTATGATGAGCAGCACCCAAGTGGCAAAAGGTAGCGATTCTTTTTCTTTAGGGCGTTTCGTCAATATGCGCTTCTTATGAGCAGTCGGCTGATTGTTAGGAGTAGTCATATACGCCACCTCTTATATCATATAAGCTTATTTTGATGACAGCACTAATAAGACTGTCATCAATAATAAATAAGTCCTGCTATATAATCCTGCTTATATAATATAGTAACCTTATTACCGATAACTTCAAGCAACATTGGTTAACAGGCGTAATGGTTTGTTAAAGGATATCGGCTTATCTTTTCGTGCTAAAATCTAAGCATCAAGCGGTTGGCATTTGACACGCACCTGCACCTTGAGTGGTCACCGTTACCACCGCGCCAGTCAGTGAGAATAGCTGTTGCATCTGTGTTTGCGCGTTTTGCAGTGCCAAATTCATGACATCACCGCGGCAAGCGCGTTCAAGCACCTCTTTTTTTGCCATGCTTTGCGCTTGCTGCAATATTTTTGGATCGACTTGCATCAACCCAAAAGCGCCCGTTTGCCAATCGTAAATCTCGATATCGTCTAGATAGACCGAAAATATCTCTGACGGCGGTAGGGTAATATGAATCTGCGGCATCATTGAGATGGGTGTATTAGTATCGACTTCCTGTACCGTATCGGCATTAACCTCAGGTTGTATCACCTGAACCATTTCAGGCGTCAACGCGCTCAAATCAATGCCCGCTTCTACACGACCTCGCGCAATAAACAAGCCTTTTTGCTCATCTTGCCACAGCTTCATCCAGCTACCTGGCTTTTGGCTGGTAATCACTGTATCGACACTAAACGCCACCGTTTCCAAACGATTCAATTTTTGGATTTGCATCACTACGCCTTCACGGGTAATGGTTTCTACCGGTTCTTCTCTGGTGAGGTTTTGCACGCTGTATATCGCAAAAGCGAGTGCGGCAAGACCGATAAGCAATACCAGCCACGACAGCATAGAGATGGGTTTTTTCGCTTGCGGGTGATTGGCATTATGGCTACTCACGGAAGAGCGGTTATCAGGATTGATCATGTAAACTGCCTTAAAGTTTTATTAAGGGGCTGTCCTAGATAA
>NZ_DKGQ01000009.1:38004-38925 GCF_002453355.1 Psychrobacter sp. UBA6766 | reverse complement strand
ACGGTTTCTTCAGCATAGCTCATGTTGCTTTACCACGAGTTGAGAAAAAAATCAGACTATGATCTCCACCTTGATATTACTCCTGATGATATAAAAAATGCAGAGGATTATTTTAAATTCTGTAAGGAACGTATTGATTTCTATATCAAAAATGGCGATCAGCACTTTACTAGAGCTAAAAAAGTTATCAATGCGACGGTAAGTCGTGATGGAAAGGTTAATACCAGTGGTATAAAGTTATTAAAATAGAAAATACTCTTGTTAAAAATAACAAGAAGGCATTCGTGATAAATTCATGTAATGCCTTTTTTGTTGCCATCAGTTTTACTTCTTAAACAATTCTAAATCTCTCCATACACTTCACCACACGCCTTCAGACCAACCCTTATAGCCTCATTCAAATCAGCACCCTTCTTAATACTGTACGGCACATTTGGTGTCATCCCTGTCTGCTTTAGAGACTCTACAGCCGCTCTGTTCAACGGAATGCCAATAGATGAATCTTCGATATAGCCAGCAGGTTCAAAATAAACTTCAATACCAAAATCTGGATAGTAAACACAAGATATTTCACCTGATGTCGTAAACGGGTAGGGTGTATCATGGTAAGCATTCCAAAACACCTCGCTAACCTCAACATAACCAGAAACGAATTTACTGGCATAACTGTCATCTCGGGCAGGTGTGCATGCAGTTATCGATGAAGCTATTAAGATAACTAGCCACCTGGACATATTGACTCACATGGTACACCGTCATTGTCTCTATCCAATTTACCATTGCCGCACTGTAGTGCCTTTTGAGCTTGCGCACATGATGACATTTGACCACATGTCCTAGGAAGTCCTGAACAATCTTGATTTGAGGCAGTGAAAGTTTGTACAGGTTCAGGTTTAATTTCAGGCTCAGGCTCAGGCTCAG
>NZ_DKGQ01000009.1:544-37814 GCF_002453355.1 Psychrobacter sp. UBA6766 | reverse complement strand
GGCTCAGGCTCAGGCTCAGGCTTCGGTTTCTCCATTAATGCTATTGGCGTACTATTGGTATCACCGAAAGGGTTATCTATATTGTTATCTTCAGCAGGGCTATTGCTTTCAACTAACAGAATATCTTCAGTAGGAGGTGGTTCGGATTTAGTCTCAACTACTGATTCAGCAACAGTTTTAGACGTATTATCGATATTAGTTGCCGACTCGCTTATCTCAACTGGTTCTTCAGAGGGAGAGACTGTCATTAGTGTACCAAATATAATCACAGACCCTAACAGAGTTAATTTACCTCTACTAAGTTTGGGAACTTTATTTATTAAAATACGCTTAATAGGCGGCAATAACAAAATACTCCCTATTATGAACACTAATCCCGTCAAAAATCCTTCAGAAGATATAGCTCCTAGTCCGGCTATGAGAAAAAGTATTCCAAAAAACCATGCAATCATCGTCAACATTATATTTTTGAGACTCATGTTATCACTCGATTAATTTTTACTGACTATAAACGATTATGGTTTACCTATCAATTGCCGGTATATACCTACATACATATTTTAAATTTTCTTGAAATATGTAAATCAACTTATTTTTTGAAGTCGTTAAAAGCATGCAAATTTTTGAGAGCAATAGTTCTGATCAAGGTGTGATTGATGCTATAGTTAATCCACTATAAAATAAGTACAGCGCTACTGAGATAAATTTTGCGCAGCCTCAGTCTGCGAAGGCACAGTAAGCAAAAGAAATTTGTTTCAGTCGCGCATGATAACAGGTGTGTCTTTTTCATTTAGGATGGACTATACATTGTCAGAAATAGTTCCTCATTATCTAATAAAAAAATGAATAGATCTTTTTTGGATTTATCTAACAGAAGCAGGAATAAAATCTATGAAAAATAAAGTAATGCCATTTTTAAGTTTAGTAAGTATTACAATGTTGATATCTAGTTGCCAAACTATGACTGATAGAGTAAATGATAAACCTATTGGTAAGGCAAATCCTGCAAGTGTCTATTGTATTGATCAAGGTGGACAATCTTTGATTAAAAAAGACAGCAAAGGGGCAGAAATAGGTTACTGTCGTTTACCAAATGGCACTATGGTTAATGAATGGGATTTCTATCGTCAAGGTAGAACTATCCAAACCTCTACGGATACTTCTATCCTAATTATTAGTTATAAACCAAATGAAAAGGACATGGCTTTGCAAGCTATTACTGCTCTAAATGGGAAAATAGTTTATGATTATAATAGCTTTAATAGTTTTGCTGCATCATTTGATACTAAAAATATTGATACAATCAAAGAAAAAATCGAACACAATCCTAGTGTTATAAGCGTGGAAAGAGACAATACTGTACACCTTACAACCAACTTATAATATAGATATCTACTTTTGAATTACAACGCCTTTACCTGCGCCGTCATCGCGGTGAGCTGCCCTTCTAGCTCAGCCAGTTTTGCTTTCTCATTATCGACCACTTCTACAGGTTCTTTACTGACGAAGCCTTCATTGCCTAGATTAAAAAACCGCTCATCATTAAGTCAAGAGCGGTTTTTGTTTAGCAGTAATTAATTTATCGATACTTCTATTTCTTTATCAAGCCTATATATTCCTGAGGCGACAGGCATACTCTTTTATAGTAATCATTAAAATCCACTTGCCAACAAATATTATCAAAAACTTAGAATTTAGGTCACACTGTGTGGGAGAGTTTTTTTATTTGTTAAGATTGTGATTTGTTATAACTAATCTAATAAGTTAAGCATTTGAAAATTTTGAATAGTTATCATTTAATATATCATTTCAGACGTTGGTGTAAGTGAATAAGAAATTATGAAACAGAAACAATACTGATTAAACATTGCCTTAAGTAGTATCTTAAATTAGATTAAATTTTATCAATTGGATTTTAAATGTATAGAGCAATAGATTATGCCTTAGAAGTGAATAAGCGAGACGGTGAACATGTTCTTATGAGCCTAACTTATATTTGTAAGAATGCAAGTGAAGATAATGGAATATTATTAGCTCGTACTCTTGAGTATTGGCGGAGAACTAACGCAAAAATCGCTATTACCTCGGCACTTGTAATTAACGACAGTTATTTCGTTCAAAATATTGAAGGATCAAGACCTGTAATTAATAAAGTTTTGGAAATTTTAATTAATCAATATACGAATTTCTCACTTCATGTTGTTGATGTAGAAGAAATAGAGGATCGTAGATGGAATGGTTTTTTAATCAAGTATTTAACGCCAAGTGTTCAAGATGAAGAATATATAAAGAAAAATTTTTCTTCAGGTTCTGAGTTTAATCCTTATCTAATGACAAAAAATCAAATTACAGGCTTGATTCAAGATATCTTTGAAGTACAGGAATCCAGCGAGTCTGAAAACGATAATATAAGCGAATAGTGAGTTATTAATTTTTTTAATAGATTTCTGAGACTACTAGACCGCTTTGGAAGGTAGCTACAATTTTTTGGAGATTCTCTCGTTACTATTTCTGTAGCATATATAAGTTAAAAATAATGATAAGTGTTAGTAGTCTTTATACAACCTTTTAATCACTTCGTCTTGCGTCATGCCAGCCTCGTTAAAGATAAATACCTCAATATCATTCATTGCAGCGCGTAATCTTTTTTGGCTGACTTGGATGTATTGTAGCGTCACATCGTCAGACGCTTTTGAGGTTCTATGATTCATCAACCGCTTAATGACTGATATGTTTAGGTTGAGAATATCACCAATAGTAGAGAATGTCCGACGTAGATCATGTGGTGTGATATGAATACCTGCAGCGTCACCAATGTTTTTGTACTACTTTGATATATCAGTCAGGTTCCCGTCGCACTCTTTTAGACGAGACGGGAATAACCACGGTTCATCCATCCGGTATTGGTATCGATGAGCAAGCATGGCGCACATTACCTTACCTAGTGGCACATGCAAAGTATCACCATTTTTAGTTTCATGAATTGTCATGGTACCGTGCTTTAAATCAATATAATCCCATCTTAGTGAATAGCCTTCGCTGGCACGTATGCCAGTGCACAAAAACAACAGCATGATGTCACGTGCATTATTACTATGTGGTTGCATAGTGTGAAAATCTTCACTCTTAAAATCTAACAGCACACGCACATAATTACCCATTGTGTCCTCACTGAGATATGTAGTGCGAGGCTTGACCGTGTTCCAAAGCTTCTTAGCTGTTAATATCTCAATAGGACTTGGCTTGATGATAGGGGATTCAGACTTGTCTAAAAAGCTTAGGCGTGAAAAATTCCACACCGCATTGAGTGCACGAAAAGTAGCATTGGCTTGTGAGGGGCTGAGCTTGGTTAACTCCAAGTGTTTTTCAGTCACATTGCTTTGCATGATCTCGTTCATCGATCTATCTAGCCACTCTGCCAGCTTACCTGGTATCTGCCGATTGTATGTGGCAATGGTTGATTGCTTGAGTCCGGGCTTATGAGAGATGTAATATTCATACGCCTCACCAAGCGTCGGCACAACCACGTCTTTCATATCATCATTAAATGGATCTTTGCCTTGCATTAAATCTGATATCAACGACATTGCTTGTTCTCGTGCATCCTGTAACGTCATGACCGAGCAATCACCAATCGACTTACGAATCATCTTGCCATTGATTCTTTTGCTAATCATATAACTTTTATTTGTCTTGTTGGTACGCACAGCAAAGCCATTCACCAATTCATCTTGGTAAATGTCTGCTTTCTCCGAGTATTCAAGCCCATCTATAAAGCGTTTGGTGAGTTTAACCCGTGCCATTTTAGTCTGCCTATTTCTTTGATTTACTTGGATATAATAGCCGATAAGCAAGGTTTTAAGAAGTGCCCACAAAGTGCCCATATGGATGTTTATCGTACACTAAGACAAGCCAACCAAAAATAGCAGACAATAAAAAACCCTTATAAACCGTGGTTTATAAGGGTTTAAATATGGTGGGCCCAGTAGGACTTGAACCTACGACCAAAGGATTATGAGTCCTCTGCTCTAACCAACTGAGCTATGGGCCCTAACGTTAGAGGCACAATGATACCTGATTTTTCTAGATTTTCAAGTAAAAGATAGGAACTAATCAAGATATTTTCACGTAGCGCTACCTTTTATCAAGCCTGACCGCCAGCCAAGGTCAGGCTGCGACCTCCATCAACAGCGATTATTTCACCCGTCACATAACTGGCTTGGGCAAGATAAAGTACACTATGGGCAATCTCAGCAGGATTGCCTATCCGCTGCATAGGGATAGTATCGATAATGCTTTTTTGTTGCTGCGGATCAAGCGCTTGGTCGCTATCTGTTTCAGGTAAGATATTCACGCCAGGAGCAACACCGTTGACGCGTACATCTGGCGCCATATCTAGCGCTAAAGATTGCACCATCATACGATGCGCCGCCTTTGCCATATTGTAAATGGCATAATTCTTAAAAGGTTTATTATGCGCATGGATATCAAGTAGGCTAATAATACAGCCTCGCTGCGACCGTAGATAAGGATATAACGCTTGGCTTATTAATAAGGGCGCTTTGGCATTGGTCAAAAACAACTCATCCCACTGAGCGTGATTAATACTGCCAAGGGGGCTCGGATAAAAGCGTGAAGCGTTATGTACTAAAACGTCAAGTTGTCCAAATGCTTGCATAATATTCTGAGTGAACTCATGTAACACCTCGCTATTGTCAACGACCGTCAAATCTGCCGGAACAACGACCGCACTATCAGGACGAGCATTATTTAGCGCATCGGCTAGGGCAATGGCTTCTTGCTTACTATGATGACAATGGACAATGACGCGGTAGCCTTGATCATGAGCCGCGCGAACAATAGCAGCGCCAATACGCTTAGCGCCACCCGTTACAAGCATCACTGGAGCAGGATTATTAATTGGCTGAGAAGGCTTGCTGGTTTGATTCATAATTAAACAGCATTTTCAGATGATATAGAAACTTTTGAAGCATTATTTTGCATTTGTAAATGCTCAATTCTGCGTTGACGTAATGCTTCGCCAATTGCTGGACCTTTAAGGTCTAGGGAAATATCATTCATGCCGACTGCATGAAAGCTATTCAGCGCGAGCATCATTTGACGGTGTTGTATGGCTAGCTGTAAGACATGGCTAATGACCAATAGCTGTGAGAGTTTATCGGGTGCCTTATGGGCGCCACAGGCTTGGATAAGGTCGATTCTCTCAGCGGCGCTAAGTTTATCTATGCTGCTAAGGTTTTCTGATTGCTGCACGAATAAAGTGGCAAACTGAGAATGCGCTTTTGGCACCTTTGCACTGTTTCCTATCCCATTAATACCTTTAACAGCATAGGTTATGTTATTGGAATTTAAATCTGTAGACTTTAGCGCAAATAAATCGGTATCTAAACTTGCCATTAATAACGCCCAGCGCTGCGATAAGTTTAATTGCATTTGACCGGCAAAATACAATGCCGTTTGTACAGCCTCTCTTATTTTGCCATTGTTCCAAGCATGATGTAAGGGCGCAAAACACTCTGTCAGCGCACCAAGCTCAAATAGCTGCTGCCAATATACCTGCGGTGACACTTGCATCATGGCTCGGCTCGATTCTTGCCAAATGCGCTCACTACTTAAATGTGCAAGCTCTCCTGAGGCCACCAATTCGCGCATTAATCGCAAAGTTTCATCAGCAATGCTAAAGCCCAGATCAAAATAACGTCCATAAAAGCGGGCGGTTCGTAGCACACGTAATGGGTCTTCACTAAAAGCGCTTGAGACATGACGCAAGGTTTTACTTTTAATGTCAGCTAGTCCACCGTAATAATCAATCACGTCGCCACTTATCAGCGTATCATCGGTCAAGCTTTTAACTTCAATGGCCATAGCATTGATGGTCAAATCGCGACGCTGCAAGTCTTCACGCAGCGTCACATCGGGACTCGCATGTACGCTAAAGCCTTGATAACCTAAACCTTGCTTACGCTCAGTACGTGCTAAGGCATATTCTTCACGGCTAACAGGATGTAAGAATACCGGAAAGTCTGCGCCCACTTGTTGAAAGCCTGCATCCAACATATCTACAACCGTGGCGCCAACGACAACAAAGTCCTTGTCTTTGATAGGACGCCCTAATAATTGGTCACGGACGGCGCCGCCAACGAGATATACTTGCATAAAAGTCTCTTTGTCATTATTTAGTATTTATGAGATGGCTTTGCCAAAAAAAACCAGTCAACGCTCATGAGCATTGACTGGTTTTAGTATAGCAGACGGCTTCTATAAATAAATGATAGAAGACGGTCTTAGTATTATGGTTTTATGTTTTAGGCTACTGCTGCTCACTTTCTAAGTCTTGAGCTTCAGTAACTGCAAGCGCTGTCATATTCACCACACGGCGCGCCGTTGCAGAAGGAGTTAGGATGTGAACAGGTTTACTTGCACCTAGCAAGATAGGTCCAATAGATGCACTACCAGTCGCTGTTTTTAACAGGTTGAAAGCAATATTTGCTGAATCAAGCGTTGGCAAGATAAGCAAGTTTGCTGACCCTTTTAAGTTGCTCGATGGTAAGTCATTGGCACGAATATGCTCATCAAGGGCAGCATCGCCTTGCATCTCACCGTCGAAGTCAAAGTCGACATTCATTTCTGTCAGTAGCTCATACACCTTACGCATTTTTACCGCACTTTCGCGGTCTGAGGTACCAAAATTTGAATGCGAAACCAAGGCCACACGCGGCGTAATGTTAAAGCGGCATAATTGTTCAGCAGCTAAAACCGTCATTTCTGCCAATTGCTCAGCAGTTGGGTCTTCATGATTATAAGTGTCGGCAATAAAGATATTACGATCTTGCATAAGAACAGCATTCATGGCATAAAAATCGCTGACCCCTTCTTTTTTGTCGATAACTCTGCTGACGTATTTTAAATGGAGATGATAGTAGCTGAATGTGCCACAAATCATCCCATCAGCGTCACCATTTTCAACCAGTAGGGCACCGATTAAAGAAGTTTTGCGGCGGACATCTCGGCGCGCAAGCTCGATACTGACGCCATTACGTTTGTTTTTCTCGTAGTAGCCCTGCCAGTAGTCCTTATAACGTGGATCATCGTCTTGATTAACAATGGTGATATTCTCGCCATCTTTTAGGCGTAGCGCTAACTTTTCAATGTTCTTTTCGATAATGGCAGGACGACCAACCAAGATCGGATGCGCCAACTGCTCGTCGACGACCACTTGTACCGCAAGTAAGACGTTGCGGTCTTCACCTTCACAGTAAACAATACGCTTAGGATCGGCTTTGGCACGCGCAAAGATAGGCTTCATGACAAACGCTGAGTTATAAACAAACTCAGACAAGCGTTGACGATAGGCTTTCATATCTGAGATAGGCAAGGTGGCCACACCCGAATCCATCGCTGCTTTGGCAACCGCAGAGGCGATTTCGATGATTAGGTTTGGCTCAAGAGGGCCTGGGATAAGGTAATCACGGCCAAAGCTTGGCGTGCTCTCAACGTTTTTCACATTGTTCATCGGCGTCGCTTCAACATGCGCCATAGCCGCGATTGCTTTTACGCAAGCGATTTTCATCTCTTCGTTAACGGTGGTTGCGCCAACATCAAGCGCACCCCGGAAGATATACGGGAAGCACAGCGCATTGTTTACTTGGTTTGGATAATCGGAGCGACCCGTTGCCATGATGACGTCTGGGCGTACGGCGTGCGCCAATTCTGGCATGATTTCAGGCGTTGGGTTGGCAAGAGCAAAAACGATAGGGTCTTTTGCCATTCGGCGAACCATATCTTCGGTCAATGTGCCAGGCATAGATAGGCCTAGGAACATATCGACATCGTCCATCACTTCTTCGATGGTAGATGCTGTGGTGTCACGGGCATAGCGCTGCTTGGTTTCATCAAGATTTTCACGGCTGGTGGTAATAATTCCGCGTGAATCTGATACCAAGATGTTATTTTTATCAACACCAAGCGCACAAATGATATCTAAGCAAGAAATAGCCGCTGCGCCCGCGCCCGAACAGACCACTTTAATCTCTTCGATTTTTTTACCAGTGATAAGTAGCGCGTTTAGCATTGCCGCTGCAACAATGATTGACGTACCATGTTGGTCATCGTGGAATACCGGAATATTCATACGTTCACGCAATTCACGCTCGATTTTGAAACATTCAGGGGCTTTGATATCTTCTAAGTTAATTCCGCCAAAGGTAGGCTCAAGAGAGGCAACGGCTTCGATAAATTTGTCTGGGTCGTTTTGGGCAATTTCAATATCAAAAACATCGATACCAGCGAACTTTTTAAATAGAACCCCTTTACCTTCCATCACAGGCTTCGATGCCAATGGTCCAATATTTCCTAAGCCAAGGACAGCAGTACCGTTAGTGATCACACCGACCAAGTTGCTACGAGCGGTATATTTAGCTGCTAACGCTGGATCTCTTTGAATTTCAAGACACGGTATCGCAACTCCTGGCGAATAGGCAAGTGCCAAATCACGCTGGTTGGCCAATTGCTTAATAGGCGTAACTGAGATTTTACCGGGGCGTGGGAACTCATGGTAATGCAAGGCAGCTTGTTCAAACTGCTCTTTTTCCGTAGTAGGGGTGTCCGTATTCAAAGTGATATCGTCATTCATAATAATTGCCATGGTTGGAATAATTGGAATAAAGTAAATGGTGATAAAAACTAACGTCTACGCCTCAAAATCATAAAATACGAGAAAGAGGGCACATTTATACTAAAAAGGTCGTGATGGGCGACTAGACATCAGCGTAAAAACAGCAATCTTGCAAGAAACATTATTCTAGCACTATTGGCATTTCACTGCCTAGTCAACTCAGCCCAATTGCGAGAATGATATAATAAAATGATATCCATTATTTCGCTGGTTGATAATGGCAAAAAATGCGACTCAATATCAACTCATAATTGCATTATGTTTCAAAATATTACATAAGACTGAATCATTAAGAGGAGCAACTAATCGGCATTTGCGGCGCATGGGGAGCAGGAGGTGTGGTATCAAGCTCAGTGGCGATGTCTTGGACGTTGTAAGGGTTAGTAAGTAAGTCAAAGACCCGATTTAATTCATCAAATTGACCTTGTTCCGCCGCTGTGATAACGCGCTGCGCCATACTATTACGTAATATATAAACCGGATTATTGGTGCGCATTTCATCAAGAGATTGTTCACGAGCTAACGGCTGTAATTGCGCCAAATAACGCCTTGACCACTCTTGCCAAACTTGTTTCGCCTCGTTATTAAACTCAGTAGTCATTATTGTGAGCAGCTGCTCTTCATACGGATGCTCGTTTGGCGCTACTAATCCTAATAATGCGCGGAAACTATTGGTATAGTCGAGTAAATTATCTTCTAACAAACTTAACCAGTCAAAAGCCAGACTCAAACTCTCTTTGGTATGCGGTAATCCTAGTTTACGGCACAATCCCTGCTGATAATGCTGCATAAAGGTGGCTTCGTACGGTGCCAGGCAATCAGCCAAGGTGTCGCGCGTCACACCGTCCAAGCGCATAAAGTGGGGTAGCCAAATATTGAGGTTCCAATGCCCAATAGCAGGCTGGTTTTGATACGCATAACGTCCAGTATGGTCAGAGTGATTGTTAATCCAAGCAGGATTGAAACGCTCCATAAATCCAAACGGCCCAAAGTCTAGCGTACTGCCCGTTATCGATAAATTATCTGTATTCATCACCCCATGGGCAAAGCCAATCAGTTGCCAATCGGCAATCATGCGCGCGGTACGCTCAACCACTGCTTGTAAAAATGCTAAGACTGGCGTTTCGCTATTGCGGCACTCTGGATAGTAAGTATCAATCATATAATCGGTAAATTCGCCAAGCAAGTCGGGCGCATAGCTAGCAATCCACTCAACATGACCAAGGCGAATGTGACTGTCAGCGACGCGCATTAAGGCCGCTCCAGTTTCGATGCGCTCACGACGAACTTTGGTATCAGAAACTACAAATCCCAAGGCATTAGACGAAGGAATGCCAAGCTGCGTTAGCGCATGACCACATAAATACTCGCGGATGGTACTGCGTAACACCGCACGCCCATCCCCCATTCGTGAGTAAGGCGTCAGACCGATACCTTTGAGATGCAAATCTTGCAATTTATTGTTATTGTCCAACACTTGCGCCATGAGTAAGCCGCGACCATCTCCTAATTGTCCCGCCCATTGCCCAAACTGATGACCAGCATACGCCATCGATAAGGGTTGAAATTCAGCTGGTACGTACTGACCACCTAATATTTCCACCCAACGCGCCATCAAGTCTTCATCCTCAAGCCAGCCCAACTGCTGGGCAACTTGCCTATTAAAATGACCGGCGCGAGGATTGTCGAGTGGCGTCGGCTGCTGCTCATGATAGAGGCGAGTGTCTAATGTGACGTAAGAATTTTGATAGCGCATAGGTGCCATTCCAATATTGGTTTATATATTTTTCATATAGAAATTTAGGGATAAAAAATAGACGATGACGTTTATAAACCTACTATATCATAGCCTTAATAATACCGCGCTTCACTCTGTCCATCTCTTGTAATTGACGCAAAAATAATAAGCGCGCAAAAATAATAAGTACGCCAATAAGTAGCGCCAAAATCGTTGCCGAAAAAAAACCCTCTATCTTTGCAGATAGAGGGCAGGAGAGACGTACAATAGGAAAGTTAGATAACGTATTTGCTTTAGCTTAGGCAGCTTTTGGACTTTGACCGATAGAGCGGAACGCAGTTTTTAGATTGCTATTATGTGCCAATATTTTTTGCTCAACCATGGCATAGTCATGTTTTAGCATCTCTTCAACTTCATGCAAGCGATCGGCAAACTCTGTCTTTTTAAGCTCGATGGTTTTGGCTTTCAATGCTTGCCATTCTTCGACGGTTTGTGTAAAGGCTTCGTATTCAAACTTGATACGATCTTGGAAGCTCTTCATCGCATGAGGAATATCAAGACCACCTAAGGTTGCATTATCAATCTGCTGCTGGGCTTTTTTGAACTGCATTTGCACTTCAGCATGCTTAATTGTGGTGTCGTCAACGGTACGCAAGTCACTCGTTAGACCAAGTTTAGATAAGCCAACAATTAACCATTTAGTTGGATCATATTGCCACCATTTTACGCCATTACGATAGTCATATTGGAAGAAATGATGATAGTTATGATAGCCTTCGCCCCACGTAAAGATAGCAAGGAAAAAGTTATCACGTGCGCTATTGGTATCAGTATAAGGACGCGTACCAAACATGTGGCATAGCGAGTTGATGAAGAACGTAAAGTGATGGGTCAGTACCAAACGCAGTAGGCCTGCCAATACTAAGGTACCCCAAACGTCACCAACCAACCAACCAACAGCTGCAACCATGGCGACGTTGGTAGCTAACACCCATAAACCATAGTATTTATGCTGAATCTGTAGCACTTTATCTTTGGTTAAATCAGGAATATTTTTATAATCAAACTTACCACTAGGATAATTACGTAACATCCAACCAATATGGCTGAACCAAAAGCCACGCTGTGCTGAATAAGGATCTTCCATGCGGTCATCAACATGACGGTGATGCGTACGGTGGCCTGAGACCCAGTCAAAAGCAGAGCCTTGAACGGCAAGGGTTGAGCCAAGTAATAAAAAGTTTTTTACCAAAGGATGCGCTTTATAGGCACGATGCGACAGTAGGCGATGGTAGCCTGCAGTAATACTAATTCCGGTCCATACCATAAAAGCACCAAATACACCCCAAACTGGTGCACTGACCTGATGGGTCAATAAGTACCATGGCGTAATGACAGCAGCAGCAATCGGCGTTGCAATTAAAAAAATCGCTGGAACCAAGTTGATTGGCGATTTTTGAAATTCAAGCTCAAGAGGATCAATACCCTCGTAGTTGACGACTGCATTCGCATCTTTATAGCCGCTGGTCGTAGCGAATTGCGTATCGGCAGCCTCATCAGTTTTGCTTTTGCTAGTATCAAGCCACGTCTTCACGCGCAGTGCTTGAGTGCCAGCATGCTGTATAAGCGTATCACCAGACTTCATAGCGAAACGCAAGCCCTTAAGTGGTAAGCCTATTACTTTTTTAGCAATCATGTAATATTCCTAATGATATTAATTTCAGCCTCCATATTACCCTAAAAGAAAGATAAAGTGAACAGTTATGCACTAGAAAAATATTGCTAAATAACAATAACTTGTATGAATTATGGAATAGATCGGCTCAAATAACTCCTAACTTATCAGCAGTTAAGGAGAAATGTAAGTAAAAAGATAAATGTGTAGGTCATCAGAATATTTAGATGACTATTCAGATAATTAATTAGGTGGCTTTTTAAATAAAATGCTAAGCAATTTTTTTGAAGAATAAGTAAAAGCTAGGTGAGAATTTCACTTACTTAACGCGTGAGGAGGTGAGTTGGATAATCGGTGATAATGACGTCGACTTGCCAAGCTATGAGCTGTTTAATTATCTCGCTATCATTGACAGTCCAGGCGCTCACAGGCAAGTGATAGCGATGACAGTGGGCGATAACCGCTTGATCAAGCAGCGGGTAGTGAATACCCAACTGGACACAGCCAAGTTGCAGGGCAGTATGCGGCGCCGTTATCAAGGTCTCAGGCGTACGAATCAGTAAACCGCGCGGCAGATGTTTTAAGGTTTGATTGCGTTGCAGCCGTGCATGTAGCTCAACATCAAAGCTGGTCAGCGCTATTGGTAGGCGAGCAAGCGGACTGTCAATCAAGTCGCGCGTTAACGCTTTAATCAATTTACTATAATCCGTGCGCTCGTGCGTTTTAATCTCAAGCTCAATATAACTAAAGCCTTCTAATACAGATGCTATATAGGCTAACGGCGTAATCGCGTGACCGGATTGTAAATGGCGCCCAATCTCAGCAAGACTTAACTGGTCAACGCACGATTGCTGAGCGCACAAGCGTTGTAAATTATCATCGTGAAAAACCACCAAATGCCCATCTGCACTTAACTGAACATCAAATTCAACCCCTACTAAACCAGCGGTTTGTAGTTTTTGGGCAAGTTTAAAACCCGCTAAGGTATTTTCTAACGCTTCACCACGCGCGCCGCGATGCCCCAATAAAAGTGTGTTTTTAAGATTTATCATTATAAGTAACTGTCAATTATTTTTACCATCATCATATCGTTTCTGCAAAACTGGGTCTAATACAATTTCTACTTACTCTACTTCTAAACATTCTTTACTTACGGAATATTTATCCATTAGCTAAGGCAAGTTAAAATTGGCCAAGTTAAAAGCTTCTGCCGTTTTTTACCTCTGTATTTGTAGCGTTTTTGCAACCAAAGCGAGGTTTTGTGTCCAATGTTAGACGTTATTTGTATATCAATAGGCTACACTGATGACCATTTAAAACAAACACCGTATAATGATGTGGTTTTCAAAACTTGCACGATAACGGTTACAATTTGAACGTGATGGTGTGAGTGTAAGGCTTTGAATGTCAAACACTGTCCGTCAGTGGCGGTACGAATCTGGAAATTGGAGCAAAAAAAAGATGAGCGTAGCAAATAAGAGTTTGAGCAAGTGGTATAAAGTTGCTGGTATTGGTATCGCATGCAGTTTGGTGCTTGCTGGCTGTGACCGCTCAGAAAAAGAAGACACGACGGAAACTGTAGAGCCAACCGAAGAAACTGCCGCTAATGAAAACGCTATTACGCCTGCGGTGAGCTGTGATGATCCAATGGTACAAGATCGCCTCAAATCAGCCTTAAAAAATACGCTCAATCAACAAGCACAAACACTAGCGACAAGTTACGCGAACGATGCCGAGATTGGTTTAAATGGTGGCGTTATCACTGGTAAAACCAATGGCATCGTCATCGATGTGCAAAATGCTGCGGTGTTACAAGCTACGAACGATAACGGCATGACCACGTGTCAAGCGAGCGTCAGCATGACCTTGCCAAGTGAAGACTTATATCAAGCCAGCCAACTGCAAGCGGCTAACAATCAGCCGAGCTTACAATCACGTTTGGCCAACGACAATATCCGCATTAACAATAACATGCTCGTCGATGATGCCTTCACGTATGTAGTCGGCACTCAAGGCGGTCAAGTACGAACACGTATTGCCGGGCAGCCCGCATTGATTAACGTGGTATCAGAAGTAGTAGCAAGCTCAGTCTTTCAATCGGCGTTAGAAGAGCAGAATGCTAAGCGCGCAGCCCAACAATCGGAACGCCGCCGTCAAGCAGCAGAAAACGATAGCGAAAATCAAACGCGTCAGTCAAGACCAGTAGCACCCGTAACTCCTGTGCGCCCGGCTGAACCTGCTACGCCGCCCACTGTGAATCAAAACAGTCAAAGCAGTAATCAAAGTAGCAATCAAAGTAGCAATAACCAAACTACCGAAGCACCTAGCAGTTCTGCATCGGCACCGGTGACTCCAGCCACGCCTAAATCAGTACCTAAAGATGACAGTATCGATATGGTGATTATCGAAGACGACAGTGCGACATATTAATCCCTAAAGCTCGATTTTTTAATACAAAAACGCCCGCAAACTATAATTTTAACTTATAGCTTACGGGCGTTTTTTTATACTGTATTAACTGAGTCAGTTAACCGTTATCAGCGAATTTTTGTAATACTTGACTGTCCCACAGCACTTCAGAAACTTGCTCAGGGTCGGTGCAAAAACGTGCAGCGACGAATAGCCAGTCAGACAAGCGATTGATAAAGGTCACCGCTGTTGGACGGATTGCTTGTGGGCGTTGCTGTTGCAATAGCACTGCTTGGCGTTCAGCACGGCGACAGACCGTACGTGCCACATGCAGTTGACTGACCAGCACTGAGCCTGTCGGTAAGATAAAGTCTTTCAGCGCTGGCAAGGTGCTATTCATTACGTCAATCTGCTGCTCTAACCAATCGACATGAGTGGCACTAACGCCTTCATATTCTGGCATAGCAAGCTCGCCACCAATATTAAATAGCAAGTGCTGAATAATCACTAATGCTTGGGCGAAATCGGCGTTTTTAGTCGCGTCAGTTGTCATTTGCGACAGTTGCGCCCTTACGAGGCCGATGTGTGAGTTAAGCTCATCGACATCACCCATGACGCTAAATAGATGGTCCGCTTTACTCACGCGGCTGCCATCTGCCATACCTGTAGTACCGTCATCTCCAGTACGTGTATATATTTTGCTTAAACGATTGCCCATATTTGCATCCTTAACGGTCAGTGTTTTTTGTCATTGTGAGTCTTACTTTTGCGCTCATTGTAGTATTTTACGAGCATTTTCGCTAAGATAATGGGTTAAATTTTATATTGCTGTTTCCCTTAGCATAATAATCACGTTAAATACATTTATAAATAGGCGTGTTTATGGTTTAAGTGGGCAGTATTAATAGGTTCGTTTCATTCTTATATTTTTTATCAAAAGGCTTTTTTACTATGACCACAACCCTTGCAGACGCGATGTCTCAGCTTGCCATTTATGACTCACTCAACGGACGCAAGCAGGTATTTAAGCCGCTGGTTGCAGGCAAAGTCGGCATGTATGTGTGCGGAATGACGGTCTATGATTATTGCCATATCGGTCATGCGCGAATGATGGTCGCTTTTGATATGGTGGTACGCTGGCTGACGCAATTGGGCTATAACGTCAATTATGTACGGAATATCACCGACATTGATGACAAAATTATTACCCGCGCAGCCGAAAACGGCGAAGAGATTGGCGCATTAACGCAGCGTTTTATCACAGCGATGCACGAAGATTTCGCAGCACTTGGCTGCTTAGCGCCGGATGCCGAGCCACGTGCGACCGATTATATCGACGAGATGCAGCAGATGATTGGTAATTTGGTCAGCAATGATTACGCCTATGCTGGCGATAATGGCGATGTCTATTATGCAGTCGATAGCTTTCCAGATTATGGTAAATTATCCAAGCGTAACTTGGATGATATGCAGGCGGGCTCACGCGTTGAAGTCGAAAATGACAAGCGCAATCCGTTTGACTTTGTGCTTTGGAAAGCGGCAAAACCTAGTGAGCCACAATGGTCATCGCCCTGGGGTCAAGGGCGTCCAGGTTGGCATATCGAGTGCTCAGCGATGTCAACCAAATGCCTTGGCGATACCTTTGATATTCATGGCGGTGGTCATGATTTACAGTTTCCGCATCATGAAAATGAGATAGCTCAGTCGGAAGCGGCGACAGGCTGCGAGTACGCACGTAATTGGATGCATGTTGGCTTTATTAATGTCGATGGCGAAAAGATGTCCAAATCTTTAGGTAACTTTGCTACCATTCGTGATGTCATCAAGCATTTCCATCCAGAAACCGTGCGCTTTTTCCTATTATCAAGTCACTATCGCAGCCAAGTCAACTTCTCAGACAAAGCGTTAGATGAAGCGCATAATAGCCTAAGCAGACTTTACCAGGCTTTAAAAGCAGCCGAGCAGCAAAAAGGACAAGCACTCGTCGTTGACGATGAGTTAATCAAAACCGCTTATGACAGCGAGGCGGGACAAGATTTTATCAAAGCCATGAACGATGATTTTAATAGCTCAACGGCAATTAGCGTACTGTTTGGGCTAGCGCGTGATATCAATAAAGCTATCAAAGCAGAAAACGCAGACTCTGCATGGCAATTGGCACAGCAGCTAAAAGCTTTGGCACAGACATTAAATATATTGCAGCTGCCCGTACAGCAGTTTTTACAAGCGGTTGTAGGTGAGGCACAAGAGGGCGGTTTAACCGATGCTGCTATTGATGGACTAATTATCGAACGTGCGGATGCTAAATCTAATAAAAACTTTGCTCGTGCTGACGAGATACGTGAGCAGTTAAAAGAGGCGGGGATTGAGCTTGAAGACAGCCGTACGGGAACAACTTGGCGCCGCGCTTAGATCGTAGATTTTTTATAAGCAATTGTATCAATTAACATTTTACCCATAAATTAAGTCAGCTTCACGCTGGCTTTTTTTTGTTCCGTGCATTAGCTTAAACGTATATGCAAATTCAATATTCCGTCAAGAACTTTATCGTATGAAACATTCACCTCAGTCTTTAATTGTCAAAAACATCCAAACGCCGAGCACGGGCGATACTGACGACGCTGATTTTTTTCGCTTTGAGAACTCGAACGGTATTATGACTAGTAATGGATGGTTTATAAAGCATTTAAGCGTTCGACAACTTATGCTTAGCGTGCTCATTATTGTATCGAGTAGTATTTGTCTATCCGCTCAAGCCGCTAGTAGTGATCATGCGGCGGATAAAGCCGCTGATAAACAGGCAATTGCTAATCGAGGCAATCCAAAAGAACAAGCTGATGCCGCACCAGAGAATCTCGTCGATTATGCAGAACAAAAAATCGATAAGCTTAAAAGACAGGATCTTAGCCTCTCTACCATTGCAGAAGAAGTGATTAGTCCGCTTGAGAAAACCACGGTAGAGCAAGCAGGGGTGCTGCAAGGAGATTCTGGGCTGACTGGGGATTATAATGAGGGCTACTATGCTTTAAATAAGCTGAATGCAGGCTTGCCGCCATTATCTGAACCACCAAACTTATCAACACCGCTAGCCACTTTAGAGTTTTTTCAGTCAGCGGTCATGAAGCAGCAGTTCGACTTGGCAGCTTATGCGCTCAATATGAACTTGATCGATGAAAAGTTACAGCCTAGTCGAGCGATGGAGCTTACCAAACAACTTGATTTTTTATTGATGGAAAAAAAGCTGTATGTATTTGATAAACTGCCCGATCGTCCTGATGGCTTGATTGAACCGCCGCTTGGTAGCAGTAACAGTATCCAAGGCATTCCAAGGCGTTCAATTCAGCTAGGCTACATCGTTTATCGTGATCGCCGTGTGCCGATACATCTTGAGCGTGTTCGCATTGATGACAGTGCGCCATTTTGGGTGTTTTCGGCGCAGACGGTCGCGAATATCGATAAACTATACGAGCAGTATCATCCCGCTAAGTTTGAACGTTATTTGCCCGGTTGGACCAAACTAAAGATTTTTGGTATTGCCATTTGGGAGTTTTTAGCTTTATTCCTGTTCTTTTCTTTTACCATGGGTGTTGGTTGGTTATTAAGTAAAGCAGCCGGAAAACTGCTGAACTGGTATGTTTTAGATAAAGAAGGCAACCGCCTCAGCACTATTCATCATAATGGTGTGGAAGACTTGATCAGTAAGCTAACCGTGCCTTTAACTTTTACCATCAGTTTTTCCTCTGTTTACACCCTGGTGTCGGGCGGCTTTCCTTACTTGGATGCGCTTGCCTCATCGACACGCCCAATTATTTGGATCGGTTTGGTGTTTAGCACCATGTGGCTTGGCACTCGGGCGATTAATTTTTTTGCCAACCGTTATAAAGATTTGCAAATAGAAAACTTAGGCGATGAGCAGTTTGATAAAGGGCGTCGTCGCCGCACCTATGTATCTATCTTTCGTCGCATCTTTATTTTTGTGATGATTTTGGGCGGTATTTGGGTAGGACTGAGCGAATTTACCAATATTGATGGTTTGGGAAAGACGTTACTGACCTCGGCAGGTATTGCTGGGGCAGTCATCGGTATTGCCGCGCAGCCTATCTTAGGTAACATCATCGCAGGAATGCAGGTTGCAATCACGCAGCCTGTGCGTATCGGCGATACGGTAGTGATAGAGGAAGAGTGGTGTACGATTGAGGATTTGGGTTATACCTATGCGGTGCTAAAAGTATGGGATGAGCGCCGCTTGATTGTACCTATGCGTCATTTTGTCACTGAGATTATAGAAAACTGGTCGCATACCGAGTCGCATCAAATCTCAGTGATTTATTTGTATGTCGATTATGGCGTAGACATCGATGCGATACGGCAAAAATACATTGAACTGGTAAAAAAGAGTGAGCTTTGGGACAGTGATACCGAGCCTGAAATGTACACGGTAGCGGTAACTGAAACCACCATCAAACTACGCTGTAGTCAAGCATCTGATAGCCCAGTTAATGCTTGGTTGCTCGAGTGTGAAGTGCGTGAGAAAATGCTAAGCTATTTATCTAGGGAGCAAAAGGACTATTTACCGGTAGAACGTTTGCTAGTAAAAGCAGATGAAAGTTCAAACAGGTAAAAGTTAAAAAAACGGTGTTATCTTGGTAAAATAAGCTGACAAATATGTTATGCGAACGCTTGCTTTATTTGTTATAATATGGCGTTATTTTTAAGGGATAATTCAGTTATTAAGCGTCGTGTAATCAGATTTTAAGATGTTTAGAGGCGCTGTATTGGCAACTCTACTTCTTCGATCATTTTATTACCGATGATAAATAGATAACGTGCTGAGCGAATAGTAGTATTTAGGATTTGTTCCTCATGGTTTTTTCACAATCTAAAGGCTTTATTTTAGTCTGCATATTAACTTGCTGATTTTGACAAAACGTTCATTTATCGACTTGATACTGCATTGCCCACCCATCAAAATAACCACCACTAGGGGTCTGTATGTTGCGAATTGTCGATGAAGCCTTAACTTTTGATGACGTTTTATTATTGCCAGCTTATTCTGAAATCCTACCAAAAGCTGCTGATTTAACGACCCGCCTAACCAAAAGTATCACGTTAAACTTACCCATGATTTCTGCTGCGATGGATACCGTCACTGAGTCTGATATGGCCATTACTATGGCACAGCTTGGTGGACTGGGTATATTACATAAAAGCATGGATATTGATAAGCAGGCCATGCAGGTGCGCCGCGTCAAAAAATTCGAAGCGGGGACGGTGGTTGACCCTATTACGGTTCATCCAGAGATGACCATTGGTGAGTTATTAAGATTGACTCAAGATAATAATATTTCGGGTGTGCCTGTGGTTGAAAAGGGCACTGATAAAGTCATTGGTATCGTCACTCATCGTGATTGGCGTTTTGAGACCAATTTGTCATTGCCCGTCAGTCATATCATGACGCCAAAAGATCAGCTGGTCACCGTAAAAGAAGGCGAAAGCAACGAAAATATCAAAAAACTTCTTCATGAGCATCGTATCGAAAAAGTAATTGTGATTAATGATGATTTTCGTTTACGTGGTCTGATTACGGTCAATGATTTCTCTAAAGCAGAAAATAACCCCAATGCTTGTAAAGATGATCAGGGTCGCCTGCGCGTTGGCGCGGCTGTCGGCACTGGCGCTGATACCCAAGCACGTGTCGAAGCTTTGATTGCCGCCGATGTCGATATCATTGTTGTTGATACCGCTCATGGTCACTCAAAAGGCGTGATTGATAAAGTGTCTTGGATTAAAAAGCACTTTCCAAACGTTCAGGTTATCGGCGGTAATATCGCTACTGGTGATGCTGCTAAAGCATTACGTGATGCTGGTGCAGATGCGGTAAAAGTAGGTATCGGTCCAGGATCTATCTGTACTACTCGTATTATCGCGGGTGTCGGTATGCCACAAATCTCGGCAATCGATAGTGTCGCAAGCGCGCTACAAGACAGTATTCCACTGATTGCTGATGGCGGTATCCGTTATTCAGGCGATATGGCAAAAGCCATTGCTGCAGGTGCGTCATGCATCATGGTTGGCTCATTGATGGCGGGTACCGAAGAAGCGCCGGGTGAGGTTGAGCTATTCCAAGGTCGCTACTATAAAGCCTATCGCGGTATGGGTAGCTTGGGTGCAATGTCAGGCCAAAATGGTTCGTCAGATCGCTATTTCCAAGACGCCAAAGATGGGGTAGAAAAACTGGTACCAGAAGGTATTGAAGGCCGTGTACCTTATAAAGGTCCAGTTTCTGGCATTGTCAATCAGATGATGGGTGGCCTACGTTCATCAATGGGTTATACCGGTTGTGCGACTATTGAAGAGATGCGCACTAAGCCGCAGTTTGTCAAAGTGACTTCAGCGGGAATGAAAGAATCTCATGTCCATGATGTGCAGATTACCAAAGAAGCACCTAACTATCGCGTTGATTAATCATTTTTTAACGCTAGTTATATGTAGGTTGTCGGCTCTGTAGCGTTGCCGTGATATCATGATACAAACAGTCAACAATGCTTTGTTATTGTTGGCTGTTTTTTTTGTAGAATACAAGATTGATCTATCCTATCTATCTATTACTTAGACTCTTTATCTAGGTTTAAAGCTTATGATTGTTTTTTTTAATACTTCGCTAATGCTGGGGTGAGTTTTTAGTAGCATTGAAAAGTGCAAAGCCTATAGCAAGAGAGCAGACTAGGAAAGAAGACGCATAACAACAGGCAGTTTTAAAGGTGTATTTTTTTCGATATGGAATTTTTTAAACTGATTATAGTCTGCGCGCCCGTTTGGCTTTTTTAATTTTTTACTTTATGGAATTGAGGAATAATAATAATGAGTTACTTTGGCACTGATGGTATTCGCGGAAAATTTGGTGAGTTACCGATTACCCCTGATTTTATTTTAAAGTTGGGCTATGTGACGGGGCTAGTGCTAATAGAGAACAACAATAATCCTGCACGAAAACCAAGCGTAGTGATTGGTAAGGACACGCGTCTGTCCGGTTATGTGATTGAAGGGGCGCTACAGGCAGGCTTTAATGCCGCTGGTGTTGACGTGCACCTGTTAGGACCACTACCAACCCCTGCTATTGCCCATCTGACACGCAGTTTCAATGCCGATGCTGGCGTGGTGATTTCTGCCTCACACAATCCATATTTCGATAATGGCATCAAGTTTTTCTCAGGGGATGGCAAAAAACTGACCGATGAGATGCAAAGCGCAATTAACGATAAATTGACCGCGATTATGGATGCCGTAAATTCTGATAATGACGCCATTATGCCAATTCTTGACCCGGCACAATTGGGTAAAAATAACCGTATTAACGACGCCAAAGGCCGCTATATTGAATTTTGCAAAGGCAGCTTCCCTTATCAATATGACTTAGACCATTTAACCGTCGTCGTCGACTGTGCTAATGGGGCTGGTTATAGCGTTGCCCCGCGTGTCATGCGCGAGCTTGGCGCCAATGTGATTGCGATTAACAATGAACCCGATGGTATTAATATTAATGCCAATTGCGGCTCAACCCATCCTGAAAATCTGCAAAAAGCGGTACTTGAACATGAAGCGGACGTCGGTATTGCTTTAGATGGCGACGGTGACCGTATCGTGATGGTCGATGAGGCAGGCAAGTTAGTTGATGGCGATGGCATTCTGTATGTGCTTGCTACCCAAGGTCGAACGAAGGCTGAAGGCATCGTTGGTACCTTGATGACTAACATGGGCTTAGAGCTGGCGTTAAAAGACGCTGATATCGCGTTTACCCGCGCAAAAGTAGGCGACCGTTATGTCATGCAAGAGCTTGAAGCCAACGGCTGGATATTGGGCGGTGAGCCATCTGGTCATATCTTGTGCTTGGATAAAAGCCGTACAGGCGATGCCATCATCGCAGGCCTACAGGTGCTGGCGGTGATGCAGGCACGCGGAAAAGCGCTTAGCGATTTGACCGAAGGCTTCGAGGTATTACCGCAAAAACTGGTCAATGTGCGCTTATCTCAAATGCAAGATCCGTTTGAGAATGAAGAACTCGTTGCCGCTTTTGATAAAGCTCGCGCTACTTTAGAAGGCCGCGGTCGCCTACTTATCCGCCAATCGGGCACAGAGCCAATGATTCGAGTCATGGTTGAGTCGGACGATGAAATAGAATGTGATGTATTGGCCAATGATTTAGCAGATAAAATCAAAACGGTTTTAGGCTAAACGTATTGATTAAATAGACTTATATTAATAATATTTAAAAGTTAGCGAGAAACAATCATGAGTATGGATTTTACCGATCAGCGATTATCGTATGAGAAAGGTCAGCTAGACCAAGAGTCAATCCCCGCATCGCCATTTGAGCTGCTAAACGTTTGGATGAATGAAGCAATAGAAGCACAAGTGCAAGAACCGTATGCGATGAGCCTGGCGACGTGCGGCGCTGACAATAAGCCTAGCGTGCGTATCGTTTTGCTGCGCGAGATTACCGAGAAGGGTATTGTATTTTATACCAATTATGAAAGCGCTAAAGGGCAAGATATTGCCGAAAATCCCAATGCCGAAGTACTGTTCTTTTGGCATGAGCTTGAGCGTCAGATTCGTATCAGTGGTGGTGTCGCTAAAATTGCTGCTGATAAATCATCGGCTTACTTTCAAAAGCGTCCGCACGACAGTCAAGTCGGGGCGTGGGTTAGCCAACCTCAAAGTGGCATGGTTGCTAATCGTGAGGTAATGGAAGCCAAGTTTGATGCGCTACAAAACCAATATCCAGAAAATAGCCAAGTACCGACACCAGAATTTTGGGGTGGTTATGAAATTACCATCAATGAGATTGAGTTTTGGCAAGGCCGTGCCAACCGAATGCATGACCGTATTGTTTATACGCAGGACAAAAGTAGCTCGAACGGCGCGGTAAACTGGACAACCAAACGCTTGTTACCGTAAGAACTCTTGATTGATAAATAAGAATTTTACACATAAAAAAGCCTCTCTAAACCTCATTAATAGACGTTTAAAGAGGCTTTTTTTATTTACTTGTTAGTCTAATTTCCTGCTTTGGTATCGACATCCACTGACACTGACATACCTGGACGTAACTGGGTAAGATTTGGTTGGTTTTGGTCTAAGTCAATCCGTACCGGAACGCGCTGCGCAATTTTAATATAGTTTCCCGTCGCAGGGTTAGCTGCACCAGCACTAAATTCACTGCCAGTCGCGGGTGAAATACTACTGACATGACCGCTGAACTTAGCACCGCCAAGCGCATCAACACGAATAGTAGCTGGCTCACCGATGTTCATATTGGCCACTTGCGTTTCTTTAAAGTTGGCGATAATCCAAACGCCTTTTGGAACGATATACATTAGCTGAGTGCCTGCACTCACGTATTGTCCTTCTTTAACACTAATTTGGCTCAATTGTCCGGATTCCGGCGCTCTGATAATGGTATTATCTAAATTAATCTGGGCTTGCTTAGCCCCTGCTTCTGCGTTCTTAATATTGGCATCTAAGGAAGATCGGCTGCCACTGGTCTTTTCGCTCGCCTCACGAGCCACTTTTAAATTCGCTTCCGCTTGTTGAACGTTGGCCTGTGCCTTTGCAAGTTGCGCTTTCATATGGGCTACTTCTGCTTTTGATACCGCGCCAATGGCATCTAAGCCTTGATAGCGTTTCACATCTTCACGCGCACTGTCGACGCTGACTTTAGCGCTGTATAAATCCGCTTCGCGAGCTTCTATCTGTGCTTGGCTGGTTCCTGTATCCTGAGCGTTACTAGCGCGGTTGGTTACAGCAACTTCAATGTTTGCCTGCGCTTGCTCAAGCTGCTGTCTGAAATTACGATCATCTATTTTGATTAATAAGTCGCCTTCTTTGACATTAGCAAAATCCTCAACCGCCACTTTAGTCACGTAGCCAGATACTTGCGGACTGATAACAGTGGTTTGTCCTTTAATAAAAGCGTTATTGGTTTGCTGCACAGTCGGTGTAAAAGGTGGTAGCTTCCAAGCATACAAAATTAACGCCACACCGATGACAATTAGAGCAATTAATATTCCTAAGTTTAAATAAGATTTTTTCTTCGGTGACCAACCATCGCTGCTAGGAATCGGCTCCTTTGGCGGCATGGGCGGCTCATCATTGTCGGTAAGGCTATCCTTATCTGCTTTATCTATACTAGCAGCAGAGGTCTCAGGTTTCGCTGTATCTTCTGTGTCGTGTAGAGGACCGGCAGCAGAGTCTTTAGCAACGAGGTCGTCTGCTGCATCAGTTTCGTGGGCATTTTTGGTTAGCGTGTCAGGCGGCGTCTGAGGGTTCTGGTTAAGCTCATCAGATTTTTCTTGGCTCATGCCGCGCTCCTAAAGTTTGAGTAGTTGTCATAAGTCTTTGTTAGTTGATATTTTAAGCATCATTTTTAAATTAAGGAAAGGCCATAATGAATTGGGCTATTTTGCTTCTCGCATTTTTGCAATGGCAGCCAGCTCTTTAGCCAGTGGGTTGCGTTTATGATAGCGATAGTAAATATAGTTAATCAATAAAATCACCGCTGTAATGGTCGCGATACTTGCCATAAGAAAGAACAAATCATCATAGGCGGCGACAGTTGCTTGCTGTTGAATGCTTTGCAGTACTTGTCCCATAGCCCCAACACTTGCTTGATTCGCATCCGTAATTTGGGCAGATAACATACGACGTGCGCCAGCTACCTGTCCCATCAAGGCAGGATCTCCTAGGTTAAGCGAGCTGACCATATCAGCATAGTGCATCTTTGTACGAATCGTGGTAAATGCTTGAATCGCCGCCGCCCCTGCAAGTCCGCCGACCGTCTGCGAGATGCTAAAAATAACCGAAAAACTAATAATGTAAGCAGGGCCATTAGCGAGGGCACGAAACATTCCTTCGAAAACCATAGGACCCATAAAATAGACGGCGGCAAAGGCAATCATAAATTGACTTACGTAAAACATATAAGGCGCAGAGTTTAGCGACACACCCGTATCCAACCATGCGCCAACAGCAATCAGTGCGACGGCAAAGATGACCGGGCGGCGCAAATCCATTGCGTTGGTACTAAAGATACTGGTGACCAATGCTAAAATGCTAGCGACAAGTATCACCGCATAAAAAGTAATCAGCTGATCATTTCCGTAGCCCAAATTGGCCAGTAACCCTGCCGCGCCGACATTTTGCTCAGATAATAAAATACGCATCACGGCGCCCGTTATCGTAAAAGCAATGATATTGCGACTACGCATCCAGCGCACTTGTAACATTGGGTTTTTACGGTGCGTTTCAATCCATAAGGCGATGCTAATCGTCACCACTGCGATGATAAGCGGGTAGCTTAGCCAAGGCGTCGTCCACCACTGGATTCGACCTTGAACGAAAAACACTGCTAACGCTGCAAGTCCGCTGGCGAAAAAACCAAAGCTGAGAAAATCAAGTTTTTCAAATACTTTTTCTGTGTTGCCGGGTGGCAACTCTAAGATATTAATCAGGCCAAAGCAAATCAGCGTCAAACCCAATTCAAATAAAAACAGTGTTTCAAGCTGACCATCAACGGCAAGATAAGGCGAGATAATCCTTGAAAGTGGCGTACCAAATTGTACTAAACCAAAACCCAAAATCAAACCGCTAATCCGTTTGGCAGTAGGCATGCCTTGTAAGCAGTAGAAAATAGCCAACACGGTCATGGCACTAGCGACCATACCGCTTAAGCCGCGCGCGATGATTTCTAGATAGTAAGGCTCAATGATAATAGCGCTCGTATCTAATAGATGGCTGCTGACTAGCCATTGTAAACTGGTGGCGGCTAATAAAAAGAACAGGGTGATTTTACTAAAGAGCGACATGCCAAATTGCTGGCGAATTTTGTATAGCAGCACCGTAATACAAGCATTGGTCATATTATAGGCGACCGATATCCAGCCACCTTCGACTGGCGTCAATCCCATCTCACCTTGGATTTGTGTCAAATTTGCGACCAATAAGCCATTTTGAAAGCTGGCGGTAAGACCAATAAAAATACCTATCAGTAAATAAAACACTTTGCGACGCGTAGGATGGTCAGGGGTGGCGGGCGAGCCCACCATAAAGGGTTGTTCGTGCGGTTTGAATTGGTATTCATTATTCATTATTTATCGCCATAGCATCAGAGTAGAAAAATAAAGTGACATAGCATGACTCCTAAATGAGCAATAATTAAATCTACCGCCTTTAAGCAATAAGTGCTTAATTTAACAAATACAAAAAAACAAAAAACAGTCTTATGACTGTTTGTATTATTTTATCATAATTTTAATCTAAGACTATTTAGTGATTGTACTTCTTTAGTTTAAAAAGGCGAAGGTTTAAACAATTGCTTTCATACTTACAAATGTAAACGGCGCACTCTTATATTGATATTTTTTGAGTACTTTTAATTTGAAAATAAGCACTCTGACTTAATTAACAATTGTCGTTCTTTTATGCATTTGACGCTTGACTGTACTACGCTCTCGGTCCAAACTATGATGCTGGTTTGTAGCCTTTTACAGGCTCATAACGACAGAATAATAAGCAGTATAGGGCCGTATTTAATAGCCGTTACAAGGAAAGTAAAATGGATTTTGCTCATCTTATTCCGCCGAAAGCCCCGAGTTCGTGGCTTGATATGGATGCACTCGATTATAATATCAAACGGGTCAATCAAAAAACCCAAGCGGTTAAACTACGCTTAGCGACCAAGTCTATTCGTTCTCTCGATGTTCTTCGCTATATCAAAAACAACTCTCCCAACTTTATCGGTCTGATGTCCTATGCCGCTGATGAGTCAGTGTATTTGTTAGAAAATGGCTTTGATAATATCCTCTGCGCTTATCCAACTTTGGATATGACAAGCGTTGCTGCCACCTTTAAATATACTAAGCAGGGCGCGACCATGATTTGGATGGTTGATCGCCCGGAACAGGTAGAGGTGTTAAATACAGTTGCTAAAGCTCATGATGTCATCATTGAAGTTTGTCTCGATATCAATATGTCGATGCCACTACCAACGCTGTATTTTGGTACTAAGCGCTCAGCATTAATGGGCATCAAAGACATGAAGAAATTGCTAAAGCATGTCAAGAAATGCTCCAATATTAAGGTCAGTGCGGCAATGGGCTATGAGGCGCAAATTGCGGGTTTGCCTGAGCATTTACCGGGTAAAGCTTTATTGTCGCCCGCCATACGTTTATTAAAAAATCGTTCACAAAAACAAGTTAGCCAGCGCCGCCGCTCAATCGTTGAATATCTTAAAAAACAAGGTTATATGCTTAAGCTCGTCAACGGTGGTGGTAGCGGTAGTATGGATTTTACCTCATGCCAACCTGAGGTTACTGAAATCACTGTCGGCTCAGCGTACTATAAACCGGCTTATTTTGATTATATGGATAGCATGGATGCGTTTAAGCCAGCCGCTGGCTTTGTGTTACCTGTGACGCGTCAGCCAGAAAAAGGCGTCATCACGTGTCATGGTGGCGGTTTTATCGCCTCGGGTGCGACAGGTACCGATAAAGCGCCCGTCATTCATTATCCCAAACATCTGTCAGTATTAAACGATGAAGGTTTTGGCGAAGTACAAACACCGATGGCTATTGCTAAAACTAAAAATAGTAAGGACATGCCGCGTCTTAATATTGGCGACGTGGTTTGGTGTCGTCATGCAAAAGCAGGCGAGCTATGTGAGCACTTTAATGAACTCATTTGTTATCGACAATCTGGTCAGCCTACAGTGACAGCAAACAAAGTAGAAAAGCAGCAAACGATGATCACTTACCGAGGAGAGGGCAAATGTTTTCATTAAGGCAGTGGCAAGGAAGCAATGACTGGCAAAATTGGGTAGGATACGAGCGCGCGGCACCCGAGCAAAAACTGGCGCCTTCATCGGTTGCAGAATTACAAGAGATTGTGAAAAACGCACGGGCGAATAAAAAGCGCGTCAGAGTTACGGGTGCAGCGCACTCTTTTAGTGGCTGCGCGAAACCTGAAGAAATCGCCATCAGCTTGCATAATATGCGCGGTCTGATTTCAGTCGATAAAGAGGCCAAGCTTGCTACTTTACACGCCGGTACTTATTTATATGAAATCGGTGCGGCGCTTAAAGAGCATGGCTTGGCGTTAGAAAATATGGGTGATGTGCAAGCGCAGACCATTGCAGGAGCGGTTAGTACCGCGACCCATGGTACAGGGATAACTTTGGGTTCTATTGCCAATCAAGTGCAGACGTGGGAGTGGGTTGATGGTAGAGGCGAGCTGCATACCCATCATCGCGGTGATCCGAAAACTGACGAGTTGGGTAACGCTTTACATGCCAGCCTTGGTATGCTTGGTATCTTTACCAAACTGACGCTTAAAGTGGTTGATCTCTATGGCCTGAAAGAATCTAACGAAGTATTGGATTTTGAAGAAGGATTGGCGCGTTTTCATGAGACAGCGCACAGCCATCGGCATATGGAATGGTTTTTATTTCCCGGCACCAATAAAATCCAGCAAAAAACATTGTCAGTGATAGCACCTAAAGCGATGACGGGCACGCAAAAGCTGAAAGATCACTTTGATAGCGTTGTCACTTTGAATGGCGCTTTTTATGTGCTGTGTGAGCTGGCTCGTATGAAACCATTGCTGACCAAAAGGGTCAGTGAAATATCAGCAAGCTCTATTCCTAATACCAAGCGTGAAGGTTATAGCTACGAGGTGTTTCCGACACCGCGCGGCGTTAAGTTTAATGAGTCTGAGTATTTTATCAAGTTATCTGACTTCGACGAATGTATCTCAGAGGTCAATCACATTTTATTACACGATAATAAAGGCTCGCACTTTCCTATCGAAGTGCGCACGCATAAAGGCGAGACTGGAATGCTCAGCCCTACGCAGGGAGAGGATTGCGCGGTATTATCGTTCCATGTGTATAAAGGTATGGACTGTGAGCCCTTGTTTAAATGGCTGTACGAGTATATGAAAAAGTGGCAAGGTCGCCCACATTGGGGCAAGGTGAATAAATTGAGTCGTATAGAGCTGCAAAGCTTATATCCTAAGCTCAATCGTTTTTTGGAGATACGCCGCGAGTATGATCCTGATAATGTTTTTATGAATAGCTGGCTTGAACAGAAATTTTGTATGTAAAGCCTTTATAAATGACCTAATTTATTGATTAGCCATGCAAAAGTTGTTTATTTATAAATGGCTTATTCATCTGTACGTCATTAATAATTGGCTCAACCAAAAAAAACAGCTCATAAAGAGCTGTTTTTTTATATTAAACCATTAAAAGTGTCTTACTTAGCGCTTAATAGAGTCATCATAATTGGCTTCCAAACGCATGGCGCGTTGGTAACTATCAATACTCGTCAGTTGTAAGGCATATTGTTTGATATGCGTATAGTCTTCTAACGCGCCGCGCTTGGCGAGCATAATTAAATCAAACGATAGCATAAAGTCAGCGCCACTTAGCTTGTTACCGACAATAAATGATTTGCCTTTGACCTCATTATCTAAGTAGCTCAGCAATTTATGCTTTTCTTGAGCGATATAGCTTGTTAAAAACGCATTGTCGCCAACGCCTGCTTTAGTGGTAAACAGCTCAAGCAATAGCGGCAACATCAGTGAGCTTTCGGCAAAGTGAATCCACCGCAAATAATGACCATACTCTACGTTATCGGTTGCAGGGCGTAATTGCTCAGGAGCAAAGCGCTCAATTAATAGCTCGGTAATCGCTCCAGATTCAGCATAAAGCTCGCCATCCATCTCGATAACTGGAGATTTACCGAGTGGATGAATTGCTTTTAGGCTCTCTGGCGCTAAATGTGTTTTAACATCACGCTGATGACTGATAATCTCATAAGGCACGCCTAGCTCTTCTAACAGCCATAAAATGCGTAATGAGCGAGATTGATTGAGATGATGTAAGCGAATCATGATATCAGCCTTTTTTGCTGTATTTTTATATTAAGCGTTTAGTTTAGCCAGTAAGCGTTTGGCAGCTTCTTCTGATGACGCTGGGTTTTGACCAGTAATCAACAGACCGTCTTCGACAACATACGATTCCCAATCTGCGCCTTTTTCGTAGTTACCACCATTTTCTTTTAAAACGTCTTCCAATAAGAAAGGTACGACGTCAGTCAGGCCAACGCCTTCTTCTTCGCTATTGGTAAAACCAGTGACTTTTTTACCTTTGACCAGATACTCACCATCGACTTTGACGTTTTTAAGCGCGGCAGGAGCGTGACAAACAAAAGCAACTGGCTTGTCTTGTTTAACAAAGGTTTCGATTAATTCAATGGAATCTTTATCAACAGCCAAATCCCACAATGGTCCATGACCGCCCGGATAAAAGACAGAATTGAAGTCCTCAGCTTTTACATCGGCAAGTTTTTTAGTATTGGCAAGACGCTCTTGAGCCTCTTTATCTTCTTTAAAGCGTTTGGTGTCTTTGGTTTGCGCGTCTTCAGTATCGCTGCTCGGGTCAAGAGGTGGTTGGCCACCAGCAGGAGAGGCTAGGGTAATATTGACGCCCGCATCTAAAAAGGCATAGTAAGGCGCGGCAAATTCTTCAAGCCAAAAACCCGTTTTCTTGCCGGTATCGCCTAATTTATCGTGTGAGGTTAGTACCATTAAAATATTCATAATTGTCCTTATTTATTATTGATATTGGTATTGATGCTTGTTGGTATTCATCGTTAAGTATTGCTGAGAGATTCTGTTGCTCTTAGCGTTGCGCTATTTAAAATAAGCACTACTGAACATCGGCAACTTTAACCACGGTTTTACCGAAGTTCTTACCGTCTAGCATGTCAAAGAAAGCTTGCGGCGCTTGTCCCAAACCCTCGATGATATGCTCTTTGGTTTTGACTTTACCTGACTCAACCCATTCGCCCATGGTTTTTAAGAATTCGGGGAAGTGATCACCGTATTCTTCAAAAATAATAAAGCCTTTGATGGTCAGACGTTGACTAAGAATAAGGCCCATCAACATACCAAGGCGGTCTTTACCATCAGGAAGCTCGGTTGCGTTATATTGCGACACCAAGCCGCACACTGGGATACGCGCATGGGCATTTAATAGCGGCAATACGCCATCGAGAACCTTGCCACCGACGTTTTCGTAATAAATATCGATACCATCTGGGCAAGCATCTTTTAGCTGCTCGGCGAAGTCGTCGGCTTTATGGTCGATACAGACATCAAAGCCCAATTCTTCAACTGCGTAGGCACATTTTTCAGCACCACCTGCAACGCCGACGGTACGTAGTCCTAAATGCTTACCGACTTGTCCGACCGTTGCGCCTACAGGACCAGTTGCGGCTGCTACCACTAAGGTTTCACCTTTTTTCGGTTTACCGATATCGGTTAAACCCATGTAGCCAGTAAAGCCTGGCATACCAAGAACGCCCAGACCATAAGAAGGATTAGACATATTCTTATCAAGCTTTAGGACGCCTTCGCCATCACTGAGGCTATAATCCTGCCAACCTGAGTTTGATACTACTAAATCACCAACGGCAAATTTATCGATATTAGACTCAACCACTTGAGCAACCGTTCCGCCTAGCATTACATCGCCAACTTCTAACGGGTCAGCATAGCTTTTAGAGGCACTCATACGCCCGCGCATATACGGGTCAAGCGACATATAAACCGTGCGCAGAAGCATTTGTTTGTCGTTAGGGGTTGGGATGTCGCTGGTGGTTAGCTCAAAATTGTCTTTAGTTGGGGCGCCATTAGGGCGGCTGGCAAGTTTGATTTGACGGTTTTGTTTTTGATTTTGTTGTTCATCAAAATTATTCTCAAGGCTCATGTTAAAGCTCCTTATTTTAGTTATTCATTCTTATTTTAAACTTTTAAAGTCAGTAGCCATGCCAAGGTGGATGGCTACCGATTGTTATGACAGTCCACTGTTATAAAAAGCGATCAATAATAGTGACGATTAGGCTTTACTAGTCGTGGCGCGTTCTAAGATACGGCGTGAGACGGCCAAATCATTTTTACCATGTTCGCCCAATTTCACCATTTTGTGGGCTTCTAATTGCTTGATAATAGGGTCAATAGCTGACGCATCTAACTCAGCATCTGCTAAGCTGACTGGTAATCCAAGATCGCGAAAGAAGTTCTCTGTATGCACAATAGCAGCTTCGACGATACTGTCATCGTCTAATTCTGTACCGCTATCGTTATTGTTAATACCCCAAACGTTACGCGCATATTGAAGCAACTTGTCTTTTTTGCTGTCTTTAAGCTCGCGCATGACTGATGGCAATACAATGGTGAGTGTACGAGCATGGTCAATCGCATGCAATGAGGTCAATTCATGACCAATCATATGCGTCGTCCAATCCTGTGGCACACCAGTTCCAATCAGACCATTCAATGCCATGGTTGCTGTCCACATGATATTTTTGCGCGTTTCTAAATTCTCCGGATCGGCTTTAACCGCTTTGCCTTCCTCGATAAGAATTTTTAGCAAACTCTCAGAGAAAGCATCTTGAACTTTTGCGTTCACTGGATAGGTTAGGTACTGCTCCATGACGTGAACAAAGGCATCGGCAACGCCGTTCATTACTTGGCGCTCAGGTAATGTTAAGGTTTTTGTCGGATCTAAAATCGAAAATTTAGGAAAAGTAAGGGGATTGCCAAACGGCAGTTTTGCTTGGCGCTCGCTATAGTTAATCACGCCACCAGAATTCATCTCAGAACCTGTCGCTGGAATGGTAAGTACTGCACCTAAATCAATCGCCGAATCAATATTTTTACAATAACTGGTCAGTGCATCCCATGCTTTCTCACGAGAAACCGTGCCATCTGTACTGCTATCTTCGGTTAATGAAGAAATAAGGGCGATAAATTTACTACCATCGATAACTGAACCGCCGCCCACTGCTAATAAGAAATCAATATTATGTTCATTGACCATATCAGCAGCTTTTAGCAGCGTGGTAAATTCTGGGTTGGCTTCAATACCGCCAAATTCAAACACTTCACGATTGCCATTGGCTGACAACGCCTCTTTGACTTCATCTAAAGTGCCCGTACGCTGTGCAGAACCACCACCGTAAGTGATTAAGACGCGTGCATCCGTTGGTACGAGCTCTGACAATTTCTTAATTTGTCCTTCGCCAAAGACGATACGGACGGGATTGTAATATTGAAAGTTATTCATAGCATTCCTAATTTCTAGTTAGAAGTCTTAAGATGGTTTTAACCAATATAAATCTTAATAAGTGTTTAACGTTCTTATATTAAATATAAGACATAGCATTCATCGTATTTTGACGTATTGTACACCAATTAGACCGGTCGTCTAGTGTTTTTTAATTGACTTTACAAAACTTTCTTATAATTGAAAGCCATCGTTTACTAACTAGAGGGTTAAATAAGAAGTTAGCGGCCGAGCTGCGAGGTGGTCATCTGCCAAACTTCTGCCAGTGGTGTATTGGTTTGACTGATTTTAGCTATTAAGCTGGCACCAAGCCAAGCAAAGTACCAACGCTTTGCCATACTCTCAGCGGCGATATTCTCCGGCTGCGGGATAGAGCCATCCGTCCAACCTGCTTTTATTTGCTCAGCAATCCAGTTGATGGTTTGTTGATAGCCAGCATACAGGGCTTTACGCATCGGCTCTGATAAATCAGCCACTTCTGCACTGAGCTTTACCACTAAGCATTTTTCATGGTCGCAGCCGTTTTGCTGGGTGTCGTACCAATTTTGGAAATAGTTATAAATCTTTTGTTGAGCATGACTGTCTATAGCCGCAATCATATCGAGGCGCTTTTTATAATTGCCAAAATAATGCTCAATGATGGCTTCACCAAAGGCTTCTTTTGAGGCAAAGTAATGATAAAAAGAGCCTTTAGGCACACCAGCAGTATCAAGTATTTGTTTGATACCGACAGCGGTAAAACCTTTTTGAGCAATGAGCTGATAACCTATCGCTAGCAGATGCGCTTTGGTATCAGATGGAGCAGTGGTGGTAATGTTAGACATAAAGAAGATGTTCTCCTTAGAGTTTTATTCGACTATTTAATGACAGAGAAATCAGTTGAATAAAAGGTTTTTTAACGTACTTTTATAATAATATTTTCTAAGAGCTGGGCTTTACGTTACGTTTTTTCAACAATACTTTGCCATAAATGATGCTTGTTTTTATATTATCTATGGTAGCATTAGACCAGTCGTCTAGCAAGTTTGTATTATTAAAAGAATTTTTATTAAAAGAACTTTACTAAAAAAATGTTGTTAAGAAACCTTTTATAAACGGTTAATAGCAAATGATTATTGCACAATAGACAAACTGAAGGCTTATATAAACCCATATTTTTATTTAGATAAATACTTTTCATTAAATAGCCTGTAAAAAAAACCATAAAATAAATAAGGATTATTATGTCAACCGATACTAACAATACTCAACAGAGCGCTTATAGCGATTTTGATTTGCAGTATATCGCGGGAACTTGGCAAAAAGGTAAAGACGATAGCGTCAATACTGATACCAATCCCTTTAACGGCGAAACCTTGGTAGAGATTCAACAAGCAACTGACAAACAGCTCGACGAAGCTTTTCAGGCGGCAACCAAAGCACAAGTAGAGTGGGCGAAACAAACCCCAGCTCAGCGTGCGGCGGTGTTATATAAAGTCGTTAACATCTTTGATGAGCGGCAAGAAGAAATTGTCGATTGGTTAGTGAAAGAGTCGGGCAGTACGCGTATTAAAGCGATGGTAGAGTTCGGTAGCGCCCGTGCGATTACGCTTGAAGCGGCTACTTTTCCGAACTGCGTGCATGGCGAGATTCGTCCTTCTAATACGCCAGGAAAAGAAAATTTTATTTATCGTGAGCCGATGGGCGTGATTGCGGTGATTAGCCCGTGGAATTTCCCCTTACATTTAACCCAGCGTTCTATCGCTCCGGCTTTAGCATTGGGTAATGCCGTGGTGCTCAAACCTGCCAGCGATACGCCGATTACCGGCGGTCTGCTATTGGCAAAGATATTTGAAGAAGCGGGGTTGCCAAAAGGTTTGCTCAGTGTGGTCGTTGGCGCAGGCAGTGAGATAGGTGATGCGATTGTCACTCACGATATCCCAAGCTTGGTATCGTTTACCGGTTCGACGGCGGTTGGTAAACACATCGGTGAGCTTGCCAATGGCGGCGATTATATTAAGCAAGTGGCGCTCGAGCTTGGCGGTAACAGCCCATTTGTAGTACTAAAAGATGCTGATATTGAGCAAGCGGTAAAAGCTGCGGTGTTTGGTAAATTCCTGCATCAAGGTCAAATATGTATTGCGATCAATCGCATTATTGTCGAAGATGAGATTTATGATGATTTCGTTGAGCGTTTCTTAGCCCATGTAAAAACTTTAAATGTTGGAGATCCTAATAAAGAAGATACCGCGGTTGGTCCAATTATTAATAAAAAACAACTCGAGTCACTACAAGAAAAAATCGCTAAAGCGCAAGAAGAAGGCGCTAAGATGATATTGAGTGGGGAGATTAAAGGTCAAGTGGTGCCACCGCATATCTTTACTGAAGTGACACGTGAGATGGATCTGTCGTGTAATGAAGTGTTTGGACCTATGGTTGGCATCATTCGTGCCAAAGATGAGGACGATGCGCTATCAATTGCCAACGCTACTATGTACGGTCTATCGAGTGCGGTCTTTACCCAAGATATGGAAAAAGGGTTGCGTTTTGCGCGCGGTATCAAAGCGGGCATGACCCATATCAACGATATCACGGTCAACGATGAAAGTAATGCGCCATTTGGTGGGGAGAAAAATTCTGGTATCGGACGCTTTAACGGCGAGTGGATATTAGAAGAATTTACGACCGTCCATTGGATTTCGGTTCAGCATGAGCCACGTGAGTATCCATTCTAATTAGTGCATTTAATCAATTCATTGTAGATAAAATAAGTGTTGTGGCATAAAAAAGACCGCCTTGCTGGTGGTCTTTTTTCTCTTTATTGTGGAGCCATTATTATAAAAGTCTACAATATTCTAAAGGTCTATAATTTAATGTTGTTTAGAATGAAAGCCCAATAACGCTTCAATCTCTTCGATAGTCATCCGTCTGGTCAATGCTTGTTCTTCTACCGTTAGGCGATTGGCGTGTTCTTTAATGAGAGTATGAATACTACGCGCGACTTCTGATGTCGTGGCATAATACATTTGTGGTTGTTGTTTAGTCAGTAAGGCCAAAAATCGATTAACGATTTTACGTTTTTCAATCGGTGCATGCGCTTCTGTCATGACAGTCTCCTAAAGGTAAATCATTTACGCAGTCAAATGAACTGTGGTCAATACTTATCATGGCTGTAGTAATAGTAAATATCAAGGAGTATGCTACTTTAGTACTCTATACCTTTGTAAATTATCAAATATAAGCCCTTTAACAAAAGTATAATCAATAGACCTCTTGCAAAAGTCATAAACCAAGCTCGAAATTAACAACACCAGCGAATAGCTTCATTCTAAGATCATAGCGCTGACGACGGTTGCGATATTTATGAGCCACGATTTTGAACCGTTTGATTAGGCCTATTTTGTGCTCAACCATAATGCGAAACTTTGCCAGATAGTGATTGGCTTGTTTGCAGAGCTCTAACAGCTGACCCCCACGTGGCTTTTTAAAGGGGGTGAAGCTCTGTTCATGTAACTTTGCAATGCCCTGATAGCCACTATCGGCTAATAGTTTAGTGTCACAAGGAAGCCAGTCGGGACAAGTATCTTTATA
>NZ_DKGQ01000009.1:0-318 GCF_002453355.1 Psychrobacter sp. UBA6766 | reverse complement strand
ATACGGCTAGCAGAAGATTCATGAATACCAAAGTCTATACTGATGTGGTACAGCGTCCGGTATTCACGCCAATAAGTAAGGGCCAGTAATATTTGTTCCTCAAGACTAAGCACGCTTGGTCTACCTGATTTAGTCTTTTGTGCTTCACATTGCTGCATAGCATCCAGCATTTCATGGAAGGTCGCTTTGTGAATGCCTGTGTAGCGTTTAAAGCCTGCATCACTTTGTTTGAGTAGCTTATCTATGTTTGGCATGGTTCTTAGCCAGTTGTGAATGTATTAGTTATTGTAAAATCCTCTGCTACTTTTGCAAGAGGTC
>NZ_DKGQ01000037.1 GCF_002453355.1 Psychrobacter sp. UBA6766 | reverse complement strand
CCAACTTATGGGGGTCAGTTCAGAATAACGGGCTTTTTAATATCTGTACTGCTTGCTTTATTTAATTTAAAGCTTACTTGTTAGCCGCTTGAGTGGCAGCAACTTCAGCAGCAAAGTCTTCTTGCTTCTTCTCGATGCCTTCACCAACTTCAAGGCGTTTGAAACCAAGGACTTTTACGCCTTCAGCTTTTAGAACGTCACCAACTTTTTTCTCGTTGTCCATGACATATGGTTGACGTAGTAGTGTTACTTCATCTAGGTATTTACGCAGACCACCTTCGATCATTTTTTCAACGATATTATCAGGCTTGCCAGACTCTTTTGCTTTGGCTTCGATGATGTCTTTTTCGCGTGCTAGTACGTCAGCTGCTACGTCTTCGTCATCGACGGCGACTGGGTTGAACGCTGCAATGTGCATCGCTAAGTTTTTGCCAGTCTCTTCACTGCCGCCTTCATAAGATACCACAACGCCGATACGTAGGCCGTGACGGTATGAAGCGATGTTTGCGCCTTCAAGTACTTCAACACGGCGAATCTGGATATTTTCACCGATTTTTTGAACCAAAGATACGCGCGCTTCTTCAACGGTTTGACCATCGCCATAAGGCAATTCAGAGATAGCAGCAACGTCAGTAACATTGTTTTCTAGCGCAAGATTGGCCACTTTTTCTGCAAATGCCGTGAAGCTTTCATCTTTTGCGACGAAGTCAGTTTGGCAGTTAACTTCTAATAAGAATGCTTTATTGTCGCCTTGAGCGATGATGATAGCGCCGTCAGCTGCGATGTTACCTGCTTTTTTAGCGGCTTTCGCTTGACCAGATTTACGAAGATTATCAATAGCAACTTCAACATCGCCGTTTGATTCTTCTAACGCTTTTTTACATTCCATCATGCCAAGACCAGTACGGTCACGCAATTCTTTTACCATTTTGGCAGATACTTTTACTTCTGACATAAGAGTTACCTTTTATTATGTAGGTGAGTAGTGTTATGTATGGGAGTGCACGATATATAAACGCGCTAACATTCTATTACATAAGTCAATGATGCTCGGCGCGTTAATAATAAGGCATGACGAGTAAAACTACATCATGCCTATTATAAACTTTGTGCGGTTAATGACTTTATATGGCTGCTAATAGTTCAACTATCAAGGCATCCTTACAAAGTAAAACCTTATCGCTCAGCAATTTACTCTGCTGGAGTAGCGGCTTCTTCAGCTTTAGCGTCGGCTGATGCTTCTTCAGTAGCAGGTACTTGCTCTGCATCTTGTGCTTGGTCAGCTTTGCCGCCTGCTTGAGTTTGTGCGTATTCTTTACCAGCGATAATCGCATCAGCAATAGAAGTCACATACAAAGTCACTGCGCGAATAGCATCATCGTTTGCTGGGATGATGTAATCAACGTTATCTGGGTTTGAGTTGGTATCAACGATACCGATAACTGGGATACCTAGATTTTTGGCTTCTTTGATAGCGATTGCTTCGTGGTCAACGTCTACAACGAAAATAGCGTCAGGTAGGCCGCCCATGTCTTTAATACCGCCTAGTGAACGCTCAAGTTTTTCCATATCACGAGTACGCTCTAATGCTTCACGCTTGGTTAGCTTCGCAAAAGTACCGTCTTCAGATTGTTTTTCAAGCTCTTTTAGGCGATTGATTGACTGGCGTAAGGTTTTCCAGTTAGTCAACATACCACCTAACCAGCGATGGTCAACGTATGGCATGCCAGCGCGTTGTGCTTGCTCACGGATAACGCCGCTTGCTGCGCGCTTAGTACCGACGAATAATACTTTGTTTTTCTTAGCAGCTAGGCCGTTTACATAAGTCAATGCTTCGTTAAACGCTTTTACTGTGTGTTCTAAATTGATGATATGAATCTTGTTACGGGCGCCAAAGATGTATGGTCCCATTTTTGGATTCCAAAAACGTGTTTGGTGACCAAAGTGAGCGCCGGCTTGTAATAAGTCGCGCATTTCGATTTTGGTTGGATTGTTTGAAGCCATGTGAAATTCCTATTGGTTGGGTTATGCCTCCACATCACAAAAACTGCCTATCTAGCAACACGCATTTGCTAACGGTTAATGTTTATTGAAACAGCACTAACTTTTTTGCAAATTAATCAAGTCGCCAAACACCCAGCAATTTTTTGCCATGATGTGTGTGTCATTGTTTGATGGGTTGGTTTAAAAATTGAGCTAAGCTTTAAATTTAAACAACATGCCTAAACCTAAATGATGAAAATAGCTGCGCTGTATTTTACCATATAAGTCTACGTGACTGCTAGCGCTATTATGCAGCTCCAACGGATTATTGCTCATAAAAAAACGACGTCTAAACGTCGTTTTTCTTTATCGCGCTATCTGCTTTTATCCTTGAGCGCTCAACGTTAAACTAAGCAATAGAGATACCAATGACTGCCTTATAACCACGCCATGTAAAAGGCGTGATATAGCTTTGGCGGTCTTTCGGTAAATACGGAATACTCGGTATCCCTTCAATAATCTTAGGCGGTGAGATAATAAAATCGGCACCAAACTCCGTACGAGCGTTTCCTGAGATGGTATTTGCCATCTCACCTAACAAATCTTTCATCATCGTAATAGACGAGTCAGGTTCGCCAATTATTTTGATTGCTTCGCGCAAAAGATTACTTGGGGCGCTGACGTAAACGCAGCCTTCAAGCGGACCAGAGATTTTAATCATACCGCTATAATCATAACCCACGGCATTTTTGTTGCTATTTAAATACGGCGTATCAATCACTACTGACTCATCATCAATCTGCGCAAAAAACGCACTGATTGAGCTTAAAAAGACGCCTAACTTGTCTACATTAACCATAATCGTTTATCGTCCATATTAATCAATATTGGGGGTTGTGTTTAGTCTTGCAAACAAACCACAATCTCCCCAATCTGGCCTTGCCAACTGACTGGAATGATAAAAGAACGGCCATTTTTAGGCAAAATAATGCTTTGCGGTGAGCCTTTAAACACCAATGGGACAGAGATATGAAACTCTGCACCAAACTCGTTGCGGGCATTACCAGAGACCGTATTGGCAACTTCTCCAGCAAGATCGACCAAATTGTCCTCGCTTTTGTCGGTTTCGCCCATACTATCTAGGATACTTCCTAACAGTTCACTAGTTGCAGAAAAATACACCACCCCTTTTTGTACACCTGAGATGCCGATAACACCCGTATAGTCATACACTCTAGGTTGCTGATTTTCTAGCAAGTAAGGCGTATCGATAACGAGCTCTTCATTACCAAACTGCTTGAAGTAGTTGGTAATGATACCCACAAAAACTTTTAACTTTTGCTCTTTCATAATATCTGTTCTTTCATAAAGTATTTACGTATGTTATTGGATGCTAATCTTGTACGAGCTCATACAAAGACTCTACCAGCTCTTCTTCTGAAAAAGGCTTGCATAAAAATCCGCTCGCACCCAGTGACAATGCTTCAATACCAGTCGATTTGTCAGACAATGCCGATACCACTAAAATACGTACTTTAGGGTCTATCGCTATGATTTTTGAAATACATTCAAGTCCGTCCATTTGCGGCATGGTTAAGTCCATGGTAATCACATCAGGGCGATGAATATTAAACTTTTCAATGGCTTGGACGCCACTGGTTGCCGTAGCAACCAGCATAAATTGACCTGAATCATAAGCACGCTGAATACGGTTTCGAATGATATTTGAATCATCAACAATCATTAATTTATACATAGCTCTCTTTTTGTCCTTAATTACGCGGCTGGCAAGGTGATGACGAAACGCGTCATTTTTCCAAGCTCAGTATTTACATTAAGCTTACCGTTGTGTTCTTTGACCAATGCCTTAATGACATCCAATCCCACGCCGCGTCCACCATCTTCGTCCGCCTGCTCTTTGGTCGAAAAACCAGAAGCAAATAGTGTTTTGAGTAGCTCTCCGTCCGTCATTTGACTAGCTTTTTCGGTAGTAAAGCGACCATCAGCAATCAATTTACGGCGAATGCCTTCATAATCGATACCTTGTCCATCATCCTGCAAGGCAATGATTAAATTTTGATTATCCTGCTGCATTTCTAAATCGATATTACCGATCGAAGATTTACCCGCTGACTGACGCGCTTCAGGAGACTCGATACCGTGAACCACCGCATTACGTAATAATTGAATACTGATTTCACGAATCGGTTGTTTAAGACGTTCAGGAATATTAACGTTTACTAGATTATGACCATTTAGCTGAACTTGCTTACCTTGTCTTAGCGCAATATCTTGGGCGAAATTTTGGTAATAAGACAACTGCTCATCAGATGAATTATCACCTAAGTCAATCTCGTTGCCTGTCGTATTCTTCGCTGACTGGGCGTGGGTAGCAGTTGATGCATTAACAGCTACAGGTGTCTTCGCCATCGGTTTAACGCTAGAATTATTTTTTGGCGCCGATTGGTTAATGCGCTCACCTAACGTCTCAATAGTGTTTGAGAGGCTGAGTAAGTCATCCAAATGTACAGCAAGCGGTAAGAAGTTATTACCTGATAGCTTGCCTTGATTTTGCAGCGCATCCAGCTTATCTTCAGCGTCTGAGGCAATTTTAGTAAAGCTGTGCAGTTTTAGTGCTGACGCCTCACCTTTTAAGCTGTGCATTTCGCGATAAATCGCATTAAGCTTACCTTCAAGCTCAAATTGCGAGCTACCAGGATTTTTCAAAATGTTGTTCATCTTATCGATATGGGCTTTGGTGTTGCCAATAAACTCATTAATGATTTTTGGATTAACATTTAAAATGGTGGTTAACATCTCAATTTGCATATCATTTTGCGAGCGTTCTTTTTCTAAGCGCTGCTCTAGATAAACCGCATCTGAGACGTCGTTAACGTTGACCAAAATACGGGCGATGTCTTTGTCTTCATAAACGCGAGAGAACTTAAAGTCGAGGAAGCGGCTTGTGGTGCTCTCTTCGCCAGAAGTATTGTGCAGCATGACTTTGTGCAATGGGTTTAAAGAATCAACCAATTTTTCTTTAACACGCGGGTTATACAACTGCTCGATAAACTGACGCGTGGTTTTCAAATCTTTGTCTGAAATACGGCCACGTAATACATCAGCAAAGTTTTCACCTGATAGTCTTTCTTCACCGATAATGCCATTTAGAGCGCGAGAATGCTGCTGACCAATATTCAAATCTTTGTCTAACAAGAATAGACCGGTATTGACCGTTTCCATGATTTCTTGCGTTTCGCGACGAGCAGCCAATGCTTCAGCATCAGTATCGCGCAGACGACGTACAAAGAAGAAAACGAAGATTAGGAAGTAAGCAAAAATAGCCGCAACACCCAGTATCTGAATCAGACGAATGGTGTTCGCTTGGCGTTCAGCGTTGATAAACACTTCATCGGTGAGCTGGTCTAACGATTCGTTGATAAACAAACTTGAAGTTTTTGCCTGCTCAACCGCTTGAGTCAGGTTATCTGAGGAGTCAACCATGACGTTATCAGCATCTTTTAGGTAAGCTTGAATCTTAGGTTCTAAAAGCTGCCATTGCTCATTAGCGGCGGTAATCTGAGTCTGAGACTGGTTATTAATTTTTGGTAAATTATAACTTTTGCCATCAACGTCAGTGAGCTTACCACCTTGTTGAATCGCATTAATAGAACTGGTAATCAGAGTTGCATTTTGCTCCAAACGTTCTAAAACCCGCTGGATATGAGGAGAGTTAGTATCTTCACCGTAGCTGTTATCTAAGTCAAACAAGTCTTTAATTACCGCTTGCGCACTATTAGCCACTTGGTTAGTTCGGTCAATTAAAACGGTATTTCTTTCGAGTAAGCTTGAAGTGTAAAAGGTAAAAGCCAACAAAGCGCCAATCAAAGTCAAAAACAGTGCAATTGAAACAATCAAACTGTGATAGCGTTTATTATCAGTATTGTGTGTGGTTGCCATCTTTTATAGCCCCTTAGTTCGATTGCTGATTAGTGGTAGTGTTTTTGGTAGCAGGCTCAGCTGCACCTAACCATTTGTCTTCAATCTTTTTGAATGTTCCTAGGTCTTTGAGCTTAGTAATACCCTCGTTAACTGTTTTTATAAGCTTAGTATTCCCTTTTGCCATTAGTATGACCTGCTGTGCTGATGGGTTCTCTTCATCTTCATAAGGTACGATTACGACTTTTTGATCGGGGTGATTAGCCGCTGTATATCGTAGTAGAGGTAAATCCTGAACAATCGCGTCTACCTTACCTTGCATCAAATCTTCAAATAATAAAAAGGTAGTTATGGTCGTAGATAATTCGCTATACCCGCCCATCTCTCTTACTTGATCAACTTGTTTAGTTCCTTCCATACCAGCGACATGCAAACCTTTTAGGTCATTTAGTCCGTTGATAGTCAAGGTATTTTTAGCGTACATAACTGCAGAAGGGTTAAAAAAATATGATTTTGAAAGTCCATATTTTTCATCGCGATCAGTTTTGTAAGAAATACCAGAAATCGCTAAGTCACGGCTACCGGACTCAACACTATCGAACATATTTTGCCAAGTCTCTTTATAGAACTCGACCTTGAAGCCTTGCTCTTCACCAATAGCACGGATCGAATCAATATCAATACCTTGCATATTGCCGTAATCGTCTTGAAAAGAGAACGGAGGCATTGTCCCCGTCGTGGCAACTTTTACTACTGGCGCCGTATCGGGTAATTTACTGACAAAGTTGTCTTTATTATCTGCAGTGCTATTGTTATCAATATGTCCTTGAGGTGTAGAGTTATCACACCCAAAAAAACCTACGCTCAGTACAATGGGTAATACTTTATATAACTGCTTCATATCCTATCCTTAAGCCTCAACATTGTATTGAGAGCGGGTAAAATTACTTTTCATAATCTAATAAATACATTAGTAACATTATATTACAGAAATTTACGTAAGATAATAGTTGAGCAACTCCCGTATTGCAACTTCTTTGTTTGCTAATACCATACTTATTTTTATAAAAATCGATAAATGTTCACATAAATTTAAAATTTAGATGACATTATTATGTGAATACCAGCTCAACACATACTTGCCAATAATATTTATCAATATTGAATTTAGTACGCCAGAAAAACAATAAATACAAAAAAGCATTCAGACGTTTGATACGTACTGAATGCTTTTTTATAAAAAATAAAACTAAAATTATTGGTTAATTACTCTGCATTGTCCAAATCTAAATTACGGTCTATTTGCCAAATCAAATAAGTGCCAAGGCTCATCAATACAAACAACGCAATACCAATCTTTAGGACTGGGTTGAGAGGAAATAAGTTTAATAATAACCCACCAAAAATACCGACCGAAAACATCAATGAGCCCTGCAAAGCACTGGCCATACCCGCACGGCGCTTTTGAAAAGCAAGCGCAATCGCCGATGCGTTTGGCTGCGTCAGACCCAAACCAGCAATACAGAAGAAAATACAGGCTAAAACCAGCGGCAACCAAGCATCGGTACCAAAAACAATCCCTGTTACAAACAGCGCCGCGGCCGAGATGACCTGCATCATCGCACCAAAGCGTAAAATACTTAAGATACGAAAACGGTTGGTCAACCACTGATTAAGCTGCGTCAAACCTACAAATCCTGCTGCATTCATCCCGAACAGCCAACCAAAATGTGTGGCCGATACACCATAAGTATCCATGATTAATTCAGAAGCCGAGCTAATGTAGACAAACATGGCGCCCATTAATAGGCCGCCGCCAATTGCTGGATAATTAAAGGTTGGGTCTTTTAATAAATCCCAATATTGGCTAAGTACTTCTTTGGCAGGACGTACATTACGGTTTTCCTCAGTGAGCGTTTCAAAGAAGAAAAACTTCGTCAGTAATAAATTGAGCGCCCCGAAAGCCGCTAAAAACCAAAAAATAGAATGCCAGCTAAAGAATTTTAAAAACATCGCACCAAGTGATGGCGCTAATATCGGCGCTAAACCCATGACCAATATCATAATCGAAAAGGCTTTGGCCGTTTGTTTGGCAGTCAGGCGATCACGGATTGCTGCACGGGTGACGACTGCGCCCACGCATGCTCCCAGTGCTTGAAAGGTACGACCAACGAATAATACATATTCGTTATCGGTGGTCGCACAAACAATCGAGGCAATCACATATAAAGTCATGCCCATGTATAAAGGTTTGACGCGACCAACGCGATCACTAAAGGGACCATAAAATAGCTGACCGAATACCAAGCCGAGGAAATACGCTGGTACGGAGTTGGCCATAAACGCAGTCGATACACCAAAATCCTCTGCCATGGATGGCAATGCAGGCAGATACATATCAATTGATAATGGCCCTACCGCTACGATAAGACCAAGCATCATAATCCATGCAACAGGCAAATCAGAAGAGCGTACTCGATCAGCAGCGACCGGTTTATTGGGCAGAGAGGATTTTGGAGCAGACATAGTTAGGCCATATGGGAGAGTGAGGGTTATTTTATTATTGATGCGCGGTTTATTTTGTTATTTTAATGGGTTTTTATTTAAAGTGAGTTTTTATTTAAAAATAAAAATCTCTACAGATAATCATGCATCCTGACAGTCGGCGTCGCAAGCAGTCTACATAAACAGACAATGCTATATTGCACTATCTGCTTGTAATTCAATAGACACCTGATGTGAATAAAATAAACGGCGCAAATAAAATAATCTATCTAGACATGGCTAACTTTCTAACGGAATTGGCGTTTGCCAAAAGCCGTACTGGCTTGCTTGGCTTTCTTAAGCGCCAATTTACGGTTGCGACCAAACATCATTTTCAATTGCCAAACTTTTTCTTTATATAACGTGGTGGCTGGCTGCTCGAACATAGCATTGATAACACGCTTACTTGCCAGTACCGCATCGGGTGAACGCTCGGCAAATTCAGCAGCAAGCTTTTGCGCCTGCTCAATTGGCGTCTCACTACAATGGCTGACCAATCCCAGCGCCTTGCCTTCTTCTGCATTCACAGTACGAGCCGTCATCGCCAGCTCCTTTAAGATATCAGCGCGTATCACGCCAAACCCTGATTGGGTCAAACCCATATCAGGCACCAGCCCCCACTTGGCTTCCATAATAGCCAGTTTACAATCAAAATGACTGATACGAACATCACATGCCAGTGCCAGTTGCAGACCTGCACCAATACAGTAGCCTTCTAAAACCGCAATAACTGGCACAGGTACATCGCGCCAAACCAAGCAGACGCGCTGAAACGAACTTTGCCAAGGTTTAACCAGCTCCCATAGTGCAAACGCTTGGTTTTTAGGATGGTTTAAATCGCCTAAATCAATACCAGCACAGAACGTTCCTTCAGCGCCATTAAGAATCACCGCGCGAATGGTTTTATCTTTACTGATGCGTCCTGCGGCCGCAATTAACTCTTCGACCACTTTAAAACTCATGGCGTTCTTTTTTTCTGGTCGATTGATAGTCACTGTTACTATATTATCGGTCGCGCTGACTTGTAATGTCTGATACTGGTAAGTGGCAATAGCGTGCATAATCATCCTTAATAATAGATAAAACAAATAGAGAGTTTGTTAGACAGTTTAATACTAACAGCCTTACAACCGCCCTTCCTTATCAATAACTGACTATAAGGGTAGCGTTTATCCTCAGCTATTTTATAATGATTAGCTTTAGATCATTTTCCACGTCATATCATTTTCACTCAGGCGATGATAATTTAGCTGCGGATACGCAGTTAAATCCAGTGTTTGTAAATTATTTAACGCGGTCAACAGCGCTTTGTAATAAGGCTCAAGCATGGCAAATTGCGCAGGCGTGGTATGTTGGATATTTAGCAAGCATTTATCTTCTAAATCTTGGCTCGCCTGACGCAATTGTGGCACCCCAGTATAGCGACTGCCGCCCAATATGCGATGGGCAATTTGCGCCAATGCACTGCGGTTTCGGCTCTCCCACGCCTCCATCAACGCTTGTTTTTCATCATTAATGGTATCGAGCATCATAATGATGAGTTTGGCTGCCAAGTCAGGTTTATTGGCTGAGCGCGTCAAAGCATCTTGCCAATTTAAAATATCCGAGGTATCAAGGGTGTTTACACCCAAGTCCGTATTTCTTTGACCTTGTATTGTATTTACTGTTTGCTCATCTTTAGCGCTATCAATTATTTGATAAGGCGGATAAACCAGCGGCGCTTGACCCTGACCTTGGTAGCGCAAGTTCTCATAGCGCGTCTGGTTTTCGCGCGGTGTCTCGCGTCTGTAATCTTCACGCGGCTGACTGTCACGCAAATAGTCATCACGAATTTTCTTTAATGATAAAGGTCGAGTGACTTTTGCCGGACTCTTCACTTTGGTGCCTATATTAGAATCGGTAAGTCGATTACCCTTATTATCCTTGACCAATGGATAAGTTGGCACTGTCAGATCTGAATACGCCACTGAGCCGTTTTGCGCCAGTACATTTTGTAAGTCAGCGCTGTCTACATCGCGGTTTTCTAAATCTAGGCTTTGTAAATCATTGCTATGGATAGTGGTTAATGGCGGCACTGAATCGGTACGACCAAGCCATTTTTGTAATACTTGTAGCAGCTGCGGCTGACTAATAGGTTTGCCCACATAATCATTAATGCCGCTTGCAATCAGCTTATCACGCTCATCGGCTAAACCATGGGCAGTCAAGGCAATAATTGGAATGTGATGATCAGGCGTTTCGATATTACGAATTTGGCGCGCGGCCTCATGTCCTGACATTCGCGGCATTTGGATATCCATAAATATCAGATCGATACTGTTTTTGTGCGTAGTATTAATTTTATCTTCTGAGGCAGTGTCTTCAAGAGGTAATGAGTTAACTGCCGACTTACTAGCATCGTCACGGGCTTCAGCTTTAGATATTTGGGTCTTTTTCGACAAACTTCGTTTTTCAGCTTGAGCGGCTTTAATATATTTGGTTTGTTGTTTACTAATAATTTCAATGGCGTCAAAACCACTATTTGCCGTAATCACATGAATGCCAAGCTCGCTTAATAGCGCGTCAAGTACCAGCAGGTTTGGCAAATGGTCGTCTACTGCTAATACCGTCACGCCTTTCCAGCGTGGCGCTTGAATGCCACTCGGTGCGCTACGCTTTTGCGTATCAAGCATAGCATAAAGCTGCCTTTTATCTAATGGTTCATACAAAATATTGGCATGATAGCGGTTGAGCAGCGCTTGGTCGGCGGCAACTTGATAGCCAAATACCGCCAGCTTGCCTTGATAATGCAGACGGATCTGTTTGAGCAGCGCCATCATATCGTCTTGCGTATCATCATCAACGATGACCCAATCCCAAAAATTGCCGCGCTCTTTGAGCGACTCAAGCACGCCCGGTAAAGAGTTGGCTTGGGTCAGGGTAATCGGTAAGTGCTGTAAGCTGGCTTTGAGTACCTGTATCGAAGCGGTATGATTGATCCAAACCAGCACATTAAACTCGTCAGTATCGCTTGCAAGCGGCGCAAGCACTGGCAGCTCAATAGTCTGTCCTGTTGCTGCCTCTAAAACATCGACATGGGCTGGCATTCGAAACCAAAACGTCGCTCCCTGATTGGAGATATTTTCTTGCAAATTATCATAAAAACCAATATCGCCACCCATCAGCCGCGTTAATTGCTTGGAGATCACCAGTCCCAATCCCGTACCGCCATATTGACGCGTAATCGATGGATCACCTTGGCTAAAGCTTTGAAAGAGCGTCTTTTGATCAGACAGTGAAATCCCTTTACCGCTATCTTGTACGCTAATCATCAAATAATTGTCGCGATGATCGTCCAAGCTGACGCGCACGACCACATCGCCACTGTCGGTAAACTTAATGGCATTACCGACGATATTGGTCAGTACTTGCTTGAGGCGTAAAGCATCGCCGTTGATGCGCATTGGTACGTCGTTATAAAATAACACCGCCATGCGCAGACCTTTTTCGGCCGAGACCGGCGATAGCATATCAACCACATCATAAATGGTGTCATAAAGGTCAAACTCATGACGGTCGAGCACCAATTTACCCGCTTCAATTTTAGAAAAATCGAGCACATCATTGACCAACGCCAACAGATGCGCCGATGATTTACGGATGGTTTGAACATACAAATCTTGTTCAGGATTAAGCTCACCATGACGCGCCAGCAAATTAATAAAACCATCAATACTGTTTAAAGGCGTCCGCAATTCATGGCTGATATTGGCCAAAAACGCCGATTTTGCTTGGCTGGTCGAAATGGCGGCATCACGCGCATTACGAATAGAGATGTTTTGCATTTCCATCTCATCAAATGCCAACCGTAAATCGTCTTCGGTTTGCTCGGCATGATCTTTCAAATCTTGAAAACTGCCATGTAGGCGGCGCAATGTCTTGACTAAATCTTGTTGTAATAAATTTAGCTCGCCGTTTGATTCAACCGGAATAGGCTGATAGAGATTATCGACATGAGTACGTTGTAACTGCAAGCGCAGCTCATAAATCGGCGCAATCCAACGTTTTGAGTAGATATTTAAGCTTAGTAACAAAATTAAAATGGTAAATAAGCCAGTAATTGCCAGTGCCATTGCGATACGATAACGGGCGATATAAAGCGGCTCGTTATCCATATCGACCAACAGCCACAATTGCTGCCCGTCAAACTCACCCAACGTGCTACCGTAAGCCGTGCCAATAGAAGTTGATTTTTGCGATAAAAAACGTTTTGAGGCGTCTATCTGCGGCCATTCTTCATCGATACCGTAACCAACGCTTGCTAGCACTTCATTATTCGCATTGATAATTGCAATACGCTGAACATGCTGCTCGGACTGCATGCGGCCCAGCCTATCTTGAATACCTTCTAACTTAGTAATAACGGTTTGCGACGTCTCATCGGCGCTGTCACTACTTGCTTGTTTTGCTTGTTGCTCCTTATGCTCTAGCAACTCTGGAATCAATTCAGCAATCGCAGGTGTATAGCGAATCAGAACCGCCTCTGCCAATGCCTCTTGCTCAGAATTGCTGGCGCGCATGGTTTCATAAAATACCAAAATGCCACCAACCGCTGCCAACAAACAAATCGGTAAAAACACCAATACAATCAGCTGACCATAAGCGCTACTGGTATCGAAACGTTTTTTGTATGTCATGCTGATTTTTTTCTCCACGGATGTTTTTTTAGCTTCATTTAAACAAGGTACGCTACTGCTGGGATATTTGCGACTGAAATATAGGTTGCGCAGCTTTTGGAGTCTTTTATTTACCGCAAGCGCGACAAATCAAACCTGCAGAATGCTATTTAAGTTACCGCTTTAAATTGAGATTATCTTAACAGGATTCTATGACAGGCGGTTAGCCATTCATAAGGGAATCTTATTGATTGACGCTCATTGCCGCCCAGCGACGATTGCTAAAAAAGTTATCCTCAACATTTGATTTATAAATAAATATAAATGAACTGCTCTATCACCAATAACACTTGATGCATTAAGCGCAGCCGAAAACAAAATGATATAATGACGCAACTTTTTATTAACCACAATAAATATCTAACTGTCATGAAGTACTGATCTATTCTTGATAAAGTCTTAGTACCTAACATTTAAACAGCGCCTATTAAAAAACCAATAATCGATAAGGATTCCTTATGTCCGCTACGGCCCAGTCAAATACCAATTTTATTACGCAAATCACTGACCTTGCGGATTGCGTGGGAAAGACGCCATTGGTCAAATTGAATCGCCTTCCTGAGCAAGAGCAGATTGATAATGGCGCGGTATTGCTCGCCAAGCTGGAAGGCAATAATCCTGCTGGTTCAGTAAAAGATCGCCCTGCTTTTAATATGATTTATCAGGCAGAACAACGCGGTGATATTAAACCAGGCGATATGTTGATTGAAGCGACCAGTGGTAACACGGGCATTGCTTTAGCAATGGTGGCAGCGATGCGCGGCTATCCAATCACTTTATTTATGCCGACCAATTCGACCCAAGAGCGTAAAGATGCGATGGCGGCCTATGGCGCGACGCTTATCGAAGTCGATGAAGGCATAGAAGCCGCTCGCGATATGGCGCTGCAAATGCAAGCGGACGGTAAGGGCATTGTGCTGGATCAGTTTAATAATTCTGATAATAAACAAGCGCATTATCTAACCACTGGTCCTGAGCTTTGGCAGCAAACGGACGGTAAAATCACCCATTTTATCAGCTCTATGGGCACCACTGGCACCATTACTGGCGTCGCACAATACCTGAAAGAGCAAAACCCTGACGTTAAAGTTATCGGTTTGCAACCTGATGAAGAAGCGTCTATTGCTGGCATTCGCCGCTGGCCTGCTGCTTATATGCCAGGGATTTTTGAAGCAGATTTAGTTGATGACATCATGGATGTGGATCAGCGAGTTGCCGAAGTTTATATGCGTAAATTGGCCAAAACCGAAGGCATTTTTGCTGGCGTTTCTTCAGGCGCTGCGGCATGGGCAGCAATAGAAGTTGCCAAAGAAAGCCCCAATGCAGTCATTGCTTTTATCGTTTGTGATCGCGGCGATCGTTATTTGTCGACGGGCTTATACAATGCTAACGACGCTGACGGCAGCACTGATAACGCTACCCCATAAGCTTATAAACAGTCAGGATTATTTATGTCAAACGCCCTTTCTTCCAAGCCTATTTTGGTCTTTGATATTGAGACGGTTGCCGATACCGACGCTGCCCGCCGTATCTATCCGCAACTGGCTGAGCTTAATGACGCTGATGCGTTAAGCGCGTTGACGGCGCTGCGTGTTCAAGAAGCGGGGCATGACTTTATGCGTCTACCGTTGCAGCGCATTGTTTGTATTTCTGCGCTCTATGTTAAAGATGGTAAATTCTCCTTATTTTCTCTAACCGCAGACAAATTTAGCGAAAAAGACATTTTGAGCAAATTTTTCCGCGCCTTTAGTGACCTTGAAAAGTTGCCACAACTGATCAGCTGGAACGGCTCAGGCTTTGATATTCCGGTGCTTATTTATCGTGCGATGCAGTACGACTTATCCGCGCCGTGGTTATTTGAAGAAGGTGAGCGCATCAAGAATATGCGTTTTGATAATTACGTCAATCGCTTTCACAGCCGTCACCTTGATTTGATGGACAGATTTAGCCAATACGGTGCCAGCCGCCGTGAAGCCATGGATATTGTTGCCAGTTTATACGGTTTGCCCGGTAAAACGGATGTCGATGGTAGTATGGTTGGTGAGTTGGTCAGCAACCATGATTGGCAAACGCTGTCGATATATTGTGAATCAGACGTGATGAATACGTGGCTGATATATCTGCGCTGGCTGCGGTTAACAGGTCAATTATCCTCACTAGATTTTGAGGCGTGGCAGCAGCAAAGCCGCGATTATTTAGCAAGTTATACTCAAGCGGATGGCAGTCCTCGCCATCATGAGTTTATTGCTGATTGGTCGTCTTCGCCTGCGCCATAGCAGACATTTTTATTTAACGAGCGTCTTTATAAAGATGACATCTTAACAGCTAACGTCTCACGCTCATTTTTAGTTATTTATCCTTTATTGCTTATTCTTTATCATTAAGGCAGGTTTATGCAGCCCACCGATTCCAAAATCTCTACCACTCTAAATACCAATCAGCAACCTAACGAGACTCAGACCATTACTATTCCGCCAAGCAAAAAGAAATCCAAGCCCTCATCAAAAACGCGTCGCCGTTTAAAAGACGCTGAGCCACTACCCTTTGCTATCGACGGTTTATCGCATGATGGTCGCGGCGTTGCTATTTATGGTAATGGCTTTGGTGAAGCGGACGGTCATATCGAAGATAAGCACGGCAAAAAGATTTTTGTCAGCTTTGCACTACCAGGCGAAAGTGCTTTAGTCAAAATCACCAATAGCCGAAGCAGTTTTGAAGAAGGCGATGCCGTGAGCATCACTGCCAATCCAAATCCTGAGCGTGCTGTACCGCCCTGCCCGCATTTTGGCGTCTGCGGCGGCTGTAGTTTGCAACATTGGCAACCCGACGGTCAAATTAACTTTAAGCAATCTGTGCTTGCTGAGATGCTGATTCATCAAGCCAATGTCGAGCCTGATCATTGGCTAGCGCCCGTGGTCGGCGAGCGTTTAGGTTATCGCACCAAAGCTCGTCTCGGCGTCCGTTATGTCGCCAAAAAAGAAACAGCCTTAGTTGGCTTTCGTGAGCGCTCAAGTAACTTTTTAGCAGAGTTAAATGAGTGTCATATTTTAGACCCACGAATTGGCTTTGAAATTGAAAACTTAAAAGCGCTTATCAGTACCTTAGAGAGCCGTGATAAAATTGCTCAGCTTGAATTAGCCATGGGCGAAGCGATGCCAGAGCTACCTGATGGCAATCAGCCCGTTGCCCTTATTGTGCGTCATTTAGCGCCATTGTCAGAGGCTGATGTCGAGAAATTAAAGACGTTTTTTGCAGCGCGCAATTGGCAGCTCTATTTACAGTCAAAAGGCGCCGATAGCATTCAGCGTATTGCGTTGACTGACAATGATAATATGAGTGAGCAATTTGGACGCTTGTATTATCAATTGCCAGAGTATGATTTGACGTTTGAGTTTATCCCAACGGACTTTACTCAAGTCAATCTGTCGGTCAATCGTCAGATGACCAAACTTGCTTGTGATTTGCTAGACCTAAAATCAGGCGAACGCGTACTGGATTTATTCAGTGGTTTGGGCAACTTTAGCTTACCGCTAGCGCGTTTAGTCGGTGAAACTGGTTCGGTAGTTGGCGTGGAAGGCAGTGAAGCCATGACCGCCCGCGCTACCGATAACGCCCGTCGTAACGGTATTAATAATACTGAGTTTTATAGCCAAGATTTAACCCAAGATTGCACCGACAAACCTTGGGCGAATCAGGGCTTTGATGCACTACTCATTGATCCACCACGTTCGGGCGCTTGGGAAATCATGCAGTATCTACCAAAGTTCAATGCCGAGCGTATTGTCTACGTTTCTTGTAACCCTGCTACTCTCGCTCGTGATACCAAAGCTTTATTAGAGCAAGGCTATCGTTTAACGCATGCGGGCGTCATGGATATGTTCTGTCATACCGGTCACGTCGAGTCTATTGCGCGCTTTGAGAAAGTTCCAGCTTAACGTCAGTTTTCGTTGTGCTAGTACCTTAAAGAAAGATGTTTGGATGAACAGTATTTTAGCGCATTGTGTTTCAACGCACGCTGTTCTGAAGCACAACAGTAACGCATGACAGCTACAAATAAGAGCGACCTTTTAACCTTATCACTTTATGCAGAAATGGCTTGAATGATAGGGCTAAAAAGGCGTTGTGTTATCGAAAACCACATTATCATTACAGAGCCTTGCTTGATTTGTCTTTGTGAAATGAGATAATAATAGCCAATATATTTAAGCTTTCTTCAGCAAGATATCGTGAGTAGTTTTACTCATCGCTTGAAATATTATTTATGTTTGTCATTTTATAGCTGCTAAGAAGGGATTTTTTAGCGGCTGAATTGATTTATAGCTGTCACTTTGCCTATGGAAACCTCAAGGTGTGTACGGTAAATAGGCTTCTAATCAGTTTAGAATAGCTAAGAGGAGTGGGCTATGGTAAAAATTCGTGAAGGGTTACCGCTGGTAGATGGACAAACCACGCAAGCCGATAGCGCAACATTGGCGGCACAACTGGTCGCGAGTCAACGCTCTCATCAGTCTGCCAATAGCTATGCCCAAATTCCACACGATATTAAGTATCAGCTGTCCACTCATAAGTTGCACACCACCTTTGATCGCTCCGCCCAATATGCTTACCACGATCACGACCCAAACCTCAAAGATGAGTATTTAGACAATCGGCTACTCAATAACGCCTCTGCGCTGTCAGAAAAAGAGCTAGAAGCAATTGATTTAGATCAGATAAATATCGACGTTCCTACTTGGTTGGATAATGTCGCCAAGCGTATTGGTCAAGAGTCTGTACCGAATCTTGCTACTGCTTGCGAGTTTATCCGCAGCCATATGAATACCAGCGAATCTGAGCGTTCAGGCGCTTATGTCACAGGTATTGCGATGACCGATATCTTGACTTACCTTTATCAAGATGAGAACGCTCTTGTCGCGGCGATGCTCTATCGCAGTGCACGTAAAGCGATTATTAGCTTAGCGGAAATTGAAAAAAAATTCGGTGCTGATGTCTCAACCTTGGTCAAAGATACGTTGGCGATGGGAAAACTGTCCGAAATTATCGAAAGTAATAAGCGCTTAGAAGACCACTTCGTTAATAATCAGCGCGATCAGCTCTCCAATATTTATAGCATGCTCATCTCTGTCACCAATGATGTGCGCGTGGTGCTCATCAAACTGGCTGAACGTACCTTTGCCATGCGCGAATTGACCTTTTCTAGTGAAGAGCGCCAATATCGGGTCGCGCGTGAGGTCATGACCATTTATGCCCCGTTGGCTCACCGATTGGGTATTGCTCAATTAAAATGGGAGCTTGAAGACTTAGCGTTTCGCTATCTTGCGCCCGAGCGTTACAAAGAAATCGCTAAACTGTTATCAGAAAAACGCAGCGAACGTGAATCCTATATTGAGCGCGTTCAAGATAAACTCAATGAAGCTTTGGCGGAAGCCGATATCGAGGGCGAGGTTTCAGGACGCGTAAAGCATATCTACTCTATTTACCGAAAAATGAAGCTCAAAGGCTTATCCTTTGATCAGCTTTATGATATTCGTGCACTAAGAGTCTTGGTCACCAGCCCCTCAGATTGCTATCACGTTTTGGGATTGGTTCACGGTTTATGGCGCTATATCCCTGAGCAATTTGACGACTATATTACCAATCCAAAATCGAATGGTTATCGCTCCCTTCATACGGCCGTTATTGCCGAGAATAAATCGCTTGAAGTTCAAATCCGCACCCAAGAAATGCACTTTGAAGCCGAGCTTGGAATGTGTGCGCACGTTAACTACAAAGAAGGGCTAAAAAATAAAAAGGACAATTACCTTAACCAGAGAATCAGCTCATTAAGACAACTGCTTTCTATTAATAATGAGACGCGCAATCAACCACGCTCTGCACTGTTAACAGGCGAAGAATTAGAAGAAATTGAGTTTGACGAAGAAGAACAACTGGTTGATTTTGACGAGCTTGAACGTATTTATATTTTTAGTCGCGATGGCGATATCACCGAGCTGCCAAAAGGCGCGACGGTATTGGATTTTGCCTATTATGTGCACACGCAGGTCGGTAATCGTGCGCAAGCGGCTCGCGTCAATCAGCGCTATGTGCCGCTGACTTATCAACTCAAAACTGGCGAACAAGTTGAGATTATTACCAAAGCTTCACGTGAACCTAACCGTGATTGGCTGGTTGCCTCGCTTGGTTATATTCATACCAACCGTGCTCGCTCAAAATTACGTCAATGGTTTAATAAGCAAGACCGCGATAAAAATATCGAGATAGGTCGCCAAATGCTTAGTAAAGAGCTTGAGCGTTTATCGGTACATCCAAACAGTATCGATTTGAACGATTATACTCAGCATTTTAATGTCAATAATACCGATGATATCGTGGTCGGTTTAGTGACGGGTGATATTAGTCTCAACCAGTTGACCAGCCATATTTCTCGTCAGTTGGATCTAGAGCCTGAAAAACCTGAGGAGGATTTTACCCCTAGTATTGATACGAGAAATGCGGGGAAACTTGACGCTTATAAAATCCGAATCGACGGTTTAGACAATATCGAGATTAACTTAGCAGGCTGCTGTCACCCTATCCATGGTGAGCCTATCGCTGGCTACATTACCTTGTCACGCGGTGTCAGCGTGCATAATCGCGGTTGCCCAGAATATCTACGCTTAATTGAGCGCGATCCTGAGCGCGAAATTGAAGCTGCTTGGACGGTTAAAGCTGGCCGTTATCAGCCAGTAGATATCCATGTCGAAGCCTATGATAGGCGCGGATTACTGCGTGATTTGACCCAAATTATTGATAAAGAAAACGTCAATATCCGTCAGGTTGAGACGCTAAGCAATGACGACAATATCGCTTTTTTAAAATTTCATGTAGAAGTTTCAGGGCTAGCGCATTTGTCTAAGCTACTCGCTAAGCTCGAACAGCAGCATGGTATTTTACATGCTCGCCGCGCTGTCGTTTGATAATTGATTTTTGAAACTTTTTAAAAATGCCCTTTATTCATAATAGAGTCTTATAAGAAATACTATGCCTGAGTTGCCTGAAGTAGAAACCACCAAAACCAGTCTTAAACCCCTGTTAGGTCAACAAGTGGTTGATGTCCAAGTTTTCCAACCAAAACTGCGCTGGTCGATGCCCGATGATTTGAATCAACTGGTTGATTACACGTTAGATAGCGTCGAGCGCCGAGCTAAGTATCTAATCCTAAATTTTATACCGCTTATTTCTGCTGATACTCGCACTCCTACCCAACCGAATCCCTTAGCCCCGCGCCAACTTCTGATTCATTTGGGAATGTCTGGCAGTTTACAGCAGCACAGCGATGGCGCCGATAAACGTAAACATGACCATTTAATTGTGACCTTTAATGGCGCTGATAATATCCAAACTCAGTTACACTATTACGATCCGAGACGCTTTGGATCCGTATTATGGTTTGAGGATTATGGCCATAAGTTATTGAATCATTTGGGCCCTGAGCCATTATCGAAAGCGTTCACCGCTGATTATTTATACCAGTTAATACAGCGCTCAGATAATTCAAATCAAACCTCTACTAATAACGTAGCCAATAAAAACAATAGTAAGCAGCCTATCAAACGTGCCATTAAATCAGTCATTATGGAACAGCAAGTCGTTGTTGGCGTTGGTAATATATACGCGACAGAAAGCCTTTTTTTATCAGGCATTCATCCTGCAACGCCCGCTCATGAAGTCTCATATGAGCAAATAGTCACGTTGGTTGAGCATATCAAAGCAATTTTAAAAAAAGCAATAACTCTTGGTGGCACCACATTACGCGATTTTACCGTTGCTAGCGGCCAAACGGGTTATTTTCAACAAACCTTAAATGTTTATGGTAGACAAGGCGAATCTTGTCCGCATTGTGACACGTTATTAGAAAACATTAAGCTGAATGGACGTGCCAGTGTCTACTGTTCTAACTGTCAGCCAGTCAAGTAATCCATTTCTAAAGCAGCTTTATAAAAGAATTTTTAAGGAAAAAATTGTCAAGTTTAGGAGCGGTTCAATCAGTACGATTTATCAAGATTTTAGTCAGTGCTCTCAATAAACACATTTGTGCTAAAAAATGTCTTTCGAATAAAGATAAGCTGCGCATTTTTGTTGCTTATTAGCATACATCTTGCTTTAATAGTGCTAATATTCTATAAATAATGCAATGCATTTATCTATAGTATTTAAAATAGCTATCGTTGTCGCATTATTCCTATAGGGAAATTGTCTCTGTGTGGAAATAGCCGCAGCTATTAATCATACTTCATGAGTTTTAGGATATCATTATGAGCGCTCCAGCTAAAATGAAACGCACAGTCAAATATAAATTACTGACCATGATGGCAAGCGCAAGCTTAATTTTTACTAGTATGAATCCTGCTTTAGCAGCGATAGAAATCGATGAAACAGATTTTGGTCCCTCTTATGAGACCATGACAGTTGATACTATTGTCGGCAAACCATTACAGTTAGTAACCGCTGTGGCAGGCACAGCCGCTTATCTGGTTAGTCTGCCCTTCTCACTTATCGGTGGCAATGCCGACCAAGCGCAGCAGAAATTATTTGTTGAGCCATGGGATGCAATGGGACGTTGCCTCGGCTGTACGGTTGCCGAAGACAATTATTATAAATCACAAGTTGTTGATAACAATGTCGTCCGTATTGTTGTCGATCAGCCCTCAGAGATTCTGATCAATACAAATGACTATGTGGTAGTTAAGCCTTAGGTTATAAAATAAGAAAATAATCATCGAATTTAACCGTTCTTAGATTAAAATAAAAAAAGCTAACTTTTCGTTAGCTTTTTTTATTACCGCAAGTAAATGACATAATCTTATTTTGAAATATTAGAGTTACCAAGTTTAGCGCTAATCTCACGCAGCAGCTGTACTTCTTCTGACGGTCCTTTTACCGCTTCTTCCACTTCATCTTTACGACGTAATCTATTAACCATTTTGACCATCATAAAGATGATAAACGCCAAAATTAGGAAGTTAATCAACACTGTGATAAAGCTACCATAAGCCAACACCGGTACGCCTGCTGCCTTAAGTGCATCATAAGTCATGGCCACATCTTCAGGCGCATCACCTAATATAAAAAACATGTTTTTAAAATTAATTTCGCCGCCGGCAATAAAAGCGACTATAGGCATGATAATGTCTTCAACCAAGGAAGTTGTAATAGTGGCAAAGGCACCACCAATAATGACACCAACCGCTAGATCCATCACATTACCTTTTAAAGCAAATTCCTTAAACTCAGATACCATACTCATAATGTCATTCCTTGAAAGTTCAATTAATTATTATATAGATAATGAACTAGATTTTCCGATATTGATTTTTTAAAATTATCTAAATAAATATCCCTTATTGATTAGATCGTTTTTATTATATATGAAAACTAAACACAAAAAAAAGCAATATAAAGTGAACTTTATTCTGCTCACCTCATACTGCTAGTTTTCGATGTCAAAGCTAATTATGAACAATTAGCTTTGAGTGCTTTTTTAATATTGAAAATATAAATTACAAAGTACTTTATATGTCTATATTAAGCACCTTTCTTACGGCCATGACGCTTACGCTCACTTTCAGTCAAATAACGCTTACGCAGACGAATAGCTTTTGGCGTTACTTCTACTAGTTCGTCATCTTGAATGAACTCAAGCGCTTGCTCAAGGGTAAATTTAACTGCTGGAGTTAAAGTCAACGCTTCATCAGTACCACTGGCACGGACGTTAGTCAGCTGCTTAGCAGTCGTTGGGTTCACAGCCATATCATCGTTACGAGAGTTCAAACCAACGATCATACCTTCGTAGACTTCAAGCTGTGGCTCAGCGAACAATTTACCACGTTTTTGTAGATTAAATAGGGCGAAACCTAAGCAAACACCATTTGCCATAGAAACCAATACGCCATTTGAACGTCCACCAACATCACCAATCTTTTGTGGACCGTAATGTGAGAAACTTGAGGTCATAATACCCGTTCCCGACGTCAATGTTAAAAACTCTGAACGGAAACCAATCAAACCACGAGCTGGCATTGTCGCTTCAATACGCATACGACCTTTACCATCAAGCTCCATATTGGTCATCTCGCCTTTACGCAAGCCGACCTGCTCCATGATTGAACCTTGATGCTCATCTTCAATATCGAAGACGACGTTTTCATACGGTTCTTGTAGCTTGCCGTCTACCTCTTTCACTATAACTTCTGGACCTGATACGCCAAGCTCAAAACCTTCACGGCGCATATTTTCGATCAATACCGATAAATGTAGCTCTCCACGACCTGATACCTTAAATTTATCAGGAGATTCGGTATCTTCTACGCGCAATGCCACGTTATGAATCAATTCACGCTCAAGACGCTCGCGAATGTTACGTGAAGTCACAAATTTACCATCACGACCAGCAAATGGTGAGTTGTTCACTTGGAAGTTCATCGATACCGTTGGCTCATCGACAGTCAATGCTGGCAATGCTTCAACGTGGTTAGGATCACAGATAGTATCTGAAATATTCAGCGCATCAATACCTGTGATACAAATGATATCACCCGCTTGTGCATCTTCTACTTCGATACGATCTAGACCATGATAACCCATAATTTTTAAGATACGGCCACTACGTGTTTTGCCATTCTTATCGATGATGGTTACTGGCGTATTGGTTTTTACTTTACCGCGCTGAATACGGCCAACACCAATAACACCAACGAAGCTGTTATAGTCAAGGCTAGAGATTTGCATACGGAATGGAGCATCTGCATCGACTTGTGGTGGTTGTACCACATCAACGATGGTTTTAAACAGCGGTGTCATGTCATCCGCTAAGTTGTCTGCTTCCAGACCAGCAATACCGTTTAGAGCTGAGGCATAGACAACTGGGAAGTCTAATTGCTCGTCAGTAGCACCTAAATTGTCAAATAGATCAAAAATTTGATCCATAACCCAATCAGGGCGTGCACCAGGACGGTCAATTTTATTGATAACAACAATCGGCTTTAGACCTTGCTCAAACGCTTTTTGAGTCACAAAACGAGTCTGTGGCATTGGACCATCAACCGCGTCAACCACTAGTAAAACACAGTCAACCATTGACATCACACGTTCAACTTCGCCACCAAAGTCGGCGTGACCTGGGGTGTCGACAATATTAATACGGTATTCAGTACCATCAGTGTTATCTGTCCAACGGATGGCAGTATTTTTCGCTAAAATCGTAATGCCACGTTCTTGCTCAATATCACCTGAATCCATTGCGCGTTCCGCAATGTTTGCACGATCGCCAAAAGTACCAGATTGATGTAATAGCTTATCAACCAAAGTTGTTTTACCGTGGTCAACGTGGGCAATAATTGCAATGTTACGCAGGTGTTTGATATCGTTCGCCATATAAAATGCTCGTTTCGTCTTAAAAAAATGCAGTAGCAGTAAGCACCGCTGGATAAACTGTTGCCATCAACCAGATAGATATGATTAATTTATGATTAAATGATTGCGCAATAGGCAGATTAATTAACAGTATTAGAATCAAATACCTATGCTGATAAATCCATCGTACAGATAGCTATGCTAATATACACTTTGTCAATTTACAAAGTGTTTGGGTCGCTAGTATAACATTATTGCACCATCATTTTATGCAATAACTTACTTTTCTCATCACATAAATAAAAAAAAGCCACCCAAAGGGTGACTTTTTTTGTAACTAATTAAGTTATCACATAACTAGTAGCGACTACTTACTGAACAACCATATCTTTAGTTTGTTCAACAGTCATGGTTTTGTCACCAGTGATGATGGCATATACACGACGGTTCATAGCGCGACCTTCTTCAGTGTTGTTGTCAGCGATTGGTTGGTCATAACCATAACCAACAGTTGATAGACGGTTTGGCTCGATACCAAATTCGTTAGTCAACATAGATTTCACAGCAACAGCACGGGCTTCAGATAGACGTTGGTTGTAACGTGCTGAAGGACCTGTTTTAGAAGCATGACCTTCAACGCGAGCGGTAGAGTTAGGATACTCACGCATCTTCTCTGCTACTTTAGCGATTTCAGGTTTGTATTGGTTTTTGATAGTTGACTTGTCATTATCAAAGAATACACGAAGCTCCATTTTTAGCTCATCAGTGATATCTACTGGTACTGGGCAACCGCGCTCATCAACTACTACGTTCATCGGAGTACCTGGGCATGCATCGATACTATCAGGAACGCCATCACCATCAGAATCAAGATCAGACTCAACGACTACTACTGGAGCAGTATCAACTAATGGCTCTTCCATTGGAGGAACAGCAACGGTAGGTGCTAGGTGACCACCTAGGACAACTTCTAGACCGGCTAATGCCATGCCTTCCCACCAGTTGTTATCAAAGTTATGAATCGCACGAGCTTCACCACGTAGGCTTAGCGCGTCGTTGATACGATACATAGCGCCTAGGCCTAGGTTACCGATAGTGTCTTTTGAACCAGTAACAAACTCACCTGATGCATCTTCGATTTCAATTTTAGAACGACCAGCACCAATTAAGGCATACGGTTTGAATGCACTGTCAGTATAACCACTAAACTCTTCAAAACCAATCAAGAAGTTACCAGAAATCATTTCTTGTTCAGCGTCAAATGAACCAGGAACATCATTTCCAGTAGTTCTGTTTACACCAACACCGTCAGTATTAGATACACCATACTCAACCTGGAACTGAGTAGAAGGGGTTAACTCGATACCTAGTGCTGCACCAGTATAAAGACCATTTTCTTTATAGAAACCATTTCCTGCACCATCACCCATGATTTCGGCTTGTTTGTCATCATCACCTTCACTGTAATGATAACCAAGTAATAATGGACTAATTGTTACACCAGCATTTGCTGCTAGTGGAGCCGCTGTAACGGCAAACAATGCCAAAGCAATTTTATTTAATTTCATGAACTTCCTCCAAAGGATAATTTTAGTAATGCGTTAAGCAAAACCGCATCTCTAGATGCCCAAAAGCAGACATCATTTACGAATTTGAAATTACAAAGCAAAACCAATTAAGAAGTAGCTTAGCGATTATCAATTCAGTTTACAACTTTTTTCGTTAACCAGCTACACATTATTACACGATAATGTCATAACTAAAACACATTAGCCAGCTTGAATTACTGACAACTAACACACTTTACAGTTTTTATCTTTTGTGTGTTAGGTCGCAATAGATGATGAAACGAATTCTATCTATTGTTTCAAGATATTTTAATACAGATCGTTGATTATCTCTATTGCTAAAACTCCCTATTCACGAATTGAAACATTCTTTGACAGTAGACATATATTTAGTTTATATTCGATACAATAAACATTATTCGACTTGTATATAAAACTGAAATTTAATAAGCTTTACACATTCTTAAAATTTAGAAGTAATCTTAAAGTTAGTCGATTTTTCATATTTCTTATATAGCCATAGCTCTTATATAGGTAGCAGTCTCTGATGATTGAATTATATAAAGTATTGGCAAGAAAACAATCTAGCTTTCAAGCCCAAAGTAAATACGGTTTTACCTTAATAGAGCTGATTGTTACAGTCACAGTTTTAGTTATTATCGTAATGATTGCGACGCCGTATATCTTAGAGCAATTAGCCAGTATGGAAGCAAAACGTATTGAGAACCAAATTAAAAATACTCTAAAATTAGCGAAAGCTGAAAGCCACATTAGAAGACAAAACTTGTTGGTTTGCCTTTCTAATGACGGCGGCACGTGTCATAGAGACAGCTATAAGAGGCTATTACTATTTTTAGATACAAATAACAATAAGAACTTCGATTTAGGAATTGATGACCTGCTACTAGAGCAGACTTTAAACCCCAAATACCGTACTTTATATTTACGCGTAGGAAACAATCGTCATTACACAAAATTTTGGGGTAACAGTGGCAGTCCTCGTGGGCATTTTGGTCATTTTAAATACTGTCCGACCTCAAGCTACAATCATACTATGTATCAAATCTCATTCAACCAAGGTGGGGGTATTACCTATAAACCCAACGAAAACCACCCTACTGAATGTGGGCAATAAAAATAATGAGATTGGATGAGAGATTAAATGCTTTGATGCATAGCAGATTTCATCATAATAACAGCCTGTTTTAATCCAACAAAGACGGCATCAGCAATTAACGCATGGCCAATATTTAGCTCATATATACCGTCGATTTGGGCAATAGCGTGGACATTATCACGTGTCAAACCATGACCCGCATTAATCAGAAGCTTGTCATTAGCCCGTTGGGCTTTATGTACGGCTTGCTTAATCCGTGTAAGCTCATCGTTCGTCCTGCTGACATTACCAGCCAATCCCGCCTCAGCATAAGCGCCTGTGTGTAGCTCAATCGCGTCAGCGCCACAGCTCACCGCAGCATCAATCTGCTTGTCTTCAGGGTCAATAAATAAAGAAATTTTGATACCTACTGCTTGTAACTTGCTGACATACTCTGTCAACCAAGGCATTTGCCCTGCAACGTCAAGACCGCCTTCTGTTGTCAATTCGGCACGCTTTTCAGGAACTAAACAGACCCAAAATGGCTTAACCTCACAAGCAATCTCTAGCATCTCAGACGTTGCTGCCATCTCTAAATTCATTCTGGTAGTCAGTTGCTCAGCAATCGCGTAAACATCCGCATCTTGAATGTGACGTCGGTCTTCACGCAAATGAATCGTGATGCCATCGGCTCCAGCTTGCTCACATAAAAGAGCGGCTGCTAACGGACTTGGATAACTGACACCGCGCGCTTGGCGTAACGTTGCTACGTGATCGATATTTACCCCTAATAGCGGCTTTTTTAGAGTATTTTTTGAAGTTTGTTTTAAGTTGGATGCATTTACTGCTGTACTAGTCATAAAAAATCCTTTTACCCATATTTAGATGAGTTACTAAAAAATAGTTTATAAAATACCGATAAACCTTACGTTTAAAGCTAAGACTGATAGCGCTGTTGCTGTTGCCAAAGTAAGCGACTTTGCAATGGTTGATAATCAAGCAAATGGTCGGTTAATTGTCGGTGCAAACGCGACCAAGCGTTAAGGGTTACCGTCGATATACCCTGCTCTACCATCATTAAAATCTCACTACCTTTGAAAATGGTTTGTGCGACAGCTCTTTCATTATCATCATCGTAGACAATAGGCACTAAGCCCACATCAGGTAAGAAACGATAAATGGATTTGGATTCAATAGATTGGTCAAGGCTGTCATGTTTTAACGTTAAGGCAAATCCCAACTCGTTAAATAAATATGTCTCGAACTGACGCAAACACAAACGCAGCTCGTCAGCAGTTAAAGGCCGCTTAAGCTGCTGTAGGCTATTTTGGTAGTGTTGCCATAAGGTTGGCATAGGATCTTCAGTGGGTAATAGCCGCCACAATATTTCATTTAGATAAAGGGCAGCGTACTGATGTTGGCCACTGATACTTTCATGATACAGCGCTTCTGAAAATTTAGCGTCCTCATCTTTTTGCTCTGAAGGCGATTGAATAGCATTTAACGGCGCAATATTAATTTGACTGAACGTTTTTAAATCACGTTTACCGCTGGCAAAGAGTTGCAGTGGCGTAAAAAGCGGCGCACCTTTTTTGCCAATGCCATGGATGACACCATGTTGCTGAGAAAATAGATAGTATAAGGCGCGCTTTTCTTGGTAGGGGCGCTGATGTAATAAATAACCGATTAACGCTTCATTACGCATGGATTATTACCTCAGCAGTGGTGATATAAACAACTGCTCACCACGCTTTTTTAATTGCTATTAATATCCTAAACTGGTCAAAGCACGCTCATCATCAGACCAACCGCGTTTCACTTTTACCCACAACGTCAACATGATTTTTTTATCAAACAGCTGTTCCATGTCTTTACGTGCATCCATACCGACTTGTTTGATACGTTGACCTTTATCGCCAATGACGATTGCTTTTTGCCCACTACGCTCAACATAGATAGTCGCATCGATAAAGGTACAAGCTTTACGCGGACGACCTGTTTTTGGGTCAATATGAGCCGCTTCGTCTTTAAAGCCATCAATCTGAACCGTTAAATCGTAGGGTACTTCATCACCAGCACTACGCATGATTTTTTCACGGATGATTTCACTGGCTAAGAAGCGCTCTGAGCGATCAGTGATTTGCTCGCTATCGTAAATCGGCTCCGCGATTGGCAAATGTGAGGCGATCACTTCTTGCAAGCGATCTAGGTTTTGGTTTTTTAAGGCCGAGACAGGGACGATATCAGCAAAATCAAAACTTTCGTTAAACGTTTCAATCAGGGGTAACACGCTACCTTTATCTTTTAGCGTATCGGCTTTATTAATCACCAAGACTACGGTTAGATTGGTATCACCAAGTTTTTGTAGTGTTAATAAGTCATCATCGCGCCACTGATCAGAATCAACCACAAATAACACCAAATCAACATCGACCAGTGCAGAGACGGCGGCTTTATTCATGCGCTCATTGATAGCGCGCACTTCCTTACGATGAATGCCTGGGGTGTCAACGAAGACTGCTTGCATCTCGTCATTGGACAAAATACCGTGAATACGATGGCGGGTCGTTTGCGGTTTACGCGAGGTGATAGACAGTTTTTGGCCCAACAAATGGTTCATCAAGGTTGATTTGCCTACATTCGGACGACCAACAATGGCCACATATCCTGCCTTAAAGTCATCAGCAATAGTCGCTTTATTATTTGGTGAAAAGAATTCTTCAATAGTCAAATCATTTTCTAATGCGTTACTTTCTAACGCAGGGTTTTCTAAAGTCTCATCTTCTGAGCTATCAATAGTTAGCTTAGCATCGTTTAATCTAGCATTGTTTTTCTGCACATCATTTTGTATAACGTCATTTGATTCAGCAATACTTTGGTTTGAATTCGTGTCTGGGTTTTCGGTCATATTTTTAGCATTGCCTTCATTATTTAATGACAAATCATTGTGGTTGCTCATGGGTTAATCCTATGGAGGTTGTCATCAGTCATGGCGCTTGATAGTCGTTGAAATAAAAGCGGCATAAGACTGATCATGTTAAAAGTATTGGACGTTTCAACAAATAATTCATTGAAATCATTTACTGGAATCATTGAATTTAATATTGTAAAAAGCAGTTTTAAAAAATTAACTTTAAAAAGTTAAGTACGTCTTTTCGGCTGTCCCGGCAATTTATGCAACTGATTAATCATGAGTTCCGCCGCTTTTTGCTCAGCGATCCGGCGACTTTCACCAGACTCAGTAATATCAGGACAATTATTAATATTGACCTGACAGCGTACCACAAAAACTTGATGCGGGGCGTTACCACGGGTTTCCATCAGCTCATAATGCGGCAAATCAAACTGCTTAGATTGCAACCATTCTTGTAAACGGCTCTTGGCATCTTTTAGCGCTTTTTGATCACTTACATTGTCTATGAGATCACCATACCAGGAAAGCACGCAAGTACGGGTAATATCCATATCTTGACTGTCTAAATAAATAGCGCCAATTAACGACTCTACAGCGTCGGCTAAGATAGAAGCACGATTGCGCCCGCCGCCTTTACGCTCACCAACTCCTAATATCAGTTGATTAGAGAGCTCTAGATTTTGTGCGATAATCACTAGCGATTCTTGCCGTACTAAAGTTGCCCGCATACGGGTGAGGCGGCCTTCGTTTTGCGTAGGATAGCGATGATATAGAGCTTCACCGATTATCATTCCTAATAGCGCGTCACCCAAAAACTCCAAGCGCTCGTAGTTTTTTTTACTATCAAACGAGCGATGAGTAAGCGCCAGTTTAGGCAGACTTAAATCATTAAACACATAACCCAACTTGCGCGACAATACCGCTAACCGTTGAATAAATTCTGAGCTAATAATAAGCGCGTCATCAGACACACTATTTTTATGGGGATTAGGTACCGTCTGAGGATACTGCGAAGTTGGTTTCATGCGTGGTTTGTGATTATCCCTTTTGTTTCATCAATAAATGTTATGAAATGATGGTGTTTCAAAATAGCTTTAAAAAAGTCTTTAAAAATTAAATCTTAAAAAACCGTTTTTGGCTTTCTATGGTTTAAAATATGAATTATTCGGCGGTGGTAGAATCAATATCACCTTCAAATCGATTAACGATATCGATATTGCCAAAAAAGTTATTGGTGGTTTCGTACTTTTTATAGATAGCTAGCTGGCCTGTTTTTTTATCGGTAAAGGTAAAAACTTCTTCTGCTTTCGTATCGTAATCGGCGTTAATGGATAACTGTTTATTCACGCGCTCTACAAACTGCTTGGCCGTTTCTTTATTTGCATTGGACTCTTTAAGCTGTGCACTTAAGGTTTTCGTCAGCTGATAGTCGCCAATTTGCGCAGGAACGATAGCAACTATCAATTTAGCAGCCACACCCAAAACAATAATGATAAAAACGACACTCGTCACACTAGCGCCGCGCTGTGAAGACAAACCAGATAACTGTTGCACCATAAGACCTCTCAAAGGGTAAATTACTATATATAAACCGCCATACTTTAAAAAACTATCTTGTTAATAACACTTGATATTATCGTTTTTTTATTTGATATCTTTTGATAACTATAGACTAGCGGGCGGTTTATTGGATAGCACTAATATTAGCACAAACTATTATCGGTAAATCAATCTTTAGTGCATCGATCATACTAATCAATACTACCATTACGTTTAAAGGTTGGTAAGTTCAGTCCTGGCGGTTTATGCATCCAAATATAGACCGCTTTTCCTGCTAAGTTATCATCAGGAACGAAACCCCAAAAACGCCCATCAGCACTACGATCGCGATTATCACCCATCACAAAGTAATGACCTTCTGGCACACGAATCTGCCATTCTGTTCCTCCAGAGCTGACCACTTCGGGGGATTTTTGCTGTAAAAATGGCGCGTATTGCGAACTATTCATATCCGCTAAATAGCGAACCAAGTGTTTGTTGTCGCCTTGAATCTCTTCGAAATACTTTGCCTGACTTTCTTCTTGTTGACCCATTCGTATGGCATTGTCTTCACTCAATACTTGTCCTGGTGCCACTTGCCCTGCTGGATATAACTGTGACGTTAGCTCGGAATCGGCATCAAAATTTACCGCTTTGGTAGGAACAGGGACATCATTGATTGTTAGCGTCCCTTGATCATAATTAACCGTATCACCCGGCAGACCAATCACACGCTTGATATAATAAATACTTGGGTTTTCAGGATAGCGAAAAACCGCCACATCGCCATGCTCAGGCTTACCTGTATCAAGCACCTTATTATAAGTCAGCGGCAGACGTGCACCATACGCGTATTTATTCACCGCGATAAAGTCACCCGTATATAACGTTGGCACCATTGATGATGAGGGAATATTAAACGGCTCAATCAAAAATGAGCGTACAATTAACACCACCGCCAATACAGGGAAAAAATCATACGCCCAACGTACCAACAAGCTTTCTTTACCGCGACCTCTTGTTTTACGCTGTTTGAGCGTCAGCTTATCTAGTAGCCAAATAATACCTAAGCCGATGGTTAATGGCACTAAAATTAAATTAAAATCAAAATCCATACGAATTTGCCTATTAACGAGCTGATGATCAAACTATTTTTGCATTAAAACTGACTGTGTTAATTCTTGCTCTCTTTTTACCTTTTACAAGGCAAGCAATGTCTAATTATCGACCTGCAAGACGGCTAAGAAGGCTTCTTGTGGAATCTCTACGTTACCCACTTGCTTCATGCGTTTTTTACCGGCTTTTTGTTTCGAGAGTAGCTTTTTCTTACGCGACACGTCGCCGCCATAACACTTGGCTAGGACGTCTTTACGCATCGCTTTCACCGTACTACGACCGATAATTTGACTGCCAATCGCCGCTTGAATCGCGACGTCAAACATCTGACGCGGAATCAGCTCTTTCATCTTAGTGACGAGCTGGTTACCACGGAAGCGAGCTTGATCTTGGTGTACAATCATCGCAAGCGCATCGACCTTATCACCGTTAATCAACACGTCAACCTTGACCAATTTATCAGCTTGGTAACGCTCAAAATTATAATCAAGTGACGCAAATCCGCGCGAGACGGATTTTAGACGGTCGAAGAAGTCCATGACCACCTCGCCCATTGGAATATCAAAAATCAATTGCACTTGGCGACCCATAAAACGCATATCGACCTGAACACCACGGCGCTCAATACAAATCGTCATGACATTACCTAAGTAATCTTGTGGTACCAAAATCTGACAGCGCGCAATCGGCTCACGGAACTCTTCAATGTTATTTGGCTCAGGCAATCTTGATGGATTATCCACATAAATGACTTCGCCGTTCTTCTTTTCAATCTCATAAATAACCGACGGCGCAGTGGTGATGAGATCCAAGTCATATTCACGCTCTAAACGTTCTTGGATAATCTCCATGTGCAGCATTCCTAAAAAGCCACAGCGGAAACCAAAACCAAGCGCATCCGAGGTATCAGGCTCAAAAAATAGCGAAGCATCATTAATTTGTAGCTTTTGTAGGGCTTCACGGAATTTTTCAAAGTCGTTAGCATCGACTGGAAACATTCCTGAATAAACCTGCGGCGTAACCTGTTTAAAACCAGGAATACGATCTACGTCCGGTGTTTTGGCATGGGTAATCGTATCACCGACTGGTGCACCCGCGATGTCTTTAATACCAGCGATGATAAAACCCACTTCACCGGCTTCCAAAATACCCGTGTCTAAAGGCTTTGGCGTAAAGACACCAATCGAGCTGACGAGATGGGCTTCTTTGGTCGATTTGATATAAATTTTATCGCCCTTTTTGACCGTGCCTTCACGGACGCGCACGAGTGAGACCACACCTAAATAACTGTCAAACCATGAATCGATAATCAACGCTTGTAGCGGACCTTCACGGTCGCCCGTTGGCGCTGGAATAAATTCAACTAACGCTTCTAGCAACTTATCAACACCAAGACCAGATTTTGCCGATACACGTGGCGCATCAACGGCATCAATCCCAATGATATCTTCGATTTCTTGAATAACACGCTCAGGCTCAACTTGTGGCAAGTCAATTTTATTTAAGACCGCCATCACCTCTAAGCCTTGGTCAACGGCGGTATAACAGTTGGCAACCGACTGTGCCTCCACGCCTTGCGCGGCATCAACCACCAATAGCGCGCCTTCACAAGCGGCTAATGAGCGTGATACTTCGTAGGAAAAATCGACATGACCGGGCGTGTCGATAAAATTCAGCTGATAACGCTCGCCATTAGGGTGGTCGTAAAATAAAGTTACGGACTGGGCTTTAATGGTGATGCCGCGCTCACGTTCAATGTCCATCGAATCAAGAACTTGCGCCTGCATTTCACGATCTTGCAAGGCGCCGCACATCTGAATAAAACGATCGGCAAGGGTCGACTTGCCATGATCAATGTGGGCAATAATAGAAAAGTTACGAATATTGGCTAATGCAGTCACAAAGCGCCTACTAAATAATGGAGGATTGAATAACGAAAATACATGCTGTTAGTAAATACTGTCAGGTAGAATCGATAGAATGCTTACTTATAGTTCATATCAGCCAATACACCGATATCTGAGTAATAAGTGACGAGATTATCTATCTCGCTAAAAGTCATGGCGCTTATACTGTTTATTAAATCAAACAGTTTATTAACTCAAATGGTGAGCTTATTCATAGGCGCAGACATGTGAGAGTATTCTAGCAGTTTTCCGCGCTAAAGTAAGGCGATTTTATTAGCAAGATGTTGCTTGGTACATGACGTGAATCAAGCGCGATAAAAATTCAAAAATAATGACTCGCTGAGAGATAATATAAAGTGCGCAGACAGTGATAGATAATGGATAAAATTCAGGCAAAAAAAAACCAATCACATAATGATTGGCATTTTTAATACTACTGGTCTTACTAATATGGTGGCGATGAAGAGACTTGAACTCTTGACCTCACGATTATGAGTCATGCGCTCTAACCAGCTGAGCTACATCGCCATTTAAGGCTCGGTATAATACCGATAGAGATGACTATCGTCAACCCCTAATTATCGTTTTTTTGCAAAAAATGTGAATTTTATTCAAATTTATGGCAAATATTCATACTGCTAACGATAAAAACAAACCATAAAAAAGTTGGTAGACCGATAAGCCGGGTTCTGTCGTGGACGATCATTCCTCTAGGCGTATCATCACTGATACGCTCAAGCAACCTACCCGCATCGAACGCGGGCCGCGCCATGCCGATGCCTATTTGGTCTTGCTACGCGTGGAGTTTACCGTGCCGTGAACTGTTGCCAGCCACGCGGTGCGCTCTTACCGCACCCTTTCACCCTTACCGATAGTGTTAGACACTAAAGGCGGTCTACTCTCTGCTGCACTGGTCGTCAGATTACTCTGCCCAGCCGTTAGCTGGCACGCTGCCCTATGTAGCCCGGACTTTCCTCCCCTGCGCCATCTATTGCCAGTGTGCAGCGGCGATCGCCTAGTCTACCAAGCGCGCTAGTATAGCAAAATTAATCTTACTTTCGGAGAATTATTTAGCTTATTTTAACGGTAATTTATATAAATTTTGGGGCTGTCCTAGATA
>NZ_DKGQ01000006.1 GCF_002453355.1 Psychrobacter sp. UBA6766 | reverse complement strand
TTGATAAGCGTTTTTTTATGTCTATTTCTATGGTCAGGTAAACCTTAATCGGTACCAAATTGCTTACGTTTTTTGGCAAAAAAGCGATCTAGGCGATCCATCGCGTCTTCTAAATCATGTAAGTTTGGTAAAAATACCAGACGGAAGTGGTCAGGCGCGTCCCAGTTAAACCCAGTTCCCTGAACCATCAAGACATTTTCCTCGATCAATAAATCCATCATAAACTGCATGTCATCTTTGATAGGATAAACCTCAGGATCCATCTTTGGAAAGCAATAAAAGGCTCCTTGCGGCATGGTGCAAGAAATACCTTTGATGGCGTTAAGACGTGAAACGGCCAGTTCACGCTGCTTTGATAGCCGTCCTGATTTGGAAGTGAGCTCTTTCATACTTTGATAGCCGCCCATTGCCGTTTGAATCGCATATTGACCTTGAACGTTAGAACATAGGCGCATAGATGCCAGCATATCTAGGCCTTCGATAAAGTCGGCAGCATGGTCTTTTTTACCAGAAACCATCATCCAACCCGCTCGAAATCCAGCGATTCGGTGTGACTTTGACAGTCCATTGTAAGATAAAACAAGGACCTCATCGGTTAAGGTGCTCATTGGCGTATGCGCCATATCATCATAGAGAATGCGGTCGTAAATCTCATCGGCCATGATGATTAAATCATGCTCTTTTGCGACCTCGATAATTTGCAACAGTACCTCATCACTATAAAGAGCGCCCGTTGGGTTATTAGGATTAATAACCACAATGCCTTTTGTCTTAGGCGTGATTTTGGCTTTGATGTCTTCGATATCAGGATGCCAATTGTCGTCTTCATTACAGCGATAATGCACCGCTGTACCGCCAGCTAAATTAGCCGCTGCCGTCCAAAGCGGGTAGTCAGGCATTGGCACAAGGACTTCGTCGCCATCATTCATCAAAGCTTGCATGGTCATCACAATCAGTTCAGAGACGCCGTTGCCCAAATAAACATCGCGAACATCAACAGCTGATAGTAGACCCTTGGATTGATAATACTGCAAGACCGCTTTACGGGCAGCAAAAATCCCTTGAGAGTCTGAATATCCAGTTGCTTCTGGCAGATTCATTGCCACATCACGCAAAATCTCGTGCGGCGCTTCTAGGCCAAAAGGGGCAGGGTTGCCAATATTAAGCTTTAAAATACGTTTGCCTTCAGCTTCCATTTTATTGGCCGTCTGCAAAAGAGGACCACGAATGTCATAGCAAACGTTTTGTAATTTATCGGATTTTTTAATTGGATTCATAGCGTGACCACTTATCGGGTTGTTTTGTGGGTTTGTTATTGGAGTAGAGGTTGTGGCTGTTTTTATAATTGACGCTGTCTGAGCGGAAGCTCTTCGATTGGGTAGCGATTCATTTTCATTATCAGCAGGCACACTTCTATTTGAATCTGCATTGTTGTCCATGTCATTTTGCAGCTCACCACGCAATAGATAGCCTTCGCTACAACCTAAGATACGAGCTAGCGTTGGTAGCTTCGATGACACAATACCATTGGTACCGCGCTCCCAATTAGAGATAGCACCGCGACTGACCTTTGCACCTGCTGCAGTCATCGCTTGCGCCAATTGCTCGGCGGTCATGCCTTTATCGCGGCGTAGCTGTACCAATCGTTCAGCTTGCGTGCCTTTATTAGCCTGTGAAATCTCGCTATCAGCCATAATTGAAACCTCTTATTAAATATAATCTAGTACTAATGCAAGATATTATTGCATATGATATCTTAATGCAAGTATAAATATGAGTAATAGTTTCAATATTTTAACGTAGGCATTAATTTGCAAGAATAACTTGCAAATCCTATTTTTAATTTAGTTCCTCTATATTTCTGTGTTGCTTGAACCATCTTCATTTCGTAAATGACGCATTAATAAGACAAGACAATCAATGTACTCGTTTAATAAAGTTACAACTTTACTCATTCAAGCGACAAGAGAATTTGTTATATTTTAAGCCTCTACATTTTTCTTATTTCGCAAACACTCGTGCTAGCCGCTGACTTATATAATCCATATGATTAGCACACTTATACATTGAATTTTTAAACATTATGATTTTAAATTATGCCTTGAATAGTCGGTCAATAAACAGCAGATAAAGTCTGTCGTTGTTATAAAAGTAAACGATAAATTTGTGAGTAGACGACATTCAACAAATGAGATAACCGACTTATAATAAGGATTAATAATGCAAGACAATCAATTGAGCAAAGAAGAAATCAGCCAACTGACCGAAGCAGATTGGAAAGAGCGCCTAAGTGCTGATGAGTATCACGTAATGCGTGAGAAGGGTACAGAACGTCCGTTTACTGGCGTTTATAATGATGTCAATGATAAAGGGGTGTATCGCTGTAAAGGCTGCGGTGCGAGTCTGTTTGAATCGGACAGTAAGTTTGATGCAGGATGTGGCTGGCCAAGCTTCGATCAGAGTATAGATAATAGCGCTATCGATGAGCATGAAGACAATTCGCTTGGCATGCGCCGTACCGAGGTAACCTGTAGCAATTGCGGCGCGCATTTAGGACACGTATTCCCTGACGGGCCGCGCGAAACCACTGGCATGCGCTACTGTATTAACTCAGTGTCTATCGATTTGGATAAAGCTGAATAATAAGTATCAATATAGTTAATGTTTTAGCTAAAATTAGAATGAGAAAAGGGAAGTACGTGGTGCTTCCTTTTTTCTTATCAATGCGCAAATTTATGATAAAAATAATAAAACAATCAAGTTAAGGATGAATCATGAGCACTATCTACGATTTTACCGCTGAACGTATGGATGGCACCTCGCAAGCCTTTTCTGACTATAAAGGTAAAGTATTATTAATCGTCAATACCGCCAGTAAATGTGGTTTTACCCCGCAGTTTGAAGGGCTAGAGGCGCTATATCAACAATATAAAGACCGAGGAATGGTCGTTATTGGATTTCCTTGTAATCAATTTGGCGCTCAAGACCCTGGGACTAATGATGAGATTGGCGCGTTTTGCCAAAAGAATTATGGCGTTAGCTTTCCGATGATGGCAAAGGTAGAAGTTAATGGAGATAATGCCCATCCAATATTTACATGGTTAAAAAATCAAAAGGGCGGCCTACTAACGGACGGTATTAAATGGAATTTTACTAAGTTCTTAATTGGGACAGATGGTCAGGTCATTGACCGTTATGCGCCAACCACCAAACCTGAAGCACTTAAAGCAGATATCGAGCGGGCGCTAGCAGCTAAATAAATGATAAGCTAAAAAAATATTGATTTTCTATAAAATATAAAACTAATAAAAACAAAAGCTTGCTTTTATTACTACTAAATTAAGAAAAAATACGCCAGAAAATAGTAAATAAGGTTTGACAGCCATGTGTAAATGTATATAATACACACCCACAGAGCGAGGCTTTATTTAGTTATCCTCTGTTGAAAGTTATTCAAAGAGTGACAACTTTGAATGTTAAAACTTTTAGAAAATCCTATTTAAAGGATTTCAGTAATACCTAGTTTGGATGCGTCGTTTCCTAGAATTTACGACAATGTAAATTCTCTTGCGCTCAGACGAAGCAGTACTTCGTTTTATCCTCACTCAGGGTGATTAGCTCAGTTGGTAGAGCGTCTGCCTTACACGCAGAATGTCGGCGGTTCGAGCCCGTCATCACCCACCACTTATTGGCAAGTGGCAAAACATGCTAAGACGACCTAAGCAGCGGTAGTTCAGTTGGTTAGAATACCGGCCTGTCACGCCGGGGGTCGCGGGTTCGAGTCCCGTCCGCTGCGCCATATTTAAAACGAATTTAAACTCTCGAGTTTAAGCAAGTTTCGCCTCAAGTATTAGTTTACTTGAGGTTTTTTTGTGTCTAATTTTTCTTTTAGAGCTTTTGTCTATAAGGTCTTGGCGCTTTCCCTCGATTGGTCTTTACGGAATGGTCTACTCTTTAACAATGCATAAATGATAATTTTTTATGCATGCATTCTGCCTTTTGGATATCGGTGACCAAGTGCTCAGTGACCAAACGGTGACCATTTTGTGACCAAGGTTGTTAAAAGTTGCTAACGGTAACTGATCGCCAATTTTTATGCTTATCGATAAGTTTGGGAGCTTAAAGGATTAGCCTCAAACTAAGTTTAAGATAAAGACAGAAACCTTTCTATCCATTCACCGATAACCACTTTGTCAGTTTCAATACAAAATGGTATAGCCCACAATCTCAATTCTTCTGCTAAATAAAAACACTCCAAAGGTATTTCGAACTGATGATGCTTAGGATAAATCAGCATCATGTCCCCACACCCGTTCAGATATTTATAACCATAAGCAAATAACTGATAAATATCCGACTGACTGATATTGAAATTGTTATCACTGTTATTGAAGCTTATTAACTTCCATTTAGTATCAAGTACATGGTGATTTCTTCTTTCTTTACTGATTAATAGATCAGGTTTTAATTGAAAGCGCGGTTTTAAACCTTTTTGGTTATTCACCATGTGCTTACTAGAAGCTTGTGTTGTTAGTTGCCAGGGCGCCTTAATATCTCGTCGTAGGCATCTTGCTACATACTTTTCGAACAAAATTTCCATTGGGAATAACAATGCAATACCCCTGTGCTCTCCCTTTTGAAAGTTTGGATTAAGCTTTTCAAGTATTAGCTGGCACCATGGCTTTATTGATCGGTAGGATTGCAGTATTTCGATATCTGACCATTTGGGCATTGAGTTTAGAGGCTCTCTAAGACTCGTTATAGGGTCTAAGATATGTGATAGCTCATTGGCCAGTCGCCAGTTCTCAGAACTCCTACAGTGCTGCTGTACGTAATCCAATGCCGTTTTAATTAATTGGTTCTCAAGTCGATTTGGATGATAGACATCATGACTAATATGAAAAAGATAAGCTCGGCCAACCGTTTGCCTTTGTTGAACTGCAATATCAAGCTGGCCACGAATAAATCTAATTTCTTCGATAGTCAAATCTGGCCCAAGAGGCTATAGTAGATACTAAACAAAAATGTCATGCCCATTATCTATCCGCAAAGCTGATAAAAATTTTCTGGCTTTCTGTGCCTACGCAGACAGAGGCTGCAAAAATTTCCATCAGCTTCGATGTAACATTTTTAGAGTGTGTTTACTATACCAACTTCTTTAACAAATATAAAAACTGTTAGTATATCCCTTCATGGATAGGTAATAGGTTGTTACGCCACAACAGATAGACAATGTATATTCTTATGCTTGGATTAAATGCTTTACATATTTCTATCACCAATTAATGTTTTAAAATACTTTAATTCTTTATTATTCGGATATTCTTCTAATATAATATCGACTAAAGTTGTTAAACCTCCTTCGATTTTACCTTTACTTGCTTTCCTTATTGCCTTGTTCCACTGTTCACCGTGAGTTCCTTTCGAACTTAAATGTCTTCTTTTTCCACCCGCATTTTCCCAAATTATTTGTAAAGATTCAGAATCGTCTAGATTAGCGCATACTTCTGCAAATTGAGAGAGAATAAAACTATCGGGTATTTCTCCAGTACTATTTTTAGAACTGAATAAATAATTATATTTTTTGATCTGCGGTAATAGCTCATAGCATTGTACCAAAGCTTCATTAGATAATGGCTTGCTCTTACGTAATTCATATAGTGTAAGACTCAATTTCTTCCAATTTCTTGAGCTTATATACTCACCCAGTATCTTACCGTATGAACTCCAGTCATTATCAGTGTAATAATGTAGAATAGTCATCACTTCAGATTCACTAAGGTCGGCTTTCCAATTTATTAAAAAATTAATTATCTTAGGAGCTACTTTTGAATTTAGATACTTAGTTTTTATACTTTTTTGAACATACTCATCTTCAAGGTCATTAATATTATTCTCAACAATATACTGACTTAGTATATCCAGTAACACATTAGAATCATTATTATTTAACCTCTCCCATTCAAAGCCCTTTCTTAATTTATAGAGAGTTCGTTCTGCTAGATTGAATTTAAATTCACTATCTGCTATTGATGCAATCAATCCATATACTTCCTCACCGTTTGAAGCGCTAAGTAAAATTTTATCTAACTCCGTATCTCTGACGGTTGTCTGTGGTATTGATATACCATTACTATAGCCAATAGATAATATATGCTTATCTATTGTTTCTTCTAACTCTAAATATTGCAATAAATCTTCAATTAGTTCATGCATACTCATTAGATACTCAAGTATACGACTATCATCCAAGCTTCTAAAAACAATTAAACTATCTTTAGCACCATATAGTTCAAATAAATACCTAAAACCCATAATATTGTTATTTTGAAATGATAACACTTCTATAAATGCCAGCGTCGATTCTTCTAATTTATAAACACACCACGCGTATATCTTCGGCCATCTTTTCGCATTCGAAAAGTCCTTAAGAAGATTTAATTGCTGATTATCTAATTCTTTTAGTAACAAACGCTCAAGTAATTCGCTTTCAATATTATTTAAAATGGCTTCATGAGATAAAAAGGACAGCTCTTTACTTACTATGAGTTCAATGGCTTGCTCAAGCCATTCTATAGACAGGGTGTTAATACCTTTTGATATGCCTACTTTTAAAGACTGATACCACCAGTTATTCTCTTTAGAATCAATTTTAATTAGTAGGTTATACCTATCTTGCTCTGACCATGAAGTAAATTCGTTCTTTACGTAGGTTTCTAAAGCTTGTGACAAATTTTTAACCTTACACATTTTTTTAAATTCTAAGTTTCGCATTCTCATCGCTTCAGACAGATTAATCTGACTAAAGTTATTAACAATATAATTTAATACTTCATTGAGATATGTATTCCAATAGTTTTCAGTATCTATAAAAGATAAGATATTTCTAACTAGATCGATTGCGATTGATGTAGATGGTTCATTAATGAACGTATCTAATAAATTAGCTGTTCTTGATAGTTTTTTTAACCGTTTTAATGCAGGTTCATTTAAAGCTAGGGTTGATTCTAGCAACTTCTTAAGCGTATCATCATCACGATTTATAAGGTATTTAATGGCCTTGTCAGATGGTTCATCATGGTTACTGATAGTATTATTAGTAATACTATCAAGTTCAATAGGAATGTAAGGAGACTTCCATTGAAGCGCTCTTGACTTGATAGACACAGTCACTTCGAAATCATCAATAGACAGTACAGACTGGGGAGGGTTTAACTTAACTCTACATACTAAATCCCTTCGTGCTTGAGGCCATAGTCCTTGCCAAAGCTCATTAATAAGAGTGGAAAATACCAGTAAATTCTCTATGATTAATATAGGTTTTGGTTGTAGAATTAGCGATTGAAAAAAAAATTCTAACTGCGAACTTGAAATAGTTGGCAATTCATTTATGCCGGCAATAAACGTTAAAATTTCCGTTAAATCATTTATTTTAATAGCCTCTTCTACAGGCATTAAAGCAACCTGACTCTTGACCATACCCCCTCTAGACGCTTTATCATCTGGGTAAATACACCATATACACCAAAAATCATCGAAGACATCACATCCAATAACAGGATACCAAACGGTATCTGCTGATAAATAACCAGCAGGCTTATCAGTGACAGATAAAAGCTGATTAGGTAGTTTTATCTTAGAATTCGTACATCCAATGAGTTGATGCTTATTGTCCTTCGCACCATACGATGCATAAATAGGATAGATTGCGTCTGTATTAATCATCAAGTAACCACTTGATAGGTAAAGTTAAGTCTGCATCTTTATTGTTTAAGGTTTCGTTAGGTGCTATTACCCACCCTTGATTCTCAGCACCTTCATCAATAAAATCATCGTCATTAGAATCTGGTTTTAAGTCTTTTCCAAGTGCTGATAACCCCCATATACTTAAGCTATTCTTCTCCCAATTGGATAATAAAAACGAGGCCAATAAAGGAAGCCTTTTCTCTAGGACGTTATTTGGTGTTACCTCATCAGCGTCCAATTCATCATAACAAGACAACAAAACAGCTATTTTAGGTTGTTTTACTTTTTTACTAGTACCTATCTTTGATAGGTGTAATAAGATCTGTAGCTTCTCTACCCAGTAGGCATTTGCGTCCCAACCGCTTGAGGTGGCTGGCTCATCTTGTTTTTTTGGCCTAGTATTATTAGGTAGCTTGTCTAAAAAATCTGGATAGGTAAGCTCTTCGGCTAAACGTATAATAATAAGCCATCTATTACTACTCTCTAGTTGCTCTTTCCACTGCTCACTCATTGAACGGGTTGAAAAAATTGTATCCCACTGCTCACCTGCATACTCTGGCCAATTTATAATAAATTCATGATTATTATCATTAACAATGGGTAGTTCAAGACTATCCCACGTTTCAGCAACAGTATGACCTGCAACATTACCCTGACTTAAAGCCTCTAATACTTCACCAAGCATCTCAAGGTTTGCAGGTGTTTTACTAATTTTTAATGCGCTATCAGTCTCTTGTAAACGACCATAAAGCTGACCTGCAAATTGTGTCTTTCCGCTGTTGGCGCGACCAATGACTAAAACATTATTGTTGGGCATTGTTCCCTCGATACGACATAAATGACGTATTATCTATAATAGGGGTAGTAATAGCTAAAGAATTTTTTGAAATATCATGCTCTTTTAATAATGCATGCAAGACATTGGTTACAGAGTCTGGCTCCTGTATGGATACTTCATGTTGCTTGGCATGTGGTATGTTTTTCAAAAGCTTATCAACGATAGTTTCTTTAATTTTCATTGGTATTGGGTTGTTTTCTAATTCGTCAGTCTTTGTCCACACTAAAAATGTTGGTTTACCTTTGGCAAAAGGTGAAAGCCTCTGAAATAAATTAATTAAGTCGCCTCTTGCTTTGCCTCTATCACTTCCAGATAATTTTTTACAGTCTGCTGTGATAATAAGTAGATCTGAATTAATCGCCGTCCATTGAGCACCTTCAGCATTACTATCTTCAGCATTCAATGCCCATGTTGTAAACCACTCTCCAGGAGCATCAGTAAGTAACAAATCAACTAGCTCGCCTGTATTGTCTCTTAGAGCCAAATGTAATAATCCTGGCATTCTTTCAGCTTGACGAGACGTATGTGGAGGAAAAGTAGATTTCGAAGTATCAAGCCTTGGCCATGAAGATAGGTTTTCCCAAGCCCCTAAAGTTTTAGAGCCTGCAAATGTATAAGTCAGCTCAATACCTCTGCGTATATGGTTTAGATAAGCAATTAATAAAAATGTGGTCTTTCCAGTGTTATGAGATCCCAATACACCAACAGTTAGACTTCTATCCCTCGCCTGTAGTAATCTTAAGTCTTGCACTCCTAATGTGTTACCTGACCACAAAACTCCATATTCATTCGATTCAGGTATATCTGTAATATCATCATTTTCATGAGTATAAAATTCACAGTCACATGGTGCATCCTCACCCATAGCACAAGATTCACCATCTTCAATATGGCATGAATCATTAGTACAACTTCTTACAGGTGAAATTTTATCAATAGTCATAGTCAGCTCGATAATTGTTGCTTGGCAGATTCTTGTCTAAAAATTGCCTGCGCTAATTCAGGTAGACTGATTTGTGTATCTTTAGGAACAGCTAATTTAGCGATAGCCTCATCCGTATCCATAGTTTTACCCTGAAGCGCTGTAACTACCAAATCATTAAATAGCCAACTACCTTTTGATACTGAATGAAATTTCTCAATAACCAGTTCTGGAATCTTAGTTGTATTCGCTGAGTAGTACTCCCAAATCGCTTTGAGTGAAAACTTAGTCTCGAAATCGATATTAGGTAATTGAGCTAAGGTTTCAGCCAATAAATAGGAAACACTTGCTGGTGGTGCTTCTTGTAATGCACACAACAAGTCATTAGTCATAATAACTAATGCATCTTTAGGAGCAAACGCTCTATAGCTTTTATTCGAATTAGATGAGTAAAGAGACTTACTCCACCACAAAGTATCAAGCTTTAGATTTTCATTAGCGGCAATATGATTTTTTACAGTATTTTCATACTCTTTAAGACGTCGATATTGCTCTTGATATTGGCTTTCTCGTTGGGTAAAGTCTTCAGAAATTTTATTATATATGGTTTCAAAATCATGAATTTCCGCTAAGTCATCACTTGCTTTAAAGTCAGGAAGCTTTCTTGGAAATGGAGTTTTAATATCCTCTATAGTTTTAATAAGATTTAGGCTTGAATACTCTTCACTTTCTTTAGCCCAATTTTGGAAGATACTATCAAATACTGTGCCTTCATTACCAAATTTGATAAAAGGAAGCATATCAGCAATAGTGTTCCATAAGATATAGGCAATTCTACCTTTAGCTGTTTTACTTATTCGATCACAAGCCTCTAATAGCATTGACCTATAAATAAGAATTGGAGCATCATCATATACCGTATTTGCCGACTTCCACGTTTGTAATAAGCTTGCTTCTGCAAGTTTAATAGCAGTATCATCTGCCAATATACCATTATTCATACTTGCTAACACTGCAGGAATCAATAATGACTCGTCACTTTTAAGTTCATCTACTAGCAAAGATGTGGCATCAACAATTTTATCGAAACGGGTGTCATCACCATTTAGCTTATCAATTAAACCTAAGTGATTCATCGCATCTAATACGTTTGGCATCGTGTCTGCTCCAAAATTGTAATTAATATAAGTCTAACAAGGATTTAATAACTGAATTGTGAGGATACTCTTTATAAATAGCTTGCAAAAGAGCTTGTGGGGTAACTTGTGCGCCCTGATTAACTTTTTTCCAGATTGTATGCCAACGATTTAGTGGTCGAGATTTAGCTTCCAAATCACTCAGTCTACCTCCAGCCTGTTCCCATAAAACTTGCGTTTCCTCAAAATTTGGATACAAATCAGCAAGGTACTCAATAATTTCAGTAGATTTTGGATTTGAATGAGATATCGATTCTTTCTTAATGTTATTGCTTGAAAATAGAAAATCACTGTTACGTAGTAATAAAATTAGTAACTCTGCCGATGCGCGTGCAGCAAAGATACGATAACGATCATCTTTATATGTGTCAGCAAAATCTGAAACTCCTTTCGCCAAAATAAAAGGTAAGTTATACGCTTCTGCTGATGCTGCGAGCCCGCTTCCTTCCATATCTAAACCCAACACCTTTCTCATAAAGCTAGAAAAACTATTAAAGATACCATCATCTTCAGTAACAGTAGCGCCAGTAGCAATAGGGGCTACATGTACAGAAAACTCAGAGGCTTTTGGTAGTTCTTTAGGATTCAATATTATTAAATTTTGAATATGCTCTTCACCTAACACGGTCAACTTAGTTGGTTTATCAACCCAGCCTTTATTCCAAAGTCTTTGAATAACTTCTGACCAGTTGGGACAATTTTCATCAAAATCAGTTTGTTCAACAGGGTTTTTCTTATTCAATAAATGCTTTAAAACCCAGTTCTCTTGCTCTTCTAAGGATAACTGCGGCTTCAAATTCATCCAAGATGAGTCTTGATTTTTAAACACGGATTTCATGCGTTGCATATTTTGAACAATTAGTTCACTAGGTTTGTATGGCAACATATCACCTTGGAATACTTCTTTGCCGTTTTCAACAATTTTTTTGCCTGCATCATATGACCACAAGCGATCTGCAAAGATCACATCTCCAAGTTCAGTTTTATTTCGTCTTCCGGCACAAATACCACTCATAGCAAGACATTTCGGTTTTAACTGACTTATTATTGTTCCCACTACAGCTTGCGTGCTTTCCCTTCCCATTGATGCGACCCAAGTTGCACAAATACTAATCATCGAATCTGAGCTTGTCTTAAATGTAGCATAAGCGGCATTCCGACCATTATCTAAATTAAACTCTCTCCATTCTTCATGGATACCATTGTTGACTTGTAAGAGCTGATCGAATTCATCTTTTAAAGCGCACATTATTAAAATGTCGACATTAGAGGGGTTTGAGTACATGTGAGATCCTAGCCTTAATTTTTAAAAATTTATAGTTTAACACTACTCCAAACAGCTGCAATACGTTTGTCGGCATTAGTGTGAAAAAGAGTTTTCAGGCTATTAGCTTTTGCCTAGCTACTACGGGGTTGCTTGCCAACCTCTCTTATAAATTGAAAACTAAAAATTATATTATCGTAAGTCTTATAAATTCAGTATTACTTATCAATGACTACTAAATTTCAATATTTTATAATATAACAAAACCCTACAAAAATTGATATGTAGAGTAATCAAACACGTCAATTTTTGTCGTATCTAGCTAAGTTAAGCCTAAAAAATATTTAGAAATAGCTTAAAGTAGCTTTACTATAGAAAATGTGTAAGCGGTTATATTGCAAGCTCGATATCTGATGAAAGTGAGTCTGTTGTATGATAAATTGACACTCTTATAAAAAATTAGTTAATCATGAAAAACTAAAAAGCCAATTAATCGAGAGGTTAATTGGCTTTTTAGTACATCTCAAATTATTATCTACCAACTGTAAGCTGCCCACCGGAAAAGCTAATACATGATTCACAGAACCAAGATGATTGTTTTCTGATATAAGGTATATCCGCTGGTACATCAAGTTGATACGGCCGTCCACAGTACTCACAGTGAACATCATCTAAGTAAGCCTGGCACTCCGCTAATACGCCAAACAAAATATGATAATCGATATGGTATTGTCTGCAGAGTAATTCTATATACTCTACATACCGCCCATCATGCCCGTATGCCCAATAGTCTTCACATAGTTGTATGTCGGACTGATCTGCATTAGCGCCGAAAATAAGTTTTAAGCTCATGGTTATCTCCAAACCAAGTAGTTGACGTTAATCACAACGAATAAGGAATCTCGTAATGATTCATAATGGCCAAAAACTTGGTCTCAAGATTCGTTAAGGTATAACGATTCAGCGCTAATCCTTCATTTAGCTCTCGTTGCACCCATATCCTGACTGCTTCATTATTATAAAATATCGGATTGACGCCTAGCATCTTTGCTAGTTGTGAACCCTGTTGTATTTGCAGGTTTACCATAAGTTTGGTAGATAGCGATATTGCTTCGGCGCTTAACCAGATTGAAGCATGCGGCGTTTTAATAAATGTGTTCATGTATAATCTCCTGTAGATTAATATTTATTTCTGTTAGTCGTAATGACTTCCTACAGATTAAATTATACATACATTTTGAGCTATTGCAACTTAAAATAATCTTCTATAGAGCTTTTCGTTATTTAACAGAACATTCAGCCTATTTGAGAAACTATAGTTTGCTGCATATTGTTTGGTGTAATAACTGATAAGCGCAGCGTTGTCTCGGGTTCTAAAAGAAGAGAGGTTTATTCTTCTTCCTTAACTATCTCATAAAGGTCGCCCACTTCAATATCCAAATATAAACATAGCTTCTCGACAACTTCTAGATCCACTCTTGTGGCTTCTTCGTTATACATGCGTGTAATTGTGCCTCTGTTGACATCAGTATCTCTAGATACATCAGCAATCTTTAGTCTTTTCTCACCCATAATTCTAGATAAATTGCACTTCACCATAACCTCCTCCATATTAAAACAATCTACTGTAGATAAAAATGTCTTGCAAAAGATTATTTTTAGTGTAAATTATGTTCTATAGCAGGTCATAAAGCTATCGGACAATAACACTTTAATCTTTAGTAAGGATTTTACTATGAGTTATACCTATTTAACAACCGAAGAGCTGTCACAACGTATTAAATATGACAGCAAGACCATACGCAACCAACTTAAAGATGCGGTATTTATTGAGGGCGTTCATTACATCAAACCCTTTGGAGGTAGAAAGATCCTTTTTATATGGCAAAAGATTGAGGAGCTGATGCTGACAGGCTACGACGATACCATTCCATTTGCAGCGGGAGCGTAATCATGGCGAGTATCAATAGCCGTAATGGCAACCTGTATGTAGATTTCCGATACATAGGTCAACGTTGTAGAGAGCAAACCTTACTGGCAGACACTAAGCCTAATCGAAAGCGTCTAGAAAATTTCGTTAGCAAAATGGAGGCAGATATTCAATTAGGTAGTTTTCGCTATGAAAACTACTTCCCGCAAAGTAAAAAGCTTGAGCAGTTTCAAAGCTTAGAGCTTATGAGGTCAACGAATAGTCATAAGGACTCAAGCTCAAGATTTGATAGCTTTAGCAAAGTTTGGTTAGAGGAGAAAAAGCCGGAATGGCGGGATTCTCAAATAAGTAATGTGGAAGATATATTTAGAATTTACCTCATTCCTCATTTTGGTAATGTACCGCTAAATACCATTAGCAAAGCCAAAATCATGACTTTTCGAGGCAAGTTAGTCAAAGATGGTAATAACAGACGAACTTTATCAGCGTCTCGCATTAATCATATCATGACGCCATTACGTATGGTGCTGACCGAAGCCTCTGAGCGTTTTGATTTTGACAGCCCTTGGAAGAATATAAAACCACTCAGTGAGCCTAAAAGTAATGTCAGTCCTTTTACTCTAGAAGAGGTCATGCTCATTATCAATAACGTGAGAGCAGATTATAAGCCTTACTATGTCGTACGATTTTTTACAGGTATGCGAACAGGTGAGATTGATGGCTTGCCTTGGAAAAATATAGATTTTGAACGCCGACAAATCATCGTTGATCAGGCAGTCGTAAATGGTGTCATAGGCGAAACTAAAACCTCAGGTTCGAATCGTATCATTCAGATGAACCAACTGGTTTATGATGCATTAATTGGTCAGCAGAAACTAACTAAACATCTAAGTGAGTTCGTGTTCTGCACAAAAGCGGGCACCCCTTTGAATCATCGTAATGTGACAAAGCGAGTTTGGTATCCGTTACTACGATATTTAGAGCTTGATAAGCGAAATCCTTACCAAAGTAGACATACCGCTGCAACTCTTTGGCTTGCTGCTGGTGAGTCGCCTGAATGGATTGCTGCGCAAATGGGTCATAGCAACACAAAAATGCTATTCACAGTGTATTCTCGATATGTGCCAAACCTAACTCGTCAAGACGGAAGTGCTTTAGATAAGCTACTGATAGCACGAGGAATACTACAAAACGTATGAAAAAGCCTATACTTAACAAAAAGACATCCAAACAGGTGTCTTTTTTCATTTTTATAGCTGGATGCTTTATATAAACGGAGCTACAGTTAAGGAAATAGTTTACAATGGTTACAGAACAATGACTGATGAAGATAATCGCTCTAAAAATATCGAAGAATGGCTACAAAAAAACATTGTTGATTTTTCTGATCCTAACAGCGATGAAGCTTTATCTTTAATAACTGAGGTAAAGTTCTTGAAAAACACTTTGCCTGTACAATTTAGATCTGCCTTTAACAGTCAGTATAGTGCTTTAAGTGAATGGATAAAAACAAAGGATATAGTTTCTACTTTAACTGAAACAGAGAAAATACAGATATATGAAAGCGGTATTGACCAGAAAAACTTCCTAAAAAACTTAAAAACACGTCATAAGTATCTCAAAAATCTCTACCTCATTACTTTTTTAGCCAGTCGTTCAGACTCACCAAAAATAAATAACATTCGTTCTCTCTACTTTTTTCTCTGTCTTAAAATGGTTGAGTTGACTGATTATGATAGTAGGATTGAGACCACACTTGATGAATGCCGGTTTTTAACCAGTAATATTCGTGAATTCTTAGTTCCATTTTTGCCAGACATAACACAGTTTGAGAGTCTGCGACATATTCAGGATAATCTTATCCAAGCCCAAAATAACGACAATTACACCAGATGGCTTAATAACTCCCCTGATACCTTTGAGTCGGAAATAAAAAGGTATGGAAGCAAGTTACTGGATAAAAATACATTATTTCCTTCCAACGATGCTAGAAATGATATTAATGAGCGTATAGCCCAATATCTTTACGAGTATATTCTACCGATTGACAACTACTTCAAAAATGATTCTGGTATTACTCGAGTAACCAGCACCCCTTATCGGGTTATTAGTGGTCCCTCATATTATGACGACACGACAGGAAACATAATCAATGATCTAGCAAATATCTCTGAATCTACAAGTAATACAGATGCTTTTGAAGCTGGTGAACGCCAAGATAATGAGCAGGAATCCTTTGAGCAAGTAACTATAGATAATCCAAGTAACTATTATTTAGATCTGGTAAAAGCAGAAGGCCAATCAAACAGTCGTCGAAAAAATGCGATGAATCAGGTCACTGATGTTAATACAGCACATGAAGATGAAATAAAAAGATTGGTCGAATATATAGCTAGCAAACTAAGCAACCTTGATTTTTTATCTATTGATAAAGAGTACGAATATGAGCATGAATATGAAGAGGGAAAGTTTAAATTCGATATATCTGATCAATCCGCATTATATCTATACATGCTATTACTGACAGGTATTCATGACATATATACTTCTGAGCAGTTAAAGCTTGGATCTAACGGTTATCGCTACCAACTCACATTTTGTCCAGCACGTAGCCATATCAATAATGACTGGGATAAATCGTTATGTGCTTATAAATCAGATAAGCTTAATAAGCCAGACAGGCTATATGTTTTCATGCCGTACCCGTTAGGTGCGATGCATGTTGAAATGGTTGAAAGTACTGATGATAAAATAAGAGACTCTATTCATGAAAAAGCAAAAGAGGATCTCCGTAAACTCAATAAAGAGTTTGGAATAAGGCTGAGCATAAATAAAGTTAGAAACTATTTGCCTCACTATTTATCTCAAAAAAGTACAGATAAAGCACTTATAGAAGTATTGACCAACTGTCCTGTTCATCACCTTTCAGCACTACCTTATTATAATGTCAGTCAATATGATTTATTTCGATGCCAACGGGACTATAGTCAGTTCAAAATAAA
>NZ_DKGQ01000035.1 GCF_002453355.1 Psychrobacter sp. UBA6766 | reverse complement strand
AACATTTGGGGGTCAGTTCATTATACGCTGCTTTTTTATTGAACCATTTATATTTACGAGTTTTATTATTTATCGACAGCATGGCAGTGATTAACCTTTGTGTTAAGCGCTGAGTACTGTTATAATACGGCGCTTTATAAACTAAGCTTATTGCTATTGTTTTTGCAAAATTCGATAAGATTTGGGCTTACCTTATAAATCTCCTTGCTATTAACATAGGGTTAATAGCTACTAATCCGTAAGGAGTCATAATGCGACATTACGAACTGGTGTTACTTGTACACCCAGACCAAAGCGACCAAGTGGTCGGCATGGTTGAACGCTATATCAAGTTGGTTCAAGACAACGGCGGTACGATCCATCGTCTAGAAGATTGGGGTCGTCGTCAATTGGCTTACCCAATTAACAAAATTCACAAAGCTCACTACGTTCTTTTCAACGTTGAAACTGACGGTGAGACTTTGGCTGAACTTGAAGAATTATTCCGTTATAACGACGCGATCATTCGTAGTCTAGTTATGCGCCGTGACGAAGCTGTCACTGAAGAGTCGCAGTTAGCCAAGAATGCCGATGAAAAACGCGCACGCAAAGCAACGACTCGTCGTCCAGACAATCGTGAAAACGACGACAACGACAACAGTGAAGACTAATTAAAGGAGAATACTCATGGCACGTTTCTATCGCCGTCGCAAATTCTGCCGTTTCACTGCTGAAGGCATCACTCACATCGATTATAAAGATGTTGAATTGCTAAAACAGTATATCAGTGACAATGGTAAAATCGTACCAAGCCGCATCACCGGTACGTCTACTAAATATCAGCGTCAGCTAGCCACTGCTATCAAGCAAGCTCGCTATCTTGCGCTACTTCCGTATACTGACAACCATCAGTAATTTAACCGTTAACTAGGAATGACTCATGCAAATTATTTTGTTACAGCGTATCGTCAACCTTGGTAAACTCGGTGAAACTGTCGATGTGAAACCAGGTTACGGACGTAACTTTCTTATCCCTCAGGGCAAAGCACTTCCTGCAACTAAAGCAAACATTGAAAAGTTTGAAGCACGCCGTGCAGAGCTTGAAGCTGAAGAAGCAAAAGAAGTAGCAGTTGCTCAAGAACGTGCTGACGCGTTAACTGACGTTAATGTCATCATGCGCGCCAAATCAGGTGACGAAGGCAAGCTATTTGGCTCTATCGGTACTCGCGATATCGCTGAAGCGTTGACTAACTCAGGTCTAGAAGTTGACCGTGCTGAAATCAAGCTTCCTGAAGGTACCCTACGTCAAGTGGGCGAATACAATGTTGATATTCAACTTCACCACGACGTTACTGCTAGCATCTTAGTAACCATTCTTTCTGAAGATGGCGACAACGAAGACGAAGCTGAAGACGACAACGAAGGTTACTCAGAAGAGTAATATCTAGTACTAGTCTAAATTTAGTACCAGTCTAAAAAGCCAGTAACATTATTATGTTGCTGGCCTTTTTTATGGTTAGAATCTGCTAAGTATTTATTATTCTTATCAAAAATTACAATCGTATATGGCAGCAATAACTGGTAATAAATCACCTGCACAAACTATACCTAATAATAAAATACTGCTCATAAAGTCATATTCAATATTATCAATGTAGTTGCTATCCTAGCTGTATTTAACCACAGATAAAGCGGGACAATATGATAAACACTGATGATAAATTAATATGCATCCAAGGTAACCAGTTTTACACAGAAGGTGAAATCTATACAGTCGGTAGAATTGTGAATAACAAGTATTTTCAGATAATGACTGGTAATAATGCTGACCATTGGTATGCAACCTTAGGCGATGAAGGTATCTATGTTAGTTTCGATTCGATGAGCGCCAAAGACAATAAAGCATGGTTTGATAAAACTACTTAGAAGAGCATAACTTATTAAGGCATTGCTGAAGACATATACTTATGAGAGATATATTAAACAAAACATTATTCAAAAAGCTGATCATGGTAAATGGTCAGTTTTTTTATTAAAAATTTAATTGACGACACTCTAGATAATTCACTGGTCGCGGCCAATCAGCGGCTATTTTTGGCACCCCTTGCCCAGCGACAATCATACTAGCCGCATTAATCCAGCCAGCATGACCGACCGCTAGTGTTGGTCTATCTTTACAATTTTGCACAGTTTGCATAGTTTGCATAGTCATCTTATTTAACCACGCCTCAGTGCGCTTAAATAGTTGCTGTAAGCTTTCGCCATCCTTGGGTGCAAAATCCGTAAAATTATCGCACCAGTCATCAATCTGTTGTTTTGGTATTTGTGACCAAAGCTGACCGTCCCATATGCCAAAATTGATTTCTGCCAGCTCAGGGGCCATCCGACATTGAAAGCCGCGCTGTGCTAGTAGTTGCCCCACTTTTAAAGAGCGCTGCAACGGGCTAACCCAGATAACTTTTGGTAATTGATGCAGACGGACAAAGCGCTGAATTTTATTGGCAAGGCGTTTGAGTTTCCGCTTATTGACCTTTACGTTTGTCTGTCCAATACAAAGGCCAGTAGCAGCCATAGGTTTTGGATGGCGCCAAATATAAACAACCATTTGTAATACTTATCCTTTTTCAACGTGAACCTTTAACTTAGATAAACGGCACTGAGGCAGCAAGTCCGATATAAATAGCAATCTCACTTAACTGCTGTGTGGCACCCAAACCATCACCTGTATAACCATCAAGTCGCCTACGTAATAAACGCCGCATATAATCCGTCGCTATTAACCCTAAAAATAAAGCCAATAACCATTGCCAAATGCTAAGCTGCTGCACAGTATTAGGAAAAAGAAACACGATGATCACGGCAGCCAATATAAGCCAACCACTGCTCAATAGCCCTTGTAATGGCGTCAGCTGCTGCGCCATCGGTTTGGCTTTAGCATGCTCAATCTCCCCACCGTAAGGCAACAACGCCAGTAAACTAATACATAATAAGCGTGAGGCCGTATGACCGATGATAAGGGCAATGACAGCTACCGATGGCGGCATCGCGGCAAGCAAGCTAATTTTAAGAAGAAGCGCTGATACTAGCCCTAAAACGCCATACGTACCCAAGCGCGAATCCTTCATAATCTTTAGGGTGCGCTCGCGGGTTAAACCACCGCCAAGCCCATCACAACTATCAGCGAGGCCATCTTCATGAAAAGCGCCAGTGAGCCTAATCCCAAACGCCGTGCTTATCACTGCTGCAACCAATGGCGTAAATAAGATACTCGCAATCCAGAATATGCCCGCACAGAGCAAACCAACCAGCAACCCCACGGCGGGGAAATACCGGCTACTCTCGTGCAACCACTGCGGATTATAGTTTTTAAACTGCGGAACTGGCAGACGAGTTAAAAATTGAATTGCTACCAATACCAGTCGCGCTTCATAACGCAATCGCTGCCGCACAGACAGCAGTGATAAACTTGACATCAGCGACTCTGCTCACTAATACCTGCATCACTAAAGCTTGCCATTTCATTCATAATCGCGCAGGCAGATTGCAATAGTGGATAGGTAAGCGCCGCTCCGCTACCCTCACCTAAGCGCATTCCCATATCGAGTAATGGCTCAGCATTCAACAGTTTTAATAAATGAGCATGTCCTGGCTCGACCGAACGATGGGCAAAGATAGCGTATTGAGCGACACCCGGCGCTAGGCACTCGGCAACCAGTAAAGCAGCACTGGCGATAAAGCCATCAATTAAAAGAATACGGCGCTCGCTGGCTGCTTGAATCAATGCCCCTGCCATCATGGCAATTTCAAGTCCACCTAATGCCGCGAGTACGTCAAATGGCGTTTGTGCGGTACTATGACGTGCTAATACTTTTGTTAAAACATCCGTTTTATGCTGTAACCCAGCATCGTCAAGACCAGTGCCGCGACCGATACAAGCATCAATCGGTATATCGCCCAATCTTGCTAACAAGAGACTGGCAGCAGACGTATTACCAATCCCCATTTCTCCAACAATCAATAGGTTGCCTGCCATCTTTTCGACTACTTGTCTGCCATTTTCTAATGCAGCTAAGCACTCTTCTGCTGTCATAGCAGGTTCTGTTAGCGCATCACGGCTGCCATGACGGATTTTATAATCGAGCAGTTGCGGATGGTCTTTAAAAGGAGAATTGCCAAAGTCTTCATCAACACCAGCATCGACCACTTTTAGCTCAATATTATGCTGACGAGCTAAAACATTGATAGCAGCGCCGCCTTGTAAAAAGTTATCAACCATTTGTGCAGTGACCGCGCTAGGAAATGCCGATGTGCCATGCTTGGTTAAACCATGGTCAGCCGCAAACACTCTGATTTGTGGTTGCTCAATTTTTGGCGTAGCCGTTCCTTGAATCATACCTATCTGTAGCGCCAATGTCTCTAAACGCCCAAGCGCGCCAAGAGGTTTGGTTTTTTGATCGATGATTTGCTGCAACTGCTGGCGCAGTTCGCTATTTTCTATATTCTCAATCTTAGGCGCTATAAATGTGCTCAAGGAAACCACCCTAGTATTTATGTATTTAAAATAAAACCCACATACTAGCAGAGTATCTTAGCTTTACTATGAATAAAATCAAATGAGAGCCGAATAGATTCCCTAGTAGAATAGATTTACTATAGAATATGCACCTTTAAAAATTCATATTACTATTGATGTTAAGCTAGGTGCCAAACTCAGTGTATGCGGTATGAGTTGCATTAATAGCGTTAGGACATTAACAACTATATAGAGACAATAATGATCACATTTTGGCTGCTGCTGACCATTCTTTTTATTATTTTTGCCACTGCAAAGTTAAAATGGCATCCTTTTTTAGTACTAATACTATCTGCCTTTCTTGTCGCACTTTTTTACCAAGTTCCGCTTGATACAGTCGCAAAAACCATCTCTGATGGCTTTGGCGGTATTTTAGGATATATCGGTCTGGTAATTGTATTTGGCACCATTATCGGCTTAATACTTGAGAAAACAGGTGCCGCTATCGTGATGGCAGAAACCGTCATCAAAGTCTTGGGACCGCGTTTTCCTACTTTGACCATGTCTATCGTTGGTGCTGTCGTATCTGTGCCCGTATTTTGTGACTCAGGCTATATTATTTTAAACTCGTTAAAAGAGTCTTTGGCTGAGCGTTTAAAAGTTTCAAGCGTGGCAATGAGTATCGCCTTAGCGACTGGTTTATATGCTACACATACTTTTGTGCCGCCAACACCAGGTCCGATTGCAGCAGCGGGCAACTTGGGACTTGAGTCAAACTTGGGCTTGGTCATCGTGGTCGGTGTTGTCGTAACCATCGTTGCGGTATTTGCCGGTTGGCTGTGGTCAAATCGCTTCCTTGACGCCACGCCTGACAATATTGATGCCCTTGATGCGGTCGCTGTGCCGGATAATATGAAGACCCGCGACGACTTCAGCACACTGCCATCAGCAACCATGGCATTTTTGCCTATTGTTGTGCCCATTGTACTGATTTGCTTATCGTCTGTTGCCAATTTACCCAGCGCACCATTTGGTACAAATACCATAACAGATATTTTAGTCTTTATCGGCAATCCCCTAACCGCCCTATTGATTGGTTTATTTTTATCATTTCTACTGATTAATACTGAACAAAAAACACAACAGATTAGTGACAGCATCTCACAAGGCTTAGTAGTCGCAGCGCCTATTCTCCTAATTACTGGTGCTGGTGGCGCGTTTGGCGCTATGCTCAAAGTCACGCCAATCGGCGATTATTTGGGTACGACGTTATCAGCATTGGGATTGGGTATTTTTATGCCATTTATCGTCTCTGCTGCGTTAAAAACGGCTCAAGGTTCGACCACTGTTGCTTTGGTTACAACTTCGGCGATGGTTGCCCCATTATTAGGTCAAATAGGCCTTGATAGTGAGCTTGGTCGCGTATTCTGTGTAATGGCGATTGGTGCAGGTGCGATGACTATCTCGCACGCTAATGACAGCTTTTTTTGGATTGTTAGCCAGTTTAGTCGTATGAGCGTGGCGCAGGCTTACAAAGCGCATTCTATGGCGACTGGTATTCAGGGCGTGACCAGCATCATCTTTATTTGGTTATTAACCTTGGTATTTATCTAGCGCCTTATTTAAATTATCAAAAGTTGAATTATTGAAAGTTAAATTATTAAAAAAGACTCAAAAAAAACACTTAAAGAGAAAGTCATGAAAATTTTAATCGCCCCTGACTCATTTAAAGAAAGTGTCGAGGCATTAGATGTCTGTCACGCTATCCAATCTGGTTTCAGCCAAGTATTTCCTGACGCTGACTATAAGCTACTACCGATGGCGGACGGCGGCGAAGGGACTTCTGCAGTGCTCTCTTATGTGTTAGGTGGACGCTGGAAAGAAGTGCGTGTCCATGATCCCTTAATGCGACCGATTAGCGCAAAATATTTATTACTGCCTGATGCGACAGCGGTCATCGAAGTCGCTCAAGCTTGCGGCTTACATCTATTGACGGTAGCAGAGCGTAATCCTGTCATCGCTAGCAGCTATGGCGTCGGCGAGCTGATTGCGGATGCTCTAAATGAAGGCGTCAAGCGAATCATCATTGGCCTTGGCGGTAGTGCCACCAATGATGCAGGACTTGGTATGCTAATGGCACTTGGTATGACGTTTCATGATAGTGATGACAACATCTTAGCCCAAGGCGGCGGCGCGCTTGCCAACTTGCAACGACTGGATGCGATGAGCTTTCATGCCAGCGTGTTAGACACGGTATTTGAAGTGGCCTGCGATGTCACCAATCCTCTATGCGGCGTGTTGGGAGCTAGCGCGATATTTGGTCCTCAAAAAGGTGCTAGCCCGCAGCAAGTCAGTGAGTTAGATAAAGCGTTAAATCATTTCGCAAGTGTATGCGAGCAGCATGGCTACCAACGCCATCAAGAGATAGCAGGAGCCGGTGCAGCGGGTGGACTGGGCTATGCGTTAATGAGCTTTTGCCAAGCGAAGTTAACGTCAGGTTTTGATACAGTGGCAAAAGTGGCCAACTTAGCCCAGCATATCGCCGATGCAGATTTGGTCATCACTGGTGAAGGCAAGCTTGACGCTCAGTCTGCTATGGGCAAAGTAGCGGGCGGTATTAGCCAAATTGCCAAACTGAGTCATACGCCAGTCATTGCTATTTGCGGCAGTGTTGATGGGCTAAAATCGGCTCAAACCAGCCAGTTTGATGTCATTATGCCCAGTATCCAAAAGCTAGAGTCCTTCGATAATGTCTTCAAAAATGCTTATAACAATATTGAAATTACCGCTACCAATATTGCTGCTGCCATGAAGTTAGGCCAAAATATAAATTAATCGATTGCCGCTACTTGCTAACCCATAAAGTAACAATCGGGTTGCTTAACAAGCAAAGCATGCTAGTATTTAAAAAAGAGTTAAAGCGATTTTTGCGCTACTTTATGCATAAATAACCATTATCAAGGATGATAAATGACTCAATTTAACCCAACAGCGACCTCAATCAATAATATCAATGAAGCAGTGATTATCAGAGAAGTAGATGTTAATTCAAACAGTGTAGTCACGTTGACCCTGAACCGTCCCAAAGAATTTAACGCTTTATCTGTTGAGCTGCTTTCCGCCATGCAATCAGAGCTAGACGATATCGCGCAAGATAGCAGCGTACAAGTGGTAGTCATCGCCGCCAATGGCAAAGCGTTTTGTGCCGGACACAATCTAAAAGAGATGCGTGCTAATCCTGATGAGAGCTTTCAGCGTCATCTGTTTCAACAATGTAGCCAAATGATGCTAACCATCAATCGTATGCCGCAAGTTGTCATTGCCAAGGTACAAGGTATCGCAACCGCAGCAGGCTGCCAGTTAGTCGCAGCCTGTGACTTGGCAGTGGCCTCTGATAATGCTAAGTTTGCTACCTCTGGGATAAATGTAGGGTTGTTCTGCTCTACGCCGGCTGTCGCGGTCAGTCGCAACTTATCTCGCAAGCAAGCGTTTGAAATGCTCATCACTGGTGAGTTTATCGATGCCCATACTGCCTTAGATCAAGGGCTAATCAATCGTGTGGCAAACATTGCGCAGTTAGACAGCACGCTACAGTCTTTGATAAGCGCTATCATATCCAAATCTTCAGTGGCCATTAGAACTGGCAAAGACATGTTTTATAAACAACTGGATATGGAGTTGGCCGATGCGTATGAATATGCGGCTGAGGTGATGACGTGCAATATGATGGCGGCTGACGTCAGCGAAGGCATAGACGCCTTTATCGAAAAACGTCCTGCGCTATGGAGAGGATGTTAGCTCCCCTATCCCCATACTAGAGCGCACAAACTGTCTCTAGTATGATGTTTAGCTAAATAAAGAACTGGATAACAAGTAAACTACTGAAAATAGTAATCGCCCATTTTAGCGTTTTAGTTAGCGAGCAATGTTGCTAGTAATTCGTTTATCTCGGCCTTAAACTCTTTATCTTCGATTTTATTGGCGCTAATTTTGGCATTTTGTAGATTCTTGATAGCGGCCTCCGTTTGACCCAATTCGATTTGCAGCTCAGCCATAGAAAATGCAATCGATGCCAAATGGTCTTTAGAATTAATCGCCGCGGCTTTGTCTAACGCTTTTTGATAGATAACCAGCGCTTCATCCAGATCTTCGGTAAAGTCAGCCAAGGTCTCCCACTGTTCAGGATGATCTTTATCGCTTTTCTCGTTCTCGATACACAAGTCTTTTAGCTGCTCATATAGCGCATCAAAAGTTTTTTGATCGTTCTTACTGTCCGCTTCTAGCATCTTTTCTGCTAGCACATAAATGGATTTATATATTTTGGTATTAATCATAATGGGTGGCCTTATTGATTTGCTCATCAAATATATTAAATAGTGTTGATTATAGACTAATTTGTGTAAATAGCGCATAGAAAAGGGCGTGATATCACATCACACCCTTTTACTTTATCTGACTTTCAACCTAAGCATGTAAAACAAGCAATTATTCAGCAGCGATAACCGTAATCTCAACCAGCAACTCAGGACTAGCCAGCGTAGATTCACCACAAGCGCGGGCTGGTGGCTGGACGCCTTCAAACCATTTGTCCCAAACCTCGTTCATCGCAGCAAAATCAGACATGCTTTTTAGCCAGACGGTCGCTGAGAGCATTTTTGATTTATCACTTCCAACTTCTTGCAGCAGTTTTTCGACTTTCTCTAAGCAAGTTAGGGTTTGGGCTTTGATATCATCTTCGCTATTTCCTACCTGGCCAGACAGATAAATGGTCTGATTATGAATCACGATTTGACTCATACGTTGGTTACTATGGAGCTTTTGCATGGGTTATTATCCTTAATTTTTATTTAAACGTTACTTGGTAAGAAATTATTGAGAAAAACGATCAGCGCTAAAGGGTTTAATATCGACCAATAGTGGTTTTTCATGAATCATCTCTTCGACGAGACGACCAGTCATTGGCCCTAAAGTAAAACCTTGATGGCTATGGCCAAAAGCAAACCACAATTTATCGTGCTGCGGCGCAGGACCAATGACCGGCTTCATATCTGGCATACAAGGACGTGATCCTGCCCAGGCCTCACTCTCAACAGCGTCTTCTAGCGGCAGAATTTTGCGAGCAAGTTTTAACACGGTATTTAATTGACCAAAGTTCTTTGGCGCATTCATCGTGGTCATCTCAGCGCCAGTGGTAATGCGGATACCTTGTTGCATTGGTCCCATCACAAAGCCCTTATCCATATCAAACATACTATGGTTGATGGTATTTTTTTCTGTCACTTTAAAATGTTGATGATAGCCGCGCATCGGGAATAACGGCAAATCATAACCGAGCGGTTTGATCAAATCATTAGACCAAGGTCCAGCGGCGATGACCAATTTATCACTATAAAAAGTGTCATTGTCAGTAATAATTTTCCAGCCATCTGCTTCTTGCACAATTTCGTTCACGCTGCTTTCTTTAAGCGTTCCGCCCATTTCTTGAAAGTTTTTTGCGTATGATTTAACCAATAAGCTTGGGTTTGAAACCTGCCAAGAATTCAGCCAGTGAATCGCGCCAACGAAATCGTCAAAATTGGCGCTCGGCTCCATGGCTTTTAATTCTTCAATCGTTAAGACATTGTGTTCAACACCTTGATCACGGTCTTTGATTGCGGCAGCAATGGCTTCTTTTAGCGTTTCTTCAGAACGATGCAGCTGTAACCAGCCTTTTCGGCTAATCAAATATTCAGCCCCAGAAGCTTCAATCATGGGTTGGTGCTCACTGGTGCAATGCTCAATCAGCGTCTGCCATTCAGCTTCTATTTTTTTGACTGACTCAGGTGTAGAATATTTCCAATACTGTAATAACGCTTGATGATAACGCAAGATTGCCGGAATGCGATAGCGAATATCGGTCCCTTGATTTGGCAGTACGCGTATCATTTCAGTCAGCTGACGCGGAAACGGATGGGTATGAATCGCCTCGCGTTGAATCAAGCCTGCATTGCCGTATGAAGTCTCAGAGCCTGGTAGCTTTTTGTCCAAAAGTAAAACTTGAGCGTTATTTTTTTGTAGATGCCAAGCAACTGAGGTGCCGACCATACCTGCACCGATAACGATAACTTCATAGCGCATAAAATGTCCTTTTTTAAGGTCTTAATACAAAGTATAGAATATAAGAAATAACAGATAAGGGAGTCATAGTAACGCATTGCGCGCAAGATTAAACCCTTATGATATAAATATTTTTGCTATTCAATACTTTTGGTTATGCCTTTAAAAGGAAGGTATTTTTGATAGGAATAATAAAGAGGTCATTAAGAAAATAATCATGATTTAGATAAACCAAATAGTACAAATACTGAAAAATAATTCTAAAAGTTACAATGTCAGATAGAGTTATTTTAACTGCCTTTTAACATTTATGATTATCTTAGAATTGAGGATGAGCCATATCTATCACCACCAAATCGCATCCTCACTCGCTAGCGTCTCTAAAAGCTTTTTGCCAGTCTCGGCCGTCAGCTTATCGGCAGGCAACTCCGCGATAAACCGTGATGGCTTATCGAAATATCCTGAATAGCTTGAGAAATAATCGGGCGCGGTTAGAAACAATCTATTCTTAGCGCGGCTACAAGCAACATAAAACAGCTTACGCTCTTCCTCTAATTCTTCAAAATCACTGAGTGAGCGGTAATGCGGCGTCATACCATCGACGAGAGAATTGACGAAAACCACTGGCCATTCAAGCCCTTTGGCACTATGAATGGTCGAAATGGTAACTTTATCACTGTTATTTTCGCTGTCTTTAGTCCCTTTCTTAGGCTCGCCTGCGGTCGCCACTGAATCATTTGGCGGATCAAGGGCAAGATTTTCTAAAAACTTATCGAGACTGTCGTACTCTGTCGCTAAATTCTTAAGCACTCGAAAATCTTCACTACGTTCGCGCCAGTTCTCTTCGATTGTTTTTAGCACAGGAATATAAAACTCAAGAATTATCTCAATCACCGTTTCGACTGACTCTGCCTGACTGGCTTTGCTTAAAGTCGCGTGCAATGACTTAAGCTGAGGGCTTTTTTTCGCAAATGATGGTGCTAATAATGGCTCAAAGGTGTTGTTATTAACATTACTATCGGTATTAATGGCTTGGGTCAATCGCGTCGCCGTCACTGACCCTACTCCTTTAAACAAAGTCAAAATTCGGTGCCATGAAATGGTGTCATTTGGGTTATATAGTATTTTGACGAATGCTAATACATCTTTGATGTGGCGCCGTTCAATAAAGCGGATACCGCCTACGACAATAAACGGAATATTGCGCTCCATAAACTCAAGCTGGACGTAGTTGGATTGAAAAGACGTTCGGCACAATACGGCAAAGTCTTGATAATCGTAGTCGGGTTTTAATTCGATGATTTTATCGGCGATATATTTCGCCTCTTTCGTTTCGTCACTTAAACGGCGGAATGTCGGCTTTACGCCGTCGATAGAGGCACCAGAGTAGAGCTGCTTTTGATAGCCCAAGGTGATTTGTGACGATAAAGCATTAATATAATCCAGCACCGCTGGCGTGCTACGATAATTTTGCTCCAATTTAATCAGTTTTGCTTCAGGATAGCTCTCACCAAATAATAAAATATTTTCATAATTAGCACCGCGAAAGGCATAAATACTTTGGTTGTCATCACCGACCACCATCAGTGATACCGACGCAGGCGCACAAATGAGGTCAATCAGCTCTTTTTGTGGAATATTGGTGTCTTGGTATTCATCGACCATGACATAACGATACTGCTGTTGTAGTAGCTTTCGAAACGTATCATTGGTTCTTAAATGGCGCACCACTTGGCTGATGATGTCATCAAAATCATATAAATGATTGGTGCGCTTATACTCATGAAAATCAACCGCCAATTGCTCAATAACCGGAATATGGACGGCGATATCAGGATAACTGCTTTCGATTAAATCGCGAATATGAATACGGCGATTTCGAGAGGTTGAAAAGATATTTTGCAACGTCTTTTTGCGTGGAAAGGCTTGATTGGTTATTTTGGTTGGATACTTTTTTTCTTTATTGATCAAATCGATGGCGTCTTCACTATCGCCAGTATCTAAAATTGTAAAGCGTGGATTGATACCAAGCAGCCCTGAATATTGGCGCAATAACATATTGCAAAAAGAGTGAAAAGTGCTGCTGGTGATGTCGTTGAGCGCCTTGCTATTGCTTAGATTATCAGTAGAAAAAGAACTTGCCAGCAAAGTCTTAGCTCGGTTTTTAATTTCATTAGCGGCTTTTCGGGTAAAAGTTAATAGCAGAATCTCTTTTGGTGCCACGCCATTTTCTATCAAGTAACTGGTTCTATAAGTTAAGGTTTTAGTTTTACCAGAGCCAGCACCAGCGATGACCAACACTTTACCCTCTGTAGTAGTAGTAGCGGCCAGTAGTTGATTGGGATTAAGCTCACTGGCATAATCGACTTGCAATCCCAAGTGACTAGCGAGCCTTTGTTCTAGCTCTTTGGTATCTGCCTCTATCAAATTGGCTTCGAGCTTTTTAATTGCCTGCTTAAGCCGCGCAAGCTTGGGTTTCATCTCAATAAAGTTTTGTGGATAATTATAATGGTGTGTCGCAAAAATGGTGGTCATCGTTGGATATTGCCTTTGATTACGTTTAGTACGCAATTTATTGTAAAGTAAAAAAGGTGGTTAGATGCTAGCTTAGCATAATAATAAAGACCATAAGGACTGCTGATAATGTGTAATGCCACGCCACTTAACGAGTATAACAACCTCACCCATATTCGGTTAAATTTGCTACAATACGCCCAATTTTGAGTTACTATTTATTCAAGCTTTATACCAACTGATTTTATCAATATATTGAGAGCATGTTATGGGTTTTAATTGCGGCATCGTCGGTCTACCAAACGTGGGGAAATCCACTCTGTTTAACGCCTTGACCAAAGCGGGAATCGCCGCTGAAAACTTTCCATTTTGTACCAAAGATCCCAATACAGGTATCGTTCCTGTGCCAGATCCACGCCTAAAAGCGTTGGCAGAGATTGTCAAACCTGAGCGAGTATTGCCAACGACGATGGAATTCGTTGATATCGCAGGGTTGGTTGCAGGCGCCTCAAAAGGTGAAGGCATGGGAAACCAGTTTTTAGCCAATATCCGTGAGACTGATGCGATTGCCCATGTGGTACGCTGCTTTGATGATGACAACGTCGTCCACGTTGATGGTCGTGTCAGTCCAATTGACGACATCGAAACCATTAATACCGAATTGGCATTGGCCGATTTAGAAGCCGTTGAGCGTGCTATTTTGAATTTAAGCAAAAAAGCCAAAGGCGGTGATAAAGACGCGACGGCTATGCTTGATGTGTTTAAAAAAATCGAGCCGTTATTAGCAGAAGGTAAAGCGGCGCGCGGTGCCAATTTAGACAATGATGAGAAAAAACTGATTAGAAGCTATGGTCTAATTACGCTAAAACCAACCATGTATATCGCTAACGTTTCTGAAGATGGTTTTGAGAACAACCCATACCTAGATGCCGTGCGTGACTATGCAACTGGCGAAGATTCTATCGTTATCGCTCTATGTAACCAAATCGAATCTGAAATCGCGCAGCTTGATGAAGATGACAAAAAGGACTTCTTGGCTGAAATGGGTATGGAAGAGGCTGGTCTCGATCAAGTAATTCGCGGCGGTTATGATTTGCTTGATATGCAAACGTACTTTACCGCCGGTGTAAAAGAAGTTCGCGCTTGGACAGTGGCTGTTGGCGCAACGGCTCCTGAAGCGGCTGGCGTCATTCATACCGACTTTGAGCGCGGCTTTATTCGTGCCGAAGTCATTGCCTATGATGATTTTATCGAGTTTGGTGGTGAGAAAGGCGCAGCGGCCGCCGGTAAATCGCGCTTAGAAGGAAAAACTTATATCGTCCAAGATGGCGATGTGATGCATTTCCGTTTTAACGTTTAATTTTTAACCTCTAGTAACGCAAAGCGCGTTTACACAGTCTTATGATAGTACTACCAAAAGCCAGCCTTGATGCTGGCTTTTTTTATTATAATAGCTCCAACTTCCTTTAAAAATAAACCCAATTAGAATTAACTAATAAAATAATGATAATAATAACGGATTGTAAACTATGAATGCTCCTATAAACTCATCGCTTAATCCACGTGCGCATTGGACAAAGCTATTTAGTGCCCAGCGCTTGGGCAGTCATAAAAAAGCCCCTGCTGAGGACAGTGCGCGCTCCTCCTTTCATAAAGATTACGACAGATTGGTATTTTCGCACTCCTTTCGTCAGCTCAATCAAAAAACCCAAGTCCATCCCCTAACTAACCAGCTCGGTATTCATACGCGCCTAACACATTCGCTAGAAGTCTCTTGTATTGGGCGCTCTTTAGGTATCATGGCCGCAGAAAAGCTTCATGAGAAGCTAAAGGGTGGTTTGCCAGCTAATGTCTCGCCTGCTGATGTTGGTATCATCGTTCAGGCTGCTTGCCTTGCTCATGACATCGGTAATCCACCATTTGGTCATGCGGGAGAATATGCCATTCGTGATTGGTTTATGGATCCTGACCGACAAAACCTCTTGCAAGACCTGAACAGTAATGAGCAATTGGATTTATTTGCCTATGAAGGCAACGCACAAGGGTTTCGTATATTGACCCGCAATGAGCACCATCCTGATTTGGGCGGTATGCGCTTAACCTGTGCCACTCTAGGCGCCTTTATGAAGTATCCTTGGCTTGCGACCCATAGCAACCGCATTCATCAAGACACCTCCATTTATCAAGGCAACCCCAACACTCATATGCAAAAATTTGGCTGCTTTTATAGTGAGGCGGCGCAGTTAGAAGAGCTAGCAGAAACATTAAGCTTGCCCTACTCACAACATCATGACGGATTTGCCCGTCATCCTCTCGCCTATTTGCTAGAAGCCGCGGACGATATTTGCTATGCGCTGATTGATTTAGAAGATGGCATCAATCTTAATATGCTGACTTATAATGAAGTCGCCGAGATATTTTATGAGTTAATTGGTGAGCGGCCAAATACAATTAATCTGCCGTCTAACATATCCGTTAGGCAACATTTAGCCTCTTTACGGGCACGAGCCATGATGCGTTTGGTCAATGCCGTCACTGACGCCTTTGTAATCAATAGCGATGCGATGCTCGCAGGAACATTAGCGGGTAGTTTATTTGCTCATTGTGATATCACCATTCAAAGCGGTATTACTCAAGCTAAGCAATTGGCGCGTGAAAAGATATTCAATCATCCAAGTAAAGTTCGTATGGAACTGATGGCCAATCAATGCTTACATCAATTATTAGATGCCTTTATGCCACTTACTTGGACCAATGAGAAGAATACAACAATCTCCTTTGAGCAGCAGCGGCTGTTAAGATTGCTCCAGCCCCACCTTGAAGAACACCGCCGCCATTTAACCGATAATATTTACCAAAATATGCTGAACGTATTGGACTTTATCACAGGTATGAATGACCATGAAGCATATCGATTGGCACAAGAGTTACAAGGCCACTGGGGCACCATCGTCTAAATAACGAGGCTAACAAATAAATTAACATGGTTAACCACGTATTTTATTCGTATTTTTGCAATGAAATGAGTATGATAGACATCTATCAGGTAATTTTGAAATATTATGAGTAGTCGCGAACAAAAAAAACTTCAAACTCGGCACGCTTTTTTTAATGCGGTGCTTGATTTATGTATGACCGGACAGTCTTTTAGTTCTATCAGCCTCAGACAAGTCACACGTGAGGTTGGCGTAGTGCCAACGGCGTTTTATCGTCATTTTGATGACATGGAATCGCTTGGTCGCGCCCTAGTCATCGAAGAGTTGGGTGGAACGATGGCAACGTTAAGTGAAAACTTACAAATTGGTCGTAAGCGCAGCTTTGAGCGTCAAATCGCTAAAAGTATCCAGATGTTTTTATATATGGTCAGCGAGCAGCCTTGCTATTGGCAGTTTTTGGTCAGTGAGCGTTATGGTGGTTCAGAAGCGGTACGCAAAGCCATCAATGAGCTGATTAAAAAACATGGTCAGAGCCTAGCAGAAGACTTAGCACTGCAGCCTGCGTTTAACCATATCAATACCTATGATCGTAGGCTATTGGCTGAAGCTGGGGTCAATATGTTTTTCTCTTGGATTATCGATTGGCTTGAGCTAACTTATACCGAAGATCATGATGATGAGGTCGACTTGGCAGAGATAGAAAAGAAAAAACAGCTGATGCTCCATAATTGTACGCGGCAAGCACAAATGCTGTTTTATGGTGCTTATAATTGGAAATCTACGGAAGAAACCCGTTTAAGTGATTAAGTAAATCTTTGCTCACTATTTAAAGGAATCTGTTGTAAGTTCTTTTAAAAATTCGGTCGAAATGCCCAAAGTCGCTGCGTCACCACGCGGATGTCTTTGGGCTTTTTACTATTTGTATTTTGAGCGTTTTTAGCATCATTGCTATTTTTATCACTATTATTACTGCTGTTTTCTATTTCATCAGCGGCAGTTTTACTGATAATAATGGTCGCAAAACGTTGCCTTGCCTGACCAATAGCGGCATTATCACTCGCGGTAATGAGCGCCATAAAAGCTTGGCTATCAACAGCTAATAATGACGTTAATGCCTTACGCTGCTCTTCTTTCACACTACTGAGTATCGGCAACTGCCAGACATCATCGACAGAGCTAAATGCTTGCTTTTCTCGTAATTGAACGATGCTCTGCATTTGCTGACTGGTCGCACCCTCTACCAAAGCGGTAAGCAAGACTGGACTGGCGGTATTCATATTAATGGGTAAATAATACGGCACCGCTGTGATATATGGGCGTAGTGCTGCTAATACTTCTGCATTGACGCCCTTAATCTCTGCTAATTGATCGACACTGATCAATGCTTGGTTGGGTAAAGTTCTATCCGCGCCGCGATTAGACTCCTGATTATAAACCACCGTTTCATCACCGCCATCTTGATAAACCTCGCTGTCGGTATCTTGATAATCAAGAACGGCAATGGCGATATCAGGCTCTAGATTTAACTGCGTGAGCAACCTTTGAAAAACTGCCAAAGCGGCAGTATCAACGGCGCCATTGTGATATAAATTATTAATATTAAAACGACTGGCCTCATCACGCAATTCAATGCCAATGCTATGTCCACCCAGCGTATAAGGCGGTATTGGCTGCGCCCAAATGTCCTGCTCGCTATCAGAATCATTTAACTTAGCGTCAGCTCGAATCAAAGTAACGGCCAATTGCTGACCAGTATCAATATCTTGTAAGAGCTGATTTTGATCAAACAACAAGCCGCTGCGCCGAATGGCAATCTTTTGACTGGCCAGCATCGCCCCCGCAACCACGGTAATACTGACCACCAACAATAAGACAGTCAGTAGCGCGACTCCCCGTTGTGAGTCGGCATTCATCGCCACAACTGGCTTCACTGGCAGCTTACTTGGCATAAATAGCCTTTATCATTGACCAAATGACGCATTTTCAATAGTGTTCCCTGAATTATTATTTTCTACAGTGCCATTGGCTGCGTTATCGTTATTAATGCTGCCGTTATTACTGTCGTTACCGTTATTACTATTGCCACTAGGATTATTTTTATTCGTGGTGTTTGTACTGACATTTGGTATTGGCTGCGGAGTCAATGCCCATTGCCAAGTAATCGGCATATCCTGATAGGTAAAGTTAAGCGCAACCCCTTTTGGTAACAGCATGATTTCAGACGTTTCATTGTCTGAAATCGCCAACTGCCCTAATGCGGCATTGTTATTATTGCTGCTGTCTTTATTGGGGAATTTGGTACTTAATTCAGGTAAATAAGCTTGCCAACGCCCAGCAGTAACGCCTTCAAGCAATACACTATCTAAGCTTATGCTATCACCGTTAAGGCTGGTATATTGGCGGCGAATTAGACGCTCATCAGCAAAAATGTATTCGATATGCTGAATACTAGCGCTGCTTTGATAACGTGGGTCAGGGTCGGCAAAACGCACAAAGCTGATACGTGCGCCGTCCAGAGTCATAAAAGGTTCAGGCGTTGGTGTGTTTTCTTGATTGTTATTGCTAGCGTTGTTGTTACTACCATTGTTATTTACGGTACTGTTGGTTGCAACATTATTAATTAAAGCATTAGTACCTTGCGTATCCGCTGCCTGATAAGGAAGGATTTGTCCCATATCTTGCTGTAGTTGCAAATAGGCGTATTGCAAAACCGCTAAATTATCCGCATGAAACTGCGCCCGTTCACGCGCCCGGTTAACGCCATCAAACACTTGCCAGCCTGCGACCGCTAACATAGCAAAGATCGCCATCGCTACCATCAGCTCAAGCAAGGTGAATCCATGATTTGATTTCACAGATTGCCCCCATTGGGGCTTAATCCACTCAAATCCAAACTATCAACCTCTTGTTCAGCGTTACTTAGCATCACGTTGATATCGGTTACGGCGCTGCGCGGCTGCCCGTCTATAATGGGCGCAACAGCGATATTTACCTGTTTTAATGCGGGCGTGATGGCATCTGTGACGGTCATCGTCACTTGCCAGTCAAGGCCTTGAGCATTGATAGTCTGGGTTTTATTGGCTGTCAACCACGTATCTTGAATACGCAAATCTGCCGCGGCATTTTGTGCCACGAACTGCGCCAGTGTTCGGGTGCGCAATACATCGACTGAGCTTAAATAGGCACTACTTGCCCGGCTCGCCGCAACCGCAACGACCGCCAAAATTGCTAAGGCCACCATCACTTCAATTAAAGTAAATCCACGCTCGTGCTTTGATAACGTTGTTGGCGTCAATAGCACTGATTGTTGCTTTGGCTGGACAGGCACCCTTTTATTTTTATCTATCATTACCTACAGCCCTTGTCCTATCGACATACTGCCATCGGGCATAATTGTAATCACCTCGCCGACCAAACGCGAATTATGGCGCACCTCAATCGTCACAGGCGTGGCCTGCCCTGTACCAAACCACAAAACTTGCGGGACGTTTTGGCCAGTAAACCACGGCTGCAGCGCTTGCATTTGTCCTGTATTTGACATGCCTCCCGCATCCAAACTTTGAACGCTTAAGCTCACCCCATCAGGCAAGGCAGGCAGGCTAACCTCTGGCTCAGTCTCCCAGCTTGGTGTGGGCGCTTTATTTGAAGCAGCACCTGACATGCTGGTTATATCTGCCGACAATTCCATAGCATTCTTAGGCGTGCTGTCTTTAATAGAAGATGTGGAATCCTGATTTTGATAAGCAATATAAGGATTAGATAGCGCGACAATGACGGGCGTGATTTGGCCTTGTTTATCCGCTTGTAAGCTTAATCCCATCGGCTGTATGCGCTCAGCGGATAATAACCGTACATAGTTTAATGAGTCCGTTAAATGCTCATAAAAAGCGCGGTTTTTGCGCGATTCACTACTACCGACCGATAAGCTCATCATTCCTGCAAATATAGATAAAATGACCACCACCACCACAATTTCGACAAGGGTAAAACCCGCTTGCGTGTGCCTATGAGATGTTGCTATTAGGGAAGTCGATTTTGACATACAGAAGTCATCTAGAATGGCGTCACTCTATTAAAAATGACGATAGATTGTGTTGTATAAAGTGGTAGATATAACAGATTATAAAGACTGTAAACTTATACATTTATTAGAAGGTAAATTTGACGTGCTGTCATACAAAATATGACAACACGGGTTTTTATAAAATAATGATGCGCTATATTTGAAGCATAATAACAATCTAGAAAACAGCAATCTAGTAATTGGTATTGCGATGCTCTTCTGACTCAGTATCGATTTGCTCTACCAATTCTTGCATGTCTTCATCCATCACCTCATCATCGATAGCTGGATAATGACTCGGCAACTCAAGCATTTGCTGAACAAAGGCATAACGCAAGGTATCACGGCGACCTAAGTAGCGCTGATAAAAACTTGAGTTTAATAGTCCTGCACCGCCTTGGCCCATCGCCCAGATCGAGGACAAATAATCACGTGTACTTAAGCTACTGTGCTGTTCTTGTAAATACGTACTGATAATATCAATCAAACGCTTCATACGCTGGCGACGAATATCATAAAGCTCGCCAAACAAGCGGTTCAGACCTGTCACTGATGCTGCCAAGCGCTCTTCGATTTGGTTAAGGAGCATGGCCTTTTGTGGATTAAAGAGCTGCTGAAGAATCATACGCGCGACACCTGCTGACGGACAATCATCAATGCGATTGATCTCGAACAGCTGCTCTTCGTAACGAATAATAATACGCAAATAGAGCTCGTCTTTACTAGAGAAATGCTTATATAAGGTGCCTTTAGCCAAATCAAGCTGGTCTGCCAAACTATCTAAAGTAATATCACCATCGCCTGACTCAAGTAGCAATTGCTCCGCCATCGCTAAGATATTCTCTTCTCGTGCCTTGAACTGGTGCTGACGACTCATAACTTCTCCTAAAAACTGACAATATCATGCATATGACCGTCCTTTGTATCCGTGTATCGGCAGCACGCGTATGAATTATATGACGGTTACGCCAGTACCACTAATGGAAATATGCTTATGTTTGCTAAATAGTCATTGATAATCACATGGTTAAGCGCAGCATCAAAAACACATTAAACACAGAACCATAAGACAAGCTAATAAATGACTGATTGGTCATAGCATAACCATTTTAGTGATACTGTGCCAGTAAATTTTCAAAGTTTTTTGCAGTTAGTGCGCCGACTTCATCACTACTCCAACCGTACATCTCGGCAAGATAACTTGCCACATAAGGCACATACGCTGGCTCATTGGGTTTGCCGCGTTTAGGAACAGGGGCTAAGTACGGGCTGTCGGTTTCGATAAGTATTCTATCTTTGGGCATATTTTTTGCAGCGTCTTGAATCATTTGCGCACTTTTAAAGCTAACAATGCCTGAGAACGAAATATAAAACCCTAAGTCTAGCGCCCGTTTTGCCGTTTCCCAGTCCTCGGTAAAGCAATGAATGATACCGTGCTCAGCACCCTCACTTTTTAAGATATCAATGGTATCTTCTTTGGCATCACGCATATGCACGACCAGTGGTTTTTTTAAGCTTTGACTAGCATAAATATGACGCGCAAGGCTGGCTTGCTGCGCTTTCTTATTTTCAGTCGACCAATAATAGTCCAGCCCAGTTTCCCCTATTGCCCACACATGCTCAGCATCAGCCGTTTTGATCAAGCGCTCGACCGTCGCTGATTGTAATACGTCAATATCTTCACAAGGATGGATGCCGACGCTCATACCAAGGTTTAACGTCTCGTCATTATAAGTGCGGACAATATCAGCAATCTCATCATATTCAGCAAAATCACACATAATGGCCATTGCGCGGGTGACATTGGCTTCTTTCATCGCCGCAATGGCGCCAGACAACTGGCCATCATACTTGGTTAAATCCAAACGGTTTAGATGGCAGTGCGTATCAGTAAACATAAACAATCTCGTTAATAAATATTAATAATTGAACTATTTTAAAATATAAATTTGGTAATCTTAATGGTATTAATTGCTCTGATAAGCAGGCTTTTCAAGTCTTGTTTAATAAAGCCATTTTTAATGTAACGGCACCACGCGCATGACTTCTTCTATGGTCGTCACCCCTTCGCTAATGCGCTTTGCTCCAGATAATCTTAGCGGCTGAACGCCTTCGCGGTAGGCTTGCTGCTTAAGCGTGTCCAAATTGGCATCGGCGGCGACCAGTTTTTTTAGCTCATTTGATAATGGCATAATCTCGTATAGCCCAACGCGACCTTGATAACCCGTATGACGGCAGTGCTCACAGCCCTGCGCTTTATAAACTTGTGCAGGAACTGGCGCTCGCCAAGGTTGCACCAATTCTTGCCATTGGATAGCAATCTCACTATCTGCGCTCACATCAACGGCTTGCTTGCAATGCGGGCATAATGTCCGTAAGAGTCGCTGTGCCATCACGCCCAATATAGTCGCTGAGGTTAAAAAAGGCTGAATACCCAAATCGTGCAGACGGGTAATTGAGCTTGGCGCATCATTGGTATGCAAAGTTGAGAGCACCAAATGCCCTGTTAAAGACGCTTGCACTGCCATATTTGCCGTTTCAGCATCACGAATCTCACCAACCATAATAATGTCTGGATCTTGTCGCATCAACGAGCGAATACCGTCGGCGAAATGCAAATCAACACCCGGATTGACCTGCATTTGATTAAAGGCAGGCTCAATCATTTCAATTGGGTCTTCAATGGTACAGACATTGACCTGTTCGGTAGCGAGCTGTTTGAGCGTACTATATAAAGTGGTGGTTTTACCAGAACCAGTCGGTCCTGTCACCAAGATAATGCCATTTGGATGCGCGGTCAGTTCATGCCAAGTTTCTAACTGCTTACCCGACAGACCAAGCTGGGCAAACGAGCGCACCAACACTTCTGGATCAAATACTCGCATCACTAGCTTTTCACCAAAGGCAGTCGGCATTGTGGATAAACGTAGCTCCGTCTCTAAGCCTTTTGGCGTTCGCGTTTTTAAACGTCCATCTTGCGGCTTGCGCTTTTCTGCCACATTTAGGCGTCCCAAAATTTTAATACGCGCAGTCACCGCTACGATAATCGCAAGTGGCATCTCATACACGCTATGCAATACCCCATCAATGCGAAAGCGCACCTTGCCTGTTTCGCGGCGCGGCTCTAGATGAATGTCGCTCGCGCGCTGCTCAAAGGCATACTGCAATAGCCAATCGACCACTTTAACAATATGTTGGTCATTGGCATCGGGATTGGTGTTATCGCCAAGTTGTAATAAAGCTTCGACATTGGTGACGTCCGCCGCTGCACGCTTATGTAAGGAATTTGCCCCTGCAATCGCTTGCGTGACTTGATAAAACTCTTGGCGATAGCGATTGATTTGTTCAGGATTGATAAAGACGGTACGATAGCTTTTTGACTTAATGAGTTTTTCAATATTGCTATGCCAATCGGTATAAAGTGGCTGATCGGTACCGATGACCACTTCATCAAGCGTTACTTCAATCGGTAAAATGTGCTGTGAGCGGGCATACTCAAAGGACATCAGCTGCGTCACCGCCGGAACATTGACCTTTAACGGGTCGATACGCACCAGCGGCATATCTGCTTTGGCAGCCAGCCATTGATTGAGCCATGCCAGCGTTAACTTATTTTCAGAACTGCTATCAAGTGCGTGACCATTTGGCAGTCCAAACTCACTAATCGTTATTAACGGATGCTGAGCCTTGTTGCGACGACTGGTAATAACGAGATTATAGCCGCGTTGATCAATTACCCTATCTGCCAACAATTCGTCTAGGCACCAACGTAAATCAATCACTATCGAGTACTTTTGAGCAGGCATAGTTTTATTCTTCTATAGTTGTATTCTTCTACGGTTTAGAGCATTTGGTCGGCGGTTATGTTTACTTTAACTTTGATATTTACTTTAATTATATTGTGACGATATTTGTTATCTGTAGCTGTTCTGATTCCAATAACTGAAAACTAACATCAACAGATTTATAGCGCATGACAAATGATGTATGCGTCTCTGAACGTCGATAAGCTGGACGCGGGTCTTGGGCTATCAAGGCTTTAATTGTATCAAGATCAGTCATTAGTAATTGTTTTTGTGTCTTGTTAATCACTTCTTTTATAGCAAGCTTTCCACCTTTACCATTTTGATTTATATCATTAATAGAGCGCTGATTGTTAATGATTTGCTCAAACTGCGCATAAGCCAACTCAGTAATCGTCACATCCAACAAGTGCGGCGCAGTGGGCGCAAAACCGCTTTGTGCTTCAGGCAGCGCGTCACTGTAAGCTACGTAGGGCTTGATATCGATGATTGGCGTCCCATCTATCATATCAGCACCGCTAATGATAAGTAACACCCTTCCCTCGACACTCTCAATGCGCTTTAGTTTGACCACAGACAACCCTAGCGCGGATGGTCGATACATACTGCGACTGGCAAATACGCCTATTTTTTGATTACCACCCAAACGCGGCGGCCGCACTTGCGAGCGAAAATTGCTAGCGGATTTATTGTTTTTATTGGGTTGATTGTCTTTATATAAACTGTCTTTATATAAATAGTTATGATGAAACTGCCAACTGATCCAAATATGGCTAAAATCTTCCAGTCCGATAAAGGCCGCCGGCGTATCATAAGGTGCCAGCATTTCGATCACACTGGTAATAGCTACCAAATTCGGCTGTCTTGGTGCGCCAAATTTTTGCGACAGCGGGGACCGATGATATCCAATAATGGGCGAAAAATGCTGGCTTAAAGGCGCCGTAGTCTGGCAAGTCATAATTCAAATCCCAAAAAATAAATGGCTGATAATAATGGCACGCACCAATGATAGAAAATTATTCGCTAACGATATTCCATTTTATCATGGTAGAGACGGACGGCTAGGCGGATTTTTATTTTAAAGTTTGTTATGATGAGCGAGAAATTTATTGAGAATGGCTTGCATTCATATAGCAGTACTCACAAACCTGCATTCATAAAGTACGGCGTCAACATTTACGGTTATAAGCAGAGCCGTTTTTTGATAGAATCTGACGCCTTAAAAAACCTGATAATAATGTTAAAATAATGGTTTTTGCTAGTGACATTTGCTTGACTGCCTGAACAAACGCTTTATTTTATAAATTTTGTATAACGTGAAATCCATTAATGTTTTTATCCCAAAAATATTTTAATTGGCGACTACACATTACCACTTACTAACGAGGGCTTTATGTCAAAACTCCGCACCGAAACGGTCACTGAGGTTCATCATTGGAATGACTCTCTATTTAGCATCAAAACCACGCGTGACGATGGCTTACGCTTCCGTAATGGCGAGTTTGCGATGATTGGTATCGTTGTCGATGGTAGACCGCTATTGCGCGCTTACTCGATTGCCAGCCCCAACTATGAGGAGCATTTAGAATTTTTCTCTATTAAAGTCCAAGATGGTCCCCTAACCTCGCGCTTGCAGCATATCAAAGTTGGCGATGAGTTATTGGTCAGTAAAAAACCAACAGGTACCTTAGTTCTGGACGACTTATTACCGGGCAAACATTTATATATGCTGTCAACGGGTACAGGGCTTGCGCCATTTTTGGCATTGTCACGTGATCCTGAAGTCTATGAGCGTTTTGACAAAATTATCTTGGTACATGGTGTGCGACAGGTCAAAGATTTGGCTTATCGTGAGATGTTCGAAGAAGGGCTGCCAAATGATGAAATCTTTGGTGAAGAGTTCCGTAAAAAATTCATTTACTACCCTACCGTCACGCGCGAAGAGTTTAGAAATACCGGTCGCATCACTGACTTGATGAAATCTGGCAAGTTCTTTGAAGATATTGGTCTGCCGCCAATGAACAAAGACGATGACCGTGTCATGATTTGTGGAAGCATGCCGTTTAACGCTGAAGTGTCGGCGATTTTAGATGACTTTGGTCTTACTGTTTCTCCGCGTATGGGTGTTCAAGCAGATTATGCCGTTGAACGTGCCTTCGTTGGTTAAAAATGACTTTTTATCGCAAATATAATAAATAATTCTTGACGGCTACATTTAGGCTGCTATAATACGCAGCCTATACAGAGTTAACCCTGTAGCCCAATTCGATATTGTCTAGCAGTAAAGACTTTATCCCCTAACATGCCAGTGTGATGGAATTGGTAGACATGACGGATTCAAAATCCGTTGCCTTTAAAAGCGTGTCGGTTCGAGTCCGACCACTGGTACCAATACTTAGTTCTATACTATGCTATAGAGCCGCCCAAGCCCCTGATATCAGGGGCTTTGTTGTATCTGATGTTCTATACTGTCCTGCTTTATCTATCCTAAGCCATGCATCTAAAGTACATTACTATGTACACCGATTTTTAAATGTGCATGGGGTGTCAGTCATGGAAGCGCATAAGCCCAGATACCAGCTAACAGTAATTTCATCCTCGCTCATCTTTGTAACTCTCCGCTCTGTACCGTCCAACTTTCCTCGTATCACATTGAATGGTTTTAATTGTAGAGATAGATAGAAAATTTGAAAATAGAAGTGATCAAAGCAATGGTGGTTGACGTGTGTTTATTGGTCTTTATAAGAAATTAGGATAAGTAAGTCGTATTGAGCATTCGTCCATGGCCCTGACATAGCCAGTTTTTTATGTTATATAAGATAGATAGAGGCACGCTAGCAATCATTACTGGCTACTAATCATTACTGAGAGTAAAGTGATTTATAAGAAAGGACTTTTCGAATCTCTTCAACTCCTTTTTTATATCATTCTATAATGGGGCTAAACGCTGAGGTGGGATGATTACTCCCATAAGTGTCTATATAACGAAATAATATAACTCTCATTAATACCACCTAAACGATTTTAATCTGTAAACATGGATGTCTCATGAATAAGACTAATCAAAACGCTCATACTGCTGTCAATAAACATGACGCCCCTTCGATTCGTGATCCACTTGAAACAAAAATTGCTCCTGGCAATGACCAGCTACTCCTGAACGATTGGACACCGCCGCAAAATGGAATCATACCGCTAATCCGCTTTAACAAGAAGTGGTACAGTGTTCTTTGGGCGCTACCAATCATATTTGTGCTATTGGTTGCTGGCATAGCAACCGCTCAATGGCTTCGTGAACTACCAAGCGTTCAGATGTTTATCCAAAATTATCCAGGTGCGCCTGCCTCTGCGGTGGACTTAGAAACGGAGTTTCCACTTTGGATGCGCATCGGCCACTTTCTAAACCTACTGTTTATGGTGTTTATTATTCGGTCTGGTATTCAAATTTTGGCTGATCATCCAAGACTCTACTGGCACCGCGACAGCACGCCCGGTACCGAATGGTTTCGCTTTCAAAAATCAGTACCAAAAGGACGTATCTGGACATCCAAAGATGACTCAGTGACTATTCCAGGCTGGCTTGGTCTCCCTGGTGTTCGCCATTCAGTCGGACTGGCGCGTTGGTGGCACTTTTCGGTCAATACACTCTGGTTGCTAAACGGTATTGTGGTTTACGGTCTACTATTTTACACCGGTCAGTGGCAGAGGGTTGTTCCAACGACGTGGGAGGTTTTTCCAAACGCGGTATCGATCGCCGTGCAGTATTTATCGCTCGACTTTCCAACGGATAGAAGCTGGACCAAATATAATAGCTTGCAGCAGCTCACCTACTTCATCACCGTCTTCGTGGTAGCGCCCATTTCGGTGTTTACTGGATTCATGCAAAGCCCTGCATTGTCAAACCATCTTGGTTGGTTCGGGCGAGTCTTTAATCGCCAACGAGCGCGCTCAATTCACTTTTTAGCACTTTGGTGGTTTCTGTTTTTCATTCTAGCGCACGTGACATTAGTATTCATCACGGGAGCACGGGACAATCTGAATATGATGTGGGCTGGCGTCAATGATGATTCGTGGAGCGGCTTTATGGTGTTCGTCCCGCTTATCATCTTAACAGGCATATTGTGGGCCGCCGCGACACCTTTTACCATTCGTCATGCGAGACTGGTTCAGAAAATCGGCGCCTTCATGATCGGTCCGCTCAAAGGCTGGATGGAGAGGCTCGATCCAAAAAGTGAATTGACTGAAAAAGACATTTCGCCCTTCTTATGGCCCAACGGTACAATGCCTGACTCAAAAGAGTTTGAAGATCTTCTGGCAAATGACTTCGCCGACTATCGGTTGCGCATTGACGGATTGGTTGAAATGCCAGCCGAATTCTCACTGGCTGAGTTACGGGCGATGCCGCAGCAGGAGCAGATTACCACCCATTTCTGTATTCAGGGTTGGAGCGGTGTCGCTAAATGGACTGGAGTGCCGACGCGCCATATTCTCGATTTGGTTCGTCCGACGCCGGAGGCGCGTTACGCTGTCTTCTATTCTCTCGCTGAGGGGGCTGAAGGCGGAATTTACTACGATTGCCATAAAATGGAGAATATGAAGCACGAACTGACTATCCTAGCCCTCGATATGAATGACGAGCCACTCAGCGTTCTTCATGGCGCGCCGCTGCGACTACGCTGTGAAAACGAGCTTGGTTTTAAAATGGTCAAGTGGATTACTGCCATTGAATTCGTTCATGACTTCTCTGACCTCGGCTCAGGTCAAGGTGGTTATAATGAAGATCATGAATTCTATGGCTACAGGATGCCTATTTAATGATAGAAGCGTCAATGATGTAGACATTCCATTCTCGCGGTTTGGTGCGGCTCTCTATGCTAATTGGATCGCGCTAGTAAGCTTTATTTATAAAAGTTGGCTTGCCAAAATGAAACGGTAAGTCACGGCAAGGACAACCAACACGCTATAGTAATAATATTTATTACTAAAAAAGATTCCTCATCAATTTCTAGCCACACTATTAAAGCTGTGGCTTTTATCCTACACATAACTACAGATTCTAAATCCCACTCTGCCAAGTCTTAGCCAGTCTGTAAACACCACTATATTTCAGCTATTTATATTGCCGCCTATTTACTTTATATCTGCTAATCCTTCCTACGCTATCATTTCAATCTTTATGTCATACGCAAGATATCAGCATCATTCCTGTGCCGTAGATTTTTTTAAACATAAAATTATATCAACATAGTTGCTGTAACAATAAACAATATTTCCGTAAATAATCATTTAATTGAAATTTTACTAATTTACAAATATTTGATATTAATCAATTATTTAGCGTGCAATTACATAAAAGGTATATTACAATAAACAAACAAATAAGACAGAAGGTCGATATTTCCGATAAAGGGTTAAAATTCCGTAAAGAAATAGATAGTCTAGTCACAGGTTATTAACACATGACCGTAGACTGAAGCTTTTGCACAAACGTGATTTCTACCATTTAGCAAGATATAAGCCCATCTTTAATTTGATATTTTGCTATGTTTCACAGACATACTAAGACATTTATACTCACTGGAGAGTTATTATGAACATCCAAAAATCTTTATTAACTGCAACTTTGCTTATTCTTGGTGGATTCGCTGCTATGACTGCGAATGCTGCAGAGAACCCTGTTACTGGTGAATTTCAAGTTAGTGTTGAAGTTCAATCTGTTTGTAACATTAAAACTGCCGGCGATATCACTTTAGATGCCGTTAAAGCAGGTCTTGCATCTGAAGAGGCAACGAAAACAGCCACGCTTACTTTGAACTGCTCTGAAGGCGCTGTTCCAGTAATCAGTCTAACACCGTCATCAGCAAGCATTGATGGTACAGGAGTTATGACAGGAGGAGTAAGCAAACAAGAAGTTAAATATAGGCTCACTTCTGGTTCAGCAGCTGGTACTGTGTGGGGTAGCGGTGACAATGCTGTTACCCTTGCAGCAGCAAAAAATTATGCTACCGCTATCGACACTACCATCTACGCGACAGTAACTGATACCGCCGATGTTAAACCTGATACTTATTCTGATACTATTAATGTTTCCGTAGCTTATTAATCCTTATGATTAATTTTCAATTACGTCCTCTAAGTTTAGCAAATCGCGCGCTGTTAGCAGGCGCGATTTCGCTTAGCTCATCTGCGGTAATGGCAAGCGGACTTCAGGTCTCTCCTATCTCCTTAAGCCTGCAGGCGCGCGAGAACGCCAGTGGTCTCACTCTGAGTAATTCCGGTAACGATAAGGTTCAGGCGCAAGTTCGCGTGTTTGAGTGGTCACAGGATGCGTCAGGCGACAAGCTGACCCCATCGCGCTCACTGCTTGCCAGTCCACCGATGATTCAGCTTAATCCCAATGACAAACAGCTGATCCGAATCATCCGAGCCAAAGCGCCGCCGCAAGGCGCAGGCGCGGTTGAGGCCGCTTATCGGGTGATGGTCAATGAGCTACCGATCAAGTCGGCGGATCAAAAGACAGGATTACAGTTTGCGCTCAGCTACTCGCTTCCGGTATTTGTTCAGCCGGTTGGGGTAACTAAAACCAGTCCACAATTGCAGTGGCACGCCCAGTTACAACCAAATGGTAATGAGCTAAAGCTTCGCGTTAGTAATAGCGGTAATGGTCATGCTCAGTTGGCTGGGCTGAGCTTTACTGATAAGTCGGGCAATAGTACGGATATCAATCCGGGGCTATTGGGTTATGTATTGCCCGGAGCTACCATGAACTGGACACTGAAAGTACCACCCTCCGCGCTCACGGCTGGGGGAACATTCAAGGTTATGATGAATGGCACTCAGACGACCCCGAACGTCACTATGGACGCGTCTACTCGCTAAAGCCGTCTTTCTACCATGCGTGGCGGTCTCTATCAGCCACGCGGTAGAACTCAATGAAGTAACTCCCGCAACTATTGTTCCTACAGAGACCGCTTCTGAAAATATTGAAGATGCGGCCTTCTCCCAGCTCAACCTAGAGCACGATACTCTTAACGTTGATGACGCGGGCTTAGATCTGTATTTAGACGTCACACTCAATGGCGCTCATAAGGACTTGGTGCACTTTTATTTTCGTGACGATGAGCTTTGGGCAAGTCCTGCTATCTTGCAACAGCTGGGTTTTATAATTGCTTCTGATAGCTCCGAACCCATATTACTCAAAAGCCTGCCCGATCTTAAGATTGATTATAACGCGCGGCAGCAAACCCTGAGCCTTATCGCTCCTTTGTCTTTACTCAATATCGACCCTACTATTCTTAATACACGGACCAATAAGCGTCCGATACCGACCGCGTCGCCCGGCATATTGTTAAATTACAACCTTTATGGTACTCAAACGCAAAATAGCGCTAAAAGCCTGAGCGCTTATACCGAACTGCGTACGTTTAACAAGCTTGGCGTGCTCAGTTCCACCGCGCTGACTACTGCCAATCGTTCTGCCGATAGTGATAGTCGTAGCGGCGACTGGGATAGCCGTACCGTACGATTAGATACCAGCTGGAGCCAATCATTTCCGGATAAGCTGATGACGGTTCGGGCAGGCGATATTCTCACAGGTGCGCTATCATGGACGCGTTCAACGCGTTTGGGCGGTCTACAAATTGGGACCAATTTTGATTTGCAGCCTTATCGCTCCACCACGCCGCTACCCACTTTTTTTGGTTCAGCCACATTGCCCTCAGCGGTTGAGCTTTATGTCAACGGTCTTAAACAGTACAGCGGAGAGGTCCCTGCAGGGCCTTTTGAGCTTAATACCGCCCCAAGCTTTAGTGGCGCAGGAAAGGCGCAACTGGTGGTGACCGATGCCTTAGGTCAAAGCACCACGCTAAATTTTTCTTTATACGATGCCCATCGGTTATTACAGCCGGGACTGTCTGATTGGTCGCTTGAGCTTGGATTGGTTCGCCAAAATTATGGCAACCGCTCTTTTGATTATGGTGATAAGCTTGTGGCAAGTGGTACTTGGCGTCATGGGGTCAGTAACCGTTTTAGCGCGGAAACTCATGCCGAGCTGACAGAAGGTCTGACCAACGCGGGCGTTGGCGGCACATGGATTCTTGGCGATGCAGGCGGTATTTTATTTGCTTCATTGGCAGCAAGTAAAAGTGACGATGAGATTGGCACACAATACAGCGCTGATTACTCATGGAATAACAGCCGCTTTAATATTGGTTTGGGTACGACAGGTGCAAGCGATAACTACCGCGATGTGGGATCACAATACGGCTCTACACTTGCACGGCATAGTGAGCGGATCTCAACCGGTTATAGTACGCAGGATTTTGGTCGATTTGGAGTCAGTTATAATCAGGTCACACAAGCAGAAAAAGAGCCTGAGCGGTTCGCCAGTGCGTATTGGTCAAAGTCCTTTGGTCGCCGGTTAAATGTGAGTGCCAACTACAATCACGATTTTAGTAACTCTGATAATAACAGTGTTTTTCTGAGCGCCTCTATGTCGCTGGATCGCAATATCTCGCTGAACAGCAGTATCCAGCATACCGATGATACGACCTTTTTTGCAACGGATGTGTCACGATCAGCGCCAAGTGGTGGCGGCATTGGCTGGCGAGCGCAAGCTCGGCAAAGCCTAGATGGCAGTGAAAATAAAGATGGCAGCGAGAATAGAAGTAACAGTACCAGCGGTCTTGCTGAGGTTAATTACCTTGGGCGCTATGGTCAGGCGCAGGCAGGAATCATTGCCAGCGACAGTCGTTATTCTAGCTACGTCAGCGCAACAGGGGCGCTGGTTAAGATGGGGGGCGGGCTGTTTGCTGCTCGCCAAATCAACAATGGCTTTGCTGTCGTATCTACAAGTGGCGTTGCTGATGTGCCCGTTTTGCTACAAAACAATCTGATAGGAACCACCAATAGCCGCGGTTTGCTATTGATATCACCGCTAAACGCCTATCAGAATAATAAAGTTGGCATCAACCCCTTAGAGCTTCCCGCTGATTTACGTATCAACAAAGTCAGCCTTGATGTGACCCCTACCGACCGCGCCGGCACGCTGGTTAATTTTGACATCACGCCCGTTCGTTCAGCATCTATTATCTTAACTAATAGCGACAATCAGCCGCTGCCCCTTGGCAGTCAGGTTCGCCAAGTCACCAATAAAGAGGTACCATCGACTGTGGTTGGCTTTGATGGTGAGGTGTACTTAGACACCCTTGATGAATACAATACACTGGAGGTCACCACCCCCTCAGATGACATTTGTACAGTGAGCTTTGATTATTCTAAACAAGGTGATGAGATTCCACTCATCGGCCCGCTTGTCTGTCAATAGGAACTCCCATAATGACTTTACTTAACTTGCAAATATTTCGGCAGCACTACCTATTGGTGTTTATTCTTCTTGTATTTTGGAGCTTAGGAACAGCGCAAGCGGCTCCCAATATTTCTTGTTCAGCGAACATGAATAACGGCTCTGTTAACCTTGGCAACATCACCCCTGAGAACGCAGACAGCGCCAGTATTTCGGGAACCTTGAGTTACAGCTGCACCAACTCAGGCGATACGGCGGGATATGTGTCCGTCTGCCTTGGAGCTGATGGTGGCGGCCACAACAGTGATATTCTTAACCCACGTTATATGTCTGGGCCTAATGATTCCAAGCTGGCATTTAACATGACATTGCTAAGTGGTGAAACTTGGGGGGATCGCCTTTTAAATGGCAAAGAATATCAACCAGATCCTATCATGATCGCTGAACATTCTAGCTTTTCGGGTAGTGCTCCCATCCGTATTTCTCTTCGCTCAGGAAACGGTAATTCTAAGGCGGCACAAGGAAAATATAGTAGTGATTTCAGTGGTAACCACACCGCACTAACGGTAGTTACCAGCACCGAGCCATTTTCAGCTGATTGCTCAAAAATAGATCGGGGAACCGCTGGACTCCCTTTTGTCGTAGAAGCGACCGTCACTTCCGGTTGTTTTATTAATGCTACTTCTGATATCAATTTAGGCAGTTACTCAGCAGGTACACCCAATATTACTGGCAGTCATAATGCAATCAATGTTACTTGCCCGACGGATATGCATTACAACATTGGCTTATCTCCCTCTAACGGTAACTCGGAAGGTGCAGGCATTATGAAGGGCTCTGGCGGTAATTCAGACACAATCCCCTACCAATTGCGCTCTGGTTCTAATGGACAGCCGTGGGGAAATACTGCTACTGCCAACGATGTAGGAAATGGAGTCGCCGGCATAGGAAGAGGAGTCCCTAACTCGCATACGGTGTATGTAACCGTTCCGAAGACTGATGTGAAACCAGATAGTTACTCTGATATAGTATCCGTTACGGTAAATTATTAGTAATCGCACTTCGCTTATTTAATTTTCATAACATCATTTCTAGCCTAAAAAAGCCTCCTTAATTGGAGGCTTTTTCTCTTCTTAATTTAAGTTTTCTTCTTAGTCTAAGTATCAGTCTGTCAACAAAACATGCTTGCTTTTCTGATACGCGGACAAGCCGTCGCTACCCAACTCGCGACCGATACCACTTTGCTTAAATCCGCCCCAACCCGCCTCAGGCAGTACAATTTGTTGCTCATTAATCCAAATATGACCCGCTTTGATTTGTAGCGCTATCTCTAACGCTGCTTTCTCATCCGCACTGACAATGGTCGCAGCCAATGCATACTTGCTGTCATCTGCTAATTCAATCGCCTGTGCATGGTCTGCAAACGTCTTACTCACTAATACGGGTCCAAATATTTCTTCTGTCCATAATCGGCTGGTCACTGGTACATCTGTATAAATGGTTGGCGTTGCAAAATACCCTTGGCGCTTTACTATCTCGCCACCCGTTAGACAGTTGAGGTTTTCGCCGGCAGCGATATCGATATATTTTTTGACTTGCGTGAGTTGCTGCGCGCTGCTCAGCGGTCCCATCTGGGTATTAGTATCGAAACCATCCCCTATTTGCAGCGCTTCTGCTTTTATTTTCAATTTTTCAAATAAAGCCTGCGCAATATCTTGCTGGACAAGCAGCCTTGAGGTCGCCGAACAAATTTGCCCAGCATTGGTAAATATACCACCGATAATTAAATCACAAGCATAATCGATATCGGCGTCTGCACAAACGACGATAGCTGATTTACCGCCCAGCTCTAGACTGATATCCTTAATGCCTTTAGCGGCTTGAATCATCACTTTTTCGCCAACGGCGTTGCTACCCGTAAAAGAAACTTTATCAATCTTCGGATGACTCGTCATGGCGGTTCCTACTTCGGCCGCCCCCGGTAAAATATTGACCACTCCTTTTGGCATCTCGATAGCAGACAAGATATTGCCCAGCATCAATTCTGGCAATAATGTCACCTCAGACGGTTTTAATAGCACGGTACAGCCTGCGGCGAGTGCAGGCGCTAGTTTCCAAGCGGTGGTGACCATGGGAAAATTCCACGGAACAATCAGCGCGCAAATACCAACGGGCGCATAGGTTTTTAATAAGCGTATGCCCGATTCGCTTGTAGATACCTTAGTCCAAGTCGCCTGCGCTTTGATCAGATTGGCATAATAGCGATAACAAGCAATGGCGTCGCTTACGTCTATTTTCGCCTCTTCAATCGGCTTGCCGTTATTTAACACAGATAAGCCAACCAACTTGTCAAATTGCTGCGCCATCTCATCAGCAAGCGCCTGTAAATAACGCGCCCGCTCATCGACGCTGGTTTGTGACCACGAAGGATAAGCCTGCGCCGCGGCATTGGCAGCTGTTTCTACATGCGCACTGTTACAAAGACGAGTTGTTGCAATTACTTCCCCTAAATTTGGGTCATATAAGGCAAAATCGCTCGCCGTATCCGTATCAGTCGAAGACGCTTCGACATTTACCCAATCACCATTTATATAGGCCGCATTTAACCTTACTTCATTTTGCATGGTCTGGTGGGCAGTTCCTCTCGTCAAGGTTCTAGCATTCGTCATTTCCATGATGATTAATGGCCTTATATTGTTTAACAAAATAGTCTTTACGCTAGACGTATAGTGAGTTCAAGATAAAATCGTTACGTTAATAGTTATGGGCAACTGGTATAAATTTTTCTTGTTTGCTGTTATCACAGAGGCTACGAAAAATTCATCCCAGTCGCACTGTATCTGTTTTAAATTAAATTCGCTATAGTAAATTTTAGCTGCTTTACTGATATTAAAATCACGACTAATACAGCAAATGAGCTACTGAAGTAATGATCACCAAACTGATCAGCGTGCGCAGAATAAAAATGATAAATAGCTCTAGCACATTAAGCTTGATGTTTGATTTCAATATCAGTGCGCCGACTTCAGACATATAGATAATCTGGGTAATGGAGGCGGCTCCAACGATAAAGCGTGTCATTTCACTCTCGATACTTTTACCAACCAAAGCAGGCAAATACATATCGGCAAAGCCCATAATCATCGCCGGCGCCGCTTCGGCAGCCTCTGGAACTTTTAACAGCTCGAGCACAGGTACTAATGGTGCAGACAACCAATCAAATACTGGTGTGTATTCCGCCAATCCAAGACCAATGACGCCAATAGCAAAAATCACTGGAATCAAGCCAAAATAGATATCAAGCAGATTTTTGAAGCTATGTTTGAATACACTACCGAGACTCGGCATCGAGTGCGCACGAGTAATTGCGCGATTGACGGCCCACTGATATGTCGTGTATTGAGTAGGAATCTCTTCATCAAGCATACTCTTACCAGAATGATAAGTATCAGGCTTTAAGGACAACGGCGGTATTCGCGGCATGATGATGGCGGCGATAAATCCTGTTAAAGCCACGGTCAGATAAAAATAAACGAAGTTATTGTCCACGCCAATGGTTTTGGCAATGACATAGGTAAAAGCGATGGAAGTCACCGAAAAAGTGGTTGCAATGATGGCGGCTTCACGCTGGCTATAGTAGCTTTTATCGTATTCTTGCATCGTCACCAGCAATCCGATAGACGCCGCGCCAAACCAAGAAGACATAGCATCGACCGCAGAGCGCCCAGGCAATTTAAACAATTTTATAAAAACCTTGCTAGATAACGTACCCAAAAACTCCATCAAGCCAAAATCCGTAAGAAACGGTAGCGATAAAATGGCAAAGAAGAACAGCGGAATCAAAATCGGTATCAAATCTTCAAAAATCACGCCGCCCGTATTGCGATTGATAATAAACTCAGGACCAATTTGTAGATAAATCATCCAGACGAATAGCGCGCCTAAAAAACGCGCGCCCAACCAAAGCCAATCGATATCAAACAGCTTTGCCCACATAGAATCTTCATGCAGACTTGGCTTAAATACTTTTACTGCTAGCCCCCCTACAAAGGAGGCCGTGACTATCGCTAATGCCACATAAACGACAAATCCCCCAAGCGCGGCTTGCAACGTATCTGTTAATACGCCCAATAAAATAGTGACTTTGCCATCCCACTGAAACGGAATAATAAATAGCGCCATACCGAGCGCTGAAAACAAGATAAACTTCCACATTGACGCTCGCCACTGCTCTCCTTGCGGTGTGTCTGACACGCCAGCACTATTCCCTAAAATCGGCTGCTGCGTTTTATCAATATAATTCGTCATTTAATCTCTCCTTGATGGGCGACGATCGCCAATTTTTCCTTTCGCTGTCTGACCTATCCTTGGGCTGAGCGAATTGGCCGGATGCATTTTTACTCGTTGTTTTTATGCATAATGCTTGGTTATCGTGTTAACTAAAGCAGGTAAATGTCCGGCCTATTTCAGTCAGAAAATCATCCGCTTCATCGACTTCATAAATAATCGGCTGCTTGCCTTTGATATCTGTTTGCAAGGCGTCCAGCAGCTGCTGTTTGTCGGTAATTCTACGATAGCCTGCGCCAAACCCTGCTGCTAGTGGCTCAAAATTTGGTGTCTTAATATTGACCCCAATCAGTGGCAATCCGCCCTCTTCCATATAGCGACGAATCTCACCGTAGCCTTGGTTATTCCATAACAAAACAATCAATGGCAACTCAAGCTCGGCGGCGCAAATGAGTTCTGCAATGGTAAATTGAATGCCGCCATCACCGATAAGGCTAACCACAGGCACATTTGAGCCAATCATGGCGCCAATCGCAGCTGGTAAACCATAACCTAAAGTGCCAAATCCTGTCGATGAGTTAAACCATCGGCGGGTCGCCAATGCTTCAAAACCAAGGTTACCGCTATAAACGGGCTGCGTTGAATCACCAACGAAGATGACATCTTTCACCTCATCTCGAATCAATTGCAGTAGCGCATTTTGACCAGCAAAGTCTGACGTCATCGCTGCTATAATTGCTTGTTTTGCTTCGGCTACTCGTGCGGCTGCTTGATGATCGAGCGCGTTATTTTCTAAACGCGAACAAAGACCACTAACTGCTCTTTGCGCGTCGGACAATACGGCAATGTCGGCAATAAAAGGACGCTGCAATTGCTGGGCATCGCAGTCAATACGAATTAGTGTGCCATTGATTTGGAACTCACTATTAAAAAATACATCATAGTCAGTCTCACCAAGCTCAGTACCAATTGCCAATACCAAATCGGCTTCGCTAATTATCGCGCGACCTATCTCTAATGATTGATTACTGCCCAAACTCAATGGATGAGCAGGTGGCAATAAACCTTTAGCATTGATGGTCAAAAACGTCGGCGCATCGATCAGCTCAGACAGTTTTTGTGCATCATGATCAACGTCAACGCAGCCGCCGCCGTAAAGTATGACGGGATTTTTTGCCAATTTTAAGGTTTCAACAATCAAATCTAGTTGTGCAGGATTTGGCAATGGTCTCATGATCTGAGGTTGCGTTAAACCAGCATCAGCCTGATGATTTAACGTATTATTAACTTTGGGAGGCCTAGCGACATGACTGGCATCGGCGGTAATCACATCGATGGGTAGCTGAATATGCACTGGCCCAGGACGGGCGCCACTAAATAACGCAAAGGCTTCAGCGATGACTTTAGGTAACGATTCAGGCTGCCAGATGGTTTTACTGGTGAGCGCCACTTGACTGACCATTCCTTGCTGGTCGTGCAATTCATGCAAATGCCCTTCACCGCTGCCTGTGTCTTTGACTTTATTGACACTAGAGATGACCAGCATCGGAATAGAATCTGCCAATGCTTGTGCCATCGCCGTCATAATATTGGTCATACCAGGACCTGTGATAATAAAACAAACCCCGACTTTGCCAGAAGCGCGATAATAACCATCAGCCATAAAGCCAGCGCCTTGCTCGTGACGCGGCGTCACATGGCGAATATCAGTATTGGGCAGACCACGATACAGCTCAACTGTGTGCACGCCTGGGATACCAAATACGGTCTCAACCCCATAATATTCTAACCACTGAACCAACAGCTCACCGCAAGTCAAAGACGGCGTTGGCGGCGCGGAAGAAGTGGCTTGTATAGATTGCGTCATGAGTCAATCATCCTAAAAAAGTTCGCTGAATATTTAAGTAATTAGTATTTAAGTAATTATCGAGTATGTATTTAGGCCCAACCTTTACGTAAAGTATAAAGATTAGTTACTATCAATATAACGCGGTACGCTTAGTAGTCTGCTGAAACTTTTTCGTCATAGCGCACACCTGGCAAAATACATAGCATCTCAAACAATAAGTTTGCTGCTAATACAGAAGTATTACCAAACGGGTCGTATGGCGGTGACACTTCAACCAAATCACCACCGACTACATCAAGACCACGCATGCCGCGGATAATCTCGATACCTTGCGTTGAGGTTAAGCCGCCGATTTCAGCGGTACCTGTTCCAGGCGCAAACGCAGGGTCAATACCATCAATATCGAAACTTAAATAGACAGGACCATTACCCAATTTTTCGCGTACTTCTGCCATGAGTGGGGTGAGCGACTTATACCAGCATTCCTCCGCCGGAACCACGCGAAAGCCTTGCTGGGTTGACCAATCAAACTCTTCAGCGCTATAACCCGTACCGCGTAAACCAATTTGTACCACCCGATTACCATCGATTAAGTTTTCTTCGACAGCACGGCGAAACGGGGTACCATGAGCGATTTTTTCACCAAACATCTCGTCATTGATATCGGCATGCGCATCGATATGTACCATGCCAACAGGGCCATGTTTTTTGGCGAGCGCTCGTAAAATAGGCAACGCAATGGTATGGTCGCCGCCCAAGGTCAAAGGAATAGCACCATGGTTAACGATGTTATCGGTATAGAATTTTTCGATGATATCAACGCTTTTTTGCAGGTTAAAAGTATTGATGGGCACGTCGCCAATATCGGCAACTTGTAAGGATTCAAAAGGTGCGGCGCGGGTAGCGACATTATAAGGTCGAATCATACGTGACTCATCGCGAATCTGGCGTGGTCCCAATCTGGCACCGCTGCGGTTTGACGCGCCAATATCTAAAGGCACGCCAACAAAAGCCACATCTAAACCCTCAGCATCCGCTTGAGTTGGTAGGCGCATCATAGAAGCAAAGCCGCCAAATCTTGGCATATCATTGCCGCTTAATGGTTGATTGAATTTCATAAATCACATCCTTGTTTACATTTGTCACAATAGATAATTTGTTAGATGCTTCGACAATACCTAAATATCAGAAGACAGACCATGGTAAAATTTAGAAGTAAACTTCTGGCTTTTCGTAGTAATCTTGATTTATTCGTTATTATCAGAAGTTTTATAGCGTTTTAGGATAATGTCTCATATTAAAAAAATGGATAACATAAGTATGGATAACATAAGTATTGGAGTATGATTTTAGATGCTAGATGAACTGATAAAAATAGACATCAAAACCTTACGTAGCTTTATGGCCATTGTAGAGTGTCAGGGCGTGACAGCAGCTCAGTCTCGCTTAAATGTTACGCCCTCTGTCATCAGCGGTCATCTAACGCACTTAGAAGATCGCTTGGGTATGACTTTATGTCATCGCGGCCGCGCTGGTTTTAAACTCACAGAGGATGGCGCAGCGGTTTATGAGGCGTGTTTAAGCTTTACCGAAGCGGTGGCCAGTTTCCAACATCAATTGCACTATATTCGCCAATTAGATTCGGTTCATGGCGGTCATATTCGACTGTGTTTAATCGACCAGATGCCAACCTTTTTTTATGATGTTTTACAGCAGTGTCTGGCAGCAAGCTATCGCAACAACCCGCTTATCCATTTTTCTATTGATGTACAAAGCCCCGAGAGCATGTTAGATAAGCTTTTGAGTAATGAAAGCGACATTGGCGTGGGATATTTTGGTAGTTTTCCACCCTTATTGACGTTCCAGCCAGCATTTATCGAAAAACAAGTCGTCTGCTGCGGTCGTGAGCACCCGTTATTTGATAAATCAGAAGGTTTAAACCTAGAGGATTTGGAACAAAATTTTCCATGGATAAAACGAGGCTATATCACTGACCTCAGCATCAATCATGTTCGCCCAAAGACTTTGAGCGCCACCACGTATCATATGGAAGCAACTGCACAACTGATTTTGGCAGGTCATCACGTCGGCTACCTGCCCAATGATCTGGCAAAACGTTATGAAGAGATGGGACTGATGAAAATACTCCTGTCCGATGAAGCAGGTTATGAAGTCAAGCATCACTGGGCCTACCGAGAGAATCTGCATAGGCATGTTGCTGATTTTTTGAACCAGATGATGAGCTTACTGTTAAAAAATCCCTGTAAAGAATAGATACCCTCTACAGGGATAGCGTGCTTTTTACATTAAATCGACTCTACATTCCGCCATATTTCTTAACTCGCTACTTGTGTCTTATAGCGCTTACGAATACTAGAGCCGTCTTTACAACTGATTGTCACTCCCGTGAAGCCAAACAGGATCGTTAATAGTAGCGATAAATAACAGAAGAAGGCATAAGGCAGATATTCAAGCACAGACACACCTAACGCTTGGCTGATAAACACCCCGCACACGCTCCACGGTACCAATGGATTAATTACCGTGCCCGCATCTTCAATGGTACGCGATAGATTTTTTGGGTGTAAGTTTAAACGCTCAAAGGTCGGGCGAAACGCAGTTCCTGATAATAAAATACTCAAATACTGCTCACCGATAAGCACGTTAATGCTTAGGGCTGCCATCGCTGCGGCAAAGATGGCACGACCTGAGCTTGTCAGCATATTTCGAATACCTAATAATAACGCTGGCAAAATTCCCAAAGCACGCAATAAACCGCCCAGACTTAACGCCAAAATGACGATGGTTTGGGTAAAGAACATACTTTGCATGCCACCGCGTGAAATCATACCCGCCACTTCGCCTAGCTCTAAGTTTTCAGCAGGCGTATAACCCGCGAACATATAACCGCCTAATTGCTCAATGCTTGGACTACTGTGCAAATAAGTAATTACTAAAGCGGTCGCAATCGTACAAATGATGGTATAGATGGCATTTACTCGGCATAACGCCAACACCACCAACACGACAAATGGCAGCACGGCATAACCATGAACTAAGCCGCTATCAACCAACTGCGATTGCAACAAGGTTACTTGACCCAAATCGCCGGTTCCTGTCTGCCCGGAGAAATACCAAAACAGCCCAGCCGTAATGAGCCACGCCGGTACCGTGGTATACATCATATTTCGAATATGCTCGAACAAGTCAATACCGACGACAGAAGAAGCAAGCGTACAAGTATCTGACAAAGGCGACATTTTATCGGCAAAAAAGGCGCCTGAAACGATGGCACCTGCCGCAATAGCAACGTTGGCATCAAACGCATTACTCATACCAATAAAGGCCACGCCAAGCGTCGCGGCGGTGGTCAAGCTACTTCCTAAAGCCACCCCAATAATTGAGGTCAAAACAAAAGCGGAAATATAATAATACTGCGGCGAGATAAGATCAAAACCATAATACATAATGGTAGGAATAGCGCCTGACATCATAAGCGCTGCGACCAGCAAACCAATAAAAAACAGTAAGTAAATAGCACCGATACCACTGACAACGCCTGAAGACATCTGCCCCTGCATCTTTTCAAAGCTTAGACCTTTATACATGCCAAGGCCTAATAGAACAACGATAGCAAGCATCAACGACAGATGCGGCACCCAGCCAAAGCCGATCATGGTGACACCCATAATCGCAATGACAACGCTAGCAATGATAAACGCTACTTTAGGAGACAGCTCGGTAAGTACTTGTGGAGGCATAACACATCCTTATGTTGCCATTATATATATTCTGGCGTTGGGGTTGGTTTTGGGTGGGAGAAGTTTAAAGAGTTGCAATGATTATTGCCAGTCTCATCACTTATCCAGTAGGTTATCGGTCTTGGCTGCCATGATAAAATCATTGCGATGCAGACCTTTAATACTATGCGACCACCAATTGACCGTGACTTTGCCCCACTCTACCAAAATACCAGGATGATGCCCTTCTGCTTCCGCGATGTCTGCAAGCTCGTTGGCAAATGCCATTGCTGTGACAAAATTTTTGAATTTATACTGACGCTGTAATTGCTGAATGCCATCGACTTCGATGAGTGACCAATCAGGAATTTGTTTTAATAGCTCGCGTGCTTCTGTGTCGTCGACGGTCGGTGCACCGATACGGCAGGCTTCACAGCTGGCTTGTGATAATGTCGTCATTATAATGTCCTTTTAAATTAACTATTATTTTTTTAATACAGCGACGTCCGTGTTGACGCTATTTTCATAGCATCATTTTTTACAACATCGTTATTTTAATACTGCAAGGGGGTTTTTAATTACTAGGAATTTTTTAGCGCATAAGTCGGCTCAAACAATCCAAGTGCCATCGCTTGTTTGACCGCGCCCATAATATCGCTATTGACGATATCAAACAACGTATCTAAATCAACAATGACATAATAAATCGGCTGAATATGATCAATGCGATATGGGGTACGCAATACATCAAGTAAATCAAATGCGCGGTGTTCTGGCTGATTTTGGGGCTGCTGCTGATGTTTGGATTGGTGCAATGTATCGCTACCATTAAGCGCATAAACCGTTTCAGAAGGCGAGCTTAAGATACCGCCGCCATAAATACGGCGATTGTCAGGGCGACTACCAACCAAGCCAAACTCGATGGTAAACCAATAAAGCCGTGCCAAAAACCACCTTTCTTCTTTACTGGCATCAAGCCCGAGCTTGCCATATGTCTCATTAAAAGCCGCAAAGGCAGGATGGGTTAAGAGCGGACAATGTCCAACGATTTCATGAAAAATATCAGGCTCTTCGATATAATCCATATCTTCAAAGCGGCGAATAAAGGTCGCCACCGGAAAGCGCTTATTTGCCAAGAGTTTAAAAAACTTACCAAAGCTGATAAGCGCAGGAACGGCAGCAGTTTGCCAGCCAGTCGTGGCTTGCAATACCTCGTCAATGTCCTGTAGTTGCGGAATATGCGTCGATGGCAGGTTCAGCTTTTCTAAACCTTCTAGATACGCCGAGCAGGCACGGTTGGGTATTTGCTTGGCTTGACGTTCAAGCAGCGCCTGCCACATAGCATTTTCATCGGCACTGTAGTGAATATGACCGTGACTATCTGGCTGATGCGAGACATAAGGCTGCTTTTTATGAGCTGAATCGGCGTGACTAGAACCATCATCGCTGAGAGCTTGAGAAGTAACGCTCTTGGCATTAACGACTTTATGGATAGAATTGTTAGTTTGTAGGCGTTCCATGCCTGTATTCCTTTTATTACCGTGAGTACATTTACTTTCGTTAGTGAATCCTAAGTATTGCGGAGCGACTATCTTAAACAGTACTTTGCTTATTAAGGACAAGACAAATCCCTTTTGCCCTGCCCATTTATCGTTTTATTAACTACCGTTTCTTAAAGGTAAATCTCGACTAGAAACGATTGGTCAAAAACTATGGCGTTTCAGTCTCTGACTGACCAATCGCGCCGCGACGGACTTGGTCACGCTCGATTGACTCAAACAGGGCCTTAAAGTTACCTTCACCAAAGCCTTCTTCGTAATCGCCCTTACGTTGGATAAACTCGAAGAATACAGGGCTGCCTAAGATAGTTTCTGAGAAAATCTGAAGTAATAATCGTGGCGTATCACCCTCAGTTGTGCCGTCCAACAAGATACCACGCATCTGTAACTCAGAGACATTCTCGCCATGGTTTGGTAGGCGCTCATCAAGCATCTCGTAATAAGTATCATTTGGCGCTGTCATCAGCGGAATTCCCATGTCTCTTAATTTGTCGATGCTAGACAATAAATCATCACTCAATAGCGCAATATGCTGAATACCTTCGCCATTAAATTGCATTAAGTATTCTTCGATCTGGCCGCCGCCCTGCTTTGATTCTTCGTTCAATGGAATACGGATTTTGCCATCAGGCGCGGTCATGGCTTTACTGGTTAGGCCAGTGTATTCACCTGTGATATCAAAATAACGGATTTCGCGGAAGTTAAAGATACGCTCATAGAAGTCTGCCCAATAAGCCATACGACCACGGTAGACATTATGCGTTAGATGGTCGATAACCTTAAAGCCAAAGCCTTTTGGATGCTTATCGACGCTTGGTAGGTATTCAAAATCAATGTCATAAATAGAGTTGCCATCGGTAAAGCGGTCAATCAGATAAATAAGTGAGCCGCCAATACCTTTAATCGCTGGCAGGCGCAGCTCCATAACGCCTGTTGGCACCTCTACTGGCTCTGCACCGTTTTTGATAGCGAGGTCGTACGCTTTCTGAGCGTTTTCTACTCGAAAGCCCATGCTACAAGCGCCCGCGCCATGCTCACCTAAAAAATAGCTACCATGACTTTTTGGCTCACGGTTTAAAATAAGGTTGATATCTCCTTGGCGAAACAAGGCCACATCTTTTGAGCGGTGATTGGCGATATGGGTAAAGCCAAGGTTACGGAATAACTCTTCGACAAGCTCAGGTTCAGGTGAGACAAACTCAACGAAATCAAAACCTTGTAGGCCCATTGGGTTATCAAATAAATCTGCCTTTAACTTTGACATTGTCATCATCCTTAATTTCAATTGGTGGTATAAATCGCTAAAAATCAGCAAAAAATAGTTTTCATCAAACATACTTATTAGCGAGTGATTTATATTAGAATAGCTTTATTTATAAGACTAATCGTATTTTTTGATTTATTTATCAGGTTTACTTATGAATATCAGTATTCGCCAATTGACCGCTTTTATCAGTGTGGCTGACAATGGCAGTTTTACCCGTGCCAGCGAGCAGATGCATTTGACCCAATCTGCCGTCAGTGGTTTGATTAAAGAATTAGAATCCAGCCTCGGTATCGTGTTATTTGACCGCACCACGCGCCAGCTGTCGTTATCCGTCGTCGGGCATCATTTATTGCCGCAAGCGCGACGTATTTTAAATGAGATGCAGCTATTCGAAAACGAAGCCGGTAGTTTGACAAGCTTAGCGCAAGGTCAGGTCAGGCTTGCCGTTTCGCAATTTGCCGCCTCCTCCATGCCAGCGGTCATTGCGCAATTTGCTAAAGAATACCCTCACATTAGCGTGTCTTTACTTGATTGCTCGGCCGAAAATGTTTTGGAACACATTCAAAATATCGAGGTGGATTTGGGCGTCGGTACCGAGCGTGGCTTTATGGAAAATGAGGATGACATCAGCGCCGATTTGTTATATCAGCTACCATTTTGTGTGGTAGTGCCTGATAGTCATATGCTGGCGCAAAAATCAGAAATCGTATGGCAGGACTTGGTAGACACGCCGCTTATTACGTTGCAAGGGCCGTTTTTGGAACAAGTAACCGCCGAGCTTGACGAGGGTATCGCAAGCCATATTCAGCAGGCGCGTTATAAAGTCAACTTTATGTCGACCGCCCTTGAGATGACGCGCCAAGGTTTTGGCATTACCTTGTGCTTGCCTTATATGCCAGAGGTGATAGATTGGGTAAGCGCCAATGGCCTACAAATGCGCCCCTTGGCACAACCAGTCAAAATGCGCCGCTTTTTCATTTATCAGCGCTCATCGCGGGCATTATCACCCGCCAGTATTGCCTTTAAGCAATTTTTGCAGGATTATTTTGCCAGCCACTTTGATGATTTGCAGCGTGTTTAATCGTGATTAAACCCTTTCAATCCAGTCATCGCACAAGTTTGGCAAAGGCTCAAATCTGCCCAATAATTTGTCAATAAACAAAAAAATGCGTTAATTAATCAGGATAGCGGAATCTAACGTTGAGTTAATCACCAAACTGGTTTATGCTTTTTATCGCCTTAACTCATATCCCTTGTAAGGAAAAAAAATGTTTGAACGTATCGATTATTATGCTGGTGACCCGATCTTAGGATTGATGGACAAATTCGCCGCCGACACCAATCCAGATAAAGTCAATTTGGGTGTGGGCGTTTATTATGATGAGGACGGCAAATTCCCCGTCCTTGAGTGTGTCAAAACGGCTGAAGAGCGTATAGCCGACCCAATCTCTCCTCGTCCTTACTTGCCAATGGCCGGCTTGCCAGGACACCGTAAAGGCTGTCAGGACTTACTGTTTGGTAAAGACGCTCAAATCTTACAAGATGGTTTGGTTGCGACCATCGCGACCATCGGCGGTTCTGGTGCGCTAAAAGTAGGCGCAGAATTTATCCATGAATGGTTCCCGCAATCTAAGTGTTATGTCAGCGATCCTACGTGGGGCAACCACATTGCTATTTTTGAAGGCTCTGACGTTGAAGTCGATAAATATCCGTACTACGACAAGGCAACCAGTAGCATCAAGTTTGATGAAATGATTGCTTTTTTTGAAACCTTGAACAAAAACGATGTCGTCTTATTGCATCCTTGCTGCCATAACCCAACAGGAATGGATTTGACTCGTGAGCAGTGGGACACTGCACTAGGCGTCATTCAAAAACGTGAATTGATTCCATTTATGGACATCGCTTATCAAGGCTTTGGTGAAGATATGGACAGCGATGCTTACGCTATCCGTAAAGCAGTCGAAATGGGTCTACCCGTATTTGTGAGTAACTCATTTTCTAAAAACTTATCACTTTATGGCGAGCGTGTCGGGGGTCTCTCTGTCGTTTGTCCAACCGCTGACGAAGCTGAGCGCGTCTTTGGTCAGCTAAACGCTACAGTACGTCGTATCTACTCAAGCCCACCATCACATGGTGGCCATGTCGTCGATATCGTCATGAACGACGAAGCACTACATGAGCAATGGGTAGGCGAAGTTTATGCGATGCGCGACCGTATCAAAGACATGCGCTTAAAGCTCAAATCGGTATTGGAAGCAAAAATTCCAGATCGTAACTTCGATTACTTGACCGAGCAAAACGGCATGTTTAGCTTTACGGGTCTGACGCCTGAGCAAGTCGAACGCCTGCAAAGCGAGTTCAGTATTTATATGGTATCTAACTCGCGTATGTGTGTGGCGGGCTTAAATAGCAGCAATATCGATTATGTTGCCAATGCGATGGCTGACGTTTTAAAAGACTAACTATTTAGCGTAAATGAATAGAAAAGCATGTTAGTAAAAAGGCTGAGTCATTGCTCAGCCTTTTTTTATGCCTGTGGTTTTCTAAAAAACGCGCTATAAAAAACCTTGCAATCTGCCCAGCTATAAATTACATTATACGTAAGTAGTTAACTATAACGTAATTTATTAGACGCTTTAGCAAGGAGCTTCCCATGTCAACGATCGACAAAAACCTCACCTCGTTTATCGATATCGCGAGCG
>NZ_DKGQ01000011.1 GCF_002453355.1 Psychrobacter sp. UBA6766 | reverse complement strand
TTTATTTTGAACTGACTATAAAGTATATGCAGTCGCCATCAGATTGCGCTAGGCTAGACTGATGAAAGTGGTTAAAAGCGGCTGAAAGAAGGGTTACCAATAACGTGGGTAATGGCGACCACGACCGATATTATTATAAATTAGGGCAACTGCGACCAAGGCCAGCGCACCTATCAAAGTAGGGGTGATTAAAAAATGCCATTTAACGCCGCCGAGCATGACGATTAGTGGGTTAGAGCCAGCGGGTGGATGTGGTACACGAAGCAACAACATCAGCGCAATCGCTGTGCCAACTGCAAGCGATAGGCTCCACCACTCAGTACCAAATAAGGTCAAAAACGATAAGCCCGTAAACGTAGTGATAAGATGACCGCCAACAATATTTCTAGGCTGGGCAAATGGGCTTTCTGAATAAGCAAATATAAGTAAACAACTGGCACCAAACGAGCCCAAAATCATCGCGACGTTTTGCCAACTTCCTAGTAGCGCTAGGATGGCAGTCGCAAATGTGCCGCCAACCCAAGCTAAAGCAATAATGACCAATGGCAGTCTTTGCGGGCAATCATCAGTTTTGCCCTGCATTTTATTTAATGAAAAAATCTTATCCACAAATATTTCCTAAAAATACATAAATGACCGAGTTAAAGAAAACAAACTAAGCATGAAAAATTAATCGATAAGTAAATAAGCCATTTTTTAAGGTAATGATTTTATAAAAGTGGTTTTTTGAAGGTGTTTATCTATTCATTATCTTTAGTATTTAACTTTTGCATATTTGATTTTTCATACTGACTTTTAATATTAATATTTGATTGAATAAACGTTTTATACTGATAAAAATATAAGGCAATAATAATGTTACTCCCCCCGCAGTTATTACGTTTCGATGAGGTTTCAGTCGCTGTTCCAGACTTTATTCGTTATCCCACCATTAGACAGTTGGCTGAACGGGTGCAGCATGAGACCTTAAATGCCGTCACCAGTCCTGCGCTGTATGACGCTAATAGCACGTCTTTTAGCGAGCGTATACTAGACAGTCTCTATCAGACGCCGATTGCTGATGCCTCGGTGTTGGTTGCTATCACCCATGAGCGCCATCCCAAACTGCTACTGACACGCCGCGCTGCCCATATGAATAGTCATGCTGATGAAGTCTCCTGCGCGGGCGGCAAACATGAAGCGGGCGATGGTAATAATGTCGTCACCGCGCTGCGTGAAGCCTGCGAAGAGACCGCATTGCCGCCTAATAAAGTCCAGCTACTTGGTCAATTGCCGATTCAAACCTCCAAAAGCGGCATGAGTGTGCGTCCAATTGTGGCGCTGATTGCACCAGACTTATTGTTAGTGCCTGAGCTTGATGAAATCTCGCGTATCTTTTGGGCAGATTTTGAAACCTTGCTGACGCAACCTACCGTAGAGTATGCAGTCGAATATAAAGTGCAAGATCAAACCGCCACACTTCTCACACCCAGCTGGCAAGTAGATGGGGAGACGATATGGGGTCTGACAGGACGCGTCATCGCCAGCTTGCTAGAAACGGGCTTTGATCGGCAGCTTGAATGGTATTACCGCATCCAAGATACACGTAATTAACGTGTAGGCGGTTAAGGTTAAAGGTTGTGATTTCTAAAATAGAACCATTCTCTAGTCAAAGCCAAGCGCGTCTTTTGCGGATTTATTATAGTTATTGTAGAGGGCGTTGATAATGGTTTAACATATTCTATTTACTACTAATAATATTCATTATTTATAGTTACTGTTATGAATTTATCATTAGACTATTATTTTTAGTTATCAATCCTCTTTAAAAGTGGACATTTTTTCTTCTTAAAATTGTGATTGCTTATTTATAATAATCATCGTTTTTCTTTAGCCACCAGTTCATATTGTCTTGGCGCTTGGCACGGAATGCTTCTAATTTTTCAGCCACGCTTTGATTGTGCTGGCGTGCGGTATCGAGAGCAAAAAGAATCGGCACTGAGGATAAAACGCCAAACCGTATTTTTGATTTGGGTAAATCTAGCCCATCGCCAATATCATCGCCAACCAAGGTTCGAGTCACACTGGCATTGACCATTTCAACGAAACGCCCGCGCCGATTGTCCTCACCCATCAGCTGACGTGGCAAATCATGCAGTGCCTTTGCTAAGGGTTGGCCCATTTTAAAATCAAGCTGCTGAATCGATAAATAGGTGTAGAGCCACTCCCAGCAAGCCGCTTCATCTTTTGGTAAGCGCTGCAAATTAACGCCCATCCAATAGCTGGCAAGATGCCATAAATGTAAAATACCTTCGGCTTCCTCGCTGCTGATACGGGCGCCAAGCAGTCGTAACCCGCGCATAATCAACAGTGAAAACTGCAAATGGGTCGCTACCATGTCGGTTTGATTAATAGGAATACCCCAATAATCAGTATTCCAGCTACCATCTGGGTTATGGTGTTGATCAGCATTGGGAATGACGCCTTTCGCCGCATTGCCTTTACCTTTGAGCAAATTTTGTCGTACTAGGGTATGAATTTGCCGTACCTGAATAGATTGCCGCCAGCCCTCAGAACCGATTGCTAATACTTGGTCAATAGAACGACGCTTGGTGCTGGTAGCTGAGGCTGATTGAGGATGTTCCGAAACGGCTAGGATATAAGCATACGTGCGCATTAATCGCGGTAGAGCGTCGTGCATCAATGCGCCCGTTTGAATAAGCGGCAGCGATAGGGCAGGAATACTATAACCAGCCATTAGTGCGACATTACGTAATAGCCAAATAAGCATCAGCGGATAACGTCGATAAGCGGCTGCACCGATTTGTGCAAGCTTGGGGTCAAACCATTCAGGATGGCTGCTAAATTGCTCGGTTAAGGCGTTAAATGCATGGTTGTTTAAGAGGTTAGCATCGAAGTTGCTGCCATTGCCACTATTACTATCGCTGATGATAAATTGTTGCAAGGGCTTGGCAAAACGAATGCCGTCGGCGGCTAACGCATCTGCCACTGGATCACCAATATCATAGCCTGAAACCATCTTAGCTAATAAGTCTTGCGAGATTTCAAAATCTTTTGGCAATAAATAACGCTTAATACGCTTTAAGACCTGTAGGTCACTATGATCGTCAATCGCCGTCGTACGTCCATGACGCTGATAAGTGTTAGGCGTTTGATGAGTGTCAGACGCTTGACAGAAACTAGTTCCTTGTCGAGCATTGGCAGCATTTTTTTTGGCAATTTTTTTAGCGATATCGATGGGATTCATATTTATTAGCTACTCTGTACCGTCAGGCTTTTATGAACTAATTTTAAGCAGTTTGAGCGACTGAGCTATAAAGTTAAAATCGCTCAGTCACTTATTATGAATGATGCGTTAAGTCTACAGAGGTATTGTTGATCTCTTCTTTTAAGGTGGCTTTTAACATGAGGTAACCTGCAATACCGGACACGATGGAACCCATGATGATACCCAAACGCTCATCAAATAATGGCGTCGCGCCGCCAAAGGCCAAACCACCAATAAACAAGCTCATGGTAAAACCAACGCCGCAAAGTAAGGCAGCACCGTAGATTTGCTTAAAAGTCATACCTTTTGGCATGGTAGAAATACCCAATTTGAACATTAACCAACACATTATCATAACGCCCATTTGTTTTCCGATGAAGAGTCCAGCAGCAATGCCCAGCGGCACGGAGTGAAATAGCTCGGCAAAGCCTGCGCCTTTAAGCGAGATGCCTGCATTGGCAAAGGCAAACAATGGCAAAATCCCGTAAGAAACAGTGTTTTGTAAGTCGTGCTCAAGCTCTTCAACCGGCGAATGCTCAGGGTCAGTTCGATCAAATAAAGGAATAAATAACGCCAGTATCACCCCAGCTAAGGTCGCGTGAATGCCAGATTTGAGGACAGCAATCCACATAATAACCCCGATGAGCAAGTATGGAGTGATGCTAGTGACGTTACGGCGATTGAGTAGATATAGGAATGGCAAACACAGAGCAGCGATAGCCAACGAGGTAAATGACAATTCACTGGTATAAAATAAGGCAATGATTAAGATGGCGCCAATATCATCGAAAATAGCAATAGAAACCAAAAATACCTTTAGCGAATTTGGTACGCGATTGCCCAATAAGCTTAGAATACCAAGGGCAAAGGCAATATCAGTCGCGGCAGGAATGGCCCAACCTTTCCAAAATTCAGGCTCATTGTAGTTAAAAATCAGGTAGACAATAGCGGGCATAATCATACCGCCCAGCGCGGCGCCAGCCGGTAAGATAATTTGCTTGATGTTAGAGAGCTCGCCGATGAGTACTTCGCGCTTAAGCTCAAGACCGACTAAAAAAAAGAACACCGCCATCAAACCGTCATTGATCCAGTGGTGCGCGTCTTTCGCAATCGCAAAACTGCCGATTTGAATGGCAACGGGAGCATGAATAAAGGATTCATACCAACTATTAAGAGGACTATTGGCAACAATCATTGCCGCGATAGCTGCCAGCGCTAAGACAATACCGCCTGACGCTTCGAGGTTGAAAAATGCTCTGATTCTTTGTATTGCCATATCATCCTCATTGACTCAATAAAACGTGCTAAATCATGCAAAAACTTCAAATATCTATGCTGCTTTGGTTTGCTTAGTTTCATTTAGTTTAGCGATAGACCATAAACCATAGTCATGAAGTAGCTGGCGTAGCAGATAGATGGTTCTAGTTTCTCATACTCTTATTCATATACACAATTAAATACATTAGGCAGTTTTGTGCTTTTTCCTTAAAGGCTGACTGACTTTTATGATCGCCACTTTTTGTGACTATGACTATGATGGTGATGGTGATGGTCAAAGCAAATACTGCTAAATAAGTTATTACGACAAATCTAGCAGACTTTGCTAGGTTTTTGGTTTTTTTTACGGTTTTATCTTTATAATGAGCCCCTTTACACAAATTTTAACGTCAAGTTTGCTTGTTTTTATTACAAATTTTCAAGGTCGGTGTCATGGATTTATCACTCTCTATCGAGATTATTTTAATGCTGATGGCGGTTGCTGCGCTGGCAGGCTTTATCGATGCTATCGCTGGCGGCGGCGGTTTATTAACCATCCCTGCCATGCTGCTTGCCAATATTCCGCCCGTGTTAACCTTAGGGACCAATAAGTTGCAAGCAGCCTCAGGAGCGCTCGCGGCGTCCATTACCATGATTAAAAAAGGTGTCATCAAGCCTAAAAGTATCAAAGTTGCAATCATTGCCGCTTTTCTTGGTTCTGTTCTTGGTACGATTGCCGTCCAGTTGTCGCCGCCGGATTTATTAGAAAAACTGATTCCATTTTTGATAGCGGCGATTGGTATTTATACCTTATTTGCGCCGAGATTGGGCGAAGTTGAAGCGGCACCGCGCATCTCAGAAAGTAAGTGGCAAAAAGTAGTGGCACCCTTGATTGGTTTTTATGATGGTTATATCGGACCAGGAACGGGGATGTTTTTTGCCTTAGGAAATGTCGCGCTACGAGGTCGGCAAATTATTGAAGCGACAGGCGCGGCAAAAGTGCTAAATTTATCTACCAATATTGGTTCGCTTATTTTCTTTATCTTAGGCGGAAATGTGTTGTGGAAAGTGGGGCTGGCAATGATGGTGGGTCAGACGATAGGGGCTTACTTTGGCTCACACATGGTCGTTAAAGGCGGTAGTAAACTTATTCGTCCAGTGATCGTGTTGGTTTGTTTGGCGATGCTGACGAAATATGTATTAGGTTAATGACTGGCTGTATTATTAATGCTGGAATGAACTTTCTTCGCTTGCTGTGCGCTTTGTACTCCATAGGCTTCAAAAAGTTTATCCCAACAGTACTGTAGCGTTTTTAAGTATTTTGACTAGGGCGTGTCCTCAATTCAATCGATGGACATCTAAATTGGGCTAAAAATGCCTAAATTTTGCCAAACTTCGTTAAATAGCTGGGTAATATCTCGATATTGACGGCGCTATTTTCCTTGTTTGGCTGCAATTTATCTCATTTTTATCACCATTTTTCAAATGAGGACACGCCCTAACTATTAATTTTTAAAAGTTTCATTTAAGGTAGAAATAAAAAACCTCAGTCCAAGTGGCTGAGGTTTTTTTGTTATCTATCTCTCAAAAGTAGCTACTTTATATTAAAAGCCAGTTATGCTTTATTTAACCACGTTTAATGTCGTCGTATTCGCTGCCCATGATGCCATCGCTAAAAACTTCAGAGAATTCGCGCTCACTGTTTTCGTCGATATGACCATCGAACACCTCTTTTGCACCAGCATTAGGGTCGTTGTAAATTGCCAGATCCATTTTACCTTCTGACTTCGCTACAATAGCAGTCACAGCAGCATCGCCACTGACGTTGACGGCGGTACGTAACATATCAAGGATACGGTCAACCCCTAAGATCAAACCAATACCTTCGATAGGTAAGCCCACTTGTGCAAATACCATCGAGAGCATAATTAAGCCTACACCAGGAACGCCCGCCGTTCCGACAGAAGCCAGTACCGACATCAAAATGACGGTCAGATATTCGGTAATGCCCAAATCAATACCATAGATATTGGCAATAAAAATGGTCGCCGTTCCCTGCATAATAGCCGTACCATCCATGTTGATGGTCGCACCAAAGGGTACAGTAAATGAGGCAACAGAGTTATTGACGCCCATACGTTTGGTGACAGTACGCAGCGTAATTGGAATCGTTGCGTTTGAGCTTGAAGTACTAAAAGCAAAAATCTGTACTTCGCGCATTTTTGCTAAAAAGGTTCGCACTGATAAGCCTGAAGATAGCTTCAAGACAATCATCATAGTCACAAAGAAGTGGAAGGCAAGCGATCCAATCAATACTACGACATAACCGAGCAGTGACCAAATAAGGTCTAAGCCAAGCTCCGACATGGCTTTGGCTAACAGTGCAAAAACACCATAAGGCGCAAGATTCATAATGATGGTCACCATTTTCAAGATGACTTCATTGATAAGCTCTAAGCTTTGAACCAAGCCTTTGGCAGGCTTACCCACCATTAAAATACTGATACCGATTAAGATGGCAAAGAAAATAATCGATAACATATCGCCATTCGCCATCGCACTGATGGGGTTGGAGGGAATAATGTTAGAGAATACATCGAGCAATGGCGGTGCTGATTGCGCTTCAAATGCCGCTTCCGTCTCGATATTCATACCCTTACCGATGCCAAATAGCACGCCAAGGCCAATCGCAGTCGCAATTGCCAGCGCCGTTGTCATCATATAGATGAAAAAGGTTTTGGTACCGATGCGACCCAGCAAGCGAATGTCACCGATGCCGCAAACCCCGCAAATAAGCGAAATCAGTACCAACGGTACTACCAGCATTTTGAGCGAATTCACAAACAACTTGCCGATAATGGCAAAAAGACCATTGTTTATATAGGTATTAACAAAGCCACCCTCGGTGTTCAATCCCGTATAGTTTATAAATAAACCCAGTATGATACCCAGCACCATGGCAACAATAATCTTGCCTGTCAGTCCCATATTCTTCCACATAACTACTATCCTTGGTTGCCGTAACGCACAGTCATAAATACGAAATCTTAAGCCGCATGGGGTGATAATCGTTTTTGCGCCTGTAATTATTACGTCTAAAAGTTGGTTACCTGTCTTTGAAGTCAGATTTTGGGGACAATATAAAAGAATTGTTGGGGTTACTGCAAGAAATATTTATGACTAAGAACAGATGATAGAAGCAATTTACTGTTTTTTAGGTTGATTTAGTGGCAAAAATTTTAGATTAAGTTGAATAAGGTAAGCAGTTTTCACCTGTAAATTTACGCATAATAGCTTTGCTATACACAAAAAAGGCACACATAAAAAAGCGAGATCATCGGTATTGGATAATCCCGCTTAAGTACAAAGATGAGTCTGAGAAAATACGGTTTTTAGCTACTTATAAAGCGTTTGTCTTAAGCAGCTATTATTGTAAATCTTTTTATATCTTGTCATTTTCGTCACGGCGCAAGCCATCTTTCCATTCAGAATGATGCTCAGTTTTTTCTATCTCGTTGTCCGTCACAGTTTTACGGGCTTCATCTTCAGCGGTATGAGTATCTGGCTCGGTTTTATTAAGGCGATGATTGTAGCTCATGCGTTCGTTTAGATGGTTTTCTGCATCACGGCGACGCGGATCAAGCGCTTCTGCGTCGGGATCTGAATCTTTAAAATCGGCCTGATCACGTATTTCTTTGGCCGTGTCTTGTTCGCTGACCATTTTGACATCACCATCGCTTTCATAACCGTGGTCAGGATTATCATCGCCCGTTGGTTCTTGATGGTCGGTAGTGACAGAATCAGCCATCTGAGCAGACTTATCTGTCGCAATGCCGTTTCTTACTTGAGCGTCTTTTTTTAACTGCGCATAATCAGTCAATTTATGTACCGCATTAGCCAAACTGTGCGGATTCTCGCGTGGTTGCGCTTCAGCTAAATGCTTATCGAACACATCGGTTAATAATGAATCAAAGCGTATGGCATTATAGCCAATCAGCTGCTCAGCTTCTGCTTCGGTAATGTCGCCATTTTGACTGGCAAATACCACATGATCTTCAAAAGTAAGACCTTCAAAATGGTCTTTATGCTCAGCCTTTTTAAACTTCTGCCATAAAGGTTCTACTTTAAGCAGGGTTTGATAAGCGTTCTCCATGCGGCCATTGACATCATCTGGCTCGGTATTGTAATACACCATGGTTTTAAGATAGTCACGGAATGGATTGGCTTCAAAGTCATCCATAAAGGTGTCGCCCAATTTGCGTTTAAGCTCATCGCTTACAGGAGCAAAGATACGACCACTTGGGAAAGTCACAAAACTGACCAGACTGGCCGCCATGCGATTTGGGAAGTTGGCAAATAGAGACAAAAAGGCTTCTTGAATGGTATAAAGGCTATTTTTTAGCGCCACTTCTGCGTGTAAGCGCTCGGCTTCGGACTTAGAGCCGTATTCGTAAAATTGCAAAATTGCCGTTGCCATAAATAGATGGGCATGAATATCCGCTAAGCGCCCAGAGAGCATCTCTTTACGTTTTAAATCGCCAGCAAGTAGGCCTAGCGCCATATCAGCTGTCAAAGCAAATCCGGCGCTCAAGCGGTTAATATTTTTATAGTAAGGACGAGTAAAGCTATCCGCAAAGTTTGGCGCGTGACTGCTGCCACCGACATAACCTGCGACAAATGCTTTGGCGCCGCGATTAAAGGTATAACCCAAATGTTTAAAAAATAAATTGTCAAACTCTTTAAGCGCACCTTCTTTATCTTCACTTTGTAATAATTGTAGTTCATCAAAAAGGTAAGGGTGGCAACGCATCGCCCCTTGGCCAAAAATCATCAACGAGCGCGTTAAGATATTGGCACCTTCAACGGTAATAGAAACAGGGATTGCTTGATAAGGAATCGCTAAAAAGTTGCGTGGTCCCATCTGTATCGCGCGACCACCGACGATATCCATGCCGTCGTTGATGATGCCGCGCATGGTTTCAGTGGCATAATATTTTGCCATGGCAGTCATGACTGATGGCGTACCGCCTTGGTTTAGACCACAGGTGACCAGATGACGGAAAGCCTCTAGCATATAAGTATTACTCGCCATACTGCTCGTAACGTCCTGAATTCCCTCGAATTTACCGACCGAGATTTTAAATTGTTCACGTACTTTCGCAAACGCACTGACCGTCAAATAGCTGACTTCACTGGCAGACGTTGATAGGGCGGGTAGCGAGATACCACGGCCTACACCTAAACATTCCATCAGCATCCGCCAACCACGACCAGCATTTTCGACGCCACCGATAATATAATCGAGGGGGATAAAGACGTCGGTACCATCTACCGTTCCATTCATAAATGGCGAGCCAACTGGATTATGACGCGGACCTGTAATGACGCCTTCATGGCTGGCAGGCACGAGCGCACACGTAATACCATAATCGGTTTTTTTAGGATCGCCAAGCAGACCTTCTGGGTCATACATCTTAAACGCTAAACCAACGACGGTAGCGATAGGTGCTAAAGTAATCCAGCGTTTGGAGAAATTCATACGCAGACCAAGTACTTGCTCGCCTTCATGTGTACCGTAGCAAACCACGCCCGTATCAGGAATGGCGCCCGCATCAGAGCCCGCTTCGGGACCCGTCAAACCAAAGCAAGGGATTTCATCGCCTTTGGCAAGTCCCGGCAACCAGCGTTGCTTTTGTGCATCGGTACCGTAATGCATCAGCAGCTCACCAGGACCAAGCGAGTTTGGTACCATACAACTGACGGCTGCGGTTGGTGAGCGTGAAGCAATCTTACTCATCACGCGGCTTTGGGCATACGAACTAAATTCTAATCCGCCGTATTCTTTTGGAATGATTAACCCCAAAAATCCATTATCCTTAATAAAGCGCCACGCCTCTGGTGACAGCTCTTTATCTTCATGATGGATTTTCCACTCATCAAGCATTGCACACAGCACTTCGACTTCATTATCAATAAAGCTTTGTTCTTCTTCTGATAATTCAGGATAGGGATATTTGGCAAAAGTATCCCAATTTGGCGCACCCATGAATAGCTCTTTTTCCCACCAGCTGGTTCCTGCATCAAGGGCTTCACGCTCGGTATCACTCATGCTCGGCATCGCGCCGCCTAAGGTCTTATAGACGGGTTTGGTAATCAATGATTGGCGTAGCGGAGCGATTAGCAATACCAAACACAGTAGCGCGATCGGTATTCCTAAGATAAGTGACCATGGACTGATAAAGGCGGTGACGAGGACGGTAACTAAAGCGACAATACTACCCGTGACACGTGATAAGGATAATAAAAAGATGGCTAAGACCATGGCTAACTGAATAACTATTGCTAAAATAAAAAAGCCGATGGCCATGACTGTCTCCTTGATAACGCCGAATGTAAAAGCGTAGAAATTTAAGTGAGTTAAAAAGATGGAGTAACATTCATTGTTATTTTATTTTTCCATCTTTGATGTTGATAGAGAACAAGCTGATTTATGCAAAAAAGTGGATGTTTATGTTCAATTTTATTTAAATCTCCACATGCTAAACCTATCAATACCCGCTTTGCTGAAGGGGGTAAAACAAAAGCGCTTAGAGCAAAAATAAAGTAAGCTACCAATATGAAACAGTTGTTTATAACTATCAAGAGCCAAAATGCTACGCTATGTCGATAATATGTATCAAGCTTTGACCACCTCATCAAAATTTTAAAAATAAAACTTATAACAATTGTTTAAATCTCTAAGCACTCAGCCAAAAGGCGCTAAGCAGCTTTCAGCGTACGATAAGGTTTCATTGCGACCGACAATGATATGGTCAACCAATGATAAATCTATTAAATCACAGGCTTTTTTTAGCTCATAAGTTAATAGATTGTCTGCCGTTGACGGGGTAGCGTCAGTATGAGGATGATTGTGCGCGATAATAAGCTGGCTTGCAGCGTGGCTCAACGCATGCCGCAAAACGTGCTTGATGCAAACTGAGCAAGATGAAATACCGCCCGTAAACAATATCTCAAAATTGATTAAATTTAGCGCATTGTCTAAACACAGCACGGCAAAGACTTCGCGATGTTCACCGCGTAGCTGAGTGCTGATATAGTCTTTCACCATTTGTGAGCGATTGAGGCTGTGGCCCATCTTCAGCTGACTGTTTAAATAGCGCGTTCCCATCTCAAGAGATGCCATAATCTGAGCGTATTTGGCAGGACCGATACCATGACAAGCAAGAACGGTCTTCTGCGGCGCCGCTAAAAGTTCTGCAAGACTGCCAAACTGGTCTATCAAATGGCGCGCCAGCTCGATTGCTGATTGCGACTGCGTTCCTGTCCGTAGAAATATGGCCAATATTTCGGCATCCGATAAGTGCGCGGCACCAAATTTCAGCAGTTTTTCACGTGGTCTATCATCTTCGTGCCAGTCTTTGATTGCCATTATTACTCCTTAAAAAGACATAACTGATTGCTAAATAAGATAAATTCACAAAACTTCCCCTAACTTATCGCATAATTGATACTATAAGCGCAATTTTTATCTTTCAATTTTTTGCTGATGCCACGCTTATGTCAAATATTGTGCTTGCTATCACCGGCGGTATCGCCGCTTATAAATCTGCTCTATTCGCCCGTCTGTTGATTAAGGCAGGATTTGATGTGCGCGTCATTATGACCACAGGCGCGCAAGCTTTCATTACCCCGCTGACCCTGCAGGCATTGACAGGTAATGAGGTTCATATCTCATTGCTTGATGAGAAGGCAGAAGCGGGAATGGGGCATATTGAGCTGGCTAAATGGGCAGACTTGGTAGTGATTGCGCCTGCTTCCGCCAATACGTTGGCGCGTCTTGCGATGGGAATGGCAGATGATCTATTAACGACTGTCTGCTTGGCAACTACTGCGCCCGTGATTATTGCACCGGCAATGAACCAGCAGATGTGGGCGCATCCAGCAGTGAATTTAAACGTGCAGACGCTGCGCGATATGAATTATCAAATTATTGCGCCAGCTAGCGGCGAGCAAGCATGTGGTGATGTGGGTGCAGGACGCTTACCTGAGCCAGAACAGTTACTGGCTGAAGTATTGCTGTTTAAAGCCATGCAGACGACGCCTCAGCTTTTGGTCGGTAAGCGAGTAGTAATTACGGCAGGACCAACGGTTGAAGCGATCGACCCTGTGCGCTATCTATCCAATCATTCTACTGGAAAAATGGGCTTTGCCTTAGCTCGTGCGTGTGTTGCCGCTGGTGCAGAAGTTATTTTGATTGTTGGTGGTAAAGTGGTATTACCAACCCCGCTCAATGTGACTCGTATTGATGTGTTATCAGCTAAAGAGATGCTGATTGCAGCACAGCAATGTGTGGAAGGTAGGCATCCTGTATTACAGCATCTAGCTGAAGACGAGTATTCTCATAACCACACTCATGAGCATCATCATGGCGACTGTGGATGCGGTGAGGAGCATGGCGAATCACATACCCATTTACAACATGATGAAGCTGCTGCTGACTATCATCAACGTGAGGCGCGTGCTGCTGATATATTTATTGCCACTGCTGCTGTCGCTGACTATCGTACCGAACAAGCGGCACCGCAAAAGATTAAAAAGACCCAAGATGCCATGATGCTGAGTTTGGTTAAAAATCCCGATATCTTGGCGACGATTTCGCTTGCGCATCCAGCGTTATTTGTTGTTGGTTTTGCTGCAGAAACGCAGGACGTTGAGCGCTATGCTCGTGGTAAATTGCTTGATAAAGACTTAGACCTGATTGCTTGTAATGATGTCTCACGGGCAGATATTGGTTTTGCTAGTGATGATAATGCCATGCAAGTATTCTTCTCTGAGCGCTATGAACACGATAGTATTACGCTTGAGAAGGCGGGCAAAGATAAGATTGCTGAGCAGTTAGTCAGTATTATTGGCGAGGCAATTTGGCAACGTCGCAATGCATAAGACACGATCTAGTTATGCGGTTTCCCATGTCGCCAATATCGTTATTAAGCCTTAAAGATTGATGACAAGTTTTATGGCTAGCGACGATAGTACCCAAACGTTATTGCTACTGGCAATTTTTGCGCTAGCATCATTGCTACACGGTATTAGTGGGCTGGGTGTGACGTTAGTAACGACCACCGCGCTTGCCAGTATTTATCCGTTACCTCATGCGATCGTTTTGGTGATTTTTCCGTCGTTATTGCTCAATGCTATGACTTGGCTGGCAGGTGGCGGTCGCAGCATTTGGCAAAACTTTACTTATTACGGTAGACGATATTGGTTGCTAGCACTAACCAGTTTGCTCGGTAGTATTTTGGGAGCTAAATTACTATTGTGGGTAGATAGCGCATATATCCTATTGGTATTAGCTGCGGTTATTGGTTTTTATGTCAGCAGCTCCTTGCTCGGTAAGCAAATTCGTCTGCCCAATACCAAGCCCGTATTGATTATCGTTGGTTTTAGTGCTGGCATTATTGGCGGCGCGACCAATGCGATGTCGACCATACTCATGATGTATTTGTTGTCCGCCAGTGACGATAAAAACACCATCGCCAAAGTCGGCAACATGTGTTATTTCTTAGGTAAGGTTGCTCAGATAATTGTCTTGCGCGAGCCTATGATGGCACTGAGCAGTGGTGAATGGCAGCTGATTGCGATACTGAGCGTGTTGTCTATCGCTGCGCTGTTAGTTGGGATTCGTTTGCGTCGCTACTTGCCACAAGCAAGGTTTCGTCAGCTTATTCTATTGATTCTTACTGTGCTCGGTGTTCGTGTTGGCTGGCAAGGAATATCAGCGTTACTATAAACTTAGCAACTAAATCAATTTACCGATTAAACAAATTTAACAGTATGGTGGCAACGATACTGATGATAATCATGGTGACTACTGGAAAGTAAACTCGCGTATTGCCTGAGGTGTGTTTGATATCACCTGGCATATTGCCTATCCACGAAAACGCGCTTGGGAATATCAGCCAAATAACGCCTATTACAACCAATAAAGCGCCTATACCAATCAATATTTTTGCCATATAAAATCTTATTAACCTCGTTGCATTATTTTTCTGTTTTTCTCGATAGTTAAGACATTACATCCACTATTCATTCATCAAAAAAAATCTGTTGCGCCAAACGAAACGTATTACAGTGAGCCTCAACCACGTCTTCGATATCTTCTGAATAGCCGCCGCCCATGACGATAGCAACGGGAATATTGGCTGCCTTAGCTTGTCGCAGGACAAACTGATCACGCGCCTTACAACCCTCTAGCGTCAGGCTAAGTTTGCCCAATTTATCGGTGGCTAGCACGTCGACCGCAGATTGATAAAATATCATATCCGGTGCAAATTCATGGATTAAACGCGGCAATGTATCTTCTAGTATTTGTAAGTATTCTCTATCAGCCGTATCATTATCTAGCTCGATATCTAAGTCTGACACTTGCTTGCGAAATGGGTAGTTTTTTGCGCCATGCATACTAAAGACAAAAACGCGCGGCTCATCCGCCATGATACTGGCATTGCCATTACCTTGATGCACGTCCAAATCCACTATTAAAATTCGTTGCGCCTGTCCACGATTTAATAATAAATTGCTGGCGATACAAACATCATTAAAAACGCAAAATCCCTCACCATGATCGGCAAAGGCATGATGAGTGCCGCCCGCGACATTCATCGCTACGCCATATTGCTGCGCATATAATGCACATTCATACGTGGCATGGGCAATATAACGACCGCGCTCTACCAACTCTGGCGTCATCTCAAAGCCAATTGCTCGTGCTTCTTTGCGTGGTAAGGTTTGGGTTTTAAGCTGCTGCCAATAGTCCGCAGTATGGGTGGTTAAAATTTCCTCTTCGCTCAGACGTTTTGGGGCAAAAAAATTATCGCTAGTGATGGTCCTTTCGGCCAGTAAACGTTCAGGAATCATGGTGTATTTTTGCATAGGGAAGCGGTGTTTTTCGGGAACGGAATAACGAAAAATATCAGAGTAAGCAATTTTTAGCATAGTATTAACGTATGTCTTTTAACAAGTAATTTAAGAATAGAAGGTAAAAGAATAGAGAGATTTAAGCGTTTTGAAAGTAGGGTATTGGTGAGAAAATGTAAGAGCGACAAATACCGAGTTTGCGCAATGGATTACTGAACGAATTGCGTGGGTAAAAAAAAGGTTCGAGCATCCTCTTGTTGATGTAGCGTCATCAGTAAATCTTGCAATTCTGTAGCAGGATTTTGATTGTTGACCAATTCACTAAATATCTCATAAGTCACCGTGGTCATCGCGATGACGCTTTGTAATAAGTGCTCAATGGTACTTTCATCCATACCGACCGCTTCGACATCGATGGCGTTTTTGTAGCGTATTTCGCCATCATTGATATCCATTTCAAGATTGCCAATCAGCATGTCGTAATTGATTTGGGTAATAAGTAACATCGCAGCGCTTTGATGGCTTTCGGGTATTAAGAACGGCAAAATACCATAGACGGCCAGTAGGTTGTTGTGTTCTTGCACGCGAAATAGGTAGCCGCAATCAAGCTTTTTATTACGCATTCTGAAAGACAGGTAGTGTGATTGCTGGCTGTCGTTATTGTCGCTGTCACTGCTTTTGGGTCGATAATGGTTGTAATGCCATTGTTGATCGTCAAAATACTGCTTCAGATAATTGACAATAGGAGTGTCACTCAACGCTTTTTGCTTTGTCATACTACCAATATCATTATCAAAATAAGCGTCAGTATCAGTATCAGTGTCAGTATCAGTATCAGTATCAACACTGCTATCTAATCGACTATCAAGATTGCTACTAAGGCCGCTATAAAGAACGTTATCGAAGCTGAGGTTTATATTATGATTTAAATCACGGCTAGAGCTACTAATATCCGTAGTATCGTTGTTATCATCAATGTCTTTATGATGATTTTTTATCCTAGCTTCCTGATCTTGTGAGGGATGAGGATTATTGTCTTCTGCGGTTAAATTCAAATCTGAGTCTAAATTCCAATCTTCAGCCATCTTCATATCGTCAATAGTAGCCTGTTCAGCTAACGTATTAAGCAGCTGTTTGATTTTTTGCCATAAGCTGAGTTTGGAAAATTGGCTCATAGATAGTGGGCTGGCTAATAAAAGGTAGATAGTAAAAGAACAAAAATAAACTAAAACAATAACTAATCGTTGCCAAATATCAATCCTGCTTTGATACTTGGCTGCGCATAAAACGCTTGCAGCATCTCTGTTATATGCGCTAATAGCCACGAGCTTTCAAGTGCATCATATATGACAGGTAGCAGGGCAGTATTCAATTGCGCCACTGCCTGCTCATCGATGTGTAAATTTGCCGCGATAGTGGCCATGCTATCATCCTGATGGTTGCTATACCAAGTATCGACGCTTGCGGCCACAAGGCTGTGCAAATAAGGGGAGAGGCGCAAACGGTTATAGCTTTGCTGGATGCCCGCTTCAATATGCGCAATACTGCTATCGTTTGGCTCATCACGCAAATAGGTTTGGATTTCGCTAATCGGTTTTTCCTTAACACGCCCCCAACCCGTGACCAATAAGCGCGCAACTTCTTCATTGGATAAATGTGCTTGAGCGTTGGCTTCGGCTCGACGCGTTAAATCTTTAATATTGCGATGCAGGTACGTTTGCAGCTTTTCATCGAGATTGCGATTGGTTGCTTTTTCAAACGAGCTGCGTCCAAACTTCATCAGCTTACCAGCGGCGCCGGCTTTATCTAGTGTGGTTTCCATAAAATCATTGATGGCGTGATAAAGCGTTTGCGTCAATAAATCAGCAAAGGTTTCATTGCCAACCAGCGTATGAACCAAAATATTACGCTGCTCTTTATGACTGCCGACATAGTTGGCTAGCATTTCAACTTGCGTGTCATCGACCAATTCCGATAAAGGCACATTGTCATTAACGGGATGATAAATAATGCTGTGCAAAATATCGCGAATATCGCGGCGTACCACTTCGCTTAGCGGCTGTTTAAGAAACCAGTCATTAATAAGATGTTGTAAGTCATCGCTGTTGATATATTTACTGAGTGGCTGCTCGCCAAACCACTGCCAAGCTTGCATTGCTAACGGCTCTGCTTGCGCATTCAGCCATTGCTGCATAAAGGCAACTTGTGCCTCGATTAAGCTGTCGAGCGTTAGGTTGGTACTCGAAGCACTTTGAACGTTTAAATTTTGGCTATCTTTTGAAGTCTGCATAGGTTTTGAGGTCATAGTAATCGACAATTTGTTATACTGTGTGGTTGTGGTAAGCATAAAGTATTATGCCATGAACCTCATCTGTGTTTGTGATGAATATTGCCTGCTGCTTAATAAATAATGAGAGGTTTGGATGACGGCTCTACATACAGCCTTACTTGCGCTTGATGAGCTGACGGTTCAGCGCGGTGAAACTCCTTTATGTGAAGGGGTGACGCTCAATCTGGCTGCCAGTAGCATCTGTCACTTGATTGGTGCTAATGGTACTGGCAAAACGACGCTTCTTATGCAATTGGCTGGGTTATTGCCAGTGCTAAGCGGTGAAGTTGTTTATCAAGGGATAGCAAGCTTGCCCGTGCAGCCTTTATACGTATCGCACCAGTTGGGCATTCATCCAAACCTGACCGTCGCCCAAAACCTCACTTTTTTGCTCAATTTATATGGCATTAGTCCAAGTACAGCTGATATCGATGACGCCCTTACATGGGTAGGGCTGCAGGGTTTTGAAACGATTAGCTCAAGCCATTTATCGGCGGGGCAAACACGGCGCATTACCCTTGCACGGCTTTATTTATTAACGCCTGAGGTCACGCCTTTATGGCTACTCGATGAGCCATTTACCGCGCTTGACGTCGATATGGTAGCACGCATGGAATATAGGTTGCGCGAATTTGCTACGGCTGGCGGTGCGATACTAATGACCAGTCACCAAGCCGTCGGCGTTGCCAATCAAGTGCTCGATTTGTCCGATTATATGGTGTAAATGCTATTAATATAACTGCCATAAACATCGATCTAGCTGCAACAAGCGTCAATATAAGTGCGACAAGCATGAGTGGAAGAGCCAATAAATGATAGACACTGACAGTACAGTACAAACCGTGAATACAAGCTCAAATGCTAACACTACAAATGCTGGTGCAGCTGCTGCACGCGCTATCAGTTTTATGCAGCTTTGGCGGCGCGAATGGCAGGTCAAGCAGCAAGGCGCGGTGCAGTGGTTATATCCTCTGGTACTGTTTTTAGTGATTATTACCTTATTTCCGTTAGCGGTTGGTAGCGAGCCTGCTTTATTGCAGCGCCTTGGGGTGTCCGCAGTTTGGATTGCCGCTTTGTTATCACTGGTAATGGGTGTTGATGGTTTATTTAAGCCTGCCCTTGATAATGGTACGCTTGCGCAATTAGTCGTCGCTAAAGCGTCGCTGCCGTTATGGGTGCTGATTCGTTTGGTCATCCATTGGATTTTTAGTAGTGGTATTGTGGCAGCATTAAGTTTGCTTGCTGTGCCTTTATTTCAGTTAAGCTGGTTTGAGGCGTGGATATTGATGGCATCTATTGTTACTGGCAGCCCGATGCTCCTTATGCTGTCAGCAGTCGCCAGTAGTTTGACGTTATCACTAAAAAATGGTGCGGTGTTGGTGCCTTTGATTGCCTTACCGATGCAGTTGCCGGTATTGATTTTTGCTACTGGTGCGGTTGATTTATTTGCTTCAGGGCTCAACGGCTTACCGATTTTAGCCTTATTATTAGCAGGTAGCATCATTTCGGTACTGGTGATGCCATGGGTGATTGCTCTGACTCTAAAAATGTCATGGCTCAATTAAAAATAAATGCTGGAACGCTATTAAAGCCTTTTATATTAACAGCATGGTGAAAACTGACAACTTTGCTATAATAGTTTATTCAACAAACAATCACGTGTAGATTCTATCCAGCGTTTAACGCCAGCAAGTTAGCGGGTAGTCGTATGAATCATGCGTTTTACTCGATAACCACCAGCTGCGCAATAGGTTTATCCCCATGCCCAACCTGAATAATGTCTCCTCTCCTAGCCTGTGGCAACGCATCTGGCAGGTCTTTTTGACCACTGTGGGAACCAAACAGTTTTTTCGCATTTTTGCGCCTTGGGTTAAGTGGCTCGCGATACTAGCAGGCCTCTGCTTGCTCATTGGTAGCGTTTGGGGCTTAGCGTTTGCGCCGCCTGACTATCTGCAAGGTAATAGTTACCGCATTATTTTTATTCACGTTCCCGCCGCCAGTCTGGCGATCTCTATTTATCTTGCCTTAGCCGTGTTAGGGGTAATTTATCTAGTTTGGAAGATTAAGACAGCAAGCCTTGTCGCGCAGGCGCTGGCTCCAATGGGCTTTTTACTTTGTGTGATCAGTTTGCTGACTGGTTCTATTTGGGCAAAACCGACGTGGGGCACTTATTGGGTTTGGGATGCACGTTTGACATCCATGCTTATTTTAGCGTTTTTATACGCTGGGGTGATGGCCTTGTTTGCTGCCTTTGAACATACCGCCAATCGCGGTAAAGCGGCGGCTATCTTGTCTATCGTTGGCGCGGTCAACTTGCCTATTATCAAGTACTCAGTGCAGTGGTGGAATACCTTGCACCAAGGCTCAACCTTTACCCTGACGGCGGCACCAAAAATGTCGGCAGATATGTGGATGCCATTACTACTGATGATTATTGGTAGTTACTTATTGGTTGCCTCATTGGCCATTTATCGAACCAATACTCTGATTTTATATCGCGATCAGGGTAAAGCGTGGGTTAAAGAATACGTTCGTGGCCAAAATAAATAATTCCTGAAATATAACCATGAACAAAGCAAATAACGGTTAGGAAAATATGATGCAGCCTTACTTTTATAGCGTCTCTGAGTTTATCGCCATGGGTGAGCATGGGGTTTTTGTCTGGTCATGCTGGGCAATTACGGTCGGTATGATGCTGATTTTTATTATCTATAGTCGCCGTCAACGGCAGACACTTATCAAACAGCTAACGATTCAGCAAGCGCGTCAATCACAGCGCGCTGCTAAAACACCCAGTCCTAAAACCAAACCATCCTCTTAAAATTATTCTTAATATCAACTTTTTAGCTCATAAAATGATAATCCCTTACTTGCAAATATATGACCTCATCGGTTGTTAGGGGGCTTATTGATTTGGGCAAAAAATGCTACCATATAGGTATTAGAAAAGTAAGTTTAGAAAGACTTATTATCAAGTCAGTCTGATAAGCATTTCTTTAATATTTTCTGTTTTATAAATAATCAATTTATAAAACAGCGACTCATCAATGAGGTAGCAGTATGAACGCAGTTCGTCGCAAAAAATTAATGTGGGTTATGTTTACGCTTGCAGGGGCGGCGATTGCCGTGGTGTTGGTAATTTATGCCATTGGGCAGCAAACCGATTATTACTTTGATGCCACTGCCATTGCACATGGTGAAGCGCCACAGGACAAGCGTATCCGCGCAGGCGGTATGGTGGTCGCAGGTAGCGTCCAGCGTTCGCCGAATGACCCGTTAAGCGTTGAATTTGCGATCACTGACTTTGAATCGACCGTGCCCGTGACCTATCAAGGTATTTTGCCAGATCTGTTCGCTGAAAACTCAGGCGTGGTAGCAACGGGCAAAATGCAAGGCGATACCTTTGTTGCAGGCGAAGTATTGGCCAAGCACGATGAAAATTATATGCCGCCAGAGGTTGCGAAATCGATGAAAGAAAACAATCGTAACGGCGCCATACCTTCTTCTGAGCAATATAATCCTGCAGAAAAAGTCCATGAGACTAAGACATTGCAGCAGTAATGGCGTTGACGATAACAGTTATTATAAAAAATGTTAAGTGTAAAAAAGCCAGTGAGATTGAACTGACCCCCATAAGTT
>NZ_DKGQ01000029.1 GCF_002453355.1 Psychrobacter sp. UBA6766 | reverse complement strand
TAATTGATGACACGCCCTAGATAATTAAGCAGTCTAGCTAAATTATTTGTTAATTCTAGAGGAAGAGAAATGAAAGTTATATTAACGCTACTAGCCGCTTTATCCATTGGTGGCTGTGTTTCAGCCTCACAGCATGCTGAGCAAGTACAAAGTAATGGGAACATCTCAGTAGGAGCTGTTCAGAAACAGATCAAAGTTGGAATGAGTGGCGCGGATGTATTACAGGCGCTTGGTTCCCCAAACATGGTTTCTACAGACGATCAAAGAAGAGAAGTTTGGGTTTACGATAAAGTAGCAACAGATACTGTGCAGTCATCAAGTACGGGTTGGGTGTTTGCTGTGTTAGCTGGTGGCCAGACTAGTTCAGGTGCATCTTCTAGATCACAAAGAACACTGACAATCATAATAAAATTTGATGAGCAAAACTTGGTAAGAGACTTTGCTTACCATTCTTCAAAATTCTAAAGGCATACTGAATGAAAAATCTTAAATATATATTTATTGCTTGTACTTTAGGAATGACAGGTTGTGCAACAACTGCACCAGAAGATTTATTTCAAGTAGCAGAAACTTCACTACAAGATCGACAAATGCAGTCGAGGTTCTTTGAAACAGATAATGAACTAGAACTTCTTTCAGCTGGAGTAGCAGTGTTGCAAGACATGGGCTATTCAATTGATGAGACAGAAACGAAGTCAGGCGTTATTACTGCATCTAAAACCGTAGATGCTACTAATAATGCGCAGGTGGCAGGCGCTGTATTAGCAGCTGTGTTTCTTAGCGCAAATATGTCGATTGATAGCCAGCAACAGATAAAAGTTAGTTTCGTAACGTTGCCGTCTAAAAATAATAAGAATGGTTATTTGGCTAGAGCTACTTTCCAACGCATTGTGATAAATACACAAGGACAAGAAACTAAAGTCGAAACAATGAAAACTGAAGAGCTATACAGTGAGTTCTTTACCAAACTGTCCAAATCAGTATTTCTAGAGGCTCAACAAATATGAGTACATTAAAAATAGCTTTCTTTGCAGCTTGTCTAACTCTGATTACTAGTTGTGCTACAACGCATGACGCTAGGATTTTGGGAGCAGACAATCAAGTAGAGTCACGTAGTATGCAAACTAGATCTTTTGATACTAGTGATAGAACTATCGTTATCAGAAATGTCATATCAACACTACAAGACTTGAGTTTTGTAATTGATAAGGCTGACACTGATCTTGGTACGGTTTCAGCTACTAGGCTGTACAAAGGGAACAAGGTTAGAATGACGGTAACTGCACGACCTTCATCTACAAAAAAATCTACGATCGTTAGAGCAAACGCGCAGTACAACTTAAAACCAATCGAAAATCCTAAGATATATCAAGACTTTTTTTCATCTTTATCAAAGTCGCTTTTCTTATCAGCTAACGCTGTAGAGTAGAATTCTATTAAACAAGCAATTAAATAAGTAAAATTACTTTATATTTTTCTTCTTTGTTTGATATGTATAATCTTCTATATATTATGAGAAACTTTACAGGTATTAAAAAAGCTAAGAGTAATGCTCTTAGCTTTTTTTATGAGCGCGGGAAGGTTATATAATGGTCGTTAACAATCATTAAAATCAAAAAGTATACATTTATGAAAACTAAGCAGATAAATATAAGAAAACAAGGCCATATTAAAAAATGGCAAGACGATAAAGGTTTTGGTTTTATCGAAACTGCGGCGGGTGAGTCGGTGTTTTTTCATGTTAGCGCGTTTAAAGCCCAGCGTCGTCCTACTATTGGCGAGCAAGTGGTTTTTACAGTGGAGCAAGACAATCAGGGACGCCTGCAAGCAAAGGACGTGCAAGAACTCAGCTTTGTACAACAAAAAATGGCGCAAAAGAATCAGAAAATCCGTCAGCGAAACCACAAACGTAATGCCCAAGCAGAATTTGAAGCTGGGCAAAAGAAACGTTTGTTTCTTGGTATCGGATTTTATGGCGTTTTAATTTTATTGGCGGTCATGAATAAGCTAAGTTGGCTGATTGTTGCTTGGTATGCCGCACTAGGCGTCATCACCTATGGCATGTATGCCAAAGATAAAGCCGCTGCCCAAGGTGGTGACTGGCGAACGCCTGAATCAACGCTGCATCTGTTAAGTGCGCTGGGTGGTTGGGTCGGTGCAATGGTCGCACAGACTTATTTGCGACATAAATCACAAAAGCCGGAATTTCGTATCGTTTATTATTTGACCGTCATTATTAATCTAGCAGGGTTGTTATTTATGATGGTAGGCGGTGGGTTAACGGCATTAGAAGGATTATTATAAGCACGCTTTGTTTCTTTTTTTGTCCTGTTTTCAGTTTTCTTCTAAAACCCGCTTGTAAACCGCCGCATCAGTAGTTGAAAAACAGCAAAAAATAACTTCACGAATTGGAGACTCAGCCGTTTTTTCTAAACTATTTCGTAGATAATCTTGTACCGTATTAATAGCAATTTCTGCCGCTTTTTCGATTGGGTAACCATAAACGCCTGTGCTAATGGACGGAAAAGCAATGCTGCTTAAGTTATTTTGAACCACTAAATTTAGTGACTCTTTATAACAGCTAGAAAGCAGCTCTGGCTCATGACGATTGCCACCGTGCCAAACAGGGCCTACTGTATGAATGACGTACTGACAAGGTAGATTAAATGCTGGACTGATTTTAGCATTGCCCGTCTGGCAACCATTCAATGTACGACAATAGGCTAACAACTCGCGTCCAGCTGCCCGATGAATCGCGCCATCAACACCGCCGCCACCAAGCAAGCTTGAATTGGCCGCATTGACAATCGCATCAACATTTAAGGTAGTGATATCAGCTTGTAACACTGATAAAGTAATAGTGTGCTTATTATTTTCATTAGCAGCAGAAATTTGCTTTTGAGCAATAGGTTTTTTTTGTTGATTAGATGTTTGACTAGGAGACTTTTGATTATCAGACATAGCAGCACCCTTTTTATATTGAACTTAATATACTTTAGCGTTTTTAGCGAAGCTCGACTATATCGCTTACGTTATCAAGAAGCATCAGAATTCTAAATCTTAAAAAGGCACAAAAAAATAGGCTACCGATTTGGTAGCCTATTTGCAAAGTTCTCATATATGTATGATTTAAACGTTGCGTTTCTTTTCTAAAAATAGCATATCAATCACAATCAGCGCCACCCCAATACAAATACCAATATCAGCAATATTAAAGATGGGATAATGCCAAACGTCGGCGTAATGCACATGAATAAAGTCAATCACGTGACCATGTAACAAGCGGTCAATCAGGTTGCCAATTGCACCGCCTAATACTAAAGCGAGACCTAACGATAACAGCTTAGCTTTACGCGGCGCTTTAATTAAATAACCGATTAAAAACAGCGACATTACAAGTGCCAATCCCGCAAAAAACCATTTTTGCCAGCCAGCTTGATCTGCTAAGAAGCTAAACGCTGCGCCATAGTTATAAGCGAGCGTCCAATTCAAGAAAGGCTCAATCACAGGAACGGGCTCAAGGAAGTTCAGCTTCGTTTGCGCCAACCATTTTGTCCACTGATCGATAATGATGACAACCAACGATAGCAAATACCACAGGAAGGCGTGGCTGCCATTAGCCGCCATCTTTGGTGTCTTACTCAGACGGCCTTTAGGCGTGGTTGAGCTGCCCGTAGTCGCGTGCGCAGGTTTAGGCGAATGATCAATCTCGACCTGTGGCCGCTTATTTTCCGATGAGTCTGTCGGATTAGGCGTAGAATTAGGCATAGTGGCGTACCTCACCATCGCCGCTGACGTTGGTTACGCAGCGTGCGCATAATTCAGGGTGTGCCGCGTCTGTACCGATATCGTCACGGATATGCCAACAGCGAACGCATTTAGTGCCAGAGGCTGCGCTAACATCAACCAATAAATCTGCTGATTCATCCGCACTATTTTCAGTTTGCACTTTTAAATTGGCTTTATCGACAGGGGCGTCGCTCATTGTCTTCAATGTTGCGCTACTGGTAATCAATACAAAACGCAGCTCTTCACCAAGCTTAGCCAAGCTGTCATACATCGCGCCATCGGCATATAAGTCTACGGCAGCTGATAAGTTGGCATTGATAATTTTTTCACCGCGCGCCGTTTCGATATGTTTATTGACGCTATCTTTTGCCTGCATGATACGTTGCCAGTCGTCGCTACTGATAGCACTTAACTCAAACGCTGGGAATTCATACCATGCTTCGGTAAACACGTATCCGGCGTCATTACCATTTTTACCTTCTAGTACTTCCCATGCTTCTTGGGCGGTGAATGATAAAATCGGCGTAATCCAGCGAATCAACGCATGAGCGATATGGTAAATAGCCGTTTGCGCAGAGCGACGCGGCTGACCATCAGTCTGAGTCGTGTACTGACGGTCTTTGATAATATCTAAATAGAAGCTGCCTAAATCCTGCGAGCAAAATGCGGTGACATACTGGGTGACTTGGTGAAAGTCCATCGCATCATAAGCGCTGATGATTTGTGCTTGTACCGTTTGGGCACGTTCAATGATAAATTTATCAAGGCTGACCAGCTCATTAATATCAATGCTGTTGGTCGCTGGATCAAAGTCGTCGGTATTGGCCAGCAAGAAGCGCAAAGTATTACGGATTCGGCGATACATATCGATTGCGCCTTTGAACACCGTTTTACCCGCGCTCATCTCATAACGATAGTCGCTTGAGGCAATCCACAAACGCAGCATATCTGCGCCCGTTTTATTAATCTCGTCTTGCGGCGTGATGATATTGCCAAGTGATTTGCTCATCTTGCGACCGTTTTCATCAACGACAAAACCATGGGTCAATACTTGCTTAAACGGCGGGCGCTGGTACATCGCTTCAGATGTAAGTAATGAGGTCTGGAACCAACCGCGATGTTGATCCGAGCCTTCTAAATACATGTCAGCCGGATTGGTTAATTCATCGCGCTGTTCAAGAACGGTAAAATGCGTTGTTCCTGAATCGAACCAAACGTCTAAAGTGTCGGTCGCTTTATCATAATCTGCCGCTTCCGCCCCTAAAAAGTCTTCACAGCTGGCATCGAACCAAGCTTCAACGCCGCCTGCAGCGATTTTTTGCGCGGCCACTTCCATCAGCTCAAGCGTATTAGGATGCAGCTCGCCGGTTTCTTTATGAGTGAAAAAGGTAATCGGCACGCCCCACGTACGCTGGCGTGAGATACACCAATCTGGACGACCGGTCATCATCGCTTCAATGCGGTTTTGTCCCCACGCTGGCGTCCAATTGACCGATGGAATGTCGGCAAGCGCACGCTCACGTAAGCCCTCGACTTCCATACTGATAAACCACTGCGGCGTTGCGCGGAAAATAATCGGCGACTTATGACGCCAGCAATGCGGATAGCTGTGCTCAATTTTGGTATGGCTGATTAAATGGCCGTTATCATGCAGAGCGGCAATGATTTGCGGATTGGCCTTATAAATATGCTCACCCGCAAATACCGCGGCGCTGTCTAAATAAACGCCCGTACCACTGACTGGATTTTCAACAGGTAAGTTGTACTTTAGACCAACAATATAATCGTCAAGACCGTGACCGGGTGCCGTATGGACAAGGCCAGTACCGCTATCAGTGGTCACATGATCGCCTAAAATTAATGGCACTTGGCGGTTGCTAATCAATGGATGCTGGGCGCGCAGACCTTCAAGCTCGCGTCCTGATACGGTAGCTAGAATGCCATCGTTACTCAGTTTAAACTCGCTTAATGCGCTTTCAACCAAGTCAGTCGCTAATAAGAAATTACCTTTGGCAGTCGCCACCACACTATAGTCATGCTCAGGGTGAACCGAGATGGCTTGGTTAGCAGGCAAAGTCCAAGGCGTCGTGGTCCAGATAATAGCAGCGATATTGCCGTCGATGTTACTCAACGCTGCGACCTTATCGGTATCCAATATATCAAAGCTCACATAAATGGCGTCTGAAACTTTATCTTGATATTCAACTTCCGCTTCAGCTAGGGCAGAGCTACAATCCAAGCACCAGTTAACAGGCTTCATACCGCGGGTCACGTGACCATTGTCATAAATCTTGGCAAGCGCGCGAACGATGTTGGCTTCTTGGTGGAAGTTCATGGTGAGATAAGGGTTATCCCAATCACCAAACACGCCCAGACGTTTAAAGTCCGCTTTTTGCAATTCAACTTGTGTGCTCGCATATTCACGACATAGACCACGGAATTCAGTTGCAGAGACTTTTTGACCAACTTTACCGACTTTGGCTTCGACTTTTTGCTCGATAGGCAGACCATGACAGTCCCAACCCGGCACATAAGGCGCATCATAGCCTGACAAGGTTTTTGACTTCACGATAATGTCTTTGAGCACTTTATTGACCGCATGACCTAAGTGAATCTGACCATTGGCGTATGGAGGGCCATCGTGCAAAATGTATTTGGTCGCGCCCGCCCGCGCCGTACGAATTTTACCGTACACGTCGTCCGCTTCCCAAGCCGCTAGCCAGTCTGGCTCACGTTTGGCAAGGTTTGCACGCATGGCAAATGGCGTATCAGCAAGGTTTAGGGTGTCTTTATAATCGTGGCTTGGCGTATCGGTACTTTTATCAGTCATAGAAGGTGTCTTATAAGATGATGGTTAAAGGTTGCGTTTAAATTCAGGCGTAAGATTAAAGATATATGGGGTCAAATATTGGATAATCGATGCTAGTTTTTACTTGGAAAAATTTGCTTAAAAAACATGGGGCAAAATATATTGCTTATAACTTGAGTGTAAATCTTCATGTCCATCATAAATGCTAATGAGACGATTGCAACAAAAAATATTTTTAGCAGAATAATTAGAAAAGGGAATAGGATAACGGCAGCTATTATATGACAAAACGAGTAGGGTAAAAAGAGCTGACCGGTATCGTCTGACTACGGGCTAAAAAACTTCTGATAACCACAAGCGTAATTTAAGTGACCAAAGCGGCTGAATACCGGTCAAACCTTGCGTCATTTCACCATTTTTTAACACCACATAAGACGGCGTCACTTGCCCTTGCCAATCGGCGAATATCTCACCTCCTTGGTCATTGATAGTGGTAAAGCGGTAATTGTGCTCGGCAAGATAGCCATGCAATTCTTGATTAGAGCCGGATTTAATGGCAATCGTTACCACAGGATAATTATTTGTGGCGGCAAGTTTGTCTATCGTCGGCGACGTCACTCGACAAATCGGACACCAGGTTCCCCAAAAATATACCAGCGTTGGCTTAGCCTGACTTAGCGCTGCTAAGTCAACGCTTTGACCTTGATAGTCGGTTAATTGCAATTGCGGATTGGCTGGCATGACCGGTTGGCGCCACCAGTTAATCGCCATATAAATGATCGCAAATGCCAAGCCATATATAAGCAGGTTTTTAGCAACAGACAATAGCTTTTGCTTAGGCGTTTTTTTTGGCTTCGAAATTTTTTTATTGATATCGGTATGAATGTCAGTCGTCATAGTAGCTGCTTTTTTGCTCTCAAATTTTTAATAGATAAAAATAAACGGCTGAATGGTCAGCCGTATTATTATAATTTCTAGGTTGTTATTTTTAATGATTGTTTTTTAACATAAGCGCTTAAGGCTTTTGCGCGCGATCTTGCAGTGGATCTCCAATAAGCACGCTACCGGAATTTTCACGGCGCTCGGCGTCCGACAATTTACTTGCTGGAACTTTGGCTTTTCTCTTCCATTTTAAGCTAAATAAATCATCACGGCGGTCGATTAAGTTATGGACTGAGCCTTCGTGACGGACGTGAGTAAGTTTATCTAGGTTTAAGTCCGAGAAGAATACCATCTCCGTGTTAGGCGTTGTTTCCGCCATAATCGCATCGTGGGGGAAGGCAAAATCTGATGGCGAGAAAATAGACGACTGCGCATATTGAATGTCTAAGCTTTCAACTTGTGGTAAGTTGCCGACTGAGCCGCAAATCATCACGTAGCATTCGTTTTCAATCGCACGAGCCTGAGCGCAGTGGCGCACACGTAGATAGCCATTCTGGGTATCTGTCCAAAATGGCACGAACAAAATATCCATATCATCAAGCGCCATTAGACGGGCAAGCTCAGGAAACTCAACGTCATAGCAAACCAAGATACCGATACGACCAGCATCGGTATCAAAAACCTTAACCTCATCGCCGCCTTCAATGACCCAAGCGCTACGCTCGTGCGGCGTAATATGGATTTTACGTTGCTCTTCGACCGTGCCATCACGGCGGCACAGATAGCTGACGTTGTATAAAGTGTCTTCTTCGTCTAAGAAGGGCATAGAGCCGGTAATAACGTTGACGTTATAACTGACTGCTAGATGCGATATCTCATTTTTAAACCACTCGGTATAACCAGCCAAAAAGCGAATCGCGACGTTTTGATCGGTAGATTCACACAGTCCCATCAATGGCGCATTAAAAAACTCCGGCAAGCAAGCAAAGTCGGAATTGTAATCGGCCATGATATCGACAAAGAACTCAACTTGTTGCAACAGTTCTTCAGGTGACTCAACCTCACGCATTTGCCATTGTATACCGCCAATACGCACCTCAGATTTACGCGTGTTCGGCTTATAATCTTGCGGCTCATAATAAATATTCGCCCATTCAAGTAGCGTCGCAAAACCCTTAGATTGCGCATCATCTGGCAAATACGCGGTCAAAATCCGCTTAACAATAAAACCGTTTGATAACTGAAAAGACAGCGCAGAATCATGGATTTCACGCGATTCAACGGCTTCGATATATTCACCAGGCGTCAAATCTTGGTGATTATGATAATTGGGAATACGACCACCGGCCAAAATAGCGCGGAAGTTGAGCTGACGGCACAGCTCTTTACGCGCGTCATATAACCTACGACCCAATCGATAGCCACGATACTCAGGGTCAATTAAGGCGTCTAAGCCATAAATCGCATCACCTTCTGGGTTATCTCTGATGATTTCTTTATGACCAATTAAATCATCATAAGTATGCGGGTTAGAAAACTTGGCATAATCAACGCGCATAGAGAGCACGATGCCAATCAGCTCGTCATGGTCAAATAAAGCAATTTGCCCTTCAGGAAAGGCGTCAATCAAAGTATGAATGGTATTTTTTGACCATGCGCCGCCCAAATTGACATAAACGCGATCCATCAAAGCTTTAAGTTGCGGGTAATCTTTTTTCTTAATCTCAGCAATCGTGAGGTGAAAGTCGTCTAGTTTTTCTATCTTGCTCATAGAGTTCCTGTCTGTCGCTGTAATAAACGGTTGTTAATAAAGTTAATCAGAAAAATCTGGTTATAAAATATGAATCATAGAAAATGGCGAAAAGGTCATGATATGAATGCGATGAGGCAATCATTAAAGGTAGACGCTAACGCATCGTTTCTTGTGCATCAATCGCAAGAAAAGTATATCAATAGGCTCATATAATCGTTACAATCAATTATCTTTGTATTTACAATAAGTTATAACACTTGCCTCTGTTGTTATTCATTTTAATGAGGCGATTTAGCATATTTGCAAGTGACTACCTCGGCGCTGCATTCTGTCTTTATTTTATAAGGTTGTGCGGTTGTGCTAACCAATCCATTTTAAATGCTATTAAACGTCATTATGACTGATAGTGCGGTGCTTATGATAACAAGCCTAGTAACTAATAACAGTCAAAGCGGCGTAACTATTTGCTAGGTTTTTGTGAGCCACTATTTTTTGTAGATTAAGAGTTTGATAAGTACCAGCGTCATTTTTTCGGTTACTTTTAAAAGTGACCTTTTAGGATTTTTATTATGCTTCTAACTCATCCTAGTGCCTTTAGCAAATTAGATGAAATAGACGACACAGCATTGATACAGCTGGTTTATGTTAGCAGCCTGACAGTGCGCTCGCGTTTGAGCGCCACAATATTCGGTGAAGTAGAAGGTCACGCGCGCGATTATAATGAGCAGCACGGCATTACAGGGACATTGTGTTATGGAAATGGCCATTTTTTACAATGTATGGAAGGCGAAAAGGCCAAGGTAGCGGCACTGACACGGCGTATTTTTGCGGATAAGCGCCATAAAAACGTGCAAGTATTGCTCTTACAAACGATCAGTCATCGTAGCTTTGCTGATTGGCGGATGCGTTTGCTGTTTTTGGAGCGTTGGCTTTGGTCGCCAGCTACTAAAAAGCAAGCGGCTCAATTGTCGCCATATTTACCCTTTGCGCCGAACGGTTGGTCAGCCGAGCGTACCGAGAAATTTTTGCAAGTTATTAAAACCTTTGATACCCCGCCTCATATCAAAGCCGCTGGCATTACTTACAATGCGTTCGGTAATATGGTGCGCCATATCGCCGCTCCGCATCAAGCCTTTTTAGTTGTGCAAGGTTTTTTAAGTGTACTGTTAGTCGTCGGTTTGGTACTGTTGTATTTGTAAGTCATACTATTTTGTTCAAATAACCATAAAAAATGACGCCAGACTTAACGTTTAGCGTCTTTTTTTATGTCATCAAACTTATTGCAATAATAGTAAGTTAAACCAATTACAAATCAAAAATCTTACCACGGTTCATAATACTATTTGGATCAAAGACTTTTTTGACCGCTTTTAAATATTCAATCTCAGTTTCGCTGCGACTATAGTTTAGATACGGCTTTTTGGTCATTCCAACGCCATGCTCAGCGGATACCGAGCCACCATATTTTTGCACCGTCTCAAACACGTATTTATTGACAATTTGACATTCGCTAAAGAAATCATCTTTACTCATGTTTTCAGGCTTTAATATATTCAAATGCAAATTTCCATCGCCGATATGACCAAACCAGCAGACTTCAAAGTCAGGATAGTTACTGCTGACGATATGATCAATCTCAGCGATAAATTCAGGAACGTAGCTGATTAATACCGAAACATCGTTTTTATAAGGGGTGAATACTGAAATGGTTTCTGATATATATTCACGTAGCTTCCACAGCTCTTCCGCTTGCGCAATACTTTGACTCATCACCCCATCAACAATCCAGCCTTGCTCCATGCACTGCTCGAAGATTGCCATGGCTTTATCCATGATAGGCTCATAAGGTGCTTCAAACTCTAGCAGCGTATAAAACTTGGTTCGCGATTCAAACGGCTCTTGAACTTGGCCATGCGCCATTAACTTATCAATCGCCACATCATCAAAAAACTCAAAAGCAGTCAAATCAATTTTTGCTTGAAAGGCAGACAGCACATTCATCACATCGTTAAAACTGTCCATGCCTAAGACCATGACGTTTAAGTTTTGTGGCTGACGCTCAAGTTTGATTTGGGCATGGGTCACTAATCCTAGCGTACCTTCACTACCGATAAAGAGTTGACGCAAATCATAACCGGTGGCGTTTTTCACCATTCCCCGGTTGAGCTGCAAGATATCACCTTTACCAGTGACGACCGTTAATCCCATAATCCATTGACGGGTCATGCCATAGCGAATGACTTTAATACCGCCGGCATTGGTACCGATATTACCGCCGATTTGACTGGAGCCTGCTGAGGCAAAGTCAACAGGGTAGTAGAGGTCTTTTGATTCAGCAAACAATTGTAGCTGCTCAGTGACGACGCCGGCTTCAATCTCAACCATACGGTCGGCAGGGTAGAACTGCCCAATACGGTTCATCTTATCCATACTAACGACAATTTCCCCATTAGCAGCGACCGCGCCAGCAGACAGACCGGTACGACCACCACTTGGGGTGAGGACGACATTATGCTCATTGGCAAGGAGTACAATCGCTTGCACTTGCTCAGTGGTCTTTGGAAAGACAATCGCAGCGGCAGCTGGAGCGAAATGCTTGGTCCAGTCTTTGCCCCAATGCTCTAAACTTTCACTGTCGGTTTTGATTTGGCTGGCGTCAAACTGATGAGTATCAAGTAAACTGCTTAAAATGCTTTGAACAGCAGCAGAATAAGTTGTAGGGTCGTTTTGATTGGTAGTGTTGCTTTGGCTGGCTAAAGAGGTCATGGTCAAATCTCGGCAGAAACGTAAGCGCTATGCATAAAAGGGATTATTATATCGCTAAATGGATATAACGAAACGGTGACAACTGTGTTTATATAAATAATTAGGTTTAGATAAGTATAAGCGAGCAAGTAGAGCAATGATAGATAGATATGCCGTCACGCAACTATCTGTCTCACCTAAATCATTAAAAACAGTTTAATAAGGTTTGGTTATAAGTTTTATATACCATGATTCACTATAGCATAAAAAGTTTTCAGGCTTGGTAAGCAATAATTCATCTAATCTGCTAACATCGCTGCCGAATTTTGTGTAAGATATCCAGACTGTTTTCGTTTCATCCATCAGCCTTATCCCACTGATGATTTTTATAAGACAATTATAGGACAGTTCTCACATGGCGTTATCACTACAAAAAGACAAGATCCGGTTTTTATTGCTTGAAGGTCTACATGACAATGCGTTAAAAGTATTGGAAGGGGCTGGTTATCATAACATCGAGAATATTAGTCACGCCTTAGATCAAGATGAGCTGATCGAAAAGATTAAAGATGCTCACTTCATCGGTATCCGCTCGCGCACGCAGCTGACGCGTGAAGTCTTAGAGCACGCCCACAAGCTTATCGGTATTGGCTGCTTTTGTATCGGTACCAACCAAGTAGACTTAGACGCTGCTCGTGATTTAGGTATTCCTGTCTTTAACGCGCCATATTCGAACACCCGCTCGGTCGCTGAGCTAGTATTGGCTGAAGCCATTATGCTATACCGTGGTATCCCTGAAAAAAATGCAACCGTTCATCGTGGCGGCTGGGGCAAATCTGCGACTAATTCACACGAAGTTCGCGGCAAAACCATCGGTATCGTAGGATATGGCTCTATCGGCTCGCAATTGTCGGTATTGGCAGAAAGCTTCGGTATGAAAGTCATCTATCATGATGTTGTGACCAAATTGCCACTCGGTAACGCCGTGCAAGTAGGTAGCTTAGAAGAGTTATTATCAACCGCTGATATCGTCACCTTGCATGTTCCTGATGTTCCAAGTACTCGCTATATGATGAAAGCTGAGCAATTTGCTCATATGAAAGATGGCAGCTACTTTATTAATGCGGCGCGCGGTACCTGTGTTGAAATTAATGATTTGGCGGCAGTGCTTGAGTCAGGTAAAGTATTGGGCGCAGCGATTGACGTGTTCCCAAAAGAGCCAAAATCTGCTGACGAAGAGTTTGAGTCACCACTGCGTAAATTCGATAACGTTATCTTGACGCCGCATATCGGTGGTTCAACGCAAGAAGCGCAAGCCAATATCGGTCTTGAAGTTGCAGATAAGTTCGTTCGATACTCTGACCAAGGCGATACAGCAACAGCCGTCAATTTCCCAGAAGTTTCTCTGCCGTTTAAAGAAGGCTCGCATCGTCTGCTTCATATCCATAAAAACGTCCCAGGCGTATTGTCACAGATTAACCGTCTGTTTGCTGAAGCAAATATTAATATCTTAGCGCAAAGCCTAATGACTGAAGGTGACGTTGGTTATCTTGTCATGGATGTCGATTATAACGACTCAACAGCGGCGTTAGATCAGCTTAAAGATGTTGAAGAAACGATTCGTGTACGTATTTTATTTTAAATAGTCTTAATTTAAAACGAAGTACTCGCCTATCGATAGCAGATAACCAAACTGGTTGCCTGCTATTTTTTTGTTATTTGTTTTGATGGCGAACTGATTAGCACGACAGGCACATCCTATAAAAACCCACTATATAAATTAACATCTTCTTTACAATGATGTGTCTATAACAACTTATACTACACTAATAATCGTTCAGTAAATCAAATCAAACTCTATATAAGGGTTTTTATGAAAAGAACTATAATAAAAGCTGCTGCATTAGGCAGTGTATTGGCTCTGGGCGCGACCGCAAGTTATGCGGCAGGCGACCAAGACAAGTATCAATTATCCAGTCATATCTTGGACATTAGTACTGGCAAACCAGCGCCAAACGTCAATGTAAGACTGATGATGCAAGAAAAGACAGGTAGTTGGAAATTACTGAATACGCAAAAGACTGATGAGAGTGGTCGTATTGGTAACTTTTTACCAAACCAAGACGGCGTCGAGCATGACGGCACATATAAGCTTATATTTGAGACCACCCCTTATTTTCACAACCAAGGTTTAAAATCCTTTTATCCCTACGTTGAAGTGAATTTCAATATCGAAGGCGATAATCACTACCATGTTCCTATTACTTTATCACCTTATGGCTACAGTACTTACCGTGGAAGCTGATAGTATTCGATAAAACGCATTGTAAACGTCAAAAAAGAGGGGCTTAGTTAAGGCTCTCTTTTTTTATGTTGGGTAGCGTTATAAACAGCAAAAATTTAGATTATTTTGCTTTGCTTTGATCGATTTTGCAGCATTAACGGCCTTCGCCATCATAGTCATACAAAAGTCCTAATGATTGAGCAAGTTCAAGCTGGTTAATATTGAATGAGTAAAACCATTGAACCATTCAACATAAGACGACAACAATAAAATTCAAAAATAATAAAATCCAAAACGATAATGGCTTAACTCATGACCACCACATTCTATACTATTGGACATTCGACCCGTAGCCTTGAGGAGCTGATTGAGATGCTTCAAGCAGCCGATATCGAACTGCTCATTGATGTGCGCAGCTTTCCCCGTTCACGTACCAACCCTGATTTTAATATCGATACTTTTCCGCAAGCGCTCAGTCAAGTTGGCATCAGTTATCAGCACTGCGCCGACCTTGGTGGGCGACGTCCAAAGCAAAAGCAAGTCGATGAAGACATTAATAATCTATGGCGTGTGCAAGCTTTTCATAACTATGCGGATTATGCGTTAAGTGATACTTTTCAAGCAGCCCTCGACCAACTCATTCAACTCGGAAAAAAACAGCGTCTTACCCTTATGTGCTCTGAAGCAGTTTGGTGGCGTTGCCATCGACGTATCATTACCGATTATTTACTGCTGAGAGGCGATAGGGTAGAGCATATTATGGGCGTTGGTCGCTTAGATCCTGCCAAGCCAACACCAGGGGCTGAGCTAAATAGTCAAGGCCAAGTGGTTTATCCAGCAGTGTAGAGCGTGTCCTCAATTTAACCGATAGCAATCTAAATGGGCTAAAAATGGTTAAATTTTGCCAAACAGCGTCAAATAGCTAGGTAATATCTCGATATTATCTGCACTATTTTCCTTGCTTGACGGCAATTTACCTCATTTTTATCACCATTTTTAAAATGAGGACACGCCCTAATATAAATAAAAGGAACAAAAAAAAGAGGCGCTAGTGACCTCTTTTTTTATAACTCTTATTTAATAAACCTTAATGCCGTTAAGCTTTGGTTGATTTAACTTATTAAGCTTTGGCTTTATTGGCGGCTTCCGCTTGACGGCGAGCTTCAATCTTAGCCGCTTTGCGCTTTTCAATCACGTCAATGACGTCGCTACCGATATGCGCTTCGCCGCGTCTTTTTGCTAGCTGCATTTGATGCTCGCGTTCACGAAAACGGGCTTTTTGTTCCTCGGTTGCTTTATCGATACAATGCGGGCACGATTCGCCTTTAATATAGGCAGCGCTTTGCATATCCTCTTGAGTAATCGGCATTCGGCAAGCAAAGCATTGTTCATAGTTGCCTTTTTCTAGGTTATGATTGACCGACACACGGTTGTCAAAGACAAAGCAATCACCTTGCCACATAGACTCGCTGGCTGGAATTTCTTCTAAATACTTTAAAATCCCGCCTTCTAAATGATAGACCTCTTCAAAGCCTTGCTCGCGCATAAATGCTGTCGATTTTTCACAGCGGATACCGCCGGTACAGAACATCGCAACTTTTTTATGTTTCGCAGGATCGAGCTCTTTTGCCACATACTCTGGGAACTCGCGGAAGGTTTCGGTATTTGGATTAATGGCATTTTGAAAGGTACCAATTTGCACTTCATAATCGTTACGGGTATCGATTAGGATAACGTCAGGGTCTGAAATAAGCGCATTCCATTCGCTTGGCTTCACGTAGCGACCTACCGATTGTAACGGGTCGATATTCTCAACGCCCATGGTGACGATTTCTTTTTTAAGCTTTACCTTAGTGCGATAAAAAGGCTGGGCATCGGTATAAGACTCTTTAAAGGTAAAGCTGCCAATCGCTTCGATACTGCGCAAGTAGTCAAGGACGTTATCGATACCTTGGCGGCTACCAGAAATTGTGCCGTTAATACCTTCGCTAGCAATTAATAGCGTTCCTTTGACGTCGTTATCCAGCATGGTATTTAAAATTGACTCGCGATATTGCTCAAAATCAGCAAAACGGGTGAACTTATAGAGGGCGGCAACGACGATGTTATTGGTGACGCTGTCGTATTCGGTGGCATGGTTTGATGCTTTAACGTTAGTTGCTTGTGAGGTGCTCATGTTTTTCTCCTGCTGGCTAGGTCGTAAACCTAGTGCATTGGGTTTAAGTATGTAGATTAGATATAACACTAGCGCAATTGTGGAATTGACTAATGCGGGCGTAGTTTAACAAATTTTAAAAAAGTTTTGGAAGTTTTATCATTTTCAATTTCTAGAGAAATTTAATAAATTATAAAAAGTAATCAATAAAAAAGCTCAGTAAAATACTGAGCTTAATTAATATGCATGACGTAAAATTAAAGTTTGGTTTACTTATTTACTCTGAAACCAAGTATCGGCTTTGCTACGAGCGCTAGCGATATCAGCACTTGATAAGTTCAAAGCCAATTGACCGATTTTACCGCGTGCTTTGTTACGGACTTTTTCATCAAGCATGCCATCACGGGCAGCCAAGTCGTACCATTTATAGGCATCAACCAAGTTCTTTTGCTTTTCATCAAGCAGGGCAAGCGTATAGCTGGCACGGTTATCACCGCGCATTGCGGCTTTTTCTAACCATAGACGCGCTTGTTGAAGGTTTGGTTGTACGCCTTCACCGCGCAAATACATGATGGCAAGGTTCAACTGAGCTGGGGCAACGCCTTGTTGAGCTGCTTTGGTGTACCATTGAATCGCTTGCTGAGTGTTTTGGGCAACGCCTTCACCCTTTTGCAAACGCTTGGCTAAATAAAACTGGGCGTGATTGTTACCTTGGGCAGCGCTGGCAGACAGCTCACTGATAGGCATTAGCTCAAAACGTGAGGTATCAAGTGGCACGTTTGATATTAACTCAGCGTTGGCAAGGCCTGCACAAGAAAACAGGGCGGTAAACAACGCAGCTTTTAATAATTTCATAGCAGCTCCAAAATTAGGCAGTTAATAAGCAAAAAAGTTGCACCGCTAAATATTGTCTCGCTAAAGACAGTGAGGCGGCGATAACAATTAGGTGAAATCTTGCGCTACCTACTTACCTAATTATTAGCAATAACGTTTATATATTTAGTTGGTCATTCCCTCAAATCGGGCCGATAAACGGTTAAAAAATCCGATAAACGGTCGTAATTGAGGTGCGACTGACACTATTTTGCTAGCTTAACATCCAAACTTACGAAACTCAAATACTAATTACACGATTTAATGCTTACTTACACCCCCTTGTCCTCAATAAAATCATAGAGTTACTTAAGCGTAAGAGTAATTTAACAATCTATTAGGTTAAAATGTTTACTTATGGTGTTTAATTGTCCTTTAGTAAAGAATAAATAAACACAGCTATTATTCAGGTTTTTGTTTGGTGACCCGATAAATAGCAACGTCTGCGAGCAGATTGGGCGCTTGTCTGATTAACGCGGTCATCAGCGGGGCATGGCCTTTTTCAGAATCACTGACAGCAAAGCGATTGATAATATGAATATCATGCTGCGCGCACAGCTGCTCAAAATCTTTAAAGGTACATAAATGAATGTTTGGGGTGTTATACCACTCATAAGGCAGCGCTTCTGAAACGGGCATTAGACCTTTTAGCCCTAAATGCAGACGGTTTTGCCAGTGGGCAAAATTAGGAAAGGTAATGACGGCTTCGCGGGCGACGCGTAGCATATCGAGCAATAACACATCAGGCGCTTTTACTGCTTGCAGGGCTCGTGCCATAACGACAGTATCAAAGCTGTTATCAGCAAAGCGTGCTAGGCCATCATTCAGATCTTGTTCGACGATAGATAAACCCTTAGCGATGGCTTCATTGATTTTATCGCCGTCAATCTCAAGCCCGTAGCCGGTCACGCCGCGTTTTTGTTGCAGATGTGCCAGCAGATCGCCATTGCCACAGCCTAAATCTAGTACGTGTGAATGCGGTGCAATCCAGCGCTCAGCTAGTTGATGATCCATTCTCATGAGCGCGCTCCTGTACTTGGTTGGCTATTTTGGCGACTGTCTTCTGATTGAGTGTTTTTTATCGGGCTTTTTTTCGGTTGGCTTTTTTTCATCTGGCTTTTTGTCAAAGTAGCATCAGAAATAAATGGCGCGGTCAAAAAGCCTTTAACGGCGCCCATATAACGTGGAATATCAAATAAAAACGAATCATGACCATGGGGCGCGTCAACATTAATATAGCTAACTGGCTTGCCAGTTGCCATCAGCGCGTCGACAATCTCTTGTGAGCGTTCGGGCGCAAAGCGCCAATCTGTGGTAAATGACACGATCAGATATTGGCACTGCGTATGGGCAAAGGCAGCTTTAAGCGCGCTGAGCTCTTGCTCGTTGGTTGTATCAATGTCCTCGACATCGGCGCTGTCAGCTAATGTTTCTTCAAGCTCGTCCTTGCTAGCATCCGCTTTTACAGAAGCGCCGATTGATGATTCTAATGACTCTTCTGCTTCTAATGCTGACGATGATGGATAGTCACGCGTTGGATCAAAATAATCTAAAGCTTTGGTCATGAGCAAATAAGTATTGGCATCGAAATTTTCGCTAAAGCGTTCGCCTTGATAGCGCAGATAACTTTCGACCTGAAACTCAACATCGTAGCCATACATAAATTTGCCAGATTTTAAATCACGGCCAAATTTTGCCTTCATGGCGTCGTCGGTCAAATAGGTGATATGCCCAACCATGCGCGCAAGGATAAGCCCACGGCGAGGATAAGTACCTGCCTGCAAGTAGTGCCCATCTTTAAAATCGGGGTCGGATAATATGGACTGACGCGCAACTTCGTTAAAGGCGATATTTTGCGCTGAAAGCTTTGGCGTACTGGCAATGACCACGCAGCGTTTTAAACGCTCTGGATAATCGACCGACCATTGCATGGCTTGCATACCGCCCATTGAGCCGCCAACGACGGCATGCCACACCTCAATGCCCAATCGGTCTGAGAGCATGGCTTGGGTTTTTACCCAGTCTTTAATGGTGACAAGGGGAAAGTCGGGGCCATAAACTTGTGGTTCTCCACCATCACTTATACTATCTGGATTAATCGTCGTTGGGCCCGTAGAGCCAAAGCAGCTACCGATATTATTCAAGCAAACGACATAAAATCGATTGGTATCGATGGCTTTATTGGGGCCAATCATATTGTCCCACCAGCCCGCTTTTTTATCATCGTCACTATGAAAACCTGCCGCATGATGGCTACCAGACAAAGCATGACAGATTAGAATGGCGTTTGATTTGTCGCTATTGAGCGTGCCATAAGTTTCGACGATTAAATCAAATGCCGGCAGGGTACGATTGCACTCCAAGGTCAACGGCTCAGCGAAATGAAAAGTCTGCGGCGTGACGATGCCAACCGAGCCTGTCAAACCGTCGGCACCTGCCGTATTAGAAGAATGATTGGTGGAGTGATCACTGGTACTATCAGAACGTGCGCTCAAAGCTACCTCACAAAACTACAATTATAAGTAAAATGACAGTCATTTGCCGATACTTTTTCGAAATTGGCTTGTCTATTGTATGGCGATGCGCCTAGGAGTACAACCTTCGCGGACAGTCTTTCAAGTAATGTCTAAACAGCCTCCGTCTTCACCGCAATCAGTCGCAACATCTAGCGTTTTGCTCTGCGTTTGAGACTGATAAAATGTTACACTGATGATAACGATATAGCCTAGTATTTGGCTATGATTTTGTATTTAATTAATTAAATCTGCTTAGTTAATTTTGATAATTTCTAAGTGTAGTTAACTAGCGCTTAATAATGCTATTGCCAAATATGTGGTTAAATCACTTAATTTTGCATTTTTAACATCGCTTGTACTTTACCTTATTCGAAATGACTTTTAGATACTCAAAGCTTATAACGTCACAATAACATAATCCAATAATAGATAATGCCATTATGAAACCTGAATTGCCGCCACGTATTGCCGTTTTATTAGTCAACCTAGGTACGCCCGATGAGCCAACCGCGCCTGCCGTCCGTCGTTATCTAAAACAGTTTTTGTCCGACCCGAGAGTGATTGAAATCCCTCAATTTTTATGGGCAATCATTCTCAATTTGTTCGTCTTGCCAAGCCGACCAAAACGCGTGGCAAAGGCTTATGCCAGTATTTGGGAAGGCGATTCACCAATTCGTAAAATACTAAAAAGTCAGGTTGAGCTGCTCGAGCCGCGCTTGGCAAATAGCGTCGCGCCATTTCGCGTTTCTGTACATCCGGCGATGAGCTATGGCAACCCTGGTTTGCCTGAGGTGATGGATACGCTGCGAAGCGAAGGCATAGATCATTTTGTGATTTTACCCTTATTTCCGCAGTATTCGGCAACATCAGGCGGCGCGGTTTATGATGCGTTGACGAAATGGACGCTAAAGCAGCGCAACTTGCCGAACTATAGCATTGTCAAAGACTACTTTGCACATCCGCTTTATATTCAAGCATTGGCTGATTCGATTCGCCGCTTCCAAGCGGAACATGGAAAACCTGAAAAATTGATGTTTAGCTTCCACGGTATTCCGCAGCCTTACGCTGATAAAGGCGATCCATACCCAAAACGCTGTAAATGTACCGCCGCGCAAGTGGCACACGAGCTTGGTTTAAAGGACGATGAATGGATTATCAGTTTTCAGTCGCGTTTTGGTAAGCAAGAGTGGGTTAAGCCGTATACCGATGTGGTATTAGAAGATTGGGGTAAATCTGGCGTGCGCTCGGTACAGGTTATCAGCCCGGCATTTTCCGCTGATTGTCTAGAGACACTAGAGGAATTGGCAATCGAAAACCGTGACAATTTCTTAAACGCAGGCGGGCAGGAGTATCATTATATTCCAGCGTTGAACCTTGATGAGGGGCATATTGATTTGCTTGAAGCCTTAAGCTTGCCGTTGGTCAAAGGCTGGGCGGGCACGTTGGATGGTTGGGTTTAATTATTTTCTTAAGCCAAAAAAATACCGGACAGGATGTTCGGTATTTTTTTTGGATAATGCTTCTTTAAAATACAATGTTTTTTTAAAGATGACGTTTCTTTAAAAATTGTCATCATTAGAAATTTCTGCCGCATCTTTGTCGGCGATGTCGACGATATCTGGATAATCCTCATCATCTAAATTTTCTTCAACCAATACTTCATTGATACGCGCTTCATCGACGTTTTGGCGATGCATCGGCGTGAGTCCTTGGGTTGCATTCGTACCCACTTCTGAGTTACTAAATCCTGCTGAATTATCGATCACATCGTCATCATCAAAGGTGTGCAGCATAGGATTGTTTAAATCAATCTCTTGGCTGCCGTCTTCGTTATCATCCATATTGCTATCGCCTTCAATATGATCCATCTCTTCTGGCAGTGGGGTTTTTGAATTGTCCATGGATATGTCCTCATTATTGTTATAAATACTATTCACATTATTATGGTTAGTTACCGAAGTTATGGCTATCAGTGTGACGCGTTATGAAGCCGACTACCAGTAATAAGGTGTCACAGGATGTTCAAAAAATGTAAGAGGACAAGGTGATGGACTTAAAAATAGATTGACAAAAGTAGATTCTATAGTTGATAAGGGTTTTATCAGATGACGAATTTGTCTGCTGTCAATCTCTACTAATCGGCTTTACACATATCATCGTAGTTTGGCTGAAGTGAAAACTGCCTTTCAAATCCAATAAGTTTGTAACGCCATAAGTAAACCAGAGCAATCATATAAATAATCGTCTCTGAAACCTCTTCGACCATCTCTCCGATACTTTCGGGGATAACAATGGCATTTTCGCCCATATATTGTAAGACCGCCAATACGGCTATCACGATATATAGACTTATACGAATGTCCTTTAATACCGCCCAAAGATAACGCCACGAATAAGCGAGTAAGCCAATAATGACAAGTAAAATAAGAGTCAGCACGCTATCCTCCCACCAATCATAAGAATGGGCAAGGAGTGAGAAATCACTAGGAATAAAGAGCTCTGGTAAGTAGTTTAATTCACGACGAATCACTTCAAAGAATACTAACACAGAGGCCAGCCAAAAGTAGCGGCTCTGTTTGCTGCGGCTTTGTATCACATACTGCGCGCAACGTAGCATACAGATTAATAGGATAATATTACCGGGGATTTCGATGACGCTATCTGAATGTAAAATGGAATGCTCCTAGCTTTAAAAACAAAAAAGTGAGCGCGAAGGCTCACTTTATATCGTAGATTACTGCGTAAAAACCAATATTTAAAGCAATCAATAAATAAAAAATAACCAGTAAAAAACAATCTAACGTAAACTTATTATACTGCGAAGAAAAGTACAGGGCTATTAGCATTTATAAACGCTATCGTTTAGGCTTTTCTTTTATTTAAGTCATTAATGCGCTTCGTCCCAATTGCTACCAATATCGGTTTCAACCAATAACGGTACGGCGAAGTCTACATTCCAGCCTTTTGCAACAGCCGTTGTGGTCAAGACATCTTGCATAGCGTCGGTAATCAGCTGACGAATACTATCGACCTTATCGCTATCGACTTCGAACACCAACTCATCATGGACTTGTAGTAGCATTTTTGCCTGCTCTTTTGGCAATACTTTATCGACGGCAATCATCGCAAGCTTAATAATATCCGCGGCTGAGCCTTGCAGCGGCGCGTTAATCGCCGCCCGTTCAGCGCCTTGCTTGACCATGCGATTGCTATGATTGATATCAGGTGTGTAAAGCTTACGCCCCAGTATCGTTTCGACATAACCGTGTTCTACGGCGCTGGTACGAGTGTTAATCATATAGTCCTTGATGCTTGGATAACGCTCAAAGTACATATCGATGTAATCTTGCGCCTCACCGCGGCCCATTTGTAGCTGTTTAGCCAGGCCAAAAGCGCTCATGCCGTAAAGTAATCCGAAGTTAATGGCCTTGGCATTTCGGCGCTCAGTGGCGCTGACCTCTTCCACCGCTTTGCCAAGTACTTCGGCCGCCGTTGCGGTATGAATATCTAAGCCGTCGTTAAAGGCGCGGGTTAAATTTTCATCGCCTGAAAAATGGGCCATCAGACGTAGTTCAATTTGCGAGTAATCCGCGGCTAAAATAACGCGACCTTCTGGGGCGATAAAGGCTTGACGAATCAAGCGACCAGTCGCGGTACGAATGGGAATATTTTGCAAATTAGGATCGGTTGAAGATAAGCGACCAGTGCTGGTCAGCGCTTGATGATAGCTAGTATGGACGCGGTCAGTCTCGCTATCTGCCACGTTATCGAGTGCATCGGTATAAGTGCTTTTGAGCTTCGATAATCCGCGATATTCAAGGACAATTTCAATTAACGGATGGTCAATTTTTGATAATACCGCTTCGCCAGTCGAGTATTGACCAGATTTGGTTTTTTTACCACCAGCCACACCAATTTTTTCAAATAGAACCTCACCCAGCTGTTTTGGCGAACCAAGATTAAATGCTTCACCAGCAACTTCGTAAGCGCGTTTTTCAAGCGCAATAATCTCTTCATCGAAACGTTTTGATAGCTCATTTAAAAATGGACGCTTAATTAAAATACCATTTGTTTCCATCTGGCAGAGTATTTCTGCGGTTGGAATTTCTAATTCGTGTAACAACTTGGCGTTATTTTCGTCATCCGCCAATTTTTGGCTAAATAAGTCAAACAGCTGATAGGTAATATCGGCATCTTCACACGCATAATCGCTGGCCAAATCAATGGCAACTTGGTCAAAACACACTTGCTTTGCGCCTTTACCAGCAACGTCTTCGAAGCTGATGGTTTGGGTGTGTAGATAATGCCGAGCCAAGTCATCCATGCCGTGACGAGTAATCGCCGCATTGATGACATAGCTTGCAAGCATGGTATCCATTGCCCAATTATTTGGGCGTTCGTGTATAGCGCCAACGAGGTCAATATCATAAAGACTGAGAATATGAGCGTCATATTTTAAATGTTGGCCAATCTTGCCAATGTTAGGATTTTCTAAAATAGGCTTTAAACGTGCCATTACTGTATCGCGATCAAGCTGCTTAGCGGTTAACTCGTCACCTTCGAGACAGTGAGTCAGCGGCACGTAATAAGCTTCATGGGCTTGAACGGCAAACGATAGCCCAACTAACTTAGCCTGACGCCAATAAACGCTGGTAGTTTCGGTATCAATGACAAAATGCGGCGCAGATTCTAATAACTTAACCAAATTGTCGAAAGCAGGCTCGTCTAAAATGGTATGCCAGGCTTTGTCATGACTTTTACTGTTTTTAATATTATTAACGATGCTCGATTGTAGAGATTTAGCGATTTGCGCTTGTGATTCAGCGTTAGCCTGACTGTCAGCAACGCTTTGTGCGCCGTTGGCTGGATGATTGGGGTGATCTAAAGATGCCAACTCATTTCTAAATTCAAGCTCCGAGTATAGTGCGCGTAGCTCATCGATATGGGCGCAAGGATCGGTATTGATTTTTAAATCTCGCCAATCTTGACCGATTTCTAAATCAGTGACGATGGTTGCCAATTGCGCATTAAATGGAATGTCGTCGGCATATTCGACCAGATTCTTGCCAGCGCGGCCTTTGATATTGGCGACGTTTTTAAGCATGTTATCGATCGTACCATATTCATTAAGCAAATCTTTGGCTGTCTTTTTACCGATTCCGGGAACACCTTTAATACCATCAGAAGAGTCGCCCATGAGCGTTAAAAAATCAATCATTTGATTAGGATTAATGCCAAATTTTTCGACCACGCCTGCGCTATCAGTGATTTTACCCGTAAAGCTGTCCTCTAATATCACGCAGTCATTAATCAGCTGCATCATGTCTTTATCACCCGTTGAGATGACCACATGATGGCCTTCGGCAACGGCGCGATGAGCAAGCGTTCCAATAATATCGTCGGCTTCCGCGCCTTCAATACGTAATAATGGAATCCCGAGTGCGGTGACCAAACGGTGGATATAAGGAATCTGCTCGGCAAGCTCAATATCCATTTTTGGACGATTGGCTTTATATTCTTCCGACATCGCATGACGAAAGGTCGGTGATTTGGTATCAAAGCAAACCGCCATATGGGTGGGATGATAGCGACGCATCAGCTTTAATAGCGCGTTTAACGTACCGCGAATGGCATTGGTCACCAAACCTTGGGAGTTCTGCATAGTCTTTGGCAAGGCGTGATACGTGCGAAATAAATAGTAAGAACCATCAACCAAGATAAAAGGTGGCTGTTCTTTGTTCACATGGTTGGTGTCCATCGTTGCTACATTTGGCATGGTTGCAAAGTTCGGTAGCGTATTAGGATCAATGGGTGAGTGCGAGTTGTGATCGTTGTCTGTCATAGAAAGTCACTTATCATTTATTAGATAAAAATATATGCTTATTATAACGATAAAACCTGTGCTTGCCGAACTGCTTAAAAGTTAATAGATGTTGTTGTGTACTTAATTTTTATATTCACGTTTAATCTAAAAAAGAATCCAGCGCTAACTAGATTCTTTTATAAAAAAACAAGCATCAAATTCGTATTACTTTACTTCTGACGTCACTTCACTATCGATATTGCCGTGGGTCGCTTTAGAGTACGGGCAAACTTTATTGGCTTTTTCGACCAGATTTTGAAATTCATCGGCGGAAAGTTCTGTATTTTCGCCAATCACGTGAATTTTCACCGCCAACTGAAAATCTAGGCCTTCGCCTTTCTTCAAATCTACTGATACTTCCGTTGTAGAGTCAAACTTCGCCTTTTCTTCGCCTTTAACCGCAGCAAGCGCGCCATCAAAGCAAGCAGCGTAGCCCATAGCGAATAATTGCTCTGGATTATTACCGTCTTTACCAGAACCTGGTGATACCATATTGATTTTTAAATCGCTGTCTTCGAGACTGGCGTTACCTGTACGACCGCCAGTAACTGTACCTTTTGTAGAGTATAAAGTTTCCATGATTTATCCTTTTTATATGAGTTGTTATAAATATCATCTTTAAATAAGTCCAAGCTATCTTTTAAATAGCCCATTTAGCATAACAGACCATCTGCTTAGCGATACCTAACCGCGGTAAAACTATGCTATTAATTTGTAAGTCATCTTTCTTTATTCAATCTTGTTATGCCAAGTTACTATAACTGATAGTAGCAGTAGGGTAAACTAGGCGCATAAAACCTAACAACTGGTAAATCACTCATTTTAAAAAGGATGCTGAACGATGAAAAAGCTCACAATTGCGCCTATCGCGCTTTCATTATTAACCTTTGCACTGACAGGGTGCGGCGAGGGTGAAGATGTTATTTTCGGTTCAGGCAGTAACAATAATGAGCTGACGATAAGCACTATTGAGCGCAGCTCAAACGCCATTGCTCGCATTGATACTACTTATCGTACAGGCGCTCGTGAAGTTAAGAAGACCAATATCAAAGGTAGTTATAATCAAAATCTGGATAATTTAGACGGCTCAGTCGTTCTATCAGATAAGTTCGAAGGAACGCTTGAAGATAAAAATATCGAAGTAAATGGTCGTATCGTTAAACGTCCTATCTATGAGAAAAATAGCAACAACAAACTCAATTATCAAGTTAACTATAAAACGCTCAATTTATCAGGCTTCAGATCTAACAGTTATCGACGTGGCGACCGTAATAATAATGCTACAGGGGTTTTTACCGATCTAAATAATTATACTGATATTCCATCCAGCTCTACTTTTCCTTCAGGTTCGGTATGTTATATTCCGGTAGCGTCCACCGATACATCCTTCTTTACCTTTAATCAAAATCAGCGAACTGGGTTTTTGACCTTAGAGGATTGGACCAAAGCGACAGAAAAACAATTTGGTGATAATCGCGGTTCTAAAACAACCTTGCTTAATATTGGTGTGGGTAATAGCCAAAAAGCTTCGCAGGTCGAGTTTTTTGCTACCAATAACGAGCCTAGCTATCTTTATAATGGAGTTAAATATAACAAGGTTATTTATAATGCCAATTTTGTGGGTAAAAACCAAAGTCCGCCCAACCAAAATGATGCTACGGGGGTGATTGATTGTAGAATCGTCAATGATGTTGCCGCTGACTTTTTAGAAAAAGAAATCAAGCGCTACTATTAACGTTTAGAAATACCTAAAGATAAAAAATATCATCACTCTCTATTTGTTCATTAGAGAGTGTTTTTTTATGCGCTAATTCTGCACCTTGTCGCTAAATCCGCTACAATACGCCCATTATTTATCCTATTTGTTTAGATTAATTTCTAAATTATCCAACCATTGAAGCCGAAATTATGAGCGTAGATTCAAAGAAATTAAATAAAGAAGTCGCCAAACGCCGCACCTTTGCCATTATCTCGCATCCTGATGCGGGTAAAACCACCATGACCGAAAAGCTTTTGCTGTGGGGTCAAGCGATTCAGGTAGTTGGTGAAGTAAAAGGTCGCAAAACTGACCGTCATGCGACATCCGATTGGATGAGCATGGAGCAGGAGCGTGGTATCTCTATCACCACCTCGGTCATGCAGTTTCCTTATAAAGATCATATGGTCAACCTGCTAGACACCCCGGGTCACGCCGACTTTAGTGAAGATACCTATCGTACCTTGACCGCTGTAGACAGTGCGCTAATGATGGTCGATGGCGCAAAAGGCGTTGAAGAGCGAACCATCAAGCTGATGGAAGTCTGCCGGATGCGTGACACGCCAATCATCTCATTTGTGAATAAACTTGACCGTCAAATTCGCGAGCCACTTGAGCTATTAAGTGAAATCGAAGCGGTGTTAAAAATCAAATGTATTCCAGTCACCTGGCCTATCGGTATGGGGCAAGATTTCGTTGGCGTCTATCATTTAACCGAAAACAAAACCTATCTCTATGAAAAAGGTCATGGCGGCGAGATGACCATTTCTGAAACGCGCGAAGGCTACGATTATCCAGATATTCGTGAGCGTTTGGGCAAGCTGATGTTTGACTCTTTTGAAGAGTCGCTTGAGCTCGTGCAAATGGCGCTTGAAGACTTCGATGTCGATGCGTTTTTAAAAGGTGAGATGACGCCGGTACTATTCGGCACAGCTCTGGGTAACTTTGGTGTCAATATGGTGCTCGATACCTTGATTAAATATGCGCCGTCGCCAAAAGCCCACCCGACCAATGAACGCGAAGTGGCCGCGACCGAAACCGAATTTAGTGGTTTTGTGTTCAAGATTCAGGCGAATATGGACCCGCGTCACCGTGACCGTATTGCTTTTTTGCGCGTATGCTCAGGCAAGTACGAAAAAGGCATGAAAATGAAGCATGTACGTCTGGGTAAAGACGTTCGTATAGCTGATGCTTTGACCTTTTTGGCAGGTGACCGTGAAGCGTTAGAAGAAGCCTATCCAGGCGATATTATTGGTTTGCATAACCATGGAACCATTTCTATCGGCGATAGTTTTACCGAGGGTGAAGAGTTAAACTTTACCGGTATTCCACATTTTGCCCCTGAACTGTTCCGCCGCGTGGTGCTCAAAGACCCGCTTAAATCAAAAGCCCTGCAAAAAGGTTTGCAGCAGCTAAGTGAAGAGGGCGCAACTCAGGTATTTATGCCGCAGATTAATAACGATTTAATCTTGGGTGCGGTCGGTGTTCTACAGTTTGAAGTGGTCGCCCATCGTCTAAAAGAAGAATACAAAGTTCAGTGTATCTTTGAGCCAGTCTCTATCGCAACCGTGCGCTGGATTCACTGTGACGATGAAGTGGCCTTAGCAAAATTTAAGAAAAAAGCCCATGACCAGTTATCGATAGATGGCGGTGGTTATTTGACTTATCTTGCCCCATCGCGGGTGAACTTGCAGCTGATGCAAGATCGCTATCCTGAAATCACCTTCAGTAGTACACGCGAGCATTAAAGCTGGCTTGATAACTTTATGCTTACTTTTAAAAGACACGCTATCGTGTCTTTTTTATTATAAAGAATTCTATTGTAGCTAAATATCAGCTTAATCATCAACATTAAGTACTCAAAAACACAAACAGTGTTCCTACAATACGACGCAGTGGTTACGGTAGAATATCAGGAAACCTTATTTATATCTTAAAGAGGCTATATGAAATCTGCACTCAAACCCTGTCTAACCTCTATGTTGAGTGGTGGTGTATTACTTGGGGCACTAAGCTTATCGGCGCACGCTGGAAGCCTGATTAATCATACTGAGTATTTAGATTATAAGCTGCCTAAAAAGATAGAGGAAAAATGTGCAGCGCGTGATAATTGTCCAGATATTGAAGTGAAATATCTCAATTCCAATCAAGCTTGGATAAACACGCTTACCAATGCGCGTATCAATAATTTAGTGGTGAATAGTAAACCTACTGAGTCTGCACCCATCACTAAAAAAAACAGCCCAGCAGCGGTTAGAGCTGCTATCGACGACTTTGTTAATTCGCAGTTTACTGATTTACCAGCTGATAGCGTTTTTGTTTATAGCTTGACGGTGACGCCTGAATACTTGGGTCATGTGAATGATTTTGAGCTGTTTGAAATAAACTCTTATGTCTTCACTGGTGGCGCTCACGGTATGCCATATAGCGAGTATCTGATATTTGATCAACAAAGCAAAAAACAAATCCAATTAACAGATATGCTACAACCCAATAAAAAATCTCGCTTTAAAGCACTGGCCTATAATGCTTATAAAGAATGGGTAAAAACAGTCGATGACGACGTTACAAGCTACGAGAAAAACTGGCCGTTTACTCTAAGTGATAACGTGACCTTGACCGATAAAGGGGTTGATATTCGTTATCAGCATTATTCTATTGGTCCCTACGCCTATGGCATGCCAGTACTGAATGTTCCCTACGATAAACTTAGCGGGATTATTAAACCTCGCTTTATACCTAAGTAATACAAACAATAAATTTTAGCTGATATTGAGCTCATCATTTAAAAACAGTCATTTAAAGATAGTTATTAAATAGAGACAGCTAAATAAAGACAGCCATTGAATATTGAATAAAAATAAGGAGTGATAACATGACGAACCATACAGAAAATGCTAATACACCAGTAGCTACAGAGAGTGCTATCTGGCAACTTACTGCCTTAACTGAAGCGCTAGGTGATCTGACATTGACCGTCAGTGACAGTCTGTCTGTTGGGCGCGGTAGCGATAACGATGTGGTACTCGGCAGCAAGCAAGTGTCGCGCAATCACGCGGTCTTGAGCGTATTAAATGGGGAGTTGTACGTTAAAGACTTAGAATCATCAAATGGCACCTTTATCAATGATCAGCGTATCGACACCAATAAAGCTCAGCGGCTTAATGTCAATGATACGCTAGGGTTTTCAAGTTTTAGTTTTCAAGTTAGTGCGCCTGTTACTGCAACATTGGATAACAGACAAGCTGCTCCAGTCGCGTCGGATGAGCCAGTATTAAGCACCAACACTGATACGCCTCCGGAAACAACACCTACAACCATTGAACCTGCCGTTGTAGAGCCAGTCGTTAGCGAAGCAGCAGATAAAGAGGCTAATGTTCAAGAGACTGTTGCTGAAGATTCTGTAATTAGAGAGCCTGTAGCCAAAGAGCCGGTCATCAAAGAAACCGGAATTGATGAAGTATTATCCGCAGCTGATACCAGCGAGCCATCAACTTCACCTACAACTAGCGCACCTGTTGTAGAGGAACCAACAACGAGCGCGGTTCGTCAAGCTCAATATGACACAGATGCAGCGGCGCATGATAAAACCACTAAAACCACTTTGCAAGAAGAAGCAGATCCTGATGTCCTACGTGCCAAGCAAGCCGCTACTGCGCAGTTTTCAGGCACTGCTAATCTAGGTCAACCTCGCGATTTGGGCACAGCCGGCAATAACGCGATGGATCAAGCCATTAACAATCCTGCTAATGCAGGGCAAGCTGAGAAAAAACCTAGTGGCGGCTGGTTTATATGGGTGTTTATTGCCATTTTGATTATTGGCTTAGCGTTATGGTTGTTCAATAAAGGCGGTATGTAAGAGATTTATCCTTAAAAATTTAATAGCATTTATGAAGTAAAGCTTCTGCCAGTTTATAAAGATAATGAGATTTATAAAAGTTATCTTATAAGTATTGGCAGTTTGCCATTTTAATAATGGTTCATCAAATTAACTCTGAGAAAAAGTGCAGTTTTATGATAGAAAAAATAGTAACATAATCAATTGTTTGAGGGTTTTTATTAAAATAATGCTAAAAAAACCAAAAAAGGGCTTGCGTCTGTCAAAATATTTGATAGAATAGCCACCACTTTGAGAGAACAAGCCGACTTAGCTCAGTTGGTAGAGCAACTGACTTGTAATCAGTAGGTCGCCAGTTCGATCCCGGCAGTCGGCACCATCTCTCTCAAAGTAGCTTTTTATGAATTTACTTTACATTAAAGTGATGTTCGTACAAAGCAACCTAAGGTGGGGTTGGGGAGCGGTCAAACCCAACAGACTGTAAATCTGTCGCGAAAGCTTCGAAGGTTCGAATCCTTCCCCCACCACCATATTTTTTCAAAGTTTGTCCTAGCGCCAAGCATGCTCTATAATCTTAACAACTCAATATTAGGGTCAAGATTATATAAGAGTAAATGCGGGTGTGGTATAATGGTAACACCTTAGCCTTCCAAGCTAATGACGCGGGTTCGATTCCCGCCACCCGCTCCATATATGCACCATCGCAGCACCTATCAAACATCACGACAGTCAGTTGTTATTGCTGTATCGTGATATTTTTTTTAGTGCAATCTGTAGATTGACTAGAATATGCTCATATAGCTCAGCGGTAGAGCACTCCCTTGGTAAGGGAGAGGTCTTGAGTTCAATTCTCAATATGAGCTCCATTTATTGTTCAAGCTTGCATATGTGTTTTGCTATTTTGATAAGGCACCGCATTTTGATAATGCATTATTGCTTTCCAAGTATTGTATCGATATCGAATGATAAAATATTGAAAATTATAAATAGTATAAATAGAGTGTGGCAATTAATAATTTAAAGGTGACACTGAGGTGTTGCCTTTTAGTGCTGCCAGTAGGTTAATAAATCTGACTATTATTCAAATTCAAAAGTATAAAGTCGTTTTGTCAGTGTGCACTATAATCTGTCGCAATGTGCAAGAGATTGAAAAACAAGTATAATGCCCACATATAAAGATGTACACAGTAGCTAGGCTACCAATCATCTTTAATATATTTTAGTAGCTAAACCATAGCGTCAACAGTTTGATGGTTTTTATGCATCATGAGCCGTCAAACAGCTATTTACCGATCTTTGATTGTTAAAGATTCATCAATAAAGAGGAAATACCCATGG
>NZ_DKGQ01000051.1 GCF_002453355.1 Psychrobacter sp. UBA6766 | reverse complement strand
GGTTTCTTCAGCATAGCTCAGTCCATGAATTTGATAGCATGGATCAACGTTGAAGTGATTGATTTCTTTCGGCAAGATAGCCCAAGTTAATGTCTACGGATTTGACAGCAGAGGTAATATGACCTATCCCATTATGGGTTTTTTCTTATTAGTGATAATTGGGGTGAAAAATCACTAATTGATCTAAGGTTCAAAACAGCGCCAAGTTTCTTACTCGGTTTGCAAACGACTGAAAAAACTATCAAGCAATTTGATATGGTGGACGGCATTATTATTTGCCAGTCTGATGAAGTGCAACAAGTCATGAATATGTTTAAAACTACTTTCAACGAATTTATGGGTAATGACCCTGCAGATATTAAAAAGGCGCTAAGTTTTGCGAAACTTGCTAAGTTTATACAAGCTAGCGTACTAGAAATGTCTAAATCAGACCAAGCACGCAGTCAGATCATTGATCAGATTCCTAAAGATATCACTATAAAAGATATGATGTTTAAAGCTGAAAGTAACCGCCATTTTACGTTTGATGAGTTTGAAATTGTATTGGATACTATTGATAATATGGGTATAGAGGATGAACATATTTTCTATAGTACAGAAGTTTTCGATAAGCCTAAGTGCTGTTGGATGGGTATGATATATATGGTTGAGTAGTGTCATAGTGAACAACTAATTTAGACTGAACCGCCCCGACTATATCGGAGGCTGATTTACTTGAGTTAGGCAGCCATGCCTGACGGATTAAGGTTATCATAATACCGCTTTTCAAACTCAAAAGGTGACACATAGCCAATCGTATTATGCAGCCTTGTTTTATTAAACCAGTCTACCCATTCAAGGGTTGCTAATTCAACATCGTTGACGCCAGTCCAATCCTCCTTTAAATAATCAATAGCCTTGGACTTGTACAGTCCATTGACCGTCTTAGCTAAGGCATTGTCGTACGAATCGCCTGTGGTGCCAACAGAGGCAATCACGCTAGAGTCAGCCATCCTAGAGGTGTAGCGGATAGACAAGTACTGAACCCCTCTATCACTATGATGAATCACATCTTTGGGATTGTTTCTATCTGCTATTGCTTGATTAAGTGCTGCCATTACCATATCGGTGTTCATGCAATTAGATACCTTCCAGCCCACGATAGTGCGTGCAAACACATCAATGATAAAGGCGGTATACACCCAGCCGCTTGTCGTCTTGATATAAGTAAAATCAGCCACCCACAGCTGGTTAGGGCGATAAGCGTAAAGTTACGATTGACTAGGTCGTCAGCACGCTTTTGGTCGTCACGGCTGTTGGTGGTTATCTTACCTTTGCCGCGCCAGACGCCTTGCAGACCATGCTGTCTCATTAATCGCTCAACCGTGCAGCATGCGATATGGATACTATCCGCTTTCATCTGTTGCCAGACTTTACGCGCACCGTAGCGGCACTTGCTGTCCTGCCAGATGCGCCTGATTTCACTGATGTAGAAGTCGTCATGTTGACTGCGTAATGAGCGCTTGTCAGGGCAGCTCTCCAAGTCTTTAGCACGATAATAGGTTGATGGGGCAATCGGTAGGACTCTACAAATTGACTCGAGCCCGTATTTCTGCTTGTGATCATCAATAAACTGAACCATTGTTTCAGTTAGCGGTCGAGCTCCGCCTGGGCGAAAAAAGCCACAGCTTTCCTGATAATCTCGTTGGCTTGCTTGAGCTCTTTGTTCTCGCGTTCAAGCTCTTTGATGCGCTCTTTATCACTTTGAGCTTGCACTGAGGCAGGAATGGTTTGATCGATGTGCTTTTTATGCCAAGACCGCAGGGTCTCAGGAGTACAACCAATCTTAGGGGCAATGGCTTAAATCGCTGACCAGTTGGATGGATAGTCGCCCGCTGCTTCAATCAGCATACGAACGGGGCGTTCTTTAATTTCGGGAATGTAGTTTCGTGTTTTCATTGTCGTATACTCTCAGAAAGTTGAGTCTCCGACAATCTCGGGGCGGTTCATATTGTGTAACTGCCTTTTATATTAAATAGTTACTAATATGAGACCATCCTATATCCTATTCTTAAGGCCTTTCATTATCATCCTGCCTTATCACTATACTATTCAAGATCTGTCATTATCAATTAACTGGCTAAGGCAACCGAGCTGGTAATTATCCAGGCCTTATACTGGGTGTTAGCATTCATTTAGATAATCATATCCATGCAAAATTCCGAATACAAAGTTTGCAAAGACAGCGTTATCAAAGCCAAGCCACCAATTATAGTAAACTGTTTACAGTTATATTAACGATTACTCATCAATCTTGATCAATGAAAGATGAGGGCGAATCTATTTCGCTGCTTAATTTAGTGTTGCCTTTATTAGAACATAAAAGATCTTTTGTTATGGTTCTTCTTAATGGCTTACTAGTCATAATGAAACTGACAGAAAATACAAGACTAAAGGAATAGGCATGAATAAAAAAACTATAGGTATCGTCGGGTTAGGCCGTATGGGTAACGGTATGGCTCAGTCTTTGCTTCGCGAAGGTTTTAATGTGTTCGGCACGGACATAGGAGAAAGCCAACGGAAAGCTGCCGAGGAAATCGGTGTGAGTGTCGTTGCAGATATCAAAGCACTGTGTGCTGAAACTAGCGTCATCATTCTATCTTTGCCAATGGCAAAGCATGTACAAGCAGTGATTAAGGGGAAAGATGGCATTATCGATCATGCTAAGCCCAAAACCTTAATTATTGACACCTCTACCTCAGAATCAGAATTGACGCGAGCACTCTCGACGGAGCTAGATCAATTGGGCCATCAGTTATTGGACTGCCCTGTCAGTGGCGGTCCAGCGGGTGCTGAGGCCGGTACAATGGTCATGGTGGTTGGTGGTGAACGTAACGCCCTTGAACGTGCCCAATTGTATCTGGACGCCTTAAGCTCAAAAGTGGTCTATATGGGAGAGTCTGGCAATGGACATGCGGCTAAACTCATTAATAATCTTCTGTGTGCTGCACATCTCGTGACCACTGCTGAAGCAATCGCTTTGGGTACCAAGGTAGGACTTGATCCTGAAGATCTTATTGCTGGTTTGAATGCTGGCTCAGGCCGTAGTGCGATCAGTGAAGTGAACTTCCCTCGTTGGATTCTCAATCAAGGTTTTGATTCTGGTTTCACTATGGAGCTGATGCGTAAAGACGTGCGTCTAGCAAAAAATATGATTGGTCAGATGGGATTAGAGTTGCCTTTGGCGCAACAGGTAGCCGAAATTTGGTCGCAAAGCGAAGCAAACATACCTGATCAGGATGACTTTAACTGTATTGTAAAAAGTGCTGGCTTAGGAGAATAAATGATGAGTTTTATCGTAGAAGGAAATGGCCAGCAGCAAGTTGGCATATTGCTTAATGAACTACTGGGTACTTCTGAATTTGGTAGCTGGGTTAATGGAGAACTGGTGAGAGGTAATGGAAGCAACATCGATCTGACTAACCCAGCGACTGGTCTGGTGTTTTTAACCTATCGTGATGCGGGAAAAGATATTGTTGCTAATGCCGCTGATGCTGCTATAAAAGCTCAAAAAGAATGGTGGACAATGACTGCCAGTGCAAGAGGTCAATTAATGTGGAAGTGCGGCATGAAAATACGCGAAGCCGCAGAATCTCTGGCACGCTTAGAGTGTATCTCTGCAGGTAAGCCTATTCGTGATTGCCGAGTTGAAGTGGCGAAAGTTGCAGATATGTTTGAATACTATGCTGGTTGGTGTGACAAAATTATGGGACAAGTTATTCCCGTACCAACTACTCACTTAAACTATACTCGTCATGAGCCTTATGGTGTAGTGACTCAAATCACGCCTTGGAACGCGCCTATATTTACCGGAGGCTGGCAGATTGCGCCTGCCATCTGTGCAGGAAATGCCGTCTTACTGAAACCATCTGAATTAACCCCACTAAGCACAACGGCACTCGTTAAAATTCTTGAGCAAGCAGGTATCCCGCGTGGTTTGGTAAACGTCATTAATGGGCTGGGACACACTACTGGTACTGCTGCCATTGCTCATCCGGCAACTAAAAAGGTGGTTTTTGTTGGGTCACCAAAGACTGGTGCTCTCATTGCTTCGGCATCTGCGCAACGTGTCATTCCTTGCGTGTTGGAGTTGGGCGGAAAGTCAGCCAATATCATTTATCCAGATGCTGATCTTGACCGTGCGGTAGTGGGCGCGCAAGCTGCTGTGTTTTCTGCTGCTGGACAGAGCTGTGTATCGGGTGCTCGATTATTGGTCCATCGTGATGTTTATCAAGAGGTCGTGGAACGTGTGGCCTCAGCAGCCGGTAAGTTACCTGTGGGTTTACCCTGGGATGAAAGGACAATGGTGGGACCGATTAATAATCAAAAACAGTTTAATCACGTACACTCGTTAGTTTCTGACGGTATTGCTGAAGGTGCGGTTGTTGCTGCAGGCGGAAAGCCGGGAGAAATCTGTGGCGGTGAAAACGGTTATTTTTATCAGCCAACCGTTTTGGCCAATGTGAAAAATGACATGCGAGTCGCACAAGAAGAGATTTTTGGACCTGTGGTTTCTGTTATTTCATTTGATGAAGAAGAAGAAGCTGTTGCGATAGCAAATGACAGTCGGTTTGGTTTAGCGGGCGCTGTTTGGACGGCTGATATCGGCCGCGCGCATCGTACGGCCGCACAGGTAAATGCAGGAACTTTTTGGGTAAATAGCTATAAATCAATCAACGTTATGTCGCCGTTCGGTGGTTTTGGTGAGAGCGGCTATGGTCGATCAAGTGGCTACGAAGGTTTACTCGAATATACACAGACCAAAAGTGTGTGGGTCGAAACAGCAAAAGATTCTGCTATTCAATTTGGTTATTCAATCCAATAGTACGTAAGGAGAAAATGAATGTTAATTAACGAAACCCTACTAGGCGAAGTCAAACAGTGGCGTAAGCAGATTCATAGTCAACCAGAGCTTGGTTTTAAAGAGTTCAAGACGTCATCATTTATCATCGATAAGTTACAGTCCTTTGGGATTGAGGTGCATCAAGGATTGGGCGGTACTGGGGTTGTCGGTACTTTAAAGAACGGCTCAGGTCCAACTATTGGAATACGAGCTGATATTGACGCTCTACCAATAAAAGAGCAAAACGACATTGATCATAAATCTACTCATGAAAATTGTATGCATGCCTGTGGTCATGATGGTCATACTTCAGTTCTGCTTGGTACGGCAAAGCATCTTAGTCAACACAAAGATTTTAGCGGAACGATTCATTTTATATTTCAACCTGCTGAAGAAGTGCTAGGCGGTGCAAAAGCAATGATTGATGATGGGTTGTTTGATAAGTTTCCTATGGACGCCGTCTACGGGTTACATAACTGGCCAGGCCTACCTGTGGGAGAGATTGCGGTCAATAACGGACCTATGATGGCGTCCTTTGATACCTTTGAGGTTACTTTGACTGGTAAAGGCACTCATGCAGCTATGCCACATTTAGGGGCTGATCCTATAGCAGCAGGAGCGGCATTGATCACTAATATTCAGTCTATTATCTCTCGTCGAATATCTCCCCTCAAATCAGGCGTTATTAGCGTAACGCAGATGAATAGTGGTGATACTACTAATGTCATCCCTGATTACGCCATTCTAAAAGGTACAGTGCGTAGCTTTGATATGGACGTGCGTCAATCTATGCAGGATATGCTGACAGAAATGGTGACAACTCTACCTCCTTTATATGGCGTCACAGGCGAGATTGACTATCATGTCCGCTACCCAGTAACCACTAATGACACGCAGGCCTATCTTGAAATTAAGGAAGCTGCTACTAAAGTGTTAGGTGCTGATAAAGTAAATACTAATATAGAGCCATCAATGGCTTCTGAAGATTTTTCATTCATGAGTCAAGTCGTTAAAGGCGCTTATTTTTGGTTAGGTGTTGATGGTAGTAGCCCCTCTAAGCCTCTGCATAATGCATCTTATGATTTTAATGACGATGCTATTGAGACAGGTATTAAAGTATGGGTATCTTTGGTTGAGTCTCAACTACCAAAGGTTTCTGCATAAACCAAATAATAAAAAAACGTAGACATCATAAAATGCAAAAGGAATTGCTATGAATAACACCAGTGTTCTATCAAGTACAATGACGAAGCACTTATTTGATTGGAAGCTGCATTTACTAGTGATTATCACATCACTGCTTGCAGAATGGATAGGGATCATTAAGATTCCAATTGGTATTGGTACATTAGTGTTACTGCCTTTACTATACGCATTCATATTTACAATATTGTTGAACCCCAACGTTATACCCTCAATGAAAGCTGTAATTTCCAGGGATAGAGCAAAATTTGCAAGCTATGCTGTTCTTCTAAGTATCATGCCGTTTATTGCAAAATTTGGCGTTGGCGTCGGCCCTAAAGTCGAAGAAATAATAGCCGCAGGTCCCGCCCTTTTACTACAAGAATTAGGAAATGTAGCTACTGCCCTTATAGCATTACCTGTTGCTGTATTGGTGTTTGGAATGGGAAGAGAAGCTATTGGTGCCACTCACTCAATTGCTCGTGAGCCTAATATTGCGCTAATTGCGGATAAGTATGGACTGCAGAGCCCCGAAGGTATCGGTGTAATGGGTGTCTATGTAATGGGTACTTTGTTTGGCGCGATTTACTTCTCATTAATGGCGGGTATTATTGCTTCTATGGATATCATGGATATTCGTGCGTTGGCAATGGCTTGTGGTATTGGTAGTGGCAGTATGATGGGTGCCTGTTCGGCAGCGCTCGCAGAAACCGTACCTGCTCAAGCAGAAACTATCACTGCATTTGCAGCGACCTCTAACTTACTGACTTACGCGACAGGGCTATTCGTCAGTTTATTTGTTGCCCTACCATTCACAGAGTTTTTATATAAAGTTACTAGCAAGTTTAAGAAAAATGACAATACCACTGCTACACAAACAGATTTTGGTGCAAAGATACCAGAGCAATCTATTTTATCAGTATGGCAGTCTTTATCTCTATTAGCTGTTATCTGTATAGTTCTATTACTCAGTAATTGGGTAGGACAAGGTGTCAATCCAATCTCTGCGCTACCTGCCATGTTGATTCTATTCGCTTGTTGTATCGTTGGCGTCTTATTAAAGGAAATTATTCCTGTCAATATCCCCGCTATCGCTTGGATATCAATTGTGGCTATTTTGATATCTTTGCCACAGTTTCCAATGAGTGAGTATGTCTTAGTAGAAACAGATAAGTTAGGTGTATTACAACTCATTACTCCTGTGCTTGCTTACGCAGGGTTTGCAATTTCTCAGATGGAAGTCAATTTGTTTAAAAAATCTGGATTTAAAATTGCAGTGGTTGCCTTACTTACCTTTACTGGTACTTTCCTAGGATCGGCTATCGTGGCACAAATCATGTTGTGAACGGCGCGAAGTCGTTCATTTCGATGTTCACAGTTACGAACATCGGGTACATATTGCTGAAAGTCTGATAGAAACATTAGGAGCTATGCTCAGCGTACTTGACATCTTTAAGATTGACCTTGGCACATCAAGTTCATATACGAGTCGATTGATGTACGCTATCGCATAATGCAACTTGCATTTTATTGATTGCCTGATGATGAGTCGGCTCAGTCATATCAAAAAGGATTTCATACTATGAAAGCGCTCGTCAAAAGTGAAGCAAAACCTGGCCTTTGGCTGAAAGATGTTCCTGAACCAGACGTTGGTATCAATGACGTGTTAGTGCGTGTGCTACGCACCGCCATCTGTGGCACCGATCTGCATATCTATAAATGGGACAGCTGGGCGCAGGAGACCATTCCCGTGCCAATGGTTGTTGGCCACGAATTCGTAGGCGAGATCGTCAGAGTCGGATCCAACGTCAATGACTTCCGTCCGGGTCAGATTGTATCTGGTGAAGGCCACGTCGTGTGCGGCCGCTGTCGCAATTGTCTGGCCGGCCGGCGGCATCTCTGCGCCCATACCAGCGGGATTGGCGTCGATCGACAAGGTGCGTTTGCTGAATACGTTGCGCTGCCCATGTCCAACGTCTGGGAGCACCGTCCGGGTATCGACCTGGATGTAGCCTCGCTGTTCGATCCGTTCGGTAACGGTGCTCATACTGCGCTTCAGTTCCCACTGCTCGGCGAAGACGTTCTCATTACCGGCGCCGGTCCGATCGGTGTCATGGCAGCGGCTGTGTGTCGGCACGCTGGCGCCCGCCATGTGGTGGTAACCGACGTAAACCCGAAGCGACTAGAGCTGGCTACAACGCTTGGCGCTACAAGGGTGGTGGACGTTAGCCGCGAGAAACTTGGCGATGTACAGCAGTCGCTCGGAATGACAGAGGGCTTCGATGTTGGTCTGGAAATGTCCGGCAATGCGTCGGCTTTCAGAGATATGATTGCGAGCATGTGCCATGGCGGCAAGATTGCCATGCTCGGCATACCGGAGCAGGACCTAAGCATTGACTGGAACCTGGTCATATTCAACATGCTCACAATCAAGGGTATTTACGGCCGCGAGATGTACGAAACTTGGTACAAAATGTCGGTCATGATTGATTCAGGCCTTGATCTGAAACCGGTCATCTCGCATCGGCTGCATTTCAGCGAGTTTCAGCAGGGTTTCGATGCGCTGCTTGCCGGTAATGCGAGCAAAGTCGTGCTTGATTGGTCTGAAGTTTAAAGAAAAGGAGAACTGACATGTACGGAGATTTTCAGCAGCACCTGAACCAGGAGCTTGATTCCATCAAGGCCGAAGGGCTTTATAAAACTGAACGAGCACTGACTTCGCCACAGGATTCGCGAGTTGGTGTTGAAGGCTTGGTCGGGGCGAAAATACTCAATCTTTGCGCCAACAACTATCTTGGCCTTGCCCAGCATCCTAATGTGCAGGAAGCAGCACGGCAGGGCTTGGACGAATGGGGCTACGGTATGGCTTCAGTGCGCTTCATCTGCGGCACTCAAACACTACACAAAACCCTCGAACACAGGCTCAGCGATTTCCTCGGCTTGGAAGACACAATTGTATATCCCTCCTGCTTCGATGCGAACGGTGGGCTGTTCGAAACCTTGCTGGGGCCAGAAGACGCCATTATTTCTGATGCCCTTAATCACGCTAGCATCATAGACGGCATACGGCTGTGCAAGGCCAGCCGCTATCGATATGCTAACAACGACATGGCCGATCTGGAGAGGCAGCTGCAGCTTGCTGATGCAAACGGCGCTCGCTTCAAGCTGATCACCAGCGATGGCGTCTTTTCAATGGATGGCTACATCGCAAAGCTGGACCAGATCTGTGATCTTGCCGACAAATATGGAGCGCTCGTACATTTCGACGACTGCCATGCCACTGGCTTTATCGGTGAACAGGGCAGGGGGACTCATGAGTACCGTGGATGTATGGATAGAGTCGACATCACAACGGGTACTTTGGGCAAAGCGCTTGGTGGAGCAAGCGGTGGCTACACTAGCGGCCGTCGAGAAATCGTGGAGCTGCTCAGGCAGCGCTCGCGCCCTTACCTGTTTTCCAACAATGTTGCACCTCCGGTAATCGCTGGTGCACTCAAGGCCCTTGACCTGGTTATGGATTCAAGTGCCTTGCGCCACCAACTTCGCGAGAACACCGCAAGATTCAGGGACTGGAAGAACTGGGCTTTGAGCTGCTACCTGGCGAGCATCCGATTGTTCCGGTGATGTTGCATGATGCCGCACTCGCGGCGCGCTTCGCGGAGGCCTTACAGAAAGAAGGAGTATATGTGGTCGCATTTTCCTTCCCTGTCGTGCCGAAAGGCCAAGCGCGCATTCGGACGCAAATGAGTGCGGCGTTGACAGCGAAAGATATCGATACGGCGATTGCTGCGTTTGGCAGGGTCAAGGCTGAGCTGATTGACTGATCAATTGAGCGATAGTATTGAATAATGGTGTTAACAACGATTTGCATTAAATTTTTTGACTGACTTCTACAGGCTAATCTAGGAAAGTCATTAATGTATGTTCGCAACTGCAGCGCCATTATCGAACAGCTTATGTCAGACCTTGCTGAGATAAAAATTATCGTCCAGCGATTCGATGGACGGAATGAATTTCTCGGTGTAGCCAGCGACCGCCTTTCCTAAGAGCCGCTGACTCAGATTATTGATTGCCCACTCCCAATCTGGGGCTGCAAACAGTTCGGCAGCCCCACGACATGTCCCTAGTCACGAAGTCGCTTTCACAGAGCGAGAGCACCGTATTCAGTCTAGCATCGATGGCATATTCGATGTCGAGATCGCTCTGCAGCATCTCCGGCAACGATAAGGACGGGCGCAAATATCGATGGCGCATCACAGCTGTCTCAAAATAGCTCCCAGCAACTCGATTTTGCCAGTGTGCAGCCCGCTTACAAAGCTTTCATCCATAACTTCAGGTGCTGTAGTAATTCATGTGGGCCTTGGGATAGATGACGTCCCAACCGAGTTACAATATGAGCTTCACCGCTTGACAGCAGCTTATTGTCTATAGGGACTGCTATCAAATGTCCGTCTTCCACTTCTTTAGACACCACAAAATACGGTAGAAAGGTAAACCCCATATTTGAGCGGGCAAAATTCTTTAGTACAGAGAATGAATCAGTGGTTAGGATAGGGTTAAATCGAATCTTTTGTTGAAATTCGGCCATCGCTAGTAACTGACGTACGCCAAAACGACTTTCAGCCAGCCCCACTGGGAATTCTAGAAGCTCCTTCAACTGCACCGGTTTATTTCGATTGGCTAAAGGGTGGTCGGGCGAAACAATAATATACATTGGCTGACAACTGACAACCTGTGAGCGGATACGCGGATGACTGCTGGAATGGAACACTAGCCCAATATGCGCTTCATCTTCTTCAACCTGACGAATCACTTCGTTTGTTCCACCAGTACTGATTGAAAGCGTTAGCTCCGGATATAGACGGGCAAACTGAGATAGTGGGCCCAACATCAAATCCCCAACAAAACCATCACCCATTGCTAACTTTATATGACCCCGCTGTAATCCCAATAACGCCTGTAATTTGGAAACACAAGTCTCTTCAGCGGAGAGCGATTCCCGATAAAACTGCAAGAGAATACTACCAGCTTCTGTCGGCGTTACTCCTTTGCGATGCCGTTCAATAAGAACGCATGATAACTCTTCCTCTAACAGAGATATTTGTCGGCTGATGGCCGAGGGAGCAATATTAAGCTTATCTGCTGCACCCCGGATCGTGCCCATAGTTACAGCCTCATAAAGATAGGATAACCGCTTTCCATTAATCTCTGTCATTGCTTTCTCTTGGTCTCATTTTTAAGGGCAGCACTTTAAACCATGTATGGAGCAAAAACCCCAACATTCACATGGCTACCTGATAAAATTGTATCTAATAGTTTATCGTGTACGTATTATGAATACTAGCTTGAGCACTTATAAGACAGAGTCTTTTTATAGTTTTGGTTAGTACCGGTATGGTTGTAAGTGCTATTTATAGACCTGTAATACCATAGATATTGCTACCTATCAGATATTATGTCATAGATATCAATTAACTCTATAAAAGAACAATATCTAGAAATATCCTATTTACTACACTGCGGCGAAGACCAAAAATCTATGTTTTTCGTATCTGGTAGATAAAAGTATGAGCGTCAGAAAGCTGCTATATTTCTTCAAAAGCGACTATAAGGTGAGGGAAATATTATTCTGTGTCAACAAGTTTGCCTTTATTCCATTTGGCTTTCTAGTTGAACAGGATCTGTATTGCTATGCCTAGATGTTTAGCAGACACTGCAAAATTACTATTATTAGTCGATAATATCTTGAATACTTCAACGTCGTAGATTCTCACTTATCATGATAAGTAGTTTAAACTTGCTCGTAAATTTTTTTCAATATATCTTGTGAATATATCACTCATAGCCCGTAACGGTATTTCGATTACTATTATTATCGAAATACCGTTACGGGTAAATTTGACACCATAGATCAGAATTATTCGAAAGATATCATTTACCAAAATTCACAAGTAATCGTCTTATTTTTAGGGTCGTAAGTAGCCCCTCTTTTTTCCATCTCACCCCAGTATTCCATGGTTCGAGTTTGGAAGTTCGACGTAATAGTAGATACGTTCGCATTGGATGAAAACTTTAAAACGTTTTCACCACCTGATGATTCAGGTATAAAACTGAATGTATACTCAACTAGAGGCAGACCTCGGTAGGTAACGCCTTTATCAAAAATTACCCGATATTCAGTATATGGTTCACCTTTCTTCATTTTTACATCTTTTATAGTATTTCGATATTCTGATAACCATTGTGGCTTTGGCTTAACAAAGTCACCAGAAGCTTTTTTACCTCTAATACTGTCTGTAAATGCTGTGTCTTTAGCAGCAATCTTTTTATAAGGTGGCTTTTCACCAGAACAGGCATCTTCCATCCAACCAAATACATGAACCATATCATTGCCTTTATAGCTGCTGATACTTTTAGAAGAGTTAGGAGCAGCTAGGGTAGTTGTAGATAGTAAAGATGCAGTCGCTAATAAGGCCAAAGAAGTTATAGATATGGAATTCATAATTGCTCCAGTAGATAAATATAGGTAGTTAAAGTACAGAGTAAAGAACGCATTATAGCCAAATACTTGTTAGGAGATGCTGCTAATAAATTCATAAGGTACGCAGAAAGCAGTGTCTTTTTTGATGTATTTGAAACATTGTAAAACATCAGAAAATTTAGGGTTTTTCTTCTCATAGCGACTCTCTATTTCTTTATCAGAGATTTTTTTAAATGTTTTATGATGCAAATTTATAATTTCTGCTGCATTACCGTTGACTGAAATACTTTCTTTTAAATTTTGGACGTTTCCGTTTTTATCAAAGTCAAACGTAGCATTATTGACGGTACGATAAGTACTACCATTAGGCAGTTTAAAATTTAGTTGGCTAATGGCATAACTCATGCTCCCTCCTACTGAACCATCGTAAGTACAAGACTTTGCAACAACCTTCTTCTTACTAATAGAGTCAACGGTGGTGCATTTGGTACTGCCATTAACGTCACCCATGCCGGCAATAGCATTAATAGAAAGTAACAACAATGGAGTAACCATCAGTGTTTTTGTGAGCTTCATGAATATATCCTTTTGTGAATTTTAATTTCAGACAAAGTAAATGATGGCTTTGCTGATGAGTTGATTATAGCTTCTAAAATACTGGTTATTTTTTTAACCGACGAACGGTTGCTAATCGAATTTGAACTCCTAAGGCATATCCCCGTTTTTAGTAGTTAAGACTATTAGTCGGTTTCAGAGCTTAAGAGGGTCAAGTAATGAAACAGAACAAGATGGTTTCAAAATTTTTTTTACTGAGTAATGGTTTCGTGTTTTTAGTATAAACCCCAACTTTGAGCTATTCACCTAAATAAAAGTGCAGATTAAAAAAAGACCTTTTAAGTCATGAAAAATATGGCTTAAAAGGTCTTTTTTATTTTTAAATTACGTAGATTTTATGATGCTTGAAAATAATAAGTATATTTCTATAACAGCTAAATTAAAGGATTTGACACCCGATAGCTTATAACATAATATAATTCACTATTACTGTGAAAATAATGAATACTATTCATCTAAAACCTACTCAGAAGTTTTTAACTTTTGATAAAAGAAATTTGGTTATACATACAGATGCGCAAAAAGCATTGACAGTTTGGCAGCAGTTTAGACCAAGAATAGCTAGTATAAATATGGCTAGCTTGGATGGTTATTATCGACCACCACTACGTTTGGTAACTGATAAAAACGAGACTTATTATTTTTTTAATGAGTTTAGAAGGTTCGATAAAATTCTTATAGAAGAGACCAGTTTACGTCAGCCTTGCTTAGTTGCTGCTGAAAGCCTGAGAGATATTAAGCGCTTAGCTTGGAGTGAGGTAGTCGAGCTGGCTTTCTCAAGGGGAATTAATCATCCTGAGTTTCTAAAGGCTTTAAGCTCCAGTGCACCAAAAAGTATTATTTGCGAACTCATGAATATAGAGCGTCTTACGGTAGACAATTATTGTCAGTTCGCAGGTATTAGCCAAAGCGCTTATGAGTATCAACAGTGCAAGGTGGCCAATGATGAGGTGATGCTGGGATTGCCCAAAAATATGAATTGGATGGACACCTCTTATGAATCGCACTAAATTATTTAATGATGTGACTACTAACCGAGTATTAGACAAGCTTATCCCTGTAGACTCGCCCCATCAGTTACAGATATATCAGCTTGCGATTGATGTAATTAGTCTGGTAGCAGATGATGATATTGGTTTAGTGTTTTCGATAACCTATGAAAATCTTAAAGGCTTCACTGATATAGACTGTGAAGATGTGATGAAACAAATCATTCGGCAAGGTAGAACTGGAGAGTGGGCGGTTAGCTATATGCTGATTGTCTTTTATCAGGCGTATGGCGAAGTTGATATAAATAATAATGCTTGGCGGTTTATGAGCGGCTACTTAAAAGTGATATTTATGATCACAGTACGCCACGATAAACACTTTGCCAAAATTGATAAGCTTAGCGTACGGGTTCGTATGGCGCTAAGACCTACTGATCCACAACGTAGGATTCTCGATCAGTTAATCAGTATTCACGCTCAGTGCGATAGCTTGTCCTCATGTTTACCTTATATCAGACAATATGAAGCAAGCGTCAAACAGGAAGAGGCAACAGGTGAAACAACTAACCAATATCTTGCTAGTAAAATCGGTCAAATCAGGTTGGCTTATGAGGTAGCGATTGATAATAAGGCCTTTATTGGTAAAACCTATAACGAGAGTACTAAACGCGTAAAGTTGGCTCAAACCGTCACTAAGACAGTTATGCATATCGATGGTGAGCCACTACAGAGAGTAGTGTTTGGTACGAAACAATTAAAAAAGCACAGTAACGTGGCAATCGCTGAAAATATTGCCGATGACGATGAAGTACCATTGCTAGACAATGACTTTAAGCCCGCCACACAAATCGCTAAATCCTCTGAGCTACAGCAATGGCGATTGAAAAACAACCATCAACACGCCCGCCGTAATCAATTTCACTTCCCAACCAATCATCGTCAGTTGAGTATTACTGGCTACCAAATGCTATTTGCTACGCTTTGGCAACGCTTTATTAGCGAAGATACAGAAGATAAGACTGGATATGCGGTATTACTGCTATCACTACTAAGCGGTCTTAGTATTGATAGCATCATTGCTGATTGGCAATGCAGTCTTAGTCAACGGCAGTATTTTATTTATGACCGGGTCCGTAAAATTAGTTGCATTGCCATCACGATTGATGTGACGACCAATACTCGAAGTCATCTCCTTGCCCACAGACAAAGCTATGGCGGTACCTTTTATCGTGCACTGCCTGAAGCTTTACAGATTATGCTTGAGGATAAAATTACCGTTTCATCCGATACTGTTAAAGCGGCTATCTCTTATGCTAAAGATATGCTTAACCTGCCAGCACTGAGTCCCCAGTATATTGAAGCAGGGCTATTTATCCTTATCAAAAACGAACTTAATAAGCCCTTGCATGCTGACCTGATCACAGGCGTTGATGTAAGGCATAGCTCTGCGCTGTATTACACTAGTACTAAAACGGTAGAGCTAGAGCAAACCTATATAAAAGCAGTAGAGCTGATAACTAAATACTGCAATGATGAGCAAAAAGCACTTTTAATAAATGAGTGTAGCGTACCGATGAACGGGCATAGAAGCCACATTGGTAGTGATATGGCACTAAAGACCACAATGTGCCAGCAGTTCTTTAATCAACTGGCTGTCAGTGCCGAGAGCTTTAATGGGAAGCTAAAATCCCACATGGATCGCTATATTGCGCAGTTTAATAGCTATAGTACTTGGTTGTGGCATATTGTCATGATCCAAACGGGTATCCGCCCAGTCAAGCACGCACCAGGCTTGCTACACCAGTTTGATTGTCAGCGGCGAATGCTATGGGTATCTGACAAAGAAGAGCGTCATGCGCAATCTGATGGCAGGCTCATTCCTCTTAGTAAATTTTTGATAACGGCTATTCAAAACTACATTATTTATATTAAGCAATTTGCCGCTATCTATAATTCATTATGTCCAGCAGCGCCTTATCCCATCAATGACATCTTGCAATCTGAGCGTCCTCTAATTCAGCTCTATAAAAAGAACCCAAAGGGCTTTACTAGCATTACGCCAAGCCAAGTTCGCTACCAGTTGCAAGACTTTTTTAGTCATCAGGATAATTGGCTGCGTCATCAGCTGAGATCTATGCTTACGGGGCGCGTGCCTGACTATCTGATTTGCGCGCTTTACGGTCATGAGCATCCTGATCAAGAATTTATGCATCCGATGTCATCAAGCTCTATCAATCAGCTGCACCAGCTCAGTCCCCATTTAGATGCGATTGCTACAGACCTTCACTTAAAACAAATTGAGGTTCGCCTATATGGATAATATTAGCGCTCATAAACTACGACAGCTGAATAGAGAGGAAGCTAAAAAAAGTATCAAGCATGATGCTAAAGCCCTAATTAAAGAATATATCAATCAATATCCTATGCAATCGCCTTGTGAGCTGCAGCATCATTACGAAGCGATTAACCAGTTACTAGAAGGGACGTTCGACACCGCTCAAAACTTCCAATTGGCGCGGCGGGGATTTTTAGAGTTTGTTCGTGATTATAATAAAACTCACCAGATATATCTTAATGAGCCTGTGGTGCCGATACTGGCAACTCGTGAGCGCTTGACCATTAACTATGATTGGTTTGTTAATGGACGTGCTGTGGCAGACAGTAGCGCTATGATGATAGAGGTTTGGCAACGAAAACGGCGTTTCTCAGTAAACGACTTGGTTGAGGGGTTCCTATATTGCAGCATAATGTACGGCGGTATTAATGACATTGAAGTGCTAAGAGCGCTCTATGATTGGCTGTTTGGTGAGCGCCGTGTGTATAAAATTGACATGCCAGCAACTGATGAAAAAAGTAGGGCAGAGTCATTGGCTGTGATACCGCTTAGGGTATGTGACGATAATTATGGCTGCGCGGCTGATGACAGTGAAAGCTTACACCGTTTTGTTGATTATGTTCCCGACGATATGAGTTTGTGTTTTTTATATGCTATAAAGGATAAAGAGTTAAAAACGGCCAAGATAAAGCCATTTAATACTATAATCAACGATATCTCAAAAACGCTTAAACTTACCAATAAGGATATCGATCGCCCCCAGCACTCACTGCTCATCAAATATGCAAACTACCACTGGCGACAGCTAGAGAGTAGCCTTATTGATGGTGCACTTTCTATCGTTAGGCAAGGCGATATAAAGACGACAGGGCTGCCGACTCATAAGCTTATCTATTATAACCGAGAGCTCATTAAGTCAAATCCTGAGCCACTCGAGTGGTCTGAGTTGTTTGATGTTAGTTATCAGACGGCAGGGAAATCACAAGACAAGAGAAATACCATAGCGTATCCAAGCTTTAGCAAAAACCTGATCAAAGAGCTGCAAGATGCGCTCAAACTAACCAGATTTGCTGCTATCTCTACTATCACAACATTAAAGACAGACGCTAGCCAGCCCAATGTTCAGCGTCTACTGAGCTGGGCGCTGTCTTTACTTGGTGATCATAGCATTCGGCTTAATACCATCAGTAAATACTGCGGTTGTATCGGTCGTGATTGGCTCATGCTAACCATGGATGAAGAGTTAGATGAATGGGAAGGTGAAGATTTTGAAGAGGTATATGAGCAAATTATCCAAAGTAAAATTAAAGATGGTCGTAGAACTTTAGTTTTAAATAAAAGGTCAGAATCGGATGAGGATGAATCTGTTTTAGATAATAAGTGGCCAGATCATGCGGAAGCCGGCTCTGAGCAGAATTGCGATGGTGCTATAAAAGATCAGCCTACAAAAGGTAGTAAGATTTCATATCTAGATAAACTTAAAGATACGCAAAAATTTACCTACGGTCGTCTGAAAGCTTTTCATGATCATCAGCGTACGCACTTTGATGCTCCCTATGTTTATTTCCCATGGGGTAATAATCGTCAAGTGATTAAAGCAAGCATAGTATCACCGCATATTTATTATGCTATGACAGATTATCTCAAATCATCAGCTTTGAAGTCTGATCAGAAACGACTGTGCTTAGTTGTCTTGAGCTTGGCATATCGTACAGGTATGCGTATAAACGAATTAATTGGTATAAAAGTCTCTGATGTGACCGATATCTATACTGACAGCCTCGATAAAAAAGTTGAATTTCCTCAAATATTACTGAGACCCAATCGTTATCGACGACTAAAAAGCAGCAGTGCCAAGCGAATGATACCGATAGACTGTCTACTCAAACCAGATGAATTAGAGCAGCTCCTCAGCTTATATCATTATCAAACCAGACTAAAACAACGCTACTTGTTTTCGCAAGGATCAGGCGATCAGCCATTGCCTCATATGTTTTTTAGTAATTTGATGAAGGTCATGTGGGATCGATTGCTTGGTGATCATGATTTTACTTTTCATAGTCTGCGGCACACGGCAATTAGCCATTTAGCGGTTGTGCTCAATCAGTCACCATTGGCACAGTTATTAACAGATTACGATGCTACGCATTGCACAGCCATCTCCAAAGGGGTTCTGGCATATAACCAAAACCAAGGAGTATGGTTTGGCCTGGCCAGTTTTGCTGGGTATCTAACACCTGATACGACATTTGAGCATTATATTCATACAGCGCATCTGCTGGCAGGTTGGCAAATGAGTGAAGCAAAACTAACGCTACCATTAACGGTTCTAGAGGCGGTCACAAAGATAAACTACCAGACAGTGAATAGAGAGGATGCTAGTGCCTACGATGCTAAAATTAAGCTAGTAATCTTAAGTAAACTACGTCCGTATGTCATAAAGAAGTTAGCTGGTCATAAAACATCTTTATTTGTTAAAGACATAGAACAAAGGAAAGGCTCTGAATCTAGCCAGCAAACAACTGAAAACATAACAGACATAGAGAAATCAGAAGCAAAATCTATTTTAATCCATCCAAAATATCATGATGTGATTGCATTTTTAGAAGAAATACAAGAACTAAAAGTTGAAAAAAGGCTAGAAAAACTAGTAGAGGTTGCTATAAGGCATGGTATCAGTATAACGGAAGCAAAATGTATCTATCACAAGGCAGAGCAAGTATTTACAAATAATAAATTGCTGCTAGGTGCACCGAGAGGACGTAAGAATCAAGAGCTGCTTATCAAATTGCTTGATAGGGTTTACCAGATGTCTATTGAAGAGCCTGAACAGTTAACAGTATTCGTAGAAATATTTTCTAATAAACATAATGTGAAGACATCCTCTCTGCATTTTGGGGTAAAAGAATCACAATTAATAATGCTAAAACAGTTCGTAAGTATAGGAACTAGACTCGTTGATGGCTTGTATTGGCAGATTCGTGCGGATAGCGAGAAGACGGTTATTCATCTTAAAAAGGAGCTAAAGCTGGACAGCAATATACGTACTGGATCTCGTGAAAACTACAAAGGTTATGAAGTCAGAGTAGTACAGAGAAAACGTAGATATTCTGTTAAAAACTTGGCTATGGCGGACAGCTACTATGCTTCTTCGGGACTTCTGAAATACGTAGGCTACTTACTTATGATATTGGTTGAAAAATAGAGCCTTTAGCAACTTTGAATAACTATTTTCTTTAATGTAATTTGCAATAGTCATCAAGCTGACTCATTCAAATAGGTCGTATAAGTATTAACAAGCATACAAATAAGGTGACAGAGCGACAAGTCATAAGTTGAAAGGGTTGTGAGCTGATTTTCGACTTGTATGACTGAAAGGTTGTCACGGATAATATTGCTCTGAACACTATAGAGTATAAAGTTTGTCACGTTGTCACGGTAAAAAAAGAGGAGGGGTGTATGGTGACTAAAACACTCTACCTATTAAGTATTGCAGTTAATGATCACAACGCGTGCCTCACGCATCTGTTAGCATGTTATGAAAGGCTTATTTAAATCAGGAGTAAAACTAAATCAAGTTTAAATGGGAAGGTTAAAACAAAATATGTATTACGTAAATTTAGTTCAGTTTTAGTGGGAAAATAGCTAAATTATAGGCAAATATTTCCTGTTATCTACCGAAAATTATCTGATTATGCGAGAGCTTGCATTATGAAATCAAAGTGTAAGTTATTCTTATTTGACCCCTGCCGTCAAATCCGTACAGTTAAACTTGGGAGATTTTAATTACGCAGCCTGACGATAATAATCAAACCACACCTGTCTTGGCGATTTATAGCCTAAACTCTTTTGAATCCTAGTCTGATTATAATACAACTCAATATAGCCAATGATATCTCTGATAGCTGCAAACCTTGTTTTATAGTCTTGGTGATATACTAGCTCGTTCTTCAATATGCCCCAGAAGCTTTCTATGGGGGCGTTGTCAAAGCAGTTGCCTTTACCGCTCATTGAACCTGTAAACTGATGCTGCTTGATGATCTTGTGGTAAGCATGGCTACAGTACTGACTGCCTCTGTCAGAGTGAACGACTAGCCCTTTGCTTGGTCGTTTATTCTTGATGGCCATGTTCAATGCTTTGCATACTAGATCTGCTGTCATGCGCTTATTGATAGCATAGCCAACCAGCTCTTTAGTGTATAAGTCTTTGACTCCAGCTAAGTACAACCAGCCCTCATTTGTCCAGATATAGGTGATGTCACTGACCCACGCTTGGTTAGGGCGACTGGCATCAAACTTTTGATCAAGCATGTTTGGATAGACCAGTTTGTTGTGATTGGAGTCGGTGGTGACTTTAAAGCGTTTGTGGCGACGGCATTTGATGCTGTATTCCTCTTTGATGCTTCTGACCATGTAGGGACTGATGTTATGACCTTGCTCACTTAGATGCGCATGCAGACGCTCAACACCATAGCGCTCATGAGTTTCACTGTGAGCGGCTCTAACCAATAGCTCAGACTGGTTACGATGTATCTGTTGGTCGCTGATGTCACGACCCAGCCAATCGTAATAGCTTGATGGCTTTACTCTCAAGACGTGACACATGCGAGTGATGCTAAAAATCTGCTTGTTGTCTTTGATAAAGGCGTACTTCACTAACTGTGCTTGGCAAAGTACGCCGTCGCCTTTTTTAATATCTCTCGCTCTTCTTCAGCAACTTTAAGTTGTCGCTTGAGCTGCTTTATTTCTTGAAGAGCTGTCATAAGATCAGGTTCATATTGTTCTGTGCCGATAAGCTTGCCTTGATTGGCTTTGTTCTGCCAGTTTGATAGCGTTTGCATGGCGATGCCGAGCTGCTTTGCAGTAGCGGAGATGTTACCGTTATTATCTGCTATCTTCTTAACGGCTTCGGCTTTAAATTCATCACTATAGGTTCTGATTTTCTTGGTCATGGTAAACTCCTGTTATTGTGCTTAGTTTACCAAGTTTAGCTCTACGGTTTCTTCAGCATAGCTCATGTTTGGCAATGGCTTTCACACCAGCGTCAGTTAATCGGTAGTCTTGTCTTCTCGTCATGTCTTACACCTCAAGGCATTAAGAGGTTTAACAACAACCTCACTGCATGATTAACAACAAAAAATGATGCTGTATATTATTTAACAACTTATTTAACAACATTGTAGAGGTGCTAGCAGGTAATGACAAGTAATCAATAAAGACAACTATGTATATGTATAAGGGGTTTCAAGGGCTTGAGGTAATGCGAGGTTATGTCTAAATACTATGATTGGTGCGCCCACCAAGACTCGAACTCGGATCGATCGCTTAGGAGGCAACTGCTCTATCCTGTTGAGCTATAGGCGCATAATAGACGGTTATTGTAGAAAAAAGCACTTATAAAAGCAATGGATAATTCGGAAATGGGCTTTTATGCTCACTTACCATTGCTAAGCGCGTCGGCGACATCTACTTCCAACTCGCCTGATGCTTGTTTGGCACGTGAATTGGGTGTGAACAAGTCAGCCATATCATTCTTATAACCGTCGATATTATCATAATCATACTGGCTTAAGATGTCTTGTCCGGTACTTGAGAGCAAAAAATTTCTAAAGTTAGTAGCAGCAGGGTTTTGGGTTAATACAACGCCGTCTACTGCTTGCGTATCTTGCAAAGCATAGTTAAAAGATACTAGGCTTCGCGTAACACTGTTGTCGTTTTTGGCCTGAGAAGCGTCCACATTAACATCATTATTAGAATTGGCTTCTTCGTTCTCTATTTTACTTTGATTACGCTGGTTTTGAGCGGTCTGTAATTGTTGTTGTAAGGGTGCTAATCGCTCTTTTGACAACCGACCATTAGCAATAATTAAATCCGTATTAACGAGAAAAGACGAGCGCTCATTATCAGTGCGATTGCTGTCTGTATAATGGCTATCGGATAGGGTCAGGAGAGCAGCCGCAGGGACAAAATTTGTCATTATCTGAACACCAGGGTAGCGTGCTTGAAAGCTTGCAATCAACGCATCTAAAGGCGCTTGTAGCTCTTCTTCTGCCTGTATATGCAAGGTGCTTTTAGCAATGGCATTTTCATCATCCTCTGCCGCCGTCGAGTCATTGTTATTTGCCATAATAGGCAAAGGGTCCATGTTTTTACGATTGCTAGTCCATAACCAAGTAAAGACGCCGATAAAAATAACCAACAGCAGTAAAATAAGCCCCGCTAATAGCAGCTTGTAGTCTCTCATAAATTACCGCTCTTTTTTAGTTAGTATAGTGAATGATTTAAATAGATGACGAATGGTAGCAGATTTACTCGTGTTGGTTTAATACTTCTTCTGCTAAATCCGCCAGCATGCTGGCAAAAACATCCGTATCTTTTGCGACAGTAGCGGGTGTTTTTTGTTTGCTACTTTTTTTCTTAATAGAGTTGTTTTCCTTAACTGCGCTACTGTTATCTGATGATGCAGCTTGATAGTTTGAAGAGAACGTTACCTGCCTATCAGTCGCCGTTGCTCCTGCTGTCTTAGACGCTACCGTTTGATGGGCCGCCAATGGCGAGTCACCTGTGGCAAGTTTGTCTTTAAGCCATTCAAAACCATGAGCCTCCCACCATGCCTCAAAGCGCGGTAACGTACTGCCACGTACCGCTACTGGTAAGTTTAAGGTGCGTAGTTTTTGTGCGAGGATAGGATCGCTAATGGCTTGATGAATACTAAGATAAAGACCGCTGCTATCATCTGTAAAAGGCTTTCTGTTTTGCCACGATCTATCATCGATTTTCATGCGTGGCAGTTGCCACAGCTCGCCGCGGTAGTATACAACATACAACCGCCGTTTAGGATGAACGAAAATGGCATCAATAGGGCGCATGGGCATAGTATTATAATATCTCGTTGGCAAAAAATTCAGATAAAAGATACAACGACATCCATTGTCGCAGGCTATTTTGCTATACAGGTGATATACTAGTAAACCGCCGCGAACAATGGCACACTGATAAGCAGGTTGCGTGCGTTATTACTTTTTATCGCCACTAACCGCTTTGCCATTTCTAATAGTTTTACTATTACTGACAGTTTTATCACCACTCACACAGTTTTATTAATAGGTATAATTATTAATGGGCGTTATGCTAGCAGAAATACAATAGACTAACGACTACCAAACATAGATTGATGAGTGTTGTCTGCTGCGTTTTTTCTCCTTAAAAAGTATGAAACCATAATGCGACTATCCGCTTCGACACAGAAATTAAGCGCTTGTCGTGTTGTTTTTAATACTCGATTTTAATATTCAGTTTTATTACTCCAAATAGATTTCATTCTTTATGTTTACCATTATCCAGTCGCATCGCACCGAACATCTCGTTGAGCAATTACTCACTGCTTATCAGTCTAAAAACTTGCCTATCTTTGCAGAATTTATCGTCATCGTGCCGTCAATGGTGCTGGGTGATTGGTTGGATAAATCCATTGCTAGCCAAGCGGGAATTAGCACTTTGGTGACCACCAAGTTTTGGGGTCAGTATCAATGGACCTTAATGCAAAAGGTACTTGCCGAGCACAATGTCTGGCTTGAGGCCAATCAGCGCGCGCAAGAGATTGTGACGGTGCCAGAAGTTGCGGTGCTGACGGGTGCGGTGATGCAGTGGCGGCTGTTCGGTTATTTTACCTATTATCAAGCAAAGATTATGGCCGATGATAAGCATCCTTTGTATCCACTGCTATCGGCATTACTCGATGAAGAGGCGGACCGTAGTCAGCAAGATGTACGGCTATGGTCGTTGGCGACAGATTTTTCACGGGTGTTTAGTCGTTATTTGACTCACCGGGAGGATTGGCTAACCTTATGGTCTGCCAATAAAGCGGTCGATGTCGAGCTGCTCATCGCTGAAAAAGACAAGCTGACCATGGAGTTTGATAAATATGCAGGCAATACGCCTGATTGGTTGGTTGCACATTATACTGAGCTTGAGATCGCCCAGCGGCATTTATGGCGATTATTATTTGCTTCGGTGTATGAGCATAGAGCCTCAATTGAGACGCGTTTTTGGCAAATTATGGAACAAGATAAAGCGGATAGTGGGGTAGATACACAGGCGATTTTACCAACACAACTGCACATTTTTACCATTCAGCAGTTACCGCAAAATGAGCTGAACTTCTTACAGCGCTTGTCCACGTACATGGATATTACTTTATTGCATTACAACCCGTCGCAACTGTTTTGGGCAGATATCGTCGATAAACAGTGGCTACAACGTCAGCAAGTGATTAATCCTGAAAGCGTATTCCTACGTGATTACGGGCATACGCTATTGTCACGTTTGGGCAAGCAATCGCGTGAGACCTTTGCTATGCTGGCAAGCCTATCGGGCAACGAAGACACAAATGGCTTTAAGCTTGATTGGCAGGATAAGTTTGACGTCGGTTATAAGCCTATAACTGATTCGCAATCTGAACGCCCGCTCAGTTTGCTTGCCCATCTACAACAAGATGTGCTTATGCTCGATGAAAGCGCAACGCAGCAAACGACTGCTGGACGTCTAAGTGCTGCGCTAAGCACACAGATGGAAGATGATAAGAATAGCCTAAGCAATAATATTGACTCATTATATAGCGACGACCATTTAAGAGGTAAGCGCTTCGAGCAGGCGCGCCAATGGCAATTATCGCAATATGATAATAGCCTAAGCATCCATTCTTGCCATAATCTGCAACGTCAGCTTGAAATACTGCGCGGTATGATTGGACGCTGGTTAAATGAGCCAAACGAAGATGGTAGTGCGCGTCATCTGTCTGATATCGTCGTGCTACTTCCTGATGTCGATCGTCATCATGAGCTGATTAACTCGGTATTTGTGAATGGTGAAGGGCAAGATGGTCTGACACTACCAGCTAAAGTGACGGGTGTTGTCGATAAGTCGATTCGCCAACTATGGGAAGCGATACGCGGTTTTTATGGCTTATTAGGCAGTGACAGTGCTCGCTTTGAAGCGGCTGAGGTTTTCGATTGGTTGATGCTGCCGCCGCTATATGAAAGCCTTGGTTTAACGCACGAGCAAATGAGCCGCGCCTGTGATCTGCTAGAGCAAGCAGGATTTGTTCGCGGTTTTGATGAGGCGCATTTACAGCAAACGCTTGATGGTGACGATTATGATTATCGGTTTAGCTTTGCCCATGCGCTAGATAAGGTGGCGCTAGGTTTGGTGATGCCCGAGGCGGAGATTAGCGACTGTCTTTATCCTGATAACTGGCAGGATAATACCTTAGCAGAAAAAACTGTGCCCATGTCAGCGGTGAGTTTGGCCGATGCGGCGATTGTTGAAGCATTATGCCGAGTCTATAATGGTTTGCATCATTGCCGATACGAGTTCGAAGCCCGTCATAATGCTGAGAAATGGCTCAATAATATTGAGAACAATATCATCCACCCGTATTTTAGTGCGCTGGATCAGACGCGTCCAATGCGAGCTATTTTTAATGCGATGAACGGTTTTAAAAGCAGCTTACGCGCAAACCGTCATTATCAGCGCTACCATGGCGAAAACGACAATCAGTCACGTACGTCAGCGGACAATGAAGCACCTAGTGACCAATCACATTCATTGCAGCTTGAAGCCAGCCAAGTAGAATCAAAATTATCACAAGTCAGCAATCTACCCCTAAAGCTGAGCTTTATGCTTGATAGTATCGAGGATGAACTGGAAAGCCAACAGGTCAGTGCCGAGCCAACGGGCGTCATTACCTTTGGGCGTTTTGGGGCGCTGCGTAACGTTCCGTTTGGGTTGGTCGTGATGCTTAATATGGATTTGGCTGAGTTTCCCAATCGAGATCATGATAACCGTTATGATTTGATGAAAGCTGGGCTGGCACGTCGAGGAGATAGGTTTAGTGAAGATGATGATAATGGAGTATTTTTAGATGCGCTACTTTGCGCGCGAAATGCCTGCTGGATTTTTTATAATGGACAGCGCTTGACCGATGCTCACGAGCACCTACCAGCCAATCCGGTGAGTGAGTTGTTGCAATTTTTACAAGGTGAAGTGCAATGGCAGTGGAATCCTTTAAAAATTGAGGCGCTTAAAACTCAATCGACAATGAATGATGATAGCGATGATGAATCAGTGTTGGCGGCGCAAGTTCAGCGATATTTGCCCAAACTTATCGAGCAATGGTTGGTAACACGCCATCCAGCATTGCCTTTTGCCGAAGAAGTATTTGTGCAACCAGACGTGCTTAATGAGTCGCTTGACGCAAATAATTCAGCATCCCATGAAGATGATGGTGAAGTATTGATGGACTTGCTTACTCGTGCGATGCAAAAAGAAAAAGCCTATCAGCAGAGTACCAATGCCCCAGCTCGCGTGTGGCATGAGGTCTTTGAGCACTTGCATGCTCGAGACGATTCTACTTTACCAGCATTTAAGGTTAACCTACCTAGTGCGGAAGATTATGACACTATCGCGAGGCGTATTGTGCTAGATAGCACGTCACCGCATGAGGCTGTACCTATACAAGGAGTTGACGAGCAGTTTGAGATCAGCCAAGTCGATATGCAGTCGTTATATTACCAGGTTCGTCATCCTGCCAAGCATTTTTTACGCGAGCAGCAGGTGCATGTGGTGTTGCCTACAGATGAGATGGCGCATCAAGAGCCTTTGTCATTATCAGGCTTAAGTGCCTATGAGGTGAATTCACAACTGCTTGATGAGTTAAATAAAGACAGCGATGCCGCTTCTATTAAATCTCTTAGCAAACTATTATACGACCCCGTCATGCCTGCTGGCGTGGCGCGGCAATCAACACTGCAGTATCAGCAGCTTAAACTACAGCAGCAATGCCAGGAGTTTGCCGAGCAGCTATCCTCATTAGGGATAGAGGCACACAGCGGTGCGAACCGTGTTTTATTAACTCCATGTGCTGAAACCATGACCACGGTTGTGACCCCAGACATAAATCTACAAGGTAAATTGCAGATTAAAGGGATAGTACCTGTTAAAGTGCCTGCTGTTCATCATGACTCGGAGGATGAATTATCCTCGCCTGAGCTTTGGTTAAATCTTCTTCCCAACAGCGCACGCACCCAATATTTACTGCGTTTTTGGTTGGCGCATGTTTATTGGCAGGTTGCACGTCATACTACCGAAGCGCAAGTTATTAATGGCGATGGTAGAAGTATTTGGCGCTTTAATAAAGGCAGTGATGAGTATAAATTCTCTAGAAATGACAAAACCTTTGATCTTGCGCCTATCGCTTATGACAGCGCCCTAGCAGAGCTGCTGAAATGGGTAAGGTTTTCGCACATGGCTGGCAAGATACCGATGACGGTGCTACCAGTTCATGCGCTTACTTATCTCGATAAAGTCAATGAAGCCAAAGAAAAAGATCTGGATTATCAACCAAAGCGCAGTGATTTTGAGGGTTGGTTATGGCCAAGTTTTAACAGTGAGGTTATCTATGATACTTGCTCGCAGCATGAATTATGGCAATACATTCTTTATAAACAAGATGTTTTTGCCAAATTAAAAGACGCACTGCCAGCACTGGCAGCCCCCTTGTTTGCTGCGATGGATGAATCCTTAAAAGCACTATAATAGAGTTTATTTTTAATAGTAAATAAAAATGATGTTAATGGTACGATTTTGAACAAGTGATTTTTTATGGATCAATATAACAACGCTATCAGTACTGCGAATGGCTTACATGACGTCGGTCATACCTATAGTAGTGATTATAATAATGATGATTATAGCCATGCCAGCCTCGACAATTTAACCAATGGCATCATTGATAAAACTGCTGTTAAGCCAGAAGAACCACCTGCGATTCGTATTAAATTAAACGGTAACTATCTGATAGAAGCCTCAGCCGGTACGGGCAAAACCTGGACTTTAACCGGTATTGTATTGCGCCTACTTATCGAAGCAAAACGTGCGCCTGAGCATATTATTGCCACTACTTTTACCCGCGCCGCTGCTGCTGAAATGCGCCAACGTATCCATGATCGTTTGGTTGATTTTTATCAGTTATTACAATGGCTGAATAATGTCCAAACAAACCCAAGCTCGCATCCTATTCTTTATCCGCAGCTTTTTGTTGGTAAAAATAGTACCGATACTGGAGCGATAGATAATAGCTTTTTAAAAAATGAGCAGTCGGATAAAAAAGTCAGCGCTGAGCAAAAACAGGCTCGTAGAGAGTGGTTAGCAGAAAAAGCAAAACTTTCTGGCAATGCCGATTTGCTATCAGATCCTATCAATAGCTACTTGCTGACCTATTTATTGGATCATACCGAAGACTACCCCTTGGCAGATGCCATGAGGCGCTGTGCTTTGGTGCTAACAACGCTAGATAAGCTATTTGTTGGTACCTTAGATAGCTTGTCGCAAAAATGGCTGTCTGAATATAGTGCTGAAACTGGATATCAGCAAGGCATCCAAATCAGCGATCAGGAGCAAATAGTCATAGAAAGTATCATTCATGATACCGTACGCGCCCATCACAGCTATTTATATAATCAAAAGCCTGAGATATATCAATTATTGCAGCACACCAAGCGTTTGACAGCGCCTGCCGACCATATCAACGTTGCGCAAAAATCCATGCAATTTATATCAACGCCGATTGAAGCGGTTGAGATGGGTGAAGAAATAGATTTTGCCGCTTATCAGCAAGCGTTAGAGGCTTTTAAAAATTGCGATTTAAAGGATGTTGAGCCGTATTTCGATATAGATTTTGGTATTGAAAAAGGACTAAAAAAAGGCAGTAAATTTGGTAAAACCATATACGCTATTGTGACTATTCAACAGTTGGTTCATCAATATGATGGTGCTTTTTTCGCAAATTTAGATGCTGATTCTGAAAGTTTTTATAGTTTGGTATCAGCCCTTTTTATTAGTGAGGAAGATGGCGGTAATCTTTTTAAAAAGAAATTTGATGAACAGCGTCAAATATTGGCTAATTTTAAAGGTATTCAATTATTAGCCTCATTACGTAGCTACACTGAACAGATTGAGCTATATCTTGATGCCCTTATAGAAAACCTTAACCGTGATATCGCCCTAAAAGTTCGGCAAAAACTACCTTCGATATTAGAAACACGCCGCGAGACTACGTTTGCCTTGCAAATGGTGCGCTTAAACCAAGCACTATCAGGTAGACAAGGTGAGCGCTTAGCACGTTATATTCGCCACCATTATCCGGTAGCCTTGATTGATGAGTCACAAGATATCAATGGTGAACAGGCGCGTATGATTGAGCGCATTTATTTGTCTAGGAGTAATGATAAAACAGATGGAGTGAATCAGAGCGGAAGTCGCGGTTTTCTTTTGCTGGTTGGCGATCCAAAACAAGCGATTTATGGCTTTCGCGGCGGTGATGTTGCCAACTATAACGCCATGAAGGCGAAGTTTGCTAAAGAGAAGATCATGACTCTTAATGTTAATCGCCGCTCTAATGAGCGTTTGATTACGGCATTAAACCACTGGTTTGGAAGACCTGCTCCTGTCGCAGACTTTCAAGATTTTGTTTCTGATACAGCCTCCCAATTGGCGCAGTTGGGCAAGAGTATCTATTATCAACATATCATGGCCGCCAACACTGATTTGCGCCTGTCATGGCAAACGTCCGTAGATGGGCAAATAAAGGAGCAAGCGGAAAGTACTGATATTTTATCTAACAGCCCCGTTAGTGTGATTCATTTGCCTTATGACAAGCACGCCAAGCACAATGCTTTTGAGCTAACCGCGTTGCATATCGCCGCACTACTGGCAAGCGAGCAAACGATAGAAGGACGACCCATCAAACCAAATGATATTGGTGTGCTTGGTCGACGCAAGCATGAGCTAAAGCAGGTTGAAGATATGCTCGGCAAGCTTGGCGTTCCCACGCTAGAAACCGCTGAAAAAAATGTCTTTGATACGCCTATTGCTGCTGACTTGGCGGCTCTATTAGAAGCGATGCTACGACCACATCGCCGTGACATTATTAATCGCGTATTGACCAGTAACTTTTATCAGATGAGTCTGAACGATGTTCAAGCATTGATGCTGGATGACGAGATACTGGATGACGATCAAAGCGAAACGAGTACTGATACTAATATTAACCAAACGCCTGAAAAGATAAATTCTGAGCAAGCCGAGTTAAAACAGCGTTATCAAGATTTTCAGTTGTATTTAAAGACTGCTGCTTCGCATTGGCGGCATAACGGTATTTTGTCGGCACTGCATTATTTGTTTGGACGCAATCCCATGATTGGCGGAGCGATTAATCAAAACAGGCTATTAACTGATAGACAATCGAAAAGTCAAAGACAATCGAAAAGTCAAAATGTATGGGTCGGGCTTGCCGACTTAGAAGATGGTGCTCGCTACTTGATGGATTTACGGCATCTGCTAGACATTTTGGCGCAGCATGGTATGCATATCGGTGAGTATGAGCTGCTGGCATGGTATAAGAAAAACATGAATAGCCGCCGCACGCCAGAATGGGCCCAGCAGCAGCCTCTCCCGACAGAATCAGGGGTGCAGCTTATGACTATTCATAAATCGAAAGGGCTTGAGTTCCCAATTGTCTATGTCGTTGGTATGGATGGCGCTAGTCCTAAAGCGGGCGGCCATAGTGACCATAATCTATTTTTATATGATTATGAAGTAGAGGAAAACAAAACAGAACGCCGTCTGTCTGCCAGTAAAGGTAAGTCTCACAGTAAGTCTGCTAAAGGCGACAAACCAACAGACTATTACGCACAGTTTGAAACCACGGAAAACTATGAAGAGCTGAGACGACTGGCTTATGTTGCCTTTACTCGTGCTAGTGAGCAGTTATATATGGTACTTAAGGATGGCTATAACAAAACCGATGCTGAACGTAAGCCGAGCTTACAATGGTTAAGTTGCGCGGATCATAAGTTTGCACTGCCAGACAGACTGCAGCCTTATATCGGCTGGCTAGAATGCGCCGCTATTGAGCCTATCGCTGAAACTATTCTTAAGACCAAAAAAATGCCTCAACAGTCTGTTAATGAAGGTTCTTTTTCTGAGGCAGATTCAGTAAAGCGTATCGATTACCAAAGTGCTTATGCTCAGATACAACTTAGCACGTTTAGGGGCTGGGCTAAGACCAGCTTTACTGCGCTATCGCGTCAATTGAATGAACATAGCCAAGCGTTGGCCGTATTTGATGATGGGGTAGAGGATGATTTAGATCTGACTGATAGTATGAATTTGGCTGTTAACTCTGTAGATAACAGTGAACTGCAACAGGGCTTGCCCAGTGGTGGTAGTAGCGATACCGGTCATCTAATTACTAGCAATAACATTCGGTTCCGCTTTGTAAAAGGGGCGAATGCCGGTACATTTCTGCATGAAATTTTTGAAAAAATAGATTTTACCGATAATAGTAAATGGTCAGTTATCATTGATCAAAGCATTCGTCAGTATCAGTTACCGATTAGCTATGCCAGCGCTACGACGCAACAGCGATTGCAGCAAAATCAAGCAGTGCCTTTAGAAAAAGATGAAGGTACCAATCTAGCAGAAACCAATCAGCTAGGTGCTGCTCATGAGGAGCTGATGGCTTGGGTAGCGGATGTATTGGTCGCACCGTTATTAGCGTCTGGTCAGCCTTTGCAGGCCATACCAGCTCGGCAGCGTATTGCTGAGCTGAGCTTTAATATGGGGTTGTCAGAAGACTTTACTCCTGAGGATATAAACCGTGTCTTTAAGCAGTATTTACCAGATGAGCCTGAGAAGCATATCGAGCTTACGGCACAGTTCACTAACCACATTTATCGTTATTTGCGCGGTGAGATTGATCTCGTGTATGAGTACGCTGGCAAGTACTATGTGGTCGACTATAAAAGTAATTACTTAGGGAATAGCCTAAGTAATTATAGCCAAGAAAATCTAAGTGCCGCAATGAATAAAGCAGGTTATTGGTTACAGGCCGCTATTTACCAAGTGGCCTTGCATCGATTTTTACGTCTGCGTTTAAAAGGCTACTTAGGTAATGAAACACAATATTTGGGTGCCGTAGAGTATGTATTTTTGCGTGGTATTGACTCACAAGGTACACAGAGCTATGGACGTATTCAGTGGCAAATACCGTTTGAGCTGGTTGATGCATTGGATGAGATGTTTGGTAGCCCTAGTGTTTTTTAAATAAACAATCTAAGAATTATGATAAAGACGGATAAACGATGAGTGATGTTAACAGCATGAATGGTGTAAGCAAGCAAAAAAAAGCAACCAATACTATTCAAAACCTCATGAGTGATGGTGTAGGCAGTAGTTGGGCGACGACGATCAGTCAATATTTATTGCAGCGCCGCGCACAAACGCAGATAGCTTACCAAAATCAGTTGCTAAATAATGAGGCGACTGACACTAAAGACAGTCAAGATTGGTTGTTTGAGACGTTATTTGAAGTATTGGTACAACGCTTAGAAGAAGGGGATACCGTATTGGTGCTTGAGGCTTCTAATCATGATACCAGCAATCATCTGCTCGATGACGCTGTAGAGTTGTTTAACTGGCAACAACAGTTATTGCAACCTTTACTACAGCCACTTTTATCAGTATTGTTAAGCACTAATATGACGGAGTTACCGCCTGCTGAGGTGCTAGAAGATGAATTGATTTGGGATACAGCGCTACGCCAATCTACATTAACCATACCTGACAAGCGATTGTTAAATCAGCGTCGAAAAGCTTGCGTTAATCTTTATAATTCATTAAAAGACATAGCAAGCAGCGCTTCCTCAACAATAAATAGCCTAAGCAAATTAAATCAACTACTAGTCAGCCAACCATTATTCATAAACAACGCAAAAGAAGAAAACGACACTACAAGACCAATTATCTTTCAAGTAGACAAAAATTCAACCAATCAAATAACCAAAATCACCTTATGGTTACATCGTGCTTGGCAGGCAGAATACGCCTTAGCGCAGCATGTTGTACGTATTAAAAATCAAACCCTTGTAGAATTACCGATAGCGCCTAACCCGCTACTCAATACCGAACAACAGGATGCCATCCACATGGCAAACCGTTCTGCATTTAGCATCATCACTGGCGGCCCAGGAACAGGCAAAACCTTTACCGTTGCCCAGTTAGTCATGGCATTGCAGCAAGAACAGGTAGCAGACGAGCAAGGTAACGAGTCAAAGGCCAATTTAGCCCTAGCAGCTCCGACGGGAAAGGCTGCTCAGCGTATGCAAGAGTCGTTACAGGACGCTATTCAACAAGCAGGGGTTTGTTTACAGTTGCCAGAGGCGAAGACCATTCATCGCTTACTCGGCATCGGGCAGAGTGGACGACCGCGTTATCACAAAGATAATCCGCTCAGTGAAGACATCGTCATCGTTGATGAAGCTTCTATGCTTGGGGTAGAACTCGCCAATTATTTGGTAAGTGCAATAAAGCCCAATGCGCGGCTGATACTACTTGGTGACGCTAATCAGCTCGCAGCAGTCGATGCAGGAGCAGTATTGGCAGACTTGTGCCGTATACCAGTGCTGCAAGACGTGCACCAACGTTTAATCGCCAGTCGCCGTTTCAAAGAGGATTCGGGGATTGGTCAACTTGCTAAACTTATTAATCAACAAGGAAGTGAAAGCAAAAGTAACACTGGAAGTATGTCAGCCGTTTGGCAGGTTCTTGAAAAAGATGAGGCATTAGAGTTTTACCATTTAACAGTAGATGATAATAAAGAAACTGACAGCAATACAACAACTAATAGAATAAAAAATAGCCTAAGTAATTATAGATTCCTCAAAAAGCAATCAGAAAACTACCTCAAATACTTCAATAAAACACAAAAAACACTAAACAAATCCAAAACAGCAAAATTGATGCCAACTAAAGAATATCTTACCGATTTTGATGAACTTATGATTCTACTCAATCACTTTCGTATATTAACAGCAGGGCATCACGGCCGCTGCGGTGACCATTACATCAATAATTATCTGAGCGAGCAACATAAGACGCAATTAAAGCTGCCCCTTTCCAAATCACCTTGGTATCACGGTCGTCCAGTCATGGTATTGCAAAACAATTATGAACTAGGACTATTTAACGGTGATATTGGTATCTGCCTGCAAGTAGAGCAGGGGCGGCTACAGGTATTTTTTGAAAATAAAAAGCACGGTATCAATATTAATATACTAAGTGATGAGATGGTTGCAACTGCATATGCAATGACCATTCATAAATCACAAGGGTCGGAATTTGACCATGTGGCAATTAGCTTTGATGACAATAATGCACGATTACTAAGCCAAGAGTTGATTTATACCGCTGTGACACGAGCCAAAAAACGAGTTTCTATTTTTAGTACTGCTTCGGCCTTGAGTACTGCCTTATCGACGCCGACGCTACGTCAAACCGGACTGAGCTTACAGTTTGAGAAACTGTTAGAGTAGGAGAGTGGTATTGTTGTTTAAAGTTATGAGAAGATAGGCTGTCAGTGTAAGAAAGGGAAAACGAGTAAAAAAAAGCATCCAAATTGGATGCTTTTTTAAGTTTAAAACGTTGTAATTAGATTTTGTCTTCTTTAATGGCATAGATACCTGGTAAATGGCGCAAGTAACCATGAAAATCCATACCGCAGCCATAGACGTAACGGTCTGCGACATTAATGCCCACAAAATCAACGTCGAATTCTTCCACTTTGCGATCGTGCTCTTTATTCAACAGCACACAGCACTGGATAGATAGTGGCTCTTCTTTGCCCAATTCTTCAACAATGGCTTTTAGCGTAATGCCTTCATCAAAAATATCATCAATTAACAAAATGTGTTCGCCCTCGAGGTTCACATCAGGCTTAAACTTCCAATCAAGTTCGTTGGTGCCTGCGTTATCACGATAGCGCGATGCGTGGATATAGTGCATGCGATGGTAGAACGTCAAATGTGTCAGAAGCTGACCGGCTGGGATAAGTCCGCCGTTCATAACGACCATCACGATTGGGTTTAAACCGGCATAATGTAGGTTGAGCTGGGCGGCCAAGCGCTCATAAGCAGCAGCTACTTCGATACTGCTGATCAGGCACTCTGAATTGCGCAGGGTTTTTTCGATTTCTTGATTACTAATTTGGGTCATGAGTTGCGCCTTTGATAAAAGTGCCGCCTATTTTAGCAAATTTTAATAAAATTGCCCAACACTACAGCCTTAATAAAAACATAATAGTTGCTAATATAGCCGCTATTCAGATTTTTTTACGATAAAAGGGCGATAATAATTCGCCAAACGGTTCAATGACGCATCAGGCAAATCAGGCAGTAACTTATTCAACGCCATGTTCATTCCTTTATCGATAGCAGCCTTGGCAACTGGCACAGATTTGCGTTTGATCATGCCAAGTTTTAACGTTTCAGCATAGCGGCTAATAAAATGCGTCAACGTCTCTTCGTTCATTGTTTCAAGCGCCGTTTTAAACGTTTTCATATCTACATGTTCGGGGGTGATAGCCGCAAAACCTTTCTTAATAGTTTGAGCGTCTGCGTCGGACAATTTAAAACCGATACGCTTCTCACCTTCGTTATCTATAAAGGTCGCTTTATCCCTCAAAAAATGAAAGCTCGGCAGCACTTCTTCGTTATTTTCTTTGCCAAGTAAGATATTAAGCAAGGTATCCGTCGCTTTTTCGACCGTGCCAACCACTTTACGCATAGAAGCTTGGCGTTCTGGATTTGGAATAATCTCAACCAATCCCACCAATAAATTATCGATAAGATCACGCGCTGTTTGATGGGTAAGGGCATCACGATAAAGGTAATAATCTACTTTTTCATCGGATGCAACCACTTGCTCGGCCTCAATAATCAGCGCTTTTAATTTGTCTGAAGGGATGAATCCAAAGTAATAGGTCATTATAACTCCTGTATTTATTGTTTTTAGTGTTTCGCTAACGTTACAATTACTGTTAAATAAGTTACTATCTAAACCATGAAATAAGTAAAGACTCATTGTGCTTTATGGCTGATTAGTCGAATGTCTTAATCTTAAAATGCAATGCTTTGTTAGCCAGTGATAATATAAGGGTCTGCTATTATTTCTAATGGCTGTTTTTTGATAACTGTGTCCTGAAAAGCAATGAGCCGAGTCTCTCATTGCTCACTAATCTAGCATATTTTTTGGATTTTAATTTAAAAAGCTTGAACTTATAAGGTTATCTACTACTTGTCTAGGGAGAGATAAGATGAATAGTGCTATTGTACTGTTAGTTGGTGTCGCCGCGATGCTTTGCGGTTATCTGTTTTACTCAAAATTTATCGCCACTAAGATTTTGGCATTGGACAACAGTCGTCCCACGCCAGCCCATACGATGAAAGATGGTGTCGATTATATCCCCACCAATAAGTATGTATTATGGGGACATCATTTTACCTCGGTAGCAGGGGCGGCGCCGATTATTGGCCCTGCAATTGCGGTCATTTGGGGTTGGGTACCAGCCATCATTTGGGTGGTTTTAGGCACCATTTTTATGGCAGGCGTACATGATATGTCAGCCATTTGGGCTAGTATGCGCAATAAGGGCCAGTCTATTGGCTCGATTGCTGGTACTGTCATGGGCACACGCGTGCGTAGTTTAATGATGGTAGTGATTTTCTTATTGCTATTGATGGTAAACGCGGTATTTGGCGTTGCTATCGCCAATATGATGATAAAAACCCCGTCTTCTGTGTTACCTGTCTGGGGTGCATTAGTGGTGGCCTTTATTATCGGTCAGTGTATCTATCGCTATAAGATGAATCTGGTTTGGGTCTCCATCATTGGAGTCGTCGCATTATATGGACTTATCTATCTCGGTCCTATGTTCCCAGTCGTGTTACCAGAAACTTTTATGGGACTTCCTGATAACGCCATATGGATTATTATTTTATTTGCCTATGCCGCGATTGCCTCCTTATTACCAGTATGGATGCTATTGCAGCCGCGTGATTACATCAATGGGCTACAACTATTTGTTGGTCTGATTCTATTATACGCGGCCGTATTTATTGCGACGCCAAACATTGTCGCGCCAGCGATTAATCATGATTTGCCCGTCGGTACGCCTTCATTAATGCCATTATTGTTTGTCACTATTGCTTGCGGTGCTATCTCAGGATTCCACGGCTTGGTGGCGACCGGAACCACTTCTAAACAGATTGATAAAGAAGGTGATGTGCGTTTCGTTGGTTATTTTGGTGCTATGGGCGAAGGCATGCTCGCACTGGGTGCTATCCTTGCTGCCACCGCAGGTTTTGCTACGTTAGGTGATTGGCAAGCGGTTTATCAAAAATTTGGCGACGGTTCTATCGGTGCTTTTATCGATGGCGGCGCGACCATATTAAATGCAGGTGTTGGTATCGATATGGTCCTTTCACAAACGATGCTAACTGTCATGGCAGCCTTGTTCGCAGGCACCACGATGGATACGGGCGTACGTCTGCAACGTTATATCTTCCAAGAGTTTGGTGAATTTTATAATATTCCAGTGCTAAGCAAGAGTGTCGTAGCTACTTTCCTTGCTGTTGGAAGCTGTCTACTATTGGCGTTTGGCGCAGGCGGTATTGATGGTGCAGGCGGAATGATTATCTGGCCATTATTTGGTACCACCAACCAGCTCATGGCGGCTTTGACTCTTATGATTGTCACGGTCATTTTATTACGTAAAGGTAGACCGGTTTGGTACACCTTAGCACCCTTGTCATTCTTACTTGTTATGACTGTCTTTGCGTTATTGATTCAGCTAAAAACCTTTTATGTTGATGGTAATTGGCTGCTCATTATTATGGACATTATCATTCTGATCGCAACGATTTTAGTAACGTTTGAAAGTCTGTCGGTTCTACGCAAAGAATGGACGTCACATAAAGGAAAAAAAGACGCTTAGAGAAAAAGTTGTAATCCGTATCTGTATGAAAAAAACGCTAGCAGCAATTGCTGGCGTTTTTTATATAGGTTAGGCATGATAGATAATAAAGAAACGGAAAATACGAGCAAACTGTTCGAGTAAATTATGAAAAATGAAAACAAGAATGACAATGAGCCGATAAAAGCGACAGAAAATGCATCGCCATGGTGGCAACGTTTTGTAGCGGGACTCAATGAATTTTATCATGCGCCTTATCGCCAAACGATGGCACGGGCGGCGCGTGATGAAGAAGATTTTTTTATGCTGCTGATGTTTGCAGAGAGCCTAGGAATTGATAATCCCGCCAGCTTTTATACCTTAGAGCTGCAGCCTTTATTTTTGGAAAACTTCCACGAGTGGCATACACGCATGGGCATGGATAAATGCCCATTTGACCACGTTGGTTGTTGTTAGTTCGTTTTGTAATAATAAAAAATGAATGAATAAGAACTCTTTAATTAAAAGTCTTGTGAATTAAAATTGAGATACGAATATGGCATTACACGCTCTACACGGATTAGTAGATCAACTATCGCCGCAGCCTATCATATTTATTGGCGGCAAAGGCGGAGTCGGAAAAACCACAACCGCGGCCGCGCTTGCCAGTTATTATGCAAGCCAGCAAAAAAAGACCTTGATTGTTTCAACTGATCCGGCGCACAGCTTGGGTGATGTATTAAAGGTACGGCTCAATAACGAAAAAACCGCGATTACGCCGTATCTTGATGCGATTGAGCTAAACCCTGATGTCATCGTCGATGCGCATTTTGCTCAAGTTGAATCTACTATTAAGTCTTATGCCACTCCAGATATGATGCCTAAAATCCGAGAGCATTTACGGCTCTCAAAGTCGGCACCTGGCGCACAAGAAGCAGCGATGCTTGAGTCTATGTGTCAGCATTTAATCACGGCAGCAGATGCCAACTATCAACATATTATTTTTGATACGGCACCGACAGGCCATACTTTGCGTTTGCTTGTATTACCAGAGATGATGGGAGCATGGACAGATGGATTGCTCGCACAGCAACGGCGACAAGCAAAATTGCGCTCGGTAGCGACTCATTTGGATGCTCATAACCAAAAAGATAAAAACCAAAACCGTCCTCAAAAGAACGATATAGCCAATCCATTTGCCCCGAAAAAACCTGACCGCTGGGAGCAAGCGGTAGCAGTTCTAGAAAAACGCAAACAGCTATTTCGCCAAGCAGGAGTATTACTCCATGATCGTCAAAAGACCGCGATTGTCTTAGTCATGACGGCGGATGTATTACCGCTAGCAGAAACCAAACGTGCTATTGAACAGTTGGAAGAGAGCAAACTGACACCCGCCGCGATAGTCATCAATCAACTGATAGCACCCATGCAGTCGGATGAGTTCTGGCGACTTCGTGCTGAGAGGCAACAGCAATTGATGCAGGATATTGAAAACAGTTTCACCAACTATCCGCTGTATCCGATTTATCTACAGCAAACAGACGTGCGCGGTACTGAAGCGCTAAGTACGTTATTACATTCTTTACTGTAAAGAAAGGAATTGAGCTACCAATTTTCAGGCTTGTATGACTGTAGCTTACTTGCCAGCGACCACGCCATATCAACTCGCAGTAATTGAGCCTGTTCGGACTTACCGCTACTGAGCGCTGACCATTGTGGCTTCCCACGCGCTTTCTTAAGCTCACTGGGTAATTTATGTGTCGGCCATAACGTCACGACATTGTCTTCTTCATTATCTTCATCGTCGTTATTTAATATTTCAGTATCATTTTTTGCGCCACTGTATATCAGTTGAGTGGCATCGGTTGCCGCATGACCACGATGTCGTAGAGCGGTAAGTAAATCTATCGCTCGCGTGGCGAGTAACGTCAGGGTGGCAGGGTCAATATATAAGCGTTTTACCCCAGTGATTCTGTCAGCGATACTACTGGTATTAGATAATAACCCGCCTGCGATACCGCCTATGGCAGCGCCCAAACCTAACGTTGTACCGAGTGCTGCAGCGTCAATACCCAACCCCAATAATGCGCCAGCTGCCGCACCAGATGTGGTTCGGATGCCATAGCTTTTAAGAAGCTCAGGGTCAAACGGGTCTTGCTGATAAGCTTGTAGTTCAAGTGGCGTAGCTGCCACGGCGTTATCATAAAATTTATATAAGTTAAGCAAATCATGCTGCATTGCCCGTTCACTTTGTCTAACCGCTTCTTGCATTTGCTCAAGCACGGGCATTGGGTCGTCATCTTCACTAATTTCACGCACAAATGACGCGACATTTAATAAAAAGTCCGCAATAACAATATTGGCCTCATCATAAAGCTGTGCCCAGTCTTCTGTACGACGCGCCATCAATTGCTCGAGCATTTCTGAATGGGTAAGCATGGTGGCAAGATTTTGCCATAATCGCATCTCATCCTTAAACTCAAAAGCCACGGAATCGAAACGCGTCGAGATGTGTAAATTACGTCTTGCCAGCATCGTCTGCCATTCATCAATATTGGCATCCTGACTGTCGGTAAAATTAAATACCGGCATCACAGGTATCGCAGCCCAAGATAAAATAGCCAACTCATCTTTATATTTACCGAGGACGGGCTCACGAGCGTCAACAACGTAAATGGCCATATCACTTGCCAGCAGCTGACGGATAACTTTAGCTTCTTGGCTATAATCGTTATTTTGATAGTCATGAATTTGTGAAGCGCTATTATCCGTACCTTGAGCAATATCCGCCGCCAAAAACTGCTGTAAACGCTCAATACCATCACGGCGACTGGCGGTATTGTCCTCAAGCCAATCCATTAACCCTGAGGCATCTTCTAATCCCGGGGTATCATACAAGGTCACCAATACTTCACCCGTCTGACTGTCGGTTAATTGGGCGCGCTCAACATGGCGCGTGGTCGCCGCTTCGTTTTTGACTTCCCCAAAATACACATCACGTAATAAGGTACGTAGTAGTGAGGTCTTACCGGTATTGGTATGACCAACGACTGCTAATTTAAGCGCCTCGCCACTGGCAATGGTTTTTTTAGCGGTACTAATGGGCGCGGCAGGTTTGCTTAACGAGATCTCGTCATTATGGGTATTGGTATTAGGTTGATTTTCATTGTCATTATTCATCATAGCGTCTTATCGTTATTATTAATATTTAAATCTATATCACGGTGGTGTCACTAAACCAATTTTTCGAGTAGTAAGGGCGGTTTGCCATTGCTGATAACGAAGGTTTTGATTTTCCAAAAGCTGCTCAGATACTCGCGTTTTGGGATCTGAGTTATTTGAATGATCTAAACCATTGTTACTAACCTTATTATCAATGAGGCTAGTATCACTCAGCAGTTGTACAATCAGCCCATCCTTTGCATGATGAGCGATTTGGTCAAGTTTACGCAAGGTGCCTCGGTCAGGTAGTGCTTTACTATGAATACCAATCAAAACCTGAACCGGATGATCATCTAGGTAAGCCTTTAAACGAGCCATATCGTCACGGTCATCAAGAATACCGAAATCTTCTACTTCCTTCTGATTATTCTCCAGACCATCTTGCCACCAGTTCTTTTGTGGTGATGGATATTCAAGTAGAGCAACCAACTTCTTGCCAGCGCTGATCGTCGCTTTTGGAGCGATAGGCGCAGGTGCTTCATTAAAATCATCTTCATCGACTACCTGACGCTGCCAAAAATTCAAAATCTTTTGATAATAGGGCTGCTTGATGTCCAAACGCATTTTTTTACGGCGAAACATCAATGCGCAAAATGCCCAAGCAATCGCTCTTGGTACGATACCGTACATCAGCAAGCTACCAACCAGTAATCCTGCCCATTGCCGCGCCATTGATAACGGCATGGCATCAGTCACCAATCGGCTCTGAACGATAGCAGTACTGTCAGGAACGGTAAATCCAACCTTGCTTGGTAGCCAGCCGAGAATTTGAGTGAGGGTAATCAGCGCCTGATCCGAGAGGAGCGTCGACTCCCAGCTAAAGCTGTACTGACGCACAATCAATAAAAATATAATCGCCAGTAGCATACCGGTTAAGGTGGCTAGCCATAATTGATGGCTAAAGCGCCCCAGATACCAGCGCATACCGCTATGTTGTAATTGGCGCTCATACAAATCAACCGCCGCTTTGGTCACATCATCCTTACCGCGAATCAAATAACTGGGGCTAACGAAGCTGGCAAACCAATTTGATGACTGTTTGCCTTGATTAAATAAAGTCACTGCCAGCCAGCCCAGCAGCATGAGCGTATGAAATCCAAGCAAACACACCAGTACATAAAAGAAATTAACCACATTGGTCTGAAGCAGAGTAAATAATCCCAAAAACCCTGAGATGCACCACACCACGCTCATAACCATCATGATGCCCTTGATACGACCATCAATTTTACCGAGCACACGTGCCAGCGCACCGTTACTATCAATACGCGAAGCACGGCGATGCAACTTTTGGATGGGCTTTCCATCCTCGCCTTGTAGCTTTTCCGTGACAAGTAGCGGATCGGTGGCAAAGACATGTTGCTGCATCTCAAGCGTCCGTACCAGCTCGGTCAATTGGTCTTGGGGCGATAGCATAGGGCGATAATATCCGTATAAAGGCGTTTGTTAAATTTAAAAGGTTAAGATTAAAAGTTAATGGCATTTAGACATCTCAATTGATAGATGTCGAGTATTTACCCGTCAGTGATTATTGTAGCCTATATAGAATAGCGATAACTTCTATTATTCTTAGCGTTTTAGCATAGTAAATGTAAAGTAAATACGCCAAAATGAATGCAAGAATGCATACATATGGTAATAAGGAGTGCTTTGTGAATCAAAAAAACTACTTAATCATTGGCGGTACTGGTGGTATCGGTCAGGCTATTGTTAAACATCTCATAGAAATGGCTGCTTATAATCAAAAAAACGATAATCAAAGTGGGAAGATATTCGCCACGTATCATAAAAGTGAGCCTGACTTTATCGCTGATAATTTGTACTGGTTACCTATGGATGTCAGCAATGAGCATAGTATTGAACAAGCCATTACTGAGATTAAGCAACAAACCACTCATATTGGTTGGGTGATTAATTGTGTGGGGTTATTGCATACGCCGTATAATCAACCAGAAAAAGCACTACGACAACTGGAGACGGAGTTCTTTTTGCAGAATATGCAAATAAATGCCTTAGCAAGTTTGCTGATTGCCAAGCATATCAAACCGCTACTCGCAAAAGCTGACCGAACTGAAAACAAGCCAGCGATTTTTGCGACCATATCGGCACGGGTGGGTAGTATCAGTGACAACCAACTTGGCGGGTGGTACAGCTATCGGATGAGTAAGGCGGCGCTAAATATGGGCATGAAAAACCTAAGCATCGAATGGGCGCGCTCGCTCAAAGATGTCTGTGTGGTAGTGATGCAGCCAGGCACCGTCAACACCCAACTGTCGGCCCCATTTCAAGGCAATGTGGCTGATGGAAACTTATTCTCGCCAGCCTTTAGCGCTGAGTGCTTGCTTGAAGTATTGGGCAATATGACAGCAGAACAATCAGGCAACTTTGTAGATTGGGCAGGGGAATTCATACCTTGGTGATGGTGGAGCATTAATTATAAAAATAAGTAAAGCATAAGCATAGATAATAAAAAAGAGCGTGTCATTTATTTAACGACACGCTCTTTTTATAAGCTAAATAGGTATAACAGAGAGTCCCGTAAGTATTAATGTTTATTAGCCTGTTATAACTACACTATGGTATTAACCAGCGTTTCCTCAGCTCTGGAGTGTCTTCAACTACAGAATACAAGACAGCAACCCTATCGGTTAAGCAGTTATCACTATCTTTTGAGTCTAGTTTTGGAAGATATTTGCTATCCACAAATCCTCCTCCCAACATTAAATCTTTGTCTAAGGGAATTACCTCTCCATTTAAATAAACTTCTCTTTTCTCTGCATTAAATTTTACATCGTCTGTATTAAATACAGGTGTAGTCACACTGCCACCGTCCGCCAAAAACAAACAATTATTTTTGAAGATAAATTTTCCTGTTATTAAGGCAGTAAATTGAACATTGTTACTTTCATCGTAGTAAGAAAAAACATTACTTAATTTCGGTTTATTATTCGTATTAACGACACTACTATTCATTGGCTTACTAGAAATACAAGCTGATAGTAAGAAAGTTAATAAAATGAAGGTAAATAAATTTTTGATATTCATAACTCATTAATTCCAAAGTATTTTTTGGACTGCTGTGGAAATTTTCGATGCGTATTCTAATGGAGTAAAATATAACTAAGGCATTTAGTACGTCATAAATAAATCCATAAACTCATTAACCGGCGTTTGCTCTAAACGCTTTTGATCATCACACAAGGCAAAAATATCTGCACAGCGACTGTCAATAAAACGCGTTGCCAAACTGGCTCGGAACTTCGCTTTGAGTACGGGGATACCTTCTGCACGGCGGCGTTTATGACCAATAGGATATTCGACGGCGACTTTATCCGTGCTAGTGCCGTCTTTAAAAAATATCTGAATGGCATTGGCAATCGAGCGCTTACTTGGATCGTGATAATCTTTTGAATAACTTGGATCTTCTACCACAACCATCTTACGCCTCAGTCCATCAATCAAAATATGGTGCTGGGCGTGGTAATCGTCTTCGTAATTCTCTGCCATCAGGTCGCCGGTTAATAAAGGTACGGCAACCATATACTGCAAACAATGATCGCGATCAGCAGGATTATCAAGGGCGCCTTCTTTCGAGATGATTCGAATGGCTGAATCATGAGTGGTCAGGACAATTTTTTCAATCTCATCGATCCTATCGTCAACGCGTGGGTGCAAGATAACCGCCGCTTCACAAGCAGTCTGAGCATGAAACTCGGCAGGGAAGCTTATCTTAAATAAGATATTCTCCATCACATAGCTACCAAAATCGCGTTGGAAGGTAAAACGGCGCTCGCTTTCAGGTTTGAGTGCTAAGTCTTTATTGGTATGGCTAAACAGAACATCGTAAAAGCCCCATTGCGGCGCGGTTAGTGCCCCCGGAATTCCCATTTCACCGCGGCGAGTGATATCGACCAAACGCACAGCGCGGCTGGTCGCATCTCCTGCGGCCCAAGATTTTCGGCTGCCAGCATTGGGTGCATGGCGATAAGTTCGCAGGGCTTGACCATCGACAATCGCTTGCGAGATAGCCGCCATGATACGCTCACGTGGCAACTGATAAAGCTTAGCCACTACAGCGGTTGAGGCCAGTTTTACCAAAAATACATGGTCAAGACCCACACGATTAAATGAGTTGTCTAAAGCTAGCACCCCTTGAATCTCATGCGCCATAATCATCGCCTCTAATACCGACTTCATGGTAAGTGGCGCGCGACCTTGGCTGATGTTTTGCTGACTAATATAGTCGGCCACGGCGAGGATGCCGCCTAGATTGTCCGAGGGGTGTCCCCATTCGGCCGCAAGCCACGTATCATTATAATCAAGCCAGCGCACCATACAGCCAATATCAAATGCAGCTTTGATAGGGTCAAGTCTATGGGGCGTACCGGGCACGCGCGCGCCATTAGGGGTGATTTGATCGGCGCAATCGGGTCCGAGGTGTTTGGTACATTCAGGAAAGCGTAGCGCGAGCAAACCGCAGCCTAAGGTGTCCATCAAGCAGTAGCGGGCGGTATTCCAAGCGTCAGCGCTATTGGGTGAGTCATTATCGATAGAATAATTGAGCACGTAATCGGCAATTTTTTGAATCTCATCGTCATACTCTGGACGAATATTGCTCTCTACTGTCGCATTTTGAGTCGTAGACATAGTCATTACCTCTTCCTTGAGTCACATATTTGAGTGATTGATAAGCTAAATATTTTATCAATCAGTTATCTATTAAAAATAACATACTCAATATCGAACAACAGTGAAGTCGTGTAAGACTGTTTTATCGTTTCATGAGTTAAACCATGAGATAAACCAAACCCACGATGAATAAAAGCGCCAGTATTAATAATAAAAAACTGAGGATATTGCTAACCATTCCCGAGCTTTCTTTTTTTACCTTTACTTTTTTAAGTACAGGCAAAACCATCGTCACATGCTCGATGCCGTCTTCAAGATAGCGCTCACCTTCGGGGATAAACCCAAGCGACTCATAAAAATTTAACAAATAAGTCTGGGCAGAGATGACAATGGTTTTTTTACCATATTTTTTACGGCAGTATTTGATAGCTTGCGTCATTATTTGACGGGCAACGCCATTGCCTCGGTGCTCGGCGAGTACCAACACTCTACCAATTGCAGGTATCGGACCTGACGGATTGACTGAGGATTTTTTGTGATTAAATTGCGGCGGAATAATCCGGCAATAACCAATTAAGGCTTCATTTTGATGGGCAATTAGATGCAGACAATCAAAATCGACCTCGTCCATGTCTTGATACGGGCAGTTTTGCTCGACCACAAACACTTGCGAGCGGGCTTTTAAAATATGATAGAGATCAACTGTAGTCAGCTCATCAAAAGTTTTTATAGAAAATTCACAGGTCATAGTTGGATAGCTTCTAACAATTTAAAGGGCTGTCATAGGGTAGCAAGATAGGTTCTAAATATTCTAAATATAGAAATAATGGATAAAAACCTGAGCATTATAACGATTTTGCCCTCTATTAACTATTTAAGGTTTGACTGATTTTATCCAGATTTAAACTATCGGACATGGCATTGAATATCTCATAGTATTTACCGTGATTGGCATAAAGCTCCTCATGCGTACCAGTCTCCATCACACGGCCATTTTCAATCACTACCAAATCATCGGCGTCAATAATTTGTGAGATATTGTGCGAGACAATAATCACCGTGCGGTCTTTTTTGATTAAATCTAAGCTGTGCTTAATCTGCTGGGTGGCAATAGCATCAAGGCTGGCCGTTGGTTCATCCAAAAATACAATCGGTGGGTTTTTTAAAAACATCCTTGCCAGCGCGATACGCTGCTGCTGGCCGCCAGAGAGTAGCTTGGCTTCACTGTCATAGCCTTCAGGCATACCAACGACTTGCTCATGGATAGAGGCTTGTTTGGCGGCGTCGATAATCTCCTCTTCAGTGGCATCCATCGCCCCATAACGAATGTTGTCAGCGATGGTGCCTGAGAAAATATGATTTTTTTGCAGCACTAAGCCGATTTGCTCACGCAAGTTATGGGTGCTGTAATCCTCTAAGTTTCGTCCATCGAGACAAATGGTGCCGCTACTAGGATCATAAAATTTGACCAATAAATTAATAATGGTGCTTTTGCCTGCGCCACTGAGCCCAACCAAAGCGGTAATACGATTGGGATGAATATTAAAGCTCACATCATGCAGCGCTTGCTTACCATTGGGGTAGGAGAAATTAACATCTTTTAGCTCGATATGACCTTTTAAATCGGTACATTTGACTTTACCTTCGTTTTCAATCGCCTGGTCGTCGTCCAAGATATCAAAAAAACCTTCGGCATAGGTAAGCGCGTTATTGATTTGATCATAAATACGGTGCAGTTCACGGATAGGAGCCGCGACGTTTTGAAACAGTAGAATATGGAACATAATCGCGCCAATGGTCATCTGTCCATTCAGTACAAAGTAAGAGGTCAGAACAATAATCGCCACCACGCCGATTTGCTCGATAAAGGTTTTGCCAGCGTTATACATAAACGCAATACTGCGAATACGTAGCTGATTGGCGGTCATATCTTTTTGGATTTCCCAGTGCTTATCGGACTCAATCGGCTCACGCACAAAGGATTTAATAACTGTGATAGAGTCAATAATCGAAATCACCAAGCCGCTTTTGGTCTCACGATACTGGCGCATTTGTTTGCGAAACCCTTGCAAACGGTTGGCTTGGCGCTGACTGACAAAAAAGTAAATCGGCACAATAATCAGACCGACCATACCGACCCAAAAATTGGCATTAAACATAATGATCAATGACACGATAGCACTCGCAAACAGCGGCAGCATATCAATAAAGAAGTTTTGCACCAGTTGCGTGAGGCTGCTGACCCCCAAATCAATACGGGTTTGCAGCTTACCGCTGGCGTTCTCATCACTGGTGTAAAATGCCATTTTATAAGACAAAATCCGATCGACCACTTTTTGTGACAGATCACGCGATAGATTAATACGGATACGCTCACCAAAATAGCGCTGACCAAAGGTGATGATAACGTTGAGGACTTCTTTCACCATTAAAATCACACTAATCAGCGTCAGTAATTTAACCCCTTCTACCCATGGGTCAGGTAAACCGACAATATCGGTCAAAGTATCGATGGTATATTGCAAGACAAAGGCATTAACCTGTGCGGTAAATGACCCAAGCACTGTCAATATCAAGGTCAATATAAATAGTCCACGATATGGTCTGGCAAACTCTCCGAGTCTTTTTAGAATCGACCACAGCAAAGCCCCCCGTTCCGTTTTTTTGGTGGGCGGCTTATTATCTAAACGAACACGGCGGGGCGGAGTACTCATAGGGTTAAGGCGCTATTTAATGTCAGTTCAATCAATACAATTAATGGATATTTTTCGTATCAATTATCATGATTTCTATAAATAAATCGCTATTATAAAGACATTAATAGTCAGCCTAAAGTTTGTTTACTAAAAACTATCATTTGGCACAAAAACTTCACCAACCATAATACGGCGCGCCGAGCGACTCATCGAGACTTTTTTGGCTTGCCAGCGACCGTTCACGCGTTCTGTTTTTCCGCCGACGAGTAGCGTTCCTGATGGATGACCAAAACGCACTTCAACTAACTCGCTACCGCCAGCGGCTTCGTTGACCAATGTACCTTGCGTGGTTGCTGCTGCGGCAATCGCCACCGCTGCCGTTCCCATCATCGCATGATGCAGTTGTCCCATACTCATGGCGCGAACGACGAGATCAATATCTGCTGCATCAACAGCTTTGCCGCTGGATGCGCTGTAACTTTTCGCAGGAGCAACCCAAGCTAGTTTTGGCATATGCTGACTGGTTTGTGCTTCACTGACGTCTTTGAATAACCCCATCGCAACGCCACCTTTGGCGCGTATTTTTTCAAGCTTAGCAAGTAACTCACTATTACTGTTGATATCGCCTTGCAACTCAGTACCAGTAAAGCCTAAATCATCGCTTTTCATAAAAATGGTTGGAATGCCGGCACTAATAAAGGTAGCCTTAACCGTATCCTTGTCCAGATCACAGCCAGAAACATCAAAATCATCGATTAAATTGCCAGTGGGAAACATATCGCTTGATGAATCTACAGGGTCGATAAATTCAATTTTTACTTCGGCAGCAGGGAAGGTCACACCGTCTAATTCAAAATCGCCGGTTTCTTGAACCTGAACCTTACCGCTTTCATTTGTATAAACAGGAACATGAGCAATGATAGTTTTTCCGATATTTTCTTGCCAAATACGTACTTCACAGACGCCATTATCAGCACTGACATTAATACTATTAGCCACTTTATGAGCATCGACCAATCCCATATTAATGGCGCAAGCACCAACAGCGGCGGTTAAAATGCCGCAGTTTCCCCCCCCATCAATCATCGGTTTGGCAATATTCACTTGTCCAAACAGGTAATTCACATCGTGGTCTGCTTGGTTAGCTTTAGAGAGGATAACGGTCTTTGAGGTGCTAGAGCTGCCATTTCCCAAACCGTCGATTTGCTTGCCATAAGGGTCGGGGCTTCCGACAACACGTAATAGAAAATTATCGCGCGACTCGCCAGCAACTTGGCAACGCTCTGGTAAGTCGGACAATTTAAAGAACACCCCTTTTGAAGTACCACCGCGCATATAGGTAGCAGGGACGGAGATTTGTGGGGCGAATTTTGGTTGAGTCATTACGGCCAGTCCTTTTATATTTTTATAAATTGTTTACGATTTAATGGGTAATATAGATGAATAGAAATTAGCTAAAAATAGAGATAATTATGACAACAAATGAAGAGTACAAAGAAAACTTGGATAAAATTAATCGGATTAGGCAAGACAATCCTGATTTGTCTTGTGAGTTTGTACGTCAGTTATTAATTGCTCAAGAAGAGGTTGCTGCAGGCAAGGTTGAGCCTTTTAAGTTTGGATAGATTCCATACAATTAATAATGATATCGACAAGCAATAATAGTTAAGTAGTTATCATCAACGATATATACCAAACGATTAGCATCATCTATACGGCGCGACCAAAAACCTGCTAGATTTTCTTTTAAAGGTTCAGGTTTGCCAATACCATCAAACGGGTCACGCATGCATTCTGTAATAAGTTTATTAATACGTTTAAGCGTTTTTTTATCTTGTGTTTGCCAGTACAAATAGTCCTTCCAAGCATTATCTGTCCAAGCTAATTGTTCACTCATTTTTCGGCCTCAATTATGCGTCCTCAACAACTTCGTCTGCGTCATCCGTTACATCCATTAACTCATGTGCTGTTGCCTTTCCAGATTTGTATTGAGCAATAGACTTTGCTAAATGAGCCGTATTAGCAGGAGATTTTAGTAAATATACCGTCTCCATTAGACTATTATAATAATCAAGTGACATGACTACAGCATCATCAGCATCACGACGGGTCACTATAGTTGCATTTGCATCTTCGTTTACCGTATCTAAAACAGATTTTAAATGCTTTCTAGCTTCTGAAAAACTAATTACTCTCATAACGCACTCCAATACTTGTACAATTAATAGTACATGTTACGCTATCTATGAAGATATATCAATAAGCGCAAAAAACCGATGCCGTATAATTTATACAACATCGGCCCTTTGATTATTTAACACTCATCGCAACTACGCGATATCTAGCGTGCCATCGATAAACTCTTTGGCAAAGCGCTGAAGCATTCCGCCAGCGTTATACATTTTGACCTCATCAGCGGTATCTAATCGGCAGATAACGGGCGCTTTATCGATGCTGCCGTCTATACGATGAATCACTAGCGTCATCTCGCCACGAGCGGATACTTCGCCTTCGATATCGAATATTTCAGTACCGTCGATATTTAGGGTGTTACGATTGACCCCTTCTTTAAACTGCAAGGGGAGTGCGCCCATTCCAACCAAGTTTTGACGATGGATACGTTCAAAATCTTCCGCAACCACAACTTCAACGCCAGCCAAACGCACGCCTTTAGCAGCCCAGTCACGGCTTGAGCCTTGACCATAGCCGTCACCGGCGATGATAATCAGTGGTTGCTCACGGTTCATATAGGTTTCAATCGCTTCCCACATGCGCATGACTTGACCTTCGGGTTCAACGCGAGCCAATGAGCCTTGAATCACGTTACCTTTGTCATCGCGCACCATTTCATTGAGCAATTTAGGATTGGCAAAGGTTGCGCGCTGGGCGGTTAAATGGTCGCCGCGATGGGTGGCATACGAGTTATAGTCCTCCGCAGGCAGACCCATAGTATCAAGGTACTCGCCAGCGGCTGAATCGCCCAAAATCGCGTTAGACGGTGATAAATGGTCAGTTGTAATATTGTCACCAAGCACCGCCAGTGGACGCATACCTTTTAGCTTATTCATCGCGGCCATTTTACCTTCCCAATACGGCGGACGGCGAATATAAGTGGTCATCTCGCGCCAGTCATAGAGTGGACTTAATGCTTTTCCGGTGTCTTTTTTGGCTTCATCAAACATTGGGATATACACGGCGTTAAATTGCTCAGGCTTGACTGCTGCCGCGACGATGGCATCAACTTCGTCGTCATCAAACCAGATGTCTTTTAGATAAACATCATTGCCATCCGTGTCTTTACCCAACGAGTCTTTTTCAATATCAAAACGGATATTTCCGGCGATAGCATAAGCAATAACCAGTGGTGGCGACGCTAAAAACGCTTGCTTGGCATATGGATGGATTCGGCCATCAAAGTTACGGTTACCAGATAGCACGGCGGTAGTAAATAGGTCGCGCTCGATAATTTCTTGCTCGATATCAGGATCAAGCGCGCCACTCATACCGTTACAGGTGGTACAAGCAAAGCCAACCACGTCAAAACCAATCTCTTGTAGCTCAGGCATCAACCCCGCTTCTTCTAGGTACATTTTGACCGTTTTTGAGCCGGGTGCTAAGGATGATTTCACCCAAGGCTTTCGTAATAAGCCTTTTTTATTGGCATTACGCGCGACAAGACCCGCAGCAACCATATTGCGTGGGTTAGAGGTATTGGTACAGCTGGTAATGGCAGCGATGATCACTGCGCCATCAGGCATCAAGCCGTCTTTTGGTTCAGGCAATTTTTCGTCAGCAGCGTGAGCAATGCCTTTTTCGACCAAATCGGTGGTGGATACGCGAGCATGCGGTCGCGAAGGTCCTGCCATATTACGAACCACTGCGGACAAATCAAACTCAAGAACACGTGGATATTCGGCATTTTCCATACCATCAGCCCAAAGTCCAGTTTGCTTGGCATATTGCTCGACCAATTTGATTTGCTCTTCGCTGCGACCCGTTAGGCGTAAATAGTCGATGGTTTGCTCATCGATATAGAACATTGCCGCAGTGGCGCCATATTCTGGGGTCATATTTGAGATAGACGCGCGGTCACCGACGCTCAGTTGACGGGCACCGTCGCCAAAGAATTCAATATAAGTAGATACCACGCCGGCATCACGTAAGAACTCGGTCATAGCGAGAACTAAATCGGTTCCGGTAATGCCTTTTTGTAGTTTGCCGGTTAATTTAACACCGACATAATCAGGAAGGCGCATATAAGAGGGGTTACCTAGCATGACGCTTTCCGCTTCTAAGCCGCCAACCCCGATTGAGATAACGCCTAACGCATCAACCATCGGCGTATGGCTGTCAGTACCAACTAAGGTATCGGCAAACGCCACTTGTTCACCGGCTTTATTTTGAACTACTTGCACCACTGGTGACATCTTCTCAAGATTGATTTGATGCATAATGCCATTACCAGGCGGAACAACGTTGACGTTATCAAAGGCATACTGACACCAGTTGATAAAGTGAAAGCGGTCATCGTTGCGGCGCTCTTCGATGGCACGGTTTTTTTCAAAGGCGTTTTCTTCAAAACCTGCATGCTCAACGGCTAGCGAATGGTCAACAATCAATTGCGTCGGCACGATTGGATTCACTTTTGACGGGTCGCCGCCTTGCTCAGCGATGGCATCACGAAGGCCTGCCAAGTCAACAAACGCTGTCTGACCTAAGATGTCATGACAAACGACACGGGCAGGGTACCAAGGAAAGTCTAAATCTTGCTTGCCTTCGATATGCTGTTTTAAAGCAGCGTTTAAATCTTCTGGTGGGCAACGACGAACCAAGTTTTCACACAATACTTTTGAGCAAAATGGTAGTTTTTCATACGCGCCAGCTTCGATACTCTCAACCGCTTCGCGGGTGTCAAAGTAATACAGGTCGGTATCAGGAAGTGGCTTTTTAAATTTGTCGTTCATCGGTTGTACGAGGGCGTTGTCCATAAGTCACCTTTAGCGGTTGGCTGGTTTGAATCAGAGAAAAAAGAGATAAATTCTTTTAGCACAATCATCAAAATAAAATTCAATTTTGCTAAAAAAACTTTTAAAGAGTTAAAGGTAAGGGGTTGTAGGGTGCGCTTTACGCACAGTTTTTAGTAAAACTTGGTAAAAACAGGTGAGGACGACACACCCTACAAATATGTTATTTCAAGAAAAATTAACGCGCACTCATCTCTGGTACTGGACGCAACTCTTCGCCAGTATATTCCGCACTTGGGCGAATGATACGGTTGTTAGCGCGTTGCTCGAATACATGAGCCGCCCAACCTGTTAAGCGTGAGCAAACAAAGATTGGCGTGAACAATTTGGTTGGAATGCCCATAAAATGATAAGCAGAGGCATGGAAAAAATCAGCATTACAGAACAGTTTTTTCTCACGCCACATGACTTCTTCACAGCGGACCGATACAGGATATAGCACCTCATCACCAACATCGGCAGCCAGTTTTTCCGCCCAGCCTTTAATCACCACGTTTCGTGGGTCTGATTCGCTATAGATAGCATGACCAAAGCCCATGATCTTGTCTTTTCGTGCCAGCATCGCCATCATCTCTTTTTCAGCTTCATCTGGTGAGCTAAAGCCTTCAATCATATCCATTGCGGCCTCATTCGCGCCGCCATGCAAGTGACCGCGTAATGAGCCAATCGCGCCAGTGATACAAGAATGAATGTCTGACAAAGTAGACGCACACACACGCGCGGTAAAGGTCGAGGCGTTAAACTCGTGCTCAGCATAAAGAATAAGCGACACGTTCATCACTTTGGTATGAAGCGCGTTTGGCTTTTCGCCTTTTAGCAGATGCAAAAAGTGGCCGCCAATGGTGTCATCGTCGGTTTCAGTCTCAATACGCTCATTGTCATGACTAAAGCGATACCAGTAGTTAATGATCGATGGGAATACTGCCAGCATTCGGTCGGTTTTGTCGTTCTGTTGTGAAAAGTCGGTTTCCATCTCAAGGTTACCGAGCATTGAGCAGCCCGTACGCAGCACATCCATTGGATGTGCATCACTTGGGATACGCTCAAGCACATCTTTTAATGCTTGCGGTAGACCGCGCATTTTTTTAAGTTTGGCTTTATAAGCATCAAGCTCGCTTTGAGTTGGCAAGTTGCCATAAAGTAACAAGTAAGCCACTTCTTCAAAAATGCATTTATCGGCCAATTCTGAAACGTCATAACCGCGATACGTCAGCCCTGAGCCTGATTTGCCCACGGTAGATAGGGCAGTCTTGCCTGCGACCTGACCACGAAGCCCTGCGCCTGATAATACTTTTGCTGATTGGTTTTGTGCTGCCATGTTGAATTCCTTTTGTTGGTAGCTGGTGTTTGATGGCTTTATTAAATATAAATTTAAAGTTTTGCAAAAGTTAAAGACCACTATTTAATACTGTGCTGGCAGGCTTATCTGTATCTGGGAAAGCCTGCGCATTTAACGGTTTAGACTATTTATTATCAGCAAACAATTTATCGAGCGTTTGCTCAAACTCATGGTAGTTTAAGAAGTCATAAAGCTCCATTCGAGTCTGCATGGTGTCGACGACTTGCTCTTGTGTACCATCATCAAGCAGATGCTGATACACGTTTAATGCCGCTTTATTCATCGCACGGAAAGCAGATAGTGGATATAGCACCATGTCTACACCGACGCCGTGTAACTGCTCGGTGGTATAAAGATCGGTTTGACCGAACTCTGTCATATTGGCGAGGACTGGAATATCAAGGACGTCGGTAAATTTGCGGTACATCTCAATATCCGTCAATGCTTCAGCAAAAATCATATCGGCGCCGGCTTCTTGAAAAGCAACGGCGCGCTCGACAGCGGCATCAAGCCCTTCAACAGACAACGCGTCGGTACGCGCCATTACTACAAAGTCAGAGTCAGTTTTGGCATCAAGTGCTGCTTTTAAGCGATCGACCATCTCAGAGATACTAACAATTTCTTTATTTGGGCGGTGACCACAGCGTTTCTGTGCCACTTGGTCTTCGATATGAACGGCTGCAACGCCGGCTTTTTCCATTTTACGAATGGTTTGAGCGATATTAAACGCGCCACCAAAGCCTGTATCAACATCGACCAGTAACGGCGTATCCACAGCATCGGTAATACGGCGTGCATCTTCGAGTACATTATCAAGGCTGGTCATCCCCAAATCAGGTAGGCCAAATGAGGCATTGGCAACGCCCGCCCCAGACAGATATAACGCTTGATGACCAACCTGAGTCGCCATCATTGCTGTATAGGCGTTAATCGCGCCAGCAATCTGGAGCGGTTGATTGTTATCGTTTTTTTGTTTCAATGCACTGCGAAAGCGAGCGCCAGCGGATAGAGTCATTTCGTCGTCCTTACGTGGAGGAATGGTTTTATCGAATGAGGAGGGATAAAATTATTGTGATTGATTATACTCAATTATTCATGATTGCAAAGCAGTGTAATAGCGGGATATGTTATCTAAATTTTATTATATTATTAATAATATTAAAATTATTTAATAATTAAATAGTATTATCCATTTATTAAACATTTATAACACTTATTATTCAGATTGCTAAAATCGCAAATTTATAATCGTTAAATTTATTACATTTAGTTACAAATAGATTTGATTTAAGAGTTGAGGATGGCTAACTGAACTCAGTTATTTAGCAAAAAAGCCCTCATAGCTGGGCTAAAAGGGCTTTTATTATAAAGAGCTAGGATTGTCTTAAATGCTTTTAACCAATAAGACCTGCAAGATTTGCTAAGAACAATAAGGCAAAACCTGTTAAGAATATTAATCCTGCTATAGAGAGCGCATTCATACCCATTGATAGTTTTTTATGGTTTTTGACCAAGGTGTAGTTAAGCCAACCGAAAATAGGGGCAGAAACGAACGCCGATATCATGGCGAATTTTAGCATTGAGCCCAGCTGGCCTGTAAAGAAGGTGATAATGACCAGTCCGCCACCAATCGCATAAGTGGTCCAAAAGGCGATTTGTTTTTTATTAATATCGCTTTGACCTTTAATCAACCGCCAGCATTCGGCATTGGCACGGCCATAACCATCGGCACAGGTAATGGTCGTGCCAAACATGCACATAAAGGCGACGAAAGCGACCAGCAGCCGTGACCATTCACCGATGGTGCTGGTGTACATATTGATCAGCTGATTGATGTAAGCGGCGCCCGCAATCTCAATCTCTTGGCCTGAGCCATACTGTACGAACACGCCTAAAGCTAAGAAAAATAGCGCTAAGATAGCCGAAACGGCATAGCCGACATTGAAGTCCAATAGGCCTTGACGGTGGGTGGTGTTGTCGGTTTTTCTTTTTGCTGACGTCCACATCGAGGTAATGGCTGCAAATTCAAGCGGCGCTGGCATCCAGCCCATAAGTGCTACGATAAATCCTAAAGTCGCAAGGTTCCAAGGCGAGGCAGCCACAAAATCGGTTGCCATAACCGTTGGTTTGCCAGCAGCGATTACCACAGCGGCAACCGTTGCGGTGGTCAGGGCAATCATAATCCACTTGGTCACGCCGTCAAGCAGCTTATAGTGGCCTGCAATCAAAAAGAACCAGGATACTGCCACGATAATCATAGACAAGCTCATGGTTGAGAGCTCAAGAGAGGTGGGTAGCATAAAGCCCAAAATGACCGCCGCAATTAAAGATACTGCGCCGGTGCTAATGACCGCTGATAGGATAGATAGAATGAAATAAATCCAAAGATAGGCCTTTGAGCGTTTGGCATAGCCTGCAATTAAGCTCTCGCCAGTGTCATAGACATAATCGGTACCGAAGCGAAAAAACGGATACTTAAAGACGTTGGCTAAAATAATCATAATCGCCAACTGCCAGCCATACAGCGCGCCCGCCTGTGTCGATGAAATCAGATGCGAGCCACCAATAGCAGCGGTCGCCATTAAAATACCGGGGCCAAAGACCCGCCAGCTAAATCCTTCTTGCTGCGGGACAACAGTATCCTCAGTGGCGCTTGGGTTATTGAGTTGTTGTGTGGTCATGAATACCTCGAAATGGTTAGAACGGCAAATCCTCACTTTCCTGTGTCAGTTTGCCAATGATCATGAGAGAAAGGTTTTATATTATTTATACAGTGCTTAATATCAGTGCATCAGTGCTGAATATAAAAGTATAAAAATATAAAACGATTCATCTTGTATCGACTTTAGCATACTGCTGCTATTCAGGATAATGATTATTCTCATTATTATTACTTTTTGTTTGCACGGTCATTCTCGATAGTTAGCATAATAAGCCATGAATATCAAGAGTTAGTGCTGAGTTTTTTGCCGTTTCTTTATAACACAATACGCCACCGATATCTGCCAATTTCGCGCTGATTAACGCTGTGAGGTAAAACTCTGCTGCCGATAAGTAATACCGCGGCGCTCATATACCTGATAAATTGCGCTCAATAAATCTGGGATTTTTGGATGCACGAAGTCTTTGAGGGTATGCAAGTAGATAGGGGATGTGGCATTTTCATGCAGTAGCCGACGATAAACTATCTGCTCGGTACGCACCGTCTTTAGGCTGGCAGGCACCAAGGTAATGCCTTCACCAGCGGCAACCAAGCCGAGTGCCACTTGTAAATCACTCACCGTGGTGGTCATAAATGGCGAGATACCATATTGCGCAAACAGATGCAGTAAAGGCTCGGTCACAGGTTCAAGAGAAGGCTGCTTGTTAGATGAGGCTTTTTTTCGGTCGACTTTATGAGTAGTAGCATTAGTAGCAGCCGCAGTCGTCGCTATGGGCAGATGCGTTTGATGGTACAAAATTAAGCGATTGTTTGCCAAGTCAATCAGACGCTGTTCGTCAATATCGGCGAGCAGATGCCCTTTAGGTAGGGCCACCATGTAGCGCTCATGACGCAATAGTATTTGCTGAATCCATGGATCTTGATGAGCAAAGCGCCCAAAACCAATGTCAATCTCACCGCTTTTTAAAGCATCAATTTGTTGATAGGAACTGATGTCCTTGAGATTGACTTCAATATCGGGACTGGACTGCTTTAGCTTAGCGATAACCTCAGGTAATAACCCATACAGCACCGATGGTACAAAGCCAATGTTTAATCCGCTACTTGGCGCCGATAAGCGTTGAGTCATACTAGTAACCGTATCAATCTCTGTCAATATCGTACTGATTTTATCGTAAAAGAACGCGCCTGCTTCGGTCAGGTGTAGCGGTCTATGATAACGGTCAATTAATTCCACGTCCATATCGGTCTCGAGCTGCTTTAGCAAACGACTAAGGGTCGGTTGTGATAATCCAGTCTTGCTAGCAGCTGCGCTAAAGCTTTTGACATCAGCGATAGCAATGAAAGCATTGAGCTGTTTTAAATCCATGTTGTGATGCCCATCTGTTTATGACCCTTATTTAATCAGATATTTTAGCTGTTTTATACAAATAGCCTTTACCGCGTAAAATTATACTTGAAGAGGAAGAGACGACCTACTATATTGTGTGGCAACGATAGTGTTACAATTTAGCAAACAATTGAGGTAAAGTAGCCACACAAATACAGCGTGCAAATACGCCATTTTTACCCTAATTCTAGCAATCATCTAATTTTGGTGGCATTAACTGTTCTGGTATCACTTCATGAGCGACAAAAAAAGTAAGAAAAGTGCAGATCTAGAGGCAAACTTAGCGAGAATTGCTAATGCTAAGCCGCGAAGACGCTCGCGTAAAGATAATATTTATGAGCGCTTTATTACGCGTGTCGAAAATGTAGACAGCACTGATAATGATGCCGATTTTGAAGCAGCAGTATTAAAACCGCTAAAGAACGCAGACAAACTGTTCTCATACGAGCCGTTGAGTACAGCAGAGCTCGAACTATTTACCATTCAGCAAGAGGATTTGCAACAAGAGGCAAGTCTACAGGGAAATAATAGTAAAGGAGCTAGTAGTAAAAGCTCGGCTGTTAATTTAGATTTTGCTGATGAAGATGAGCGTCTAGATGTAAGTAATGCAGCAGTCAATAGAGAGAACTTATCAAGTATTCATTCAGAAGAGCGTTATGCGGACGCGTCTAATGACACTATCGTAAAAGAGGCAGCATCTATAAATAACACTGCTAATTATAACTCTAGAAGTTCTGATATTGATGGTGATATTGATGATTTAGCCGCACAAAGTTCAGTTGAACCAGTTCCATCAACAGATACTACGCTATCAAAAGAGAGTACGCTGGCAAGTAGCAAAAAAGCGCTCATTATTGGGATAATTGTTGGCTCATTATTGATTGCTGCCGTGGTAGTCACGCTTATCTTTACGGGTGTTTTGTCTACTACATCTGAGCCAGCGTTGTCTACCGATGCTAGCACGCCTAACGGACATAAAGACAGTGACAGTGATAAGGCAGATACAGCAAAAGATAATCTTGATACTAGTAATCAACCGACTGTAGATTCTCAAACCAACGTTCCAAACAGCGGCAATAGGAATGCTAACAACAAACCGCCTGCCGACAAAAACAAAACTGATAATGTAAAAGGTACAAGTAGAAAACCTACAGCGGAAACGACTGGCGCAACAGGTATTGAACCCGCCATTACTTACGAAGATTTTAGGCAAGAATCCCAAAGTACGTTATATCGTGAGACCAATGATTAAGTTTCATCGATCCTTACAAGATTTGTGTCAAAAAACGCTAACCAAAGACGACGACCTTCATCATTAAAGCGTCGAACTGTATTGAAATACTGTTGCCGTGCAGCTTCATCTACTAAAGGTGCAGGTAATAATGGGTCAAATATTACACTGCGAATGCCTGCATCTCCTAGCATAAATACCTCGCGTAGCGCCACATCCGTCCTCAAACCTTCCTTATGCTCCAACCAATGATTCAGTTGATAAGACATTTCTTCATAATGTTCGGCCAATTGCATATCTGACCAGAGCCATAAAGCCTTTTTTTGTCTCTGATCATCAAAATCGCAAGCTTTAAAGACGATGGCATCTTCTCCCAATCCTAAATTTAATAGACGCTTACGAACGCCATCGATACCGCCTTGTAGGTTATTGGGGCGTATATAAAGCCCTCTATCCATTTCACGAAACCCTAATAAAGATAAAGCGCGGTCACGAGCACGGAGTATCTTGCGATCGCTACGTGGTAAGCCACTCGTTGCTACTGCTATCCATGAGCCGTCTGATTCTATGGTTTTTCTATCGGATGTATGCCACAAAGCCACATCATCGCCTAGCTTTTGCGCTTTAGGACCTAATCGGTAAGTTGCAGGTGCGATTGCCTCAGCAAGCTCTGCTTGGGTTAACCGTGCCATGGTGACGCGAATGCTGTTTTCTGTTATGCCAAATACTGAGCCTGCCAAAATAGCTTCACTAATATTAAGGATATGGTTATCCGCTACCGTTAATAAGCGTAAGAGGAGTAGACGCGGACTGGGGTTATTCATATTACATTCCTTGACGAAACAAACAGTAAGATGTAATACTGACTGTTATCAAATATTATATAAGCCGAAATCAAGGAAGATAGCAGTTATGGCACTGAAAAATCAATTTAATACGCATGAAGTAAGCAATCAACCTTTTGCACTCACGAACTATAATGCTTGGCTCACGGATACCGCTCTTATGGAAGCAATCGCGCGTGAAGGGGCAGGGTGGGCAAAAGAGCATTTGAATGAGTTTGGCGCTCGTGCTGGCGGTGATATGATTGCTAGTGGATTTTTAGCCAATGAAAACCCGCCTAAATTACGCGCTTTTGATAGTTATGGTCGTCGGTTAGATGAAGTAGAGTTTCATCCAGCCTATCATGAGCTCATGACAGCTGGCGTGAAGTATGGGATGAATAATTTTGCGTGGCGTAATGAAGACCGCGAAGGTGCCCATGTTGCGCGCGCCGCTGTGATGTATCTGGGCTCTCAGCCTGAGGCAGGGTTTGGTTGCCCAATGTCTATGAGCTATGCAGCCATTCCAGCTTTACGCCATTCGCCAAAGCTTGCAGAGAAATGGCTTCCTAAATTGTTGTCGCAAGATTATGATCCGCGTAGCTTGCCCATGGAAGACAAATTGGGCTGTACCATGGGTATGGGAATGACTGAAAAGCAAGGTGGCTCAGATTTACGCCGAAACACGACGCGAGCAATGCGGCAAGCAGATGACACCTATGAGATTATTGGTCATAAGTGGTTTTTTTCAGCACCAATGTGTGATGCCCATTTAGTATTGGCACAATCTGAAAATGGTCTAAGTTGCTTTTTAGTGCCACGATTTCGTCCCGATGGCACAAAAAATGCCGTTCGTATTCAGCGTCTCAAAGACAAGCTTGGCGACTGGTCAAACGCTTCATCAGAAGTCGAGTTTCAAGGGGCGTTTGGTGAGTTAGTGGGTATAGAGGGCCGCGGTATTGCAACCATTATCGAGATGGTGGCATTGACTCGGCTGGACTGCATGATTGGCTCTTCAGCACAAATGCGCCAAGCGATTATTCAAGCCATTCATCACACCAGCCAGCGCGATGCCTTTGGTAAATTATTGATTGACCAGCCGATTATGCGAAATGTACTTGCTGACTTAGCATTAGAGTCGGAAGCAGCATTGGCACTCACTATGCGCATCGCACGCGCGGTAGGCATGATAGAAAAAGACCCTCATGAAGCCGCCCTTGCGCGCATTGCTACCGCAATTGGCAAGTATTGGATATGCAAACGTGCGCCGGTCCTTATTAATGAAGCGCAGGAATGCCTAGGCGGCAATGGCTACGTTGAAGAAAATATCATGCCGCGCCTCTATCGCCAAGCGCCGCTAAATTCTATCTGGGAGGGTAGTGGTAATGTGCAGTGTTTAGATGTGCTGCGCGCTTTAAAGAAAGAACCAAAAACCCGTGACGCTCTATTTGCAGAGCTACAAAAATCAGCTGGCAAGAATGCTTATTACGATAGCGAGCTTAAACTGTTAGCAGGACGCTTTGATGACGCTGAAACCTTAGAATTTCGCAGTCGCTACGTGATTGAGCGCTTAGCATTAATGCTTCAGGCATCAATTTTATTGTTAAGCGACAATACGGAAATTGCAGAAACATTTTGTCGTTCACGGCTTACAGGCGAGCACGGGCTTGCTTTTGGCACACTAAACCCCGATGCGCCAATTGATCTGCTGATAAAGCGTGCTGCCGGAGCAACCGAAGCATTGCAAAACTTGTAGCAAAATTTAGAACAGCCATTAGCGTGAACAGCGACTGATAACGAGAGTGTGATGGGTTAACGTTAATAGAGGTTGAGAAGGATCAGATAGTTTCCAGTATAGAGATTTTATAATTAAAACCGTGATGCGACACAACGAATAGCATAGAGTTACATCACGGCTTTTTAAATTCTTATTCCTTAATGAAAAATCCCTTAATAAGAACCTATAGTTAGCAACGCTTCTATATTGCTTATTTAACATAATATACATTATGCGAAAACAGACCAACGGCTTTAAGAGTTAAGTGCGATGTATTTTTATCCAACTTTATCTGTAATTATTGTCATTCGTTTCTAGTAAAACTTAAATATCTACCGTGTTTATATCCGCATTTAATATTAACACCAACACCGATATTAAAGTTTTGATTAAAAAATTTTTAGCTAATGACAATTCTTTAGCAAATACTCTCGTAAAGATGTGCCGTCCTCATCTAGGATGACATCTACCACTTTACAAGCTGCTTTATCATCAGTGTTATCACACGACAATTCATAATACACGTCGTTACCTTGCGCTAAGCTGACTTGCACCAATCCGTGCTCAGTCACTGAAAACTCCTTATCTTGTTCATAGTCAGGATCTTGAGAACTCCATAGTACATCATAACCAATGTGACATGATATTTGCTCTCTAGCAAAATAATCTTGCTCAAGCTGAATTGCTGCTTGCAGCTCTTTGCTGCCATATTGATGCAAAACTACTGGATAGTCTTGACCTTGGTTATTGACATCCTGCTGATACATATTGGCGATGGTAGTCACTCTTAATACAAAAGCCTTCTGTAAAGCCTCTGTTAGATTGGCAGTCGCAGGTATAACAAAAAAACCTAAGGACAGCATCATTATAGAAAAACTGGTCTTCTGCATGGCGCTCTCCATCTGTTACGATATACTATATATTATATTCATTAAAAAGAATATAAACTATCACTTTACGAGATAATTGTGGTGATTAAGTTTATGGAGCAAAAACCTTTTACACAGCACTATTATCAACTTTGCTAAGTTATCAGTATCATTGACGAAACAGCATTTATTAAAGTCAGTATGTATTTAGGTTTTAGCTCAAATTTCAATACACTACGATAAGGATGTTTTTATGATGCCATCATCTCGTTTTAACGTTTTTCAATCTGGTATTTGTAAGTTAGCAACTGCTGCATGCTTGACTTCCATACTCGTCACAACTGGCTGCTCATCTTCTGCGGAGTCCAGCGTCAATCTTCCAAAGCAGCAAAACGGTAATTCAGCGGCGCCTATTGTCTCTGATATCAGCCAGCAAACTCTTAAACAACAAGCCTTACGTATTCAGCGTGCGCTAGCAAACAAAGACTTTACTAGAATTATTAATGATATTCATCCAACCCGTGGCGTGCGCTTCTCCATGTATGCCTATGTGCGCCCTGAAACCGATAAAGTCTTTAGCCGTGAGCAATTTGCTCAATACCTACAACAATCCAAAATCCGATTTACTTGGGGTGAACGTGATGGCTCTGGTAAACCGCTAGTGATTCCGCTCCCAGAGTACCTAGAAACTTGGGTCGATGGCGATACCTACAATAATGCCAGTATCAGTGTTAATGAGTTTAAACACAGCGGTAATATGATCAATAATTTAAAGGATATTTATCCGAATTCAGAAGTTGTTGAGTTTTATTACAAAGGCTCGGAAGAATATGAAGGCCTAGACTGGCGCATTATGCGCTTGGTGTTTGAAGAGTACCAAGGCAAACGCTATTTGGTTGCTATTGTCAATGAGCAGTGGACGGTTTAAATTGATATAAGTATATGAGTTATTAGTCAATAATATCAAAAAAAGGCAATGCGTTTTATGTAATGCATTGCCCTATTTAATTACTTTATATTCAATTTTTTGCATTAATTTTTAATACTAACGCTTTTAGTTAAAGCGGCGTTTGCCGAAAGAACTCGACCATTATCTGGTAAATATCAGGATAAGCATCAATGAGCTTTTGCGGTGTTTCAAAAAACACTTCGCTTAGTACCGCAAAAAACTCCGCTGGATTGGTGGCGCCATAACGATCAAGACCTGATTTATGATGGTTTTGAAAATCCTCAAAGTCTCGAGTCATAATCTCAGTCCAGTGCCCAGGATCCATATCCGGTTGCAGCGGCGGAAAGCCATTGGCGCGCCCATTTAGCATATCAAGCTTATGCACAAACTCATGAATGACGACGTTATGACCATCGCGCTCACCTGAGTGTTTGGCATCCTTCCATGACAAAATGACAGGACCACGCTGCCATGCTTCTCCGCTACGGTGCTGACTGCCCTCATGTACAACCCCTATCTCATCGACAGTAGTGGTTTCGCTCTTGTAGGAACCCGGATAAATAATAATGGCCGACCAGCCAGCGTACCATTCAAGGCCAAGGTTTAAAATAGGCAGGCAAGCTTGTAAAGCGATAGACTGCCTAACCGCATCGGTAATCTCAAAACCCTGTGCGCCAGTAATTGATTTATCTGCCAAAAACAACGTCGCCAGCTCAAACAGACGGTTAAGCTCGTCTTCGTTTAGCCTATCAAGTATCACAATACGCTTAGTCGCTTGCAGCCAGTCAGCATGAGTAAATTCGCTGTTGTCCAGTATACGCTGCTCGCGCCAGTTTTTTATCAGACTAAACATATTAAATTTCCTTTAATTTTTGGCGTTGAATGTACTTTTTATTATTGGCGTTATGTTTTTTGAGAGGTCAAGCGATACTGGCAATAAACCTATTTATCAAGATTCTAACGACAGCATATTCATGATCAGTTTGATTAAGGTTTCTTTTTGGTTGGGATCAGATTCAGCGACTAATAAGGTTAAAGCAGCAAGCCCGGTGTTATTGATGACCATATCACCTTTATTATTGAGCAATCGATTATTACGGTGCAAAAAATCCACAAACAAAAAAGCCCCACTCCGTTTATTGCCATCGGTAAAGGGGTGGTTTTTGACCATAAAATATAGCAAGTGCGCCGCTTTGCTCTCGATGGTCGGGTATGCAGGCGCGCCAAATACCGTCTGCTCTAAATTACCCAGTACACTGTCCAAACCATCACCACGAGGCTTAGCAAATAGCTCGGTCGCCTCGCCTCTATTTATCAGCTGCGCTTTTAAATCCGTCAGTGCTGTCATTGCCTCAGTCGGACTGGGCAAGAACCCACCCTCTTGCCCTTCCGGATCGTCAAGCAAGCCTTCATCATAGCGCTGTAACCATAAGAATGTCTGTGTATAGCGACTGATAATCTCAACCAAGCCGCGTCCTTCATCGGTTTTAAGCTCAGGACTTTGCGCAGTTTTTCGAATTAAATTTAACGCTTGTTGTAGCTCGCTTGAGTTTTTATCAAAGCGCTCTTGATTAAGCGTATAGCCTTGAACTAGGTATTCGCGTAAGCGCTGAGTTGCCCAGCGTCTAAACTGCACACCTTGAGGGGATTTGATGCGATACCCTACTGAGATGACCACATCTAAGTCATAAAATGTCACGGGGCGGTCAGAATTTGCAATATGCATTTTTTGCATATTGCTTTTTTCAGCTATTTCTTCGTCGTTTATAGCGTTGGCGATATGACGCGAAATCACTGACTGGTCACGACCAAACAGCTCGGTCATTTGTGCTTGCGTCAGCCAGACCGTTTCTTGTCCAAAACGTACGTCTACCTGCGCCTTTCCATCAGCGCTTTCATATATCTCTACTTTTACTGTCTTATCATTCGTAATATTAATAATCTTAGTTTCTCCTTAACTTAATATACGCGCTTATGCTCAATTCATAAATCATGCAGCGACTGCATGACAGAGTACATAACAATACAATGACTAGCTTGGAGTATCTCGCGGCGTATAACCGAAATGCTGCTTATAAATGCGCGAAAAGTAACCTTGGTCGCTATAACCGACTCTATGCGCCACTTCATCGATAGTTACGTAGCTTTTGGTTTTTAAAATATGGTTGGCCTGCTTTAAACGCAATTCTTTTACCCATTCCGAAAAACTATAGGGCAACTGAGCAAACAGATTATGCAAGTATCTGACCGATATATGACAAGCAGCAGCGACTATTGCTGGGGTCAAAGCAGGGTTTTCTAGGTGCAGATGGACGTAATGCTCGATGCGCTTTATATGTACCGACTGTATAGACGAGCTGGTACTCATCATTACTTCTTTTGGGGCGCTCAATGTCAATACAATAAGGTTAAGTAGCTGCTGCTCTAGGATTTTAACCTCTAAAGCTTCCAATTGATGCTGCTGAATCAACTCTAATATCTGTCTGATTTGAAACACCAGCAGCCTGCCAGCCCCTTCATCAATCGATAGACTGCGGGCAAACTGCCGCTCTATCGTGCCCTTTTGCGGGCTTAATAGCGCTAACGGCACCTTAATCACATATAGCGATACTTGCTGCAGATGATAAAACTCATAAGGCAAATTGGATAACTCAATAAAAAACTGACCCCGGCTTGAGGTTAATTGGCGATTTTTTTGCGCAAAACGAACGCTACCAGTTACAGGAAAAGTGATTAAAATACTGTCATCGCTACCGTTATCACTGTTGCCGTCACAAGACTGATTGCTTGCTAAGCTGCGTTTATAATGTACGGTATTGGCATGATAATAGGATACACCGATATCTAAAAGCTTAGCGTGTTGCAAATAACCAGAAAACTGACTTGGCTGGCGAAAGCTCACATTAAGATCAAAATAGGTGTCATTGATGGTGCGCTTCCAGTCAAACGCATCTAACGTTTGAAGAGCGCTTATCGGAGGCGTTGAAGGTAACCATAAGGAAGGAGGTAGTTTTGCATTCATCCATGAATACTCTGTGTGTAAAAATAGCTATCAAAAAATTGATAGGCATTTAGGCATCATTCCAGCTAATAAAATGTCGTTCTCCTTTATATCATACCTGTATGACGACTGAATTTCTAAATATGATACCTACAAAATATGATATAAAAAACAAAATCAGGCATTAAACGAGGTTTAATGCCTGATGGGAAAGTTATAAAGCGATAATGATGAAAACAGCAAGCTAGGCGGCTTTGGTCAGCTTATAAGTGCCCGTTTCATGCAATTCTGCTTGCCAGCCTTTTTTAATGACAACTGTGGTGGTTGGTTCTTGAATAAGCGCCGGTCCTGCAATCAATGCCCCTGCCCCAAACTCTTCACCATTATAAATAGGCGTATCAATCCATTCGTATTCTTGATCCATGATCATCTCACGGCTGCCGACTTGCGCCTGACTGATATCGCCTTGTTGCTGAGCAAGCTCTGGTAGTTTGGGCTTACTGATTTTACCGATGACAGCGACTTCGATATTGACCAGCTCGACCTTATTGTCGCGCTCATCATAAGTATAGAGCTCTTTATGACGGTGATGAAAGGCTTCTAAAATCGTTTGCACACTGTCAGCAGCAAGCTTACCATTGGGTATCAACACATTGCATTCATGTACCTGTCCGACGTAGCGCATCTCCATGGTGCGCTCAATGATAATATCATCTTCTGCAAAGCCATCTTCTAACAGCTTTTGCACGCCCAAGCTTTCTAGCTCATGTAAGGTGGCATTGAGTGACTGTAACTCTGAATCTGGCGCAATAATCATCATCTGCGTGGCCAGATAGTTGTATTTAATATCAGAGATGATTTGGCCAAAGGCGCAAAGACAAGAGGCAATCTTTGGTATCAAGATAGTACCAATCCCCATCTCTTCGGCCAAATCAACAATATGCATACCACCTGCGCCGCCGGCACAGATAAGCGCAAAGTCGCGAGGGTCATAGCCTTTTTCAATGGTAATACGGCGAATACCATTTGCCATATTCTGGTTGACGATAGCACTGATACCAAAGGCGGCATGCGCCAAGTCAATCTTTAATGGATCGGCAATATGTTTTTGAACTGCCTGCTGAGCTTTGTCTTTATCCAAGGTCACGCAGCCGCCAAGCACGGCATCGGGCTCAAGGTAGCCTAAAACCAGATTGGCATCAGTCACCGTCGGCAACTCACCGCCTTTACCATAAGACGCTGGACCTGGGGTTGCGCCAGCACTTTGCGGACCGACCTCGAGCATACCAAAATTATTCACATGACCAATAGAGCCGCCGCCTGCGCCTAGCGTTTCAACATGAATCATCGGCACGCCAATGCGATTGCGTAGGAAATCAATATCACGGTTTAGACTGGTTCGACCAGATTTGGCCATCGTGATGTCAAAAGACGTCCCGCCCATATCAACGGTAATGATGTTATCGATACCAAAGGCGCTGGCAATATATAAACCGGCTTGCGGTGCTGATGCGGGTCCTGAGTTAATGGCATTAACCGCGCGTTCGCGCATGATGTTACCGACGGCAAGCCCGCCATTCGACTGAAAGTAACGAACAGGCTGCTCAGCGCCGAGTGCCTTAAAGTAATCATCAATCTTATGTACATAAGACGCCATAACAGGGCTTAAATAGGCATTAACCAGTGTCGTTGAGGTACGCGTATACTCCTTAATCTGCGGATATACTTCACTACCGCAGCAGACAAACACCCCTGGCATATGCTGCTCAATCAGCTCTTTGGCACGCTGTTCATGCTGAGTATTACGGATGGACCACACAAAAGAGATGGCAACCGCTTGCACGTCTTGCTGTTTTAAAACTTCAATCGCACCGAGGATATCTTGTTCATTTAACGGCTCTTGTTCGCTGCCGTCTGCCAAGATACGACCACGGATAGGAAAGCGGCGGTCACGCGTGGCAATCTGCGGCGCTGGCGGGTAACTGGCATCGTAGCGATGCCCTTCTTCTTTGTGCCCTAAGCGTATCTCAATACTGTCCTCATGGCCCTTGGTACATAGCAATCCTACTTTCACGCCTGTCATCTGAATCAGGGCATTCAGTGCGACGGTCGTACCATTAATACACAAATCGCAGGCTTGAATAATGTCCTCGATAGGACGGTTAAATTTATTGGCAATCTGCTGTAGACCATTGGCAATGGCTAGGGTGCCATCCTCTGGGGTTGATGGCGCTTTAAACAGATGAATATCACCGGTTTTTTCTGCCAAGACAAAATCTGTAAAAGTCCCACCAGCATCAACGCCAATACGAAAATCGTTGTTCATAAGTCATCCTTAACTCAATCATGAAAGTTCAATGTGTGTTTTATGCGATTATCCGGCGGCGCAAGCATTCAGTCTCAGCTTCATCGAGCGTCAAAGTTTCTGGATCGATCACCACGCCGTATTCAATCTTTGCCGCAGAGATTGAGACAATCCTTTCTTTTACATCCTTGATAACCGCTTGAATATCGCGATCAAATGAGCTGCCGTAGCCACCGCCACCTGGATTGGTATTACGCGCGCGTTCACCCGGCGTAATTTCCGTGACGGTGTTTTTTCTATATAAGTCCGTTTGCCCGTCTTTATGTAGTATCTCTAGACGCCCAACTTTGAGCTCGGGTGAGGTTTGTTCAGCGCCGCCTGCGCCCATAGTAGGATGCTGACGACCTTCGCCAAAGGCGATAACCGTCATGGTATGGTCTAATGGCTCAACTTCCCAAACCGTACCACAGCCGCCGCGGAACTCGCCTGCGCCCCCACTGTCTTCTGCCAAGCCATATTTATGGATTAAGATAGGATACTGGTACTCTAATAGCTCGATATCCCCTGAGCTTAATGCGCCAAAACAGCTTAACGGCCCACAAGCGTGCCAGCCATCCATTTGCTGGGTAGCACCAGCGCCTGAAATAATAGATGCCAAAATCATGGTGACATATTGCTCGCCCGTCTTTGGGTCGATACCAGCGATATTAATCCCTGATGAATGTCCCCAAGAGGCGGTAACACGCTCTGGCGCGGCCGCTTCAAATGCCATTCGTACTGCGTCAGTTAAGGTTTCCATCGGCGTGGTCGTACAGTTGACGTGCGGCGCTGGTTCCTTGGCATTACATAAAGTGCCATGCTCGCCCAAATCAACGGTCACACAGCGATATAGACCTTCGTTATAAGGCGGCTCTACTTGAGCAAACATCATTAGCCCAAGCAACACCCCTGACATCGAGTTACCGGCATAAGAGTTGATAAAGTAAGGAACTTGCGGCGGACTGGTGATTTTAATATGCACATCACTGTCTTTGATGACAATGTCGGCGCTGATGGTCATATCACCTAAGCCATGACCTGAATCTTCCAATATTGCCTCGCCATGATAATCACCATCTGGAATAGACGAGATTAATGAGCGCATATGGTGGTCAGCCATGCTCTTTAGCTCTTCAATCGCGCCGCGTACCGTTTCAATGCCATATTTGTCTAGCAGGGCAATCATATTACGCTCGCCGACAGCGCACGCTCCATACTGAGCATTGAGATCGCCTTCTTGGTTACGGCGCGAGCGCATATTGCTGTGCAGCAAATTAATGACATCATGGCGTTTAACGCCTTTTTCCCAAAGCTTAATGGGTGGAATACGCAATCCTTCAGCATATATCTCTTTGGCGTCAGGGTTATAACCGGCTGGTACAGGGCCACCGATGTCGGTGACATGACCTTTACAGACTGTCCAAAAAACCAGCTCGCCTTTATAAAATACCGGTTTATACATACAGCAATCTAAGATATGGCTGCCCATCATCACAGGGTCGTTATGATAAATCACATCGCCTTCATGAATGTCGTCACCATAATATTCGGCGACAGCTTTCATGGCTGGCATGAGTGAGCCTAAATGAATGGGAATATCTTGCCCTTGCAAAATCATCTCAGGCAAATGATCAAACAATGCATTGCTATAGTCATGGGCTAAGTTAAAAACGCTAGAACGGGCAGTTTTTTCTAAGGTGGTTGTCATCTCACGCTGCGCCGTTTCTAGGGCGCCACGTACGACGGACAAGGTAATGGGATCTATAGAGGGGTGAGCGTTGCTCATAAAAGACTCCTTGTCGAGAAATTTGGGTCAGAAAAAGCGCATTTATACAGAATAAATAAAAGAATATATCGGTCTATATGACCATTTATCCTTACCCTTTAGCGCACGCTTTCACTGGCTTATCATCTATCCTAATGATCAAGCTTTTTCACTATAGCGAGGTTTTGGTCAAATAGATTGACTGTGAGTGCAGAGTTTTTGACTGTAAGTGTACAGCTGAAGCTAAAAATTGGTTACGTTATTCAATACTAATTACGAACAGCCTTTCTCCCCAACCCTATCTTCACATTTGCTAGTATCAGTCCAGATAAGATCAAGATCATTGCCAGCATCTTCCACCATGTGACCACCTCTCCTATGAACAACACTGAAGTCGTCATACCAAATACTGGCACTAGTAAGGCAAATGGCATAACTTTAGAAGCGATATTTTGACTAAGCAAATGCGCCCACAATCCGAAGCCAATCAGGGTTGAGATATAGACGATAAATCCAAGCGATAACCAAGACTTGAGGGACGCCTGTGTGAATGTCGCGAGATGCCATGCTTCAGCCTCAAATAGTAGAGAAGTTAACGTTAAAATCACACAAGCAATCAGACCGCCCCATACGACTAATGATAGCGCTGACAGGGCCGATGCTTTATTGTTGCGATTTGCGGACAAGGCTGTGGACATACGAGAACTTTGCTGCGTTGAAGCCTGTTTCGAAGCAATATTGCCAAAGCTCCAACCTATGGCTGCAATCAAGATACAAATAAAGCCAACCAAGGGCATATCACCACCGAGGTTAAGCGCAATCACGCCCAGTCCTAGTACACCGATCAGCATACCAATAATCTGTATACGACTCACCGCTTCACCCAAAATGACATACGCTAGCAATACCGTGATGAAAATTTGAACTTGTAGCAATAGCGCCGTCAACCCTGCCGATGCTCCCAAATGTATGGCAGTAAATACAAAGGCATACTGCATGACAAAGGTGCCGATCGCATAGATAAATAACGTACGGTTGAACTTAGGCGGCTTAAGGAACAAAACCAACGGCATGGCGGTAAAGAAAAAACGTAGCGCGGTTAACATCAGTGGCGGAAAGCTTTCAAGCGCGCATGCAATAAAGGTAAAGTTTACACCCCAAATAAAGGTAATCAAAATAGCTAATGTGATGTGTAGAGGGGTCATTTTCTTATCCTAGAACGGCGATTATTAGTTGTTATTAATATTTAACTTTTAAAAACCAACTATAGTTTAAATACCCATCACAGACCCGATACAGTTTTACGAATGGTGAACAAAGTGTATAGTTGCTCTTAACGTTACAATTAATGATTACATTGAAGAGATAAGCGAATTCATTATGGCCAAAACCTATACGCTCAACCCAAACTTGACCAAAACTAACGCCGTCGTTGAATGGCTACAGCAGTGTATTGACTGGCAGATTTACCTGCCCAATCAGCGCGTGCCCTCGGTAAGAAAGTTAGCAAAACTATTAGATATATCAAGCTTTACGGTGGTTCAGGCTTACGAGCAGTTGGTTGCTACTAACGTATTAATTGCTAAGCCCAGCTCAGGATACTATGTCAACACGCCAGCAAAAGTGGTTCAGCCGAGTAATAATAAACGAGCAGTTATTAAGCACCCAGTAATAGATACGCGCTGGCTAATACAGCAAGTCTTTAGTGATATCCCGCGTAATCGCTCGCCGGGGCTGGGAACATTACCGAGAGACTGGATACGTAATGATAAAATGGAATGGGCCATAAGGCAGGTAACTCAGCACGCCGATAGCTTTGTTTATGATTATGGTAATGTTCACGGCTATCTGCCGCTACGTCAGCAACTGGTTCAACACCTACATACGCTAGGCATGCAAACCCATGCCGACCATGTGATTACGACAGCTGGGGTATCGCAAGCAGTGACCATGGTTGCGCGGCTTCTTACGCAAGCTGGGGATACGGTGGTCGTTGATGGGCCGGGCTGGTATTGGCTCTCAAGCTGCCTGCAACAACAAGGGTTAAACGTTGTCTCTGTAGAACGTGATCATCAAGGGCCTAATATTAAGCAGATGCAAAAACTGTTTGCGGCACATCGCCCTAAGCTTTATTTAACCAATAGCGTGCTGCATAATCCGACCTCTTGTAACCTACACCCTGCTCGTGCGCACCAAGTACTCAATCTTATTCATGAGTACGATGCTTATATTTTTGAGGACGATTTATACGCTGCATTTGTTCCGGGTAGTCAAGTGCTGCGTTATGCCAGCCTTGATCAGTTTGAACGGGTGTTTTATGCGACAGGGTTTTCAAAGTCAATGGCGTCAGGCTGGCGCGTCGGTATGTTGGTCTGTCCTGATAACTATATTGATCATGTATTGCGTATTAAAACCTTAAGCAATTCAAACACGCCAGAATTTGGCGAACGGGTTTGTCATCATTTATGGACGCATGGTGAGTATCGCCGACAGATTAAAAGAGTACATCAGCATTTATATAGCGCTCATGAAAGAATGCGCCAATCACTACCGAGGATAGGACTTATCTACCCTGAGCATACACAAGCAGGCCTCTTTGTTTGGGTAGAGACGGGGCAGGATACGAGCCAACTGGCACTAGATGCTTATAAAGAAGGTTGGCTGGTCGCACCGGGGCAATTATTTTATCCAGACGCTCGCGCCTCAACCCATCTGCGCTTAAATGTATCAACGACTAGCGATGAGTTTTTAAAATGGTTGGGTGAGTATTTGGATAAAACTGTCAATGCTGATAAAGATACTATCACCCCACCACCAGCCGCATCATCTGTGTACTGATATAACCGCCAAAAGTACCCACCGCATAGCCTAAAATACCTAAAAACACTCCAACTGGCGCAAGCGATGGGTGAAATGCTGTTGCGACAATCGGTGCCGATGACGCGCCGCCGGTATTGGCATTCGAGCCAACTGCTAGAAAGAAAAATGGCGCCCGAATCATTCGAGCGACGGCAAAGATAATGACAACGTGAATAGTCATCCATAATAGACCGATTAATAGCAGGCGCCACTGCGAGACAATACCAGCAAGATTGATTTGCATACCAATAGCCGCAATCAGTATAAAGATAAATACCGTCCCCATTTTGGACGCACCGATATGGTCAAGGCGACGGATTTTAGTAAAGGAAAACACCACCCCTATTAAGGTAATAATCACCACCATCCAAAAGAATGAGCTAGCAAAGCTATATTGTACCGCCCAGCTATAAGGCGAAAAAGCCTCTGCGATTTGACCCCCTAAAAAATGCGCCACCCCAACCATGGCAAAGCACAAGCCAAACATCACCATCAAATCATTTAGAGTTGCTGGGCGCGCATGATCACGCTCGTAGCTTTCAACTGCGGCGACTACTTTATCAATACTACTGGTATCCGCACGTAAAAAGCGGTCTATCTTTTCGCTGTGTTTGGCCATCACTAAGATAGCCAATAACCATAATGACGCATTGGTAGTATCAACCAAAATCATCATGCCAAATAAGTCATCACTGACGCCAAACAGCTCTTTCATCGCTGCTTGGTTTGCTGCGCCGCCAATCCAACTGCCCGCAACCGCCGAAAATCCGCGCCATAAGGTATCATCGGTAAACATCTCAGGCGAGATCCATTTAGCCACACCTAAGCTAATCGGGCCACTAATCACTATGGCAGCGCTGGCCGCAAAAAACATGGCAATAGCCTTCCAACCTAAACCTAAAATTTTTGGAACATCCATCGATAAAGTCATTAGCAGCAAACTGGCTGGTAATAAATAGGTAGCGGTAAAGCCATAAATCTGCGAGCCAATGCCGTCAGCGAAAACACCTAAGCTATTTAACGTTGCTGGGATAAAACAGCATAGGACAATTCCGGGCAATACGGCATAAAAACGGCGCCAAAACTTACCGGGCAGTCCTTGGGTATAAAAAACTAAACCGATAATGGCCATAATGCTGCCAAAGGCTAATGGCAGACTGTCAATTGCTAAATGAGAAATATCGGGCATCAAATGGCTCCGCAGCATATGAGGATGAAAAGCCTGTCAGTATAGACAAGGCGAAAAAGGCGTGCAAGCAGCGATATGATATTAACGACTCGAAGTTGTTTTGCATGGACTATCGATAAGCCTTAAAAACCATTAAGCACAAAAAAGCCAGATAACAAGTATCTGGCTTTTTAATATGACGCTATATCTTATATGACCAATAATAGCATTTTTTAAGCCATTATTAATCATTAATTATAACGTTATTACGAGTTTCTACCACGGTTACCGCCTGTTGGACGACCTTGACCACGGCTGTCAGAACGATTCGCTGGGCGACCTTGGCTGCCACTTGGACGACCGCGACCCGTTGCAGCGCGATCGCCACGTGGTGCGCTAGTGCCATCACCACGGCTAGGAGCGCCTGTGCGTTTACCTTGATAGGGTTTGCCACCTGAACGCTCACTTGGCTTGCCTTGGTAACCGCTGTCATTGCTGGCGCGTTGACCAGTTGCTGAGCTATCGCTTGAGCGACCACGGCTTTGGCCATTACCGCCGCCGTTTGAGCGACCGGCGTAGCCACCCGCTGAACGACCACGGCCTTGACCACCGCCGTTTGAGCGTCCGCGACCACGGCCACGACCATTGCCTTTGTTTTCGCTCGGTACATAAGTCTTCTTAGGCTCCATACCTTCGATGACACAGACTTCCATTTTGCGATCTAAGTAACGGTTGATAGCGTTAAGCTGTGGACGATCATCCATGCTACATAGGCTAATAGCAATACCAGTACGACCAGCACGGCCACAACGACCAATACGGTGTACGTAATCTTCTGTTTGACGCGGCAAGTCATAGTTAATCACGTGTGAAATTGCTGGTACGTCTAGACCACGAGCAGCAACGTCAGTCGCTACTAAGATTTTGCATTTACCATTACGTAAGTCTTGAACAATACGGTTACGCTTGCTTTGTGGCAAATCACCATGAAGGAAGCTGGCTTTATGACCGGCTTCTTGAAGCTGTTTTGTTAATTTTTCAGTGCTGCGTTTGGTCGCTGCAAAGATAATGACTTGTTCCATATCTTTGTCACAAACGATTTTATCCAGCAAACGATTTTTGTGATCAAAATCATCGCAGTAGTATACTTTTTCTTCGATATGAGCCGATTCAACTTTGATTGAAACGCGCTCAGGATTTTTGGTAAAGCTCGCAGCAATTTTACCAACAGGACCATCCCAAGTCGCTGAACACATAATCGTTTGACGATTATCAGGAGCGGCTTTCAAGATATCGTTGATATCATCAGCAAAACCCATGTCTAGCATACGGTCAGCTTCGTCAAGTACCAACACTTCAAGATTTGATAAGTCAACGCGACCGGCTTTGATATGGTCAAGTAAACGACCAGGCGTCGCAACAATCACTTGAACGCCTTTTTTCAAAGCTGTAATCTGACCATTGTAAGGTGCGCCGCCTACTAATGGCACACAGAACAAACCGCGCATGTCTTTTGAATAGGTGCGCACACTGTCATGTACTTGCTGAGCAAGTTCACGCGTTGGCGTTAGGATAAGGGCTTTGGTTAATTTGTCAAAGCTAGTGGCACGGCTTAAACGGTCAAGTACAGGGATAACGAATGCCGCTGTTTTACCACTACCAGTTTGCGCTGACAACAATAAGTCGCGACCTGCTAGAGCAAAAGGAATGGCTTGTTCTTGGATAGGTGTTGGGTTGGTATAGCCACTGCGATCAAGTGCGGTCAAAATTGGCTTGGCAATATTAAGTTCAGCAAAAGTGATTTTATTTTCTTCAGCAGCGTCAGTGGTAGCCGCTTGATCATTGGTATCGGTAGTTGAAGTATTGTTTGGGGTATCAGTATTTTCGATGATGCCGTTTTCAGCAGCGATAGCAGATAAGATGTCAGTCATAGTAATCCTTGGTAAGTATAAGCTGCTGTAAATTCAGCAAACTTGATGCATACCACTGATAACCGTTCACCACGCTACGCTTATAAAATAATTATCTTACCCAAAAAAGAGTTTAACAATCAAAAGCCAAGCTATAAAGCTTGTCAGTATTATATAAAGGCGTTCGTGCTGTCTGACGTATTTTGGTGGTAGTGCCGAGTGTCTCATCCTTGATTGCCAAATGCGCATTATCTGTGCTTTGTCCAAAGCAGATAAAGGCAACTAACAACCAATCTAACCAATACATGGGTTAGTAGATAAGATATGAGTCAAAAATAACGCATCTTTCATTATTGATATGAAGGGTTATTTAAGTACACAAAATCATCGGCAACAATTACTTATGGTCATCCTAGACCCAAAATCGCAGGCGATGTTATCAATCTCATAATTCACGCTAGTCTATGCTAACGTGGCGACGCAGTATATCACAATAAAACCGAAATCAGAACCTATTTTTTCTTTATATTAAAAATAAGTCATATCTCAAGTAATTTAGACTTAAGAACCGTTACAGCAGTCTTTAACACAGCAGTTTAAATATAAAAATTTCAACACAACAACCCTTAACGCGACATTTTGACTTCCGTTACATAGGTTGGCAGTTGCCAAGCGCCGCCCGCCTCTATCAATCGACACATTCCTGTGGTGCTTTCATGACTTTTTTCAAAGGCTTTGCCCGTCCAAACCCAATCAGTTTTAGCTAAGCAGTCGCCAAGTCCGCGGCCTTTTTGTACCGAAGTTAATTTACCATCCCTATAATCGGTCGCGCTTGTCGTCACCAATGTCGGCTTATAAGGCTTACTGTCATTGAGTACCCAAACACCCGTGCCCGTGTTATAAGCGCCAGCCCAACAATCATGCTGTACAAGCAGCTGCTCACCATTTAGACGGCTGACACGCCAAGGTGACTTGTCCGCCAAGTTTGGACAATCAGTTCCCCCATCTTTCATGGTGGTTTTCATCATTTCTGCCAACTGCGACGAGCGCATGGCGAATTTTTTCTTATTGTTAGAGATGGCTTTAGGATTGGGCGTGACCAGTCGCAAGGAAGGTGCCACCTGAGGTGTAAGGACACTACTGTTAGGTTTAGTGGCATTATCGGTACGGATAAAGGCGCTTGATGTCCCTACTCGGCCTTGGGCTTCATCAGCTTTGAGCATCACAGCGCTGGCACCTTTATCCGATAACTGCCAGCGAGTATTGCGGATCACCAGCTCAATCTTGCTGGATTGGGTCAATGCGTCAAGTAGCGCACTCACTTGCGCTGAGGTGAGCTCCGCATCACCTGCTGCCACTGAGTAAGGTCTAGTTTCTCCGTAATCTCTTCCGTTAATAAACAACGAGATACGATGTCGGTTACCAAGCTGCATCAGCGCTTTAGCAGAGCTTTCTTTAGCACCGCCAAGTTTCACCTTGCCATCGACTGTGGCATTCGCTCCTGCACGGCGCACCAATAATAAAGACACGGGCAAATTGCTATTGTTCTCTGCTTGATAACCTGCCAGCCGGCAAGTGCGGGTGTTGTCACACGCCACTTCCCAATCTTGATTACTAAAACTTATAGGCGTGCTCGCCATTGTCACCGAACTAAATAAAGCAGTGGAAATAGCTGCAAATAATGGCAATAAAGTTTTCTTCGGTATTAATAGATTTAACTTTTTTATTTTTATAAGCGTTATTTTAAAATGAGTAGCATCACTTAAGTGACTAGATGTTTCAGGGTGCGGATTATTGCAATTATTATTTGTAGGGCCAATAGCCCTTATATGACCAAAACTCATCTTCCCCATACTTGGTAAGGATAACAAGCTACGCGTATTTTTATTATTATTTTTCATAATCATTACTCATCAATAAAATAAATATCAACAACTGCCCGTTAAAGCAGTGACTGCTATCTTAACGCATTATTGTTTCTATCTGTTATACTAATGTGTCATTATGTAATGAATAAATCATACGCTAACTTAATATGCAGATAAATATATTCTAAATATAGGATATATTTATCTAAAGCATAGCAAGCAAAAGGTTAATAAGCAAATTGCCTACTAACCTTTTTTATTAAACTTTTGATTTATTAATACTAACTACTTAGCTTGAGTAGTAGTATTTATTATCTCGATTTAAATACAAGCATTTAGGTAATAGGCTTCAGTGATAAATCCACGGCACGCTTAACTGCGGGACGTTCAGCGATTTTTTGCGCCCAACGTTTCAGGTATTTATAATCGTCCACTTGTAAAAATTCCGCCGCATCATAAAGCTTGCCAAGGACCAGCTGACCATACCACGCCCAGATAATCATATCGGCGATATTATAGTCCGCCTCATCATTACCGCACATATACTCACGGTCTTTGAGATGCTTATCTAGCACATCAAGCTGGCGTTTGGTTTCCATCGTATAGCGATTGATAGGATATTCCATCGGTTCAGGCGCATAGGCATAAAAATGTCCGAATCCGCCCCCTAAAAAAGGCGCACTGCCCATCTGCCACATAAGCCATGACAAACACTCTGCCCGCGCTTTGTTTTGCGAGCCATCCGCAGGCGGCACAAAATTACCAAACTTTTCTGCTAGGTATAATAAAATAGCGCCCGACTCAAAAAGCGCAACAGACTCGCCATTTTCAGCACCGGCAGCATGGTCAACTAACGCAGGAATCTTGGAGTTAGGGTTCATAGCGACAAATCCTGAGCCAAACTGGTCGCCCTCAGAGATATCGATTTTATAGGCGTCATATTCAGCTCCTTTAACATTCAGCTCGGCAAGTTCTTCTAACAAAATATTTACTTTCACGCCATTGGGTGTATTGAGTGAATATAGCTGTAAAGGCGCTGTGCCGACGGGCAGTTCTTGCTCATGGCGAGCGCCAGCCGTCGGTCGATTGATGCTGGCGAACTTACCGCCGTTTTCGGCGTCATTTTCCCATACTTTAGGTGGCGTATAAGCATTGGTATGGTTGTTTTGAATGTCGTTTTGGATATTGCTTGATTGGTTATTATTACTACTCATAATACTTCCTATTTTTTATTATTTTATAAAAGAGAGATGGCAAAAGAGAGCCAGCAGAATTGTATGATTTTTTGCAGCATCTATCGGCGTAGGTATAGCCAGCCAAGAAAATTTGTATCAGTCCCGCCTCATCATATATGACAATTCTACTATAGCGAATCTTCAGTTAAAGCCCTGTCTTGTAACCTATTTTTAAAAGTAACGAGCAGGAATAGCAAAGCGTTTGAGGGCAAACTTCTAATAACTAAGTGCATACCGTTACTTTGCTACTCTTTAACTCATAGTCGGTTGTTTTTATACTACCCCAACTTAACGGCTTTTTAGAGACCCGCTTAACAAGCGTGGTCAAAAGATATGGTGATGTCAATATGGTAACTCTCACTCCAACGCAAGATAAATACCTACCCTATGTGCTAGCGGTGGCGTTATTTATGCAAATTTTAGATGCCACCATCTTAAATACCTCCCTGCCGCAAATGGCTCATGCCCTTGGAGAATCACCGCTAAAAATGCAGTGGGCGGTCATCAGCTACGCGCTCACTTTGGCGATATTTATTCCTATTAGCGGATTTTTGGCTGATAAATATGGCACGCGGCGGGTATTTTTATACGCTGTTATTATCTTTTGTATTGGCTCGCTGTTATGCGCTGCTTCCCCAACGTTGAATTTATTGATTGGTTCGCGCATCGTGCAAGGTATTGGCGGCGCGATGATGACCCCGGTTGCGCGTTTAATATTGGTCAAGTCTTATCCCCGCAATAAGCTGTTAACCGTGATGAACTTTGCGGTGATACCGGCGTTAATCGCGCCGTTGGTTGGTCCGGTATTGGGCGGTTATATCGTGCAATATACCAGCTGGCATTGGATATTTCTCATCAATATCCCGATGGGTATATTTGGTTTTATCATGGGTAAAAAACTGGTGCCCGCTTTGTTCGAGGATACCAAGCGTTTAGACTGGACGGGTTTTGCTTTATTTGCCGCCGCTGCTTGCGGTTTTACCCTTGCTGTCGAGTTTGGCTCGCAGACAGGGCGCGGGTTTTACGGTTTGCTGCTTGCACTGGGCGCCAGTATCCTGATAGGCGCTTATGTGTGGCATGCCAAACGCCGTGCAGCGCCCCTTTTTCCGCTGAGTTTATTTAATATTCGCACCTTTCGTATTGGTATTACTGGTAACTTATTCACGCGTTTAGGCATCAGTGCCGTGCCTTTTTTATTGCCGCTGTTGCTACAGGTGGTGTTTGAGTACTCGCCGTCGCAAGCCGGCTGGCTGCTTGCGCCCATCGCTGTTGGTGCAATCGGTATCAAGCCCTTAGTCAGCAAGATCATTCAGCGTTTTAGCTACCGCAAAGTCTTGGTAGTCAATACTTTGTTGATAGGATTGCTGATCATTGTCTTGACGCAGTTCGACGATGCGGCAAATTGGATTTGGTTTATCCCTATTTTGACCGTTATGGGCGCCTGTAACTCAATGCAATTTAGTGCAATGAATACCATTACTATCGGAGATTTAGAAGGTGCGCAAACCAGTAGTGGCAATAGTTTAATGGCCGTCAATCAACAATTGGCCATCAGCTTTGGTATCGCCTTTGGGGCGGCAGTACTAAACTTGCTACGTGAGCGCCTACAGCTTGATACCTTGGCTGCATTTCAAGCCACTTATTGGGTGCTTGGTATCTTGACTATTCTTTCAGGATTATATTTCTTACGCCTTAAACCTGAAGATGGGCGCGGTTTATATTAAGCCTTGATATTAAAAAAGCCTTAAATATAAAAATGCCAGCACATCCTACAACGTCAATTAAGACCTATCTTAGGATATGCTGGCAGGTATGAGCGCTTTTCTACTTTTTTGTTCTTTACTCTAAGGCGTGTGGTCATCATCCATTTGTGACTGAATATAATTTTCAATGCCGACGTCTTCAATCAAGCCCTCTTGGGTTTCAAGCCAATCTTGATACTCTTCATTGCCATCTTTTAAGGTGACCAGTAAATGACGCGAGACATAGTCGCGCTTGCTCTCACATAGCGTAATCGCATCGGTAATAATACCGAACTTCTGCTTTTCTAATCGCAAGTTACAGTCAATCATTTCAGGCACATCTTCTGCGATGAACATTTTGCCGTAATCTTGCAGGTTTGGCAGACCGCCTAACAATAAAATACGCGCAATAAGATCATCCGACCATTTCATCTCTGCAATAGATTGCTTATAGAAATTTTCGTTTAATGCCTCGAGACCCCAGTGGCGTGCGATACGCGCATGCAGAAAGTACTGATTGATGGCTATTAACGACTGACCGAGCACTTGATTGAGTGCGCGAATGACTTCTTTATCCCCTTTCATGGTTTTCTCCCTGTCCTGACTGCTTATTTTATTAATGATTAGTTTTAATATTGTTAAAGGTGCTTAGCTAATAAAATACTGTTAACAAAACACTAAACAATATCAGGGGACACTTCCGCCATCTGACTTTGCAAATAGTTCGGTAAACCAATCATGTCAATGAGGCGCAGTTGCTGCTCTAACCAATGGGCGTGATCTTCTTCGGTATCTTTTAGCTGCTCAACCAACATCTCGCGCGTCACATAATCATGCTCTTCTTCACAAAGCGCAATGCCGTCTTTTAGATGCTGCTGTACTTGATATTCTAAATCAAGATCAAACTGCAGCATTTCAGGAACCGTCGAGCCAATGTTAATCTCGTTCACGCTCATTTTAGGCGTGCCGCTTAACATTAAAATACGACGGATAATCGCTTGAGCATGCAACGTTTCATCTTGCATTTCATGGTGGATACGGTCGTATAATTTACCGTAATGCCATTCTGCATACATCTCAGAATGAATGAAGTACTGGTCACGAGCCGCAAGCTCACCACCTAATAAAAAATTCAAATAATCGATGACCTTTGGGCTGCCTATCATGACTCATACTCCTATGTTTTTATTTGCCTAACAATACATTCACAATAATAGATATAGTTAAAGTACCATTCGTAAACTAATCAGTAAAGATTAAAACCAACCAAACATCTTACAAAGTTAGGCAGATATAGTAGCATAGAGACGCCATAACGCTTGTAACGATATGAACTAAGAATAAGATGCTAATTGAGAATTATAATTAACTCGCTCAAGCCAAGGGTTTTAGCGAGCGTTTTTATAAATTTAAGGAGTGTTGCGGCAAAATGTGACCGTGTAGACAAGGTAGTTAAATGCAGATATGAATGCTAGCCGCTCTGCCCTTTTAAGCTATGTATCATCTTTATAGTGATGGCTTTTAACTATCAAGATGAGATAAAGACCACGATAAAGGCAAAATAGCGGCTAAAGCACTAGAGATAAACGAAAGGCAGAAAAGTGATTTGAGCGGATTGATCATAGAAACGAAAATAAGCAAACGGTTAAACTGTCTCTTAAACTGCATAGGCCAACGCATCAAGCTTGGCATGATGTTCGTCAAGGAAGTCATTGACCATAGGTTCGCAGCAGCCACAGCATGTTGCTACATCAAGAGTTTCTTTTAACCCTTCTAATGTATCAATACCTGAGGCAATGGCAGCTTTGATTTGTTTATCTTTAACGTCGTTACAGATACATACGTACATGTGCGGCTCCTACTGAGAATGTCTAGCTTGTTATCCTTTATAATAACGATAATTATTACCATTTACAATAGTATTTGCTATATTTATCAGTCATATTAGGCCGTGCTATAGAGATACATAGTGAGTTCTAAATAAAATCGCTACGTTAATAATCGTGTGCTACTGGGATGAATTTTT
>NZ_DKGQ01000054.1:18097-24264 GCF_002453355.1 Psychrobacter sp. UBA6766 | reverse complement strand
TATCTAGGACAGCCCCTTAATTAATCCGTCAGTTGAATGGCGACCGACAGAAGATGTCTCCGTTCTTGCCAATCTTTTTTATCAAGATGATCCAGAGATGGTGCCTTCTACTCCGCTTCCTGCTGTTGGGACAGTTTACAATGCTAGCTATGGCAAACTAGATAGTGATGCCTACGCAGGTGACGAGTGGAATCATTTTAGCAAAGAAGTACTGATGCCAAGTGTGACTGTCAACTGGGCTATCAATGACAAATTAACTTTTAAGCATATCCTACGCTATACCGATGCCGAAGCGCAGCAGCGCAATATGTACAATCAAGAAGGGTTTATCACGGGTAGTGACAAAATTTTAAATCGTGTGGCCTATACCACCGATGAAAAGATGAACAACTGGACTACCGACAATCAACTGGCTTATCAGTTAGATACTGCCAATACCTCGCACAATTTATTATTCGGTGTGGAGTATCAAGAAACGGACAGTAGCTCCACTTATTATGATGCTGGCGCAGATGGCACCCCAAACCTTGATTTGTCCAATCCCGATTTTTCGCAAATCAATGCTGGCACACTACCATTAGATATTTATCGACAGAAACAAGACATCGAACAAAGCCAGCTGGGGTTTTATGTACAAGATGAGATGCAGTGGCAAGATTTGACAGTGGTGGCAGGCTTACGTCATGACAACTTTGACAGCACTACCGAGCAAACCGAAGCCTCTAAAGGTGCTGTTTATAGTAACAAAACGATTGATAACAGCGCATCAAAAACCAGTGGTCGCCTTGCTGCCATTTATGACTTTGATAATGGCTTCTCTCCTTATGCCAGCTATTCACAGTCGTTTCAGCCTGTTGTCGGTAGCAACTTCGTTACCAACAAGGCATTTGAGCCCACCACCGCTGACCAGTTAGAAGTTGGTATCAAATATCTGTCCCCAGATCGCGCCACACAAGGAACGTTGGCGGTGTTTGATATTACGCAAAAGAACGTGGTGGTGGCTGATGAAATCAATTATAGAAGCCAAACCCAAACGGGTGAAATTACCTCTAAAGGTTTCGAGGTTTCAGGTAGCCACATGCTAAGTGATTGGGTAGATATTGCTGCAAGCTACAGCTATACCGATGCTGAGATTACCGAAGATGAATTCAACCCTGACGTGGTCGGTAACACTCCTGCCCAAACCGCTAAGCACAAAGCGACATTGTGGGCAGATTATTACGCCACAGATAAGCTTACTCTCAATGCAGGCGTTCGCTATGAAGACGGCATGCAACTTGATAAGCAAAATTCAGACGAGCTGCCAAGTGTGACATTGGTAGATATTGGTGGCAGCTATCAAATCAATCCGATGCTTACGGTCGGCGCTAGTATCAATAATTTGTTTGATAAAACCTATGTCGGTACTTGCTACGATAGCAATAACTGCTGGATGGGACCCGAGCGCCAGATGTCCGTCAGTCTAAAGGCCAGTTTTTAGGCGACGTAGAACTTACGGTTACTAGAAAATATTAATCTTGATGTCGATTTTGCCCTGCATGATGCTAAAAATCCTGCATCCATGTAGGTAAAAATACTCAGGGCGGTGAGCAGGTTTTAGCGGTTGAAAATATAGCGCTAAAGGTTGAACCTCTGCCTTCTGATGATTCAATTTGTAAAGTTGTGTCATACTGGTATAGCACATGCTTTACAATCGCTAGCCCCAGCCCAGTACCACCTGTCGCCCGACTGCGCCCACTGTCTACTCGGTAAAAACGCTCAGTCAATCGTGCGATATGCTCGGGCGCTATACCTATACCATTATCAGTGACGGCAAAGCGACAGCCATCTGTGGTTTTCGCCCAACTGATGATGATATTGCCGCCTTTTGGCGTATATTTAATGGCATTAATGACCAAATTGGACAACGCACTGTTTAAATACATCTCTGAGCCGTAGAGACCATCATAGGTATCTATTTGTAGGTGCAACGTATGGCCGTATTCTTGGTTATACGCCTGCGCGTCATCATAGACATGGGTGAGCAGCTTGGTCATATCAATATAATGCAGCTCATGCGTCTCTTCAATTTCAATTCTAGATAGCAGCAGCAAGTCATTGACCACTCTATTCATACGCGCAGTCTGCTGCGTCATCAGTTCAAACCCGCGTCGCCATTGCCTCGGCATATCTTCTTGATCGGAAAAATTCTCCAAATAGCCCATCAGTACGGTGAGCGGTGTTCGTAGCTCATGGGAAACATTTGCCACAAAGTCGCGGCGCATTTGCTCTAAATGTTGTAAGCGGGTCACATCATAAATAATCAGCAGCTTTTCATCGCCAAAAGGCGTGAGCTCACATTTAAGATAACGGTTAGGGTCGCGCCATGATTTCATGTGTACGCCATCATTGGCCGTGATCTTATTATGATAGTACTGACGAAACTCAGGGACGTTAATAAAGTCAAAAATACTTTCGCCATGGTCCGCCGACTGTAATAATAATAAATCTTCGGCGGCCTGATTCCACCACTCCAAACCATCATCGTCATTTAGCAAGATGACTGCATCTCGCAGTGCGCGTAAGGCGCTTCTGATTTTTTTAAGCTGATCGGTGGAGTTTTGCAAGGCAAGCTGATTTTGGTTTTCTTGCTGTTCTTTATTCTTTGAGGCGTTATTCTGTGGTGCGTTTTTTTTAAGCATTGTTATGCATACCTCTCATCTTTATTAAACCAAACCAGAAAACCGATAACCTGTCCCGCGAACCGTTTGAATCAAGGTACTGCAATCATAAGGCTGTAGTAATTTGCGTAAACGCCGGATATGCACATCAATCGTGCGATCCTCGATATAGACATTACCGCCCCAAACCTGATCAAGCAGTTGAGTGCGTGTATAAGCACGCTCCGGATGACTCATAAAAAACGCCAATAGACGATACTCTGTCGGCCCGATATCAAGAACTTGATTATCAGCGGTGATGCGTTGGCTTTTTGGATCGAGACTAAGCTTACCTATTTCGATCGGCTTATCGCTACTAAGCGCACGGCCACGGCGTAATACGGCTTTGATTCTTGAGATTAATTCACGCGTTGAAAACGGCTTGGTCATATAGTCATCAGCGCCCGCATCAAGGCCATGCACCTTACTATCTTCTTCACTTTTGGCGGTCAGCATAATCACTGGTATCTCGCCCAGCACTTCATCGCTTTTGAGCATGCGGCAAAAATCAATGCCACTTTTATCGCCTGGTAACATCCAATCGAGCAAAATCAGCGCCGGCCTGTGATCGACCACTTGTTGATGCGCCTCTGCAACATCAGCCGCTTCTAAACTCTCAAAGCCCGCCATCTCTAGCGTCATTACTACCATCTCGCGAATTGCAGGTTCATCTTCGACAATCAAAATCTGCTCACTGCGCATACCATAGCCTCATTACTGAAAGACAAAGTTAAAAGACAAAAACGTAGAAATAAATAAAACAATAAATAGGTGTCAATGCCTGCCCATTAAACCGCTTAATTATGACAGTTTGATGACATTGAGCTTGAAATCCGCTTTTACAAAAACGTCAGCTCCCATCATAACGACTTTTGCACAAGATATCAGCCGCCATTAGCAGTACCTCTGCCCTTTATCACACGTCTATTTTAATTAAATGACTTTTTTCACAAAAATATCTTATTTCATCAAACTGTCATATTTGCTCGGCACAATGGGCTCATTGACCACAAAGCGTCTTTGCAGTAAATCATTTTTAATAAAGCGTTATGAACAAAGCAGTATGAATAAAGCACCATTTACAAAATATTGAAATCAGCTCTGTTATTCATAAATATCCAATACTCAACTCTGATTACTTAATATCGTTACTTTTTAGGAGAAATAATGCGTTATTCATTAATAGCTTTAGCCGTCGCGAGTACCTTGACTTTAGCTGCTTGTAATAAAAACTCCAATAGCAATGAAAGCAATGAAAGCAATGAAAGCAATGAGCCAGCTACTTCATCGCCATCAACCACTACTCCTGCCAATACCGCAGACGCTACGTCGTCAGCCGCTAAGTCAGATAACAATGTATCAATGAATATCACCGGAGCGGGCGCTTCTTTCCCGCAGCCTATTTATGCTAAATGGTCAGATGCCTACCATAAAGCAACGGGCGGTCAAGTGAACTATCAATCGATTGGTTCATCGGGTGGTATCAAACAAATCGTCGCAAAAACCGTTGATTTTGGGGCGTCCGATGCGCCAATGACACCAGCGGAATTAAACGAAGCTGGTCTGATTCAATTCCCGACCGTTATCGGCGGCGTGGTACCTATCGTCAATATCGATGGCGTTGCGCCTGGTCAATTAACGCTCGATGGAAAAATGCTCGCTGACATCTATCTTGGCAAAATCAGCAAATGGAATGACCCTGCCATCGCGGCCATGAACCCTAACTTGACCCTTCCTGACGCCGCCATTACCACGGTATTTCGCTCAGATGGTTCGGGCACAACCTTTAACTTTACCGATTACTTAGCCAAAGTGTCAAACGACTGGAAAGACAGCGTTGGCGTCGATAAAACCGTGAAATGGCCAACCTCAGCAACCGGTGCTGGCGGTAAAGGTAACGAAGGCGTATCAAGCTATGTAACGCGTATGAAAAACTCTATCGGCTACGTTGAATATGCCTATGCCAAGCAAAACGGCATGGCACACGTTGCCCTGAAAAATGCCGCTGGCAACGTCGTGCAGCCCTCTGCGCAAACATTCGCCGCCGCTGGTGATATCGATTGGTCAAAGCAAGAAGGCTTTTATAAAGTCATCACCAACTCTGAAACGGCTCAAGCATGGCCTATCGCCGCCGCTACCTTTATCTTAGTCCATAAACAACCAAAAGACGCCAGGCAAGTGGCAGGTGTTCTTAACTTCTTTGATTGGGCTTATGCTCAGGGCGATGATGACGCGATGAGCCTAGATTACGTGCCTTTTTCAGACACGGCGGTGGCTTTATTTAAAGCAAAATGGAACGAGGTAGTAGACAGCGAAGGTAAGCCTGTTTATAGCTCAGCAAAGTAGCTCGAAACTTATTAATTCAAGGCTTATTAGATTATTGAGGTTTTTATGGCAGACCTAAAATCCCAACTGGCAAAACAAAAATGCTATGACGCAATTTTTGTGAATGCCACCAAAGCATTTGCAATCTTGGTGCTCTTGTCGCTTGGTGGCATCATGCTGTCATTGATTGTCGGTGCGTGGCCAAGTATCACTGAGTTTGGCTTGGGGTTTTATACCAACAATAACTGGGATACGGTGAACGATCAATACGGTGCGCTCGCGCCCATTTATGGGACAGTGGTCACCTCGCTCATCGCTATCTGTATCGCCGTGCCAGTCAGCTTTGGGATTGCTATCTTTTTAACGGAACTTTGCCCCAACTTTTTAAAAAAGCCATTGGGTATTGCTATCGAGCTGCTGGCAGGTATCCCTTCCATCATCTACGGCATGTGGGGCTTGTTTGTCTTTGCACCGTTTTTTGGTGATCATATTCAGCCTTGGTTTATTGAAAATATTGGCCCCCTACCTATTATTGGCAAGGTTTTTACCGGTGCGCCGATGGGACTGGGACTATTTACCGCCTCGTTAATACTGGCGATTATGATTATTCCCTTTATCGCCGCTACCATGCGCGATGTTTTCTCTGTGGTGCCAGACCTGCTAAAAGAATCGGCGTACGGCATGGGCGCCACTACGTGGGAGGTGATGTTTAAAATTATCCTCCCTTATACCAAAGCAGGTGTGGTTGGTGGCGTGATTTTGGGACTTGGTCGAGCGCTTGGCGAGACGATGGCCGTGACCTTCTTGATTGGTAATGCCTTTAATATCAGCCCAAGTCTATTCACCTCTGGAGTGACCATCACTTCAGCGCTGGCCAACGAGTTTGCTGAAGCGTCAAGCGAGCTGCATTTATCGTCATTACTACATTTAGGATTAATACTGTTTGTGATTACCTTTATCGTTCTATCAATATCTAAGCTTATGCTCATGCGTATTGACCAAAAAGCAGGTAATTAAACACCCTATTTTAAAAGCTAACAAAGCCAATCAAATCAAGCTGAAACAAACTAAATACGTTATTTGCAGCCATTATTTGACCCAAGAAGGACAAACGCTTCATGACTTTCGCACCAGTCACACCTC
>NZ_DKGQ01000054.1:0-17947 GCF_002453355.1 Psychrobacter sp. UBA6766 | reverse complement strand
CCGATGGGCGAAGGTGGTTTACGTAACGCCATTGTTGGCTCAGTGATGTTGGCTTTTTCAGGCTTGGCGATTGGTGCGCCAATCGGCATGATGGCGGGCATTTATTTAGCGGAATTTTCACAGGGCAGTATGCTCGGTAAAGTCACGCGATTTTTAAATGATATTTTATTGTCGGCCCCATCTATCGTGATTGGTTTGTTTATTTACGCTTTGATGGTCAAAGGACAGAGCTTTTCGGGTTGGGCTGGCGCATTGGCATTGGCGCTGATTGTCATTCCTATTGTCGTGCGGACGACGGAAAACATGCTAAATCTTGTACCTAATACTTTACGAGAAGCTGCTTATGCATTGGGTACGCCAAAATGGAAGCTGGTCAGTACAGTGACCCTAAAAGCCGCCAAAGCCGGTCTAACCACAGGTGTGCTGCTCGCTTTTGCGCGTATTACTGGTGAGACTGCACCTTTGCTATTCACTGCGCTAAACAACCAATACTTTAGTACCGATATGAGCAGGCCGATGGCCAACTTACCCAACACGATTTATCAATTTGCCATGAGCCCTTATGAAAACTGGCACGCTCTGGCTTGGGCGGCGGCGCTTCTGATTGCTGCGACGGTATTACTATTAAATATAGCGGCGCGCTTTATCGGTGGTAAAAACCATAGTAGATAGGTTAAAGCGATTATACCTCTAAGAGAATAGCGAAAAATCACCCTTACTTAACAAGACTTTAAAAGAAATGGATACCATTATGACTGACGTATTAGAGAGAAAAGCGAGTAAGCCGATGACCAATACCAGCAGCACGCGTCGTTTACTGGATGAGGTGATGGCTAATCATGGTCAATATCAACAGCCAAATATTGACCATCTTATCAAACAAACTATGGCAGATATGCCGGATGACATGCCACCTGCCAAGATTGCGATTCGTAATTTGGACTTTTATTATGGCGATTTTCAAGCATTAAAAAACATCAACATTGATATCCCAGAGAAAAAAGTAACCGCCTTTATTGGCCCATCAGGCTGCGGTAAATCAACGCTGCTACGTACCTTTAACCGTATGTATGACTTATATCCAAGTATGTATGCTAAAGGTCAAATCACCCTCGATGGACAAAACATTTTGGCAAAAGATACGGATGTTAATTTGCTGCGTGCGCGTGTCGGCATGGTCTTTCAAAAGCCCACGCCTTTCCCGATGTCCATTTATGACAACGTGGCATTTGGCGTCCGTCTTTACGAGAAGCTAAGCAAAGCGGAATTGGATGAACGTGTGGAGTGGGCCCTCAAAAAAGCAGCGTTATGGCTGGAAGTCAAAGATAAACTCAAAGCCTCAGGATTGTCTTTATCGGGCGGTCAACAGCAGCGACTTTGTATCGCACGCGCAGTAGCAACAAAGCCTGAAGTCTTGCTATTAGATGAGCCAACCTCAGCGCTTGACCCTATCTCTACTAGCGCGATTGAAGATTTGATTACCGATTTAAAAAACGACTATACCATTGCTATCGTCACTCATAATATGCAGCAAGCTGCGCGTATCTCAGACTACACCGCTTATATGTATTTGGGAGACATGGTAGAGATGGGCGAGACAAGCCAGATATTCAACAACCCAGCGCAAAAAGCGACCAAAGATTATATTACTGGGCGTTATGGCTAGGTCATCTCGACTAGAATTAGACAACCTGATACTTGTTAAAAGGATTGAAATGAGTGTGCTGTCTTGGCAAGAGAATTATTAAATAGGAGACAAACCTTTATATGCTTTTTCTAGCAAATCACTTAGTTCTTTATAATTATAGTCACGAGGATTATAGTGAGGACTAGCACAGACGGTTCGTGCTACTTCAGAAGGGCCTTCTTTCAGCATAAGTCGTTGGTATGGCAACTATCGGTAGATGCACCTGTAATGCTACAATTTTAGCAAGTTTGCTGGTAGAGCCGCCTCCTAGAGCTAGCCAGCAATCAATGCCCTTGGTTCCAGCCGACTTGCCGCCTATTCCAAAATGAACATCAATTGGTAGAGCCTTATAACGAAATTTTTGCATAAAACGATCCTTGATCGAGTCAAGATTATAAGATTTAACGGCTAAAGAGCTTACTCAAATTTGCTCACGCTTGTAATCAAATCCTTCTTCATCATAAATCTCATAGGTTACGTCCAACAATGTTTTTAATAATTCTGATTTGTCAAAATGTCTGACACTCATCACAATAGGTGAGGTTAAGTGACCGTCCTCAAATGGAATATAACTTACTTCTTGACTCCGCAAGTGCTCAAGCGTCTTTGGCACAATAGTCAAACCTTCGCCCGCTGCTACTAGCCCTAAAGCAATATGCAATTCCCGCACTTCAGTAAAATAATTGGCTTTTAAATGGCGAGCTTCAAATAATTCTAAGACATAGTCGATAAAACTAGGACGAGGTGCCACTGGATATAACAATAAGCTTTCATTGGTTAGATCTATCAAACGAACACTTTTTAGTCTCTCTTGTGCCAAGCGATGTCGAACAGGAACAGCAACGACCAAGCTTTCCTCTCTCAGCAACATTCGTCTAATAGAAGCATCTTCAAATAACAGCCTTCCAAACCCTACGTCTATTTTACCGTCTATTAAACCTTGTGTTTGTTGCCATGAGCTCAACTCATACAGCTTAATCTCCACATTTGGATAAACTTCTCGAAAGTGTGCAATTACTCTTGGCAATATACCGTACAGTATCGAGGATACAAAACCTATAGATAAGGAGTTGTCAAAATTGCCCTTACGGATGGTCATCGCACGCAGATCATCTGATTTTTTTATAATTTGAAGGGCATGATCATAAAAGAACTCGCCAGCTTCGGTCAGTTTTAAAGGACGATTGTCCCTATCAATGAGGATTACCCCTATCTCTTCTTCCAACTGTTTTATCTGTCGGCTTAGCGGTGGTTGTGAAATAAACAACCGTTCGGCTGCCTTATTAAAACTTTTTTCTTCTGCAACCGCCACAAAGTAGCGTAAATGTCTCAATTCCATTGATTATTATTCCTCGGGTGGTCTATAGGCTATTTTTTAGCATTCTTAAGAATCTAAAAACAGATTAAAAAACATCAATACTAAAGTCAATTTCTGTAGAGATTTTCTATACCTAAAGAACATAACATAACGCAAACTGATTATCAAAATACCTAAAAAGTATTAATAGTAGACTAAATAGGTCTTAGACATGTTGATATGCAACAACTATAGTTCTTATTAAGCATAAGGAAGCATCATTTATTCAATAGGGACTGACATGATTCGTTCAATTAATACTTTACTAGTACCAGTACCTACTATTCGAGAGCACAAGCTGGCCTGTACAGTAATGAGAGAGCAGACTTTGGTGCTTGTGCATATTCAAACAGAAGATGGCTATGAAGGTTGGGGCGAAGCAACTACTATCGGTGGTTTAAGCTACGCGGAAGAAAGCCCTCATAGTATCAAAACCAACATCGATACCTATTTTACTCCTCTTCTATTAAAAGAGCAGCCTGCGACTTCTGCTAAAGCAATGCAGCTGCTAAATCTTCATATCAATGGCAATCGTTTTGCAAAGTGCGCCATTGAAACCGCTCTACTCGATATTGAAGGCAAGCGTTTAAACGTACCTGTTAGTGAACTGATTGGTGGCCGTGTCCGTGATCGTATCGAAGTTGCGTGGACACTGGCCAGTGGCAACACTACAACCGATATCAGTGAGGCCAAGAAAATGGTCGAACAAAAGCGCCATCGCATTTTTAAATTAAAAATCGGTAGCAACTCTATTCTTGATGATGTCGCACACGTATTAGCCATCAAGCAGGCTTTACCAGACTGCCGTATTACGGTTGATGTCAATCAAGCTTGGACGGAACTTGAAGCAATGAGAGGCATTGAGCTACTCCAAACTGGCGGTGTTGATCTAATAGAACAACCGGTCTCAATGCGTAATAAAGACGCGCTAAAACGCTTAACCGAACATTTCGATGTGGCAATTATGGCGGATGAAATCATCCAAGACCCACAAAACGCCTTCCTTTTAGCAGCCGATCACTGCGCTGATGTATTCGCGGTCAAAATCAATCAAGCAGGGGGATTAAAAGCCGCGTGTCTCATCGGACAAATGGCACATTTGGCAGGTATCGATCTCTATGGTGGTACGATGCTCGAAGGCCCTATCGGTACAGCGGCATCTGCCCATGTGTTTTCGACCTACCCTAGCTTAAACTTCGATACTGAGCTTTTTGGACCATTATTATTGACCGAAGATGTCTTAGTACAGCCGCTCGATTATCAAGATTTTGGCTTAAATGTCCCGACTGGTGCAGGTCTTGGTATTGAAGTAGATAGCGATAAGGTTTATCACTATGCCAAACAAGCACTGACGACATTCCCTCAATTTTCAAAGTCGTCATTTGCTAATAAGGTTCAAACAGAGGCGCTATAAGGTTAAGCCAAACCCAAATCACTCGCTATTAGTCATAAGAAATATTCAGTCATCAAAAATATAAGGAAATGATTATGTTATATCACGTCAGAATGGATGTCTTAATACCAACAGATATGGATGTAGACAAGGTCAATGAGCTTAAAGCCGCCGAAAAGGCGCTGTCTCAAAAATTGCAAGAGCAAGGTAAATGGCGTCATATTTGGCGTTTGGCTGGTGAGTATTCTAATTTCAGTATATTTGATGTCGAGAGTAATGAAGAGTTGCACGATATTATGATGTCACTTCCTCTTTATCCATATATGAAAGTTCAGGTAACCCCGCTATTACGCCATCCATCATCCGTACGTAGTGATGATAGTTAAAACAGGTCTGTAAGACAATAAACCAAAACCAACCTTTAAATTTAAAACATTGAGTAAGGTTACTCAATTCAGAATCCTAAATTTTTAAACAGTCCTCAACAAGGAGAGAGACATGGAACACAAGCAAATAGAAGCATTGGCTGAGAAATTCATCAAAGGTAAAATCGACTTTCCTGAACAAGTAAATCCGCGTGTGCAAGAGATTGTTCTACGTATTGTCAGTGATTTAATGAAAACCATCAATGATCTGCATATTACCGCTGATGAGTACTGGAGCGGTGTTGCTTATATCGGTGATTTAGGTAAAGAAGCCGGTTTATTATCGCCAGGTCTTGGCTTCGATCATTTTATGGATTTGATGATTGAAGAAGATATGAAGGCAGCGGGATTGGAAGGCGGTACAGTACGTACTATTGAAGGACCATTATACGTAGCAGGTGCCCCTGAAGAAAAAGGCTTTGCGCGTTTAGATGATGGCACCGAAGATGAAGAAAGCACTGTACTGTTCATGCAAGGATATGTCTATGACGAAGATGGCAATCCAATTCCAAATGCCAAAGTTGAAGCATGGCATGCCAATAGCTTAGGCAACTATTCATTCTTTGATGAGTCGCAACCAGCATTTAACTTACGTCGTACTATCATCACGGATGAAAATGGTCGTTATGCCTTCCGTAGTATCGTACCTCTAGGTTACTCAGTACCACCAGGCGGTATGACAGATAAAGTATTAAGTGCTTTAGGACGTCATGGTCATCGCCCAGCTCATATTCACTTTTTCGCCAGTGCAGACGGTCATCGCAAAGTAACGACTCAAATCAACATCGATGGCGATGAGTACTTATGGGACGACTTTGCTTTTGCAAGCCGTGAAGGATTAGTTCCAGAAATCACTATGATTGACGATGCTGACACGCTCAAAGAAAAAGGTCTCGATAAACCTTATGCTTCAATCGATTTCGACTTTCATTTACTAAAAGATAGTAAAGCTGATGTACAAGGTAGTGAAGTCGTACGTCGCCGTGTCCAAGGTTAGTCAGTGCTTGTGTTTGAATATTAGTAGTTAATAAGTATTGAATTTTACGCTTGATACTTCCCCAGCTGTCGTATCGAGCGTAACACCGAATTTCATTTAACACCGTTATTATACAAGGAAGGCTGCTATGAACCAGCGTATCAATCTAGTACCTGAAGGATCAGACATCAGTATTGATGATTTTTTAGAAGAAAACAGTGAAAAAGGTATTTATCGTCTGCATCGTAGCGCCTTCACCAATGAAGAGCTATTTGAGCTTGAGATGAAATACATCTTTGAGAACAACTGGGTTTATCTGGCTCATGAAACTCAAGTCCCTAATAACAATGACTATTACACCTCATATATTGGTCGTCAGCCGGTCATTCTTGCCCGCAATAAAGAAGGTGAGCTGCATTGCATGATCAATTCTTGCTCACACCGCGGCGCACAATTATGCCGTCATAAAAAGGGTAATAAAGCTACTTACACTTGCCCATTTCATGGCTGGACTTTTAATAACTCAGGTAAGCTGCTTAAAGTTAAAGATCCAAGACATGCAGGCTATCCAGAATGCTTCAATAAAGAAGGCTCACACGACCTAAAACAAGTGAAGATGGCGAACTATAAAGGCTTTATCTTTGCCAGCCTAAATGATGATGTTCAGCCAATCGAAGAATGGCTTGGCGGCTCTACCAAAATTCTTGACATGATTGTCAATCAGTCGCCAGAAGGTTTAGAAGTTCTACGCGGCACCTCAACTTATACCTTTGATGGTAACTGGAAACTACAAGCTGAGAACGGTGCCGATGGCTATCACGTATCAGCGGTCCACTGGAACTACGCTGCTACTACTGCGCGCCGTAAAGAAACTGAAGCTGTCAAAGAAGACAACATCAAGGCCATGAATGCTGGTAAATGGGGACGTCAAGGTGGCGGTTTCTACTCCTTTGAAAACGGACACATGCTGTTATGGACACAATGGGAAAACCCACAAGATCGTCCAAACTATGCCTATCGCGATGATTATGTTGCCAATTACGGTGAAGCCATGGCGGACTGGATGATTGGGCGTTCACGTAACTTATGTCTATATCCAAACGTCTATATTATGGATCAGTTCAGCTCACAAATTCGCATGCTCCGCCCTATCGCGGTCGACAAAACTGAGGTCAGCATCTGGTGTATCGCACCAAAAGGAGAAAGCGATGAAGCACGTGCACGCCGTATCCGTCAGTATGAAGATTTCTTTAACGTTACTGGTATGGCAACACCTGATGACTTAGAAGAGTTCCGCTCGTGTCAAGAAGGTTATAACGGTATCAAGCTTGAATGGAATGATATGTGCCGAGGTTCTGAACACTGGATTCAAGGTGCAGATGAAGGTGCTGCCGCTATTGACCTAAAACCTTTAATGAGTGGCGTTAAGACTGAGGATGAAGGGCTATATACCGTCCAACATCGCTACTGGCATGAAGAGATGAAAAAAGCTCTAGAGCAAGAGCAGCAGCTACACGGTGCTAATAGCGACTAATACATTTTTATTATTAATCTGCTATTTATTGTAGAACTGACAAAAAAATAAGGATATCAATCATGAAAAATGCAACTGTTAACATTGAAGACATTAGACAGTTTCTATACCGTGAAGCGCGTTTATTAGACGAGAAAAAATGGGAAGAATGGCTCACTTATTACGCTGAAGATTGCCCCTTCTGGATGCCAAGTTGGGATGATGATGGTCAGCTTATCAGCGACCCACAACGAGAAATCTCGCTGATTTATTATCCGGACCGCCGTGGTCTTGAAGATCGTATCTTCCGCATCGAGACTGAGCGCTCATCAGCGACCATTCCTGATACTCGTACCACGCACAATTTATCGAATATCGAATTGCTCGAAGACAATGACGGTATTGTGACAGTGCGTTTTAACTGGATCAACAAATCTTTTCGCTATCACGAGACCAATACCTATTGGGGTTACTCTCAGTACAAAATAGACATGACTCAAGATCAACCGAAAATTTTGGATAAGTATGTGGTCTTGAAAGACGACTATGTGCATCAAATTATGGATGTTTATCACGTCTAATTATTATTTATTCATTATTTAGTTAACATCTTTTAATTAATACGTGTTGAAAAGGGATATTTCTCATGGAATATAATATTGCTCTACAGTTCGAAGACGGCGTCACAGGCTTCATCAAATGTGAAGCCGACGAAACGGTCGCTGAAGCCGCTTATCGTCAAAAATTTAATATCCCTGTGGATTGTCTTGATGGTGCTTGCGGTACCTGCCGTTGCCATTGTGAATCTGGCAGCTACGACATGCACCCTGATATGTATATCGAAGATGCACTGACAGAAGCTGAAGCTGCTGAAGGTTATGTACTCACCTGCCAGATGATTCCAGAAAGCGACTGCGTGATCAAAGTACCAACCTCCTCTGAAGCCTGCAAAGTCGGTAAGTCTGTATTCAAAGGCAAACTACAACAGCTGAACGTACTATCAGAGTCTACCATTCACTTTGGCGTCGAAGTCGACAATCCAGATGCGCTAGTATTTTTGCCAGGCCAGTATGTCAATGTCAGTGTTCCTGATTCTGACGAAACCCGTTCTTACTCGTTTAGCTCCGTGCCCAGCGCCAAGCAAGCCGAATTTGTCGTCCGTAATATTCCTAATGGCAAAATGAGTACTTTCTTATCTGATATCGCTCAGATTGGACAAGATATTGATTTTGAAGGTCCATTTGGTAGCTTTTATCTACGTCCTCTTGTTCGCCCGACATTATTTTTAGCGGGTGGCACGGGTATCGCGCCTTTTCTATCAATGCTAAAAAGCTTAGAGGTATCAGGTGCTCATCATCCTGTCAGAATGGTTTACGGCGTCACCAATGATTTTGATTTGATAGAAGTTGAGAAACTCGAAGAGGTCAAACAAAACCACCCCTGGTTTGACTACCGCACCTGTGTCGCAGATAAAGACAGCACTCACGAGCGTAAAGGCTATGTTACTGGACATGTAGATGATGAATGGTTAAATGATGGCGACGCTGATGTTTACTTATGTGGTCCACTAGCGATGGTAGATGCAGTGAGCAATTGGTTAGATAGCAGCAATCTGAAACCGAGTAATTTCTACTATGAGAAATTTACGCCGAGTGAACAATAACATAGTTTAAATCCCACGACTACGAAAGCAAAGCGATGAACAAGGTTTCTAGGAGACTGCCATGAATAAAAGATTTGATAATAAAGTATGTATCGTAACAGGTGCCGCCCAAGGTATCGGGCGCGGTGTCGCACTACGCTTGGCAAGCGAAGGCGGCAAAATCGTCTTGGCAGACTTCTCTCCACTTGTAGAAGAAGTGTTGGCAGAAATCATTGCCAATGGCGGAGAGGCAACCACTATTCAAGCTGATCTCGAAACGCACCAAGGTGCTAAAGATGCTATTGATAAGGCAATTGTTACTTACGGGCAAATAGATGTTTTGGTCAATAATGTCGGTGGCGCAATTTGGATGAAACCCTTTGTTCATTTCTCTGAAGAAGAGATTCAGAAAGACATCAGCCGCTCACTATTCCCAACATTATGGTGTTGCCATGCCGTATTACCAAGCATGGTCAAACAGCAGTCAGGCACGATTGTTAATGTATCCTCTATCGCTACTCGCGGTATCAACCGTATACCTTATTCCACAGCAAAAGGCGGTATCAATGCCATGACCGCCTCGCTTGCTTTTGAATACGCAAATGATGGTATTCGTGTCAATGCAGTAGCGACCGGCGGTACCGAAGCGCCACCTAGAAAAATCCCTCGTAACGCTCAGCCTTTAACTGCTGATGAAAAAGAATGGATGGACGCCGTGGTTAACCAGACCATTGATCGTACCTTTATGAAGCGCTACGGCACAATCAATGAACAGGTGAATGCCATCGCCTTTTTAGCGTCTGATGAATCCTCTTATATTACTGGTAGCACAATTCCCGTAGGTGGTGGCGACGAAGGCTAAAGATAGTCAATGTGCCAATAACTAGCATGAACCTTAATTTGTCACCTCGTGATAAATGCTAATTTGCAAGGAAGCAATATGGCCCCCGTAATCCAAACCTTAAAAAGCGATTGGTCGGTTTCCGCATCAGTTGCAGGATTTTTAGCAGTCCTTATCTCTTATGCTGGACCTTTAATTATCTTTTTTCAGGCTGCTCAAGCTGCACAAGTATCAGATGCAATGATGGCGTCTTGGATTTGGGGAGTCTCTATTGGTGCTGCCATTCCCGGAATATATTTATCCATTAAATATAAAACGCCTGTTATCACCGCGTGGTCTGCTCCTGGCACAGCCCTCCTCGTCACGCTGTTTCCACAAATGAGTATCAACGAAGCCGTTGCTGGTTACATCATCTCGGCTGTTGTTATATTTATCGTTGGGGCGACGGGCTACTTCGATAAAATTTTAAGATGGATTCCTAACGGCATTGCCGCTGGCATGATGGCAGGTATCCTATTTCAGTTTGGCTTAGAGTTATTTAAAGCTACCGATACCATGCCATTTATTGTTTTTAGCATGCTGGCTTGTTACCTATTCGCCAAGCGCTTATCACCGCGTTACACGATGATTTGGGTGCTGCTGTGCGGCGTCACCTTAAGCGTCTTACTTGGCAAAATGAATCCTGTCAATTTTGATTTAGCCATCACCATACCCACTTTTATCGCCCCTGAATGGTCATGGAACTCAACGTTTAACCTTGCGATTCCGCTTATTCTTGTCAGCCTAACTGGGCAGTTTTTACCGGGAATGGCGATTTTAAATTTGAGCGGCTATGACACGCCAGCCAAACCCATTGTTGCCATCTCCAGTCTTTCATCGTTAGCAGTCGCTTGTGTGGGCGGTATTACCATTGTACTTGCCGCTATTACAGCCGCGCTTTGTACGGGTAAAGATGCGCATGAGCTAAAAGAAAAGCGCTATATCGCAGGCGTCGCAAATGGCATTTTCTATTTATTTGGCGGTTTATTTGCTGGCAGCATTGTTATGGTATTTAGTCTGCTACCAAAAGAGCTTGTCGCGGCACTGGCGGGTCTTGCTCTGGTTGGTGCTATCTCAGCCAATATCACTATCGCCATGAAAGACGATGGCCAAAGGGACTCGGCATTGATTACGTTCTTAGCGACCGCATCTGGCATGCATTTTTTAGGACTTAGTTCTGTGTTTTGGGGCATTCTTATCGGTATGGCTGCGCATTATATTTTGACCAAAAAACGTTTACTACCTGCATCATTACCAACAGCACTGCCGAATACTAATAGCAAAATAAATTAAGCAACTTAAGAGTGGCGCGCTTATTACAGCATTTAAGTGATCTTAGGCCAGCGAAACGCTATGTAAAGCGCGTATCACCTTTAAAGACACGACAGCATATAACTTCTCATAGGATATAAATATGATTAATAAAGCCAGACAAAATATCACCGACGTACTTAGTCAAATTAAAGATGGCGCGACCATCATGATTGGTGGCTTTGGTACAGCAGGTCAACCAGCTGAACTCATTGATGGTCTTATTAATTTAGGCGTCAAAGATTTAGTTATTATTAACAACAATGCCGGTAATGGTGACTATGGTCTTGCCAAGCTATTAAAAACGGGCGCGGTTCGTAAAATCATCTGCTCCTTTCCACGCCAATCTGACTCTTGGGTATTCGATGAGTTGTATCAGGCTGGCAAAATCGAACTTGAATTAGTACCACAAGGTAATCTGGCTTGTCGTATTCAAGCATCTGGTATGGGGCTTGGCGCAGTATATACGCCAACAGGCTTTGGTACTCTGCTTGCAGAAGGCAAAGAGACGAGAAATATTGATGGTAAAGATTATGTCCTTGAATATCCGATTAAGGCGGATTTTGCCTTAATTAAAGCTTATAAAGGCGATCGCTGGGGCAATTTAGTCTATCGAAAATCGGCTCGTAACTTTGGTCCTATCATGGCAATGGCCGCTGATGTGACCATCGCTCAAGTGTCGGAGGTGGTTGAGCTTGGCGCGCTTGATCCTGAGCACATTATTACGCCGGGTATCTTTGTGCAGCATGTGGTAGAAATCCAGCCTATCAGTAATGAATCTGCTAGTACTGCAACGTCTGCCACTGCTTAATACTACCACTTATAAGGAGCGTTATCATGAGCCATACTTCCTACACCCTTTTGACCCGTGATCAAATCGCTGAGCGCGCTGCTCAAGATATCCCAGATGGTGCCTATGTCAATTTAGGCATCGGACTTCCCACCAAAATCGCCGAATACTTACCTGATGATAAAGATGTGTTTTTGCATTCAGAAAACGGTCTTTTGGCTTTTGGTCCGCCACCGCTCAAAGGCGAAGAAGACCCTGAGCTGATTAACGCGGGAAAAGAGTACGTCACCATGCTAGAGGGCGGCAGCTTCTTTCATCACGGCGACTCCTTTGCCATGATGCGCGGTGGTCATATCGACATTTGCGTTTTGGGTGCGTTTCAAGTGGCTGAAAATGGCGATTTGGCCAATTGGAGTACGGGCGCGCCAGATGCCATACCAGCGGTCGGCGGTGCAATGGACTTAGCTGTTGGGGCAAAAAAAGTTTTCGTGATGACCAATCACACGACCAAAACAGGCGAGCCAAAAATTGTCAGCGAGCTTACCTATCCTGTGACGGGTAAAAAATGCGTCGATCGTATCTATACCGATTTATGTGTCATCGATGTCACAGATAAAGGCTTAAAAGTGATTGAAAAAGTCGATGGCTTAAGCTTTGCCGACTTACAAAATCTGACAGGTGCTGCGCTCATTGACGCCACTAACGAATAAAAACACCTTTTAATCAAGACTTAGGATAATCACCATGACTGATTTAATCTCGGGTTTAAATAACGCTTATATTATCGATGCCATTCGCACTCCTTTTGGACGCTACGGCGGCGCTCTAGCACCAGTACGTGCGGATGATCTAGGTGCCATTCCTATTAAGGCTTTAATGGAGCGTAATACCACGGTCGACTGGGAACAAGTAGACGATGTCATCTACGGCTGTGCCAATCAAAGTGGCGAAGACAATCGCAACGTTGGACGAATGTCGTCACTGCTTGCAGGCCTACCTTATCAAGTGCCTGCGACTACAGTTAATCGCTTGTGCGGCTCGTCAATGGATGCGTTAGCGATAGCGGCGCGTGCGATTAAAGCAGGTGAAGCTCATCTAATCATCGCAGGTGGTGTCGAGAGCATGAGCCGTGCACCATTTGTCATGGGTAAATCAGACCAGGCATTTGGTCGTAGTCAGAAGCTAGAAGATACCACCATGGGTTGGCGCTTTATCAATCCAAAGCTTGATGCGCTATATGGCACTGAAACCATGCCACAAACTGCGGAAAATGTCGCAGAGCAGTTTAATGTTAGCCGTGCTGATCAAGATGCATTTGCGCTACGTAGCCAGCAACGTACCGCCGCCGCGCAAAAAGCAGGACTTTTCAATAATGAGATTACCCCTGTTAGCATCCCGCAGCGTAAAGGCGAGCCTGTTATCGTCGATAAAGATGAACATCCTCGCGCTGATACCACACTTGAAAAATTGTCCAAACTGCGTCCGATCGTCACTGCAGATGGGACGGTAACCGCTGGTAACGCTTCTGGAATTAATGATGGCGCTGCCGCTTTTTTAGTAGCTTCAGAGCAAGCAGTTAAAAAGTTTAATCTACAGCCTCGAGCGCGTATTGTGGCAGCGACCACAGTTGGGGTTGAGCCACGAACCATGGGATTTGCGCCTGCCCCGGCGATGAAAAAGCTACTGGCACAAACTGGATTGTCACTCGATGAGATGGATGTCATTGAATTAAATGAGGCTTTTGCAGCTCAGTCTCTCGCCTGTACACGTGATTTGGGATTACCTGATAATAGTGAGCGCGTCAATCCGAATGGCGGCGCAATTGCTCTTGGTCATCCACTCGGTGCGTCGGGTGCACGTCTTGTTTTAACTGCCCTTAATCAGCTTGAACACACTGATAAGCGTTATGCGATTTGCTCGATGTGTATTGGCGTTGGACAAGGTATCGCGATGATTATTGAGCGTATGGGTAATAACTAAGCCGCACTGTTAATAAATGTGACTACAACAACGCCCAATTATAAAGTGCTTTTTCACTGACATTGCAATGATTAAAAAGGATGATAATTATGCCTGTATTCAACAGCAAAGACGTAACACTAAACTACGCCACTTTTGGCGATAACAGTAACCCTGCTCTACTATTTTCCAACTCTTTAGGCACCAGCTATCAAATGTGGCAACCACAAATTGATGCCTTGCAAAAAGATTACTTTGTTATCTGCTACGACACCCGTGGTCATGGTAAATCCTCTGCACCCAGTGGTCCTTATAGTTTTGAGCAACTTGGTCAAGACGTCATTAACCTGCTCGATTATTTAAATATTGATAAAGCATTTTTTTGCGGCATCTCAATGGGCGGCATGACCGGCCAATGGCTGGCTATCAACCATCCTAGCCGTTTTCATCACTTGATGCTTTGCAATACCGCTGCAAAAATTGGGAATGAATCTGCGTGGACAGAACGCGCGCAGCTGGTTCGTGAACAAGGATTAGCTCCTATCGCGTCGACCGCAGCTTCGCGTTGGTTCACAGCGGATTTTATCAACACTCATCCTGACGTTGTCAAAGCCCTTTCTAATGTCTTGGCAACTGGTAGCACTGAAGGTTACGCCAGTTGCTGCGAGGCATTAGCAGGTGCTGATACCCGCGAGCAGTTAAAGGATATCCGCGTATCTATCACGGTGCTTGCAGGTTCCGAGGACCCAGTAACAACGGTCTCTGATGGTCAATATATGATCGATCACATCCCCGATGCCACACTCGCCATTATTGAAGCTTCTCATATCTCAAATATTGAAAAACCAGATACCTTTAATCAATTTGTACGGCAGTACTTAAGCAATTAAAAGTATAGTTAAGCATTGACGTAAACGCTGTATTAAGACAAGGCTTTATTAAAGCAACCCCACCACAAGGAAGTGTTATGACCAGAAAAAAGAGTATGCAACGAGCATTTCTATCGCTAGCTATCAGCTTTGCTGCCTGTAGCGCCTTCGCAGTACCTGCGTCTGTAAATCCCCCTTCTATTAATATCGACAAACACGTCAAAAGCGTTGAGAAAAAGGTGATTAACTGGCGCCGAGACATTCATCAGCATCCAGAACTGAGTAACAGAGAAACGCGTACTGCAGCTCTGGTTGCCAAGCATTTAAAATCCTTAGGTATGCAGGTTGAAACTGATATCGCCCATACGGGTGTTATTGGGTTTTTAAAAGGTGCTAAACCAGGTCCTACGGTGATGCTACGCGCCGATATGGATGCACTGCCTGTGACTGAAAAAACAGACCTGCCTTTTAAGTCAACAATCGTGACTAAGTACATGGGAGAAGACGTTGGGGTCATGCATGCTTGCGGTCATGATACCCATGTGGCTATGCTTATGGGCACAGCCGAAGTATTGGCGGGTGTAAAAAATGAGCTACATGGCAACATCATGTTCGTGTTTCAGCCTGCTGAAGAAGGTGCACCAGAAGGCGAAGAAGGCGGTGCTGAACTGATGTTAAAGCAAGGCATATTTAAAAAATATAAACCTGATGTGGCGTTTGGATTGCACATTATGTCGAGTTTAAATAGCGGACAAATTGGCTATCGAAGCGGCCCTATCATGGCAAGTGCTGATACCTTTGATATTACAGTAAACGGCCAGCAAACGCATGGCTCAGCACCTTGGAACGGAGTTGATCCTATCGCTACTGCAGCGCAAATTGTTACCGGTGTGAATCAAATAGTAAGCCGTCAAATTAATATCACTAAAGAACCTGCTATCGTCTCATTTGGTAAAATATCTGGAGGGGTTCGTGACAACATTATTCCAGATAGCGTCAATATGATTGGCACGATTCGTAATTTTGACATGGATATTCGCGAACAAATATTTAAAAAGATAGAATCAACCGCAACCCATATCGCGTTGGCATCAGGGGCCAAATCGGATGTTAAAATCAACAAGGGTTATCCCGTTACGATGAACAACCCAGCGCTAACCGCTCAAATGCTACCAACTTTAAGCAATATTGTAGGCAAAGAAAACCTTATTGAAGTGCCTAAAGTAACGGCATCTGAGGACTTTTCATTTTATAGCCAAGAAGTTCCCGGATTATTTATTTTCTTAGGGGGCACTCCGATCGGACAAGACCCTAGTCAAGCACCATACAATCACTCTCCTTATTTTTCTGTAGATGAGTCCTCTTTTAAAGTAGGTACTAAAGCGCTTAGCCAATTGGCTATAGATTATTTAGCAATGAAAAAATAGTTTATTCATCAGAAACTTAGGCTTTGCACTTTCGTCAGTAAAAAGCCACCTTTATATGCTTTAAATATAGAGGTGGCTTTTTTTCAACGTTTTTCATATATCACACTCAATCATGTAAATTGTCCAAATATTCATACCTTATAAGTATGATTTGATACTTAGATGGTTTTTGACTTATAACATAGGAAACAATAACTTAATAGTACTTATAGGGATATTACCCACGGAGAAAAACGAATGGAATCGTCAACCTTAAACATCAATAAAGTCATTGATGAAGCAAAATTTGCACCCTTTCACTGGAAGGTGCTCTTCTGGTGCTTATTAATCATTATTTTTGATGGCTACGATCTTATTATTTATGGTGTAGCTCTACCTTTACTCATGGAAGAGTGGTCATTAACCGCGGTACAAGCAGGCTTTCTTGCCAGCGCGGCACTTTTTGGTATGATGTTTGGTGCCATGATTTTCGGTACTTTATCTGACAAAATCGGACGCAAAAAAACCATCATGATCTGTGTTGGTTTATTCAGTAGCTTTACCTTTTTTGGCGCTTTTGCTAATGGTCCAATACAATTCGCAACCCTTCGATTTATTGCAGGATTAGGTATCGGTGGCGTGATGCCTATCTGCGTGGCGCTAACCTCCGAATATGCCCCAAAACGTATCCGTAGCACCTTGGTTGCTGTAATGTTCAGTGGCTACGCTATCGGTGGTATGGCATCAGCATTATTAGGGTCTTTTTTAGTTGTGGACTATGGCTGGGAGATTATGTTTTACATCGCTGGTATCCCAACGTTGTTACTACCGATAATTTGGAAGATGCTACCTGAATCTTTGATGTACCTGGTTAAAGAGAAGCGAGATAAAGAAGCAAAAGTTGTCGTTCAAAAACTAGCCCCGCAGGCAACGATTACTACTGCTACCAACTTACTATTAGACGAGCCGACCAAAGGCGATGATGCACCTATTAAAGCTCTGTTTTTAAACAATCGAGGCTTTACAACCATTATGTTTTGGGCTGCTTTCTTTATGTGCCTGTTGATGGTATATGCACTTGCCAGCTGGTTACCAAAACTGATGATTCAGGCAGGTTATTCACTTGGCGCGAGTATGCTGTTCTTATTTGCACTCAATATTGGCGGTATGGTTGGCGCAATCGGCGGCGGCGTATTGGCTGATAAATTCCACCTTAAGCCTGTCTTGGCAATCATGTTTGCTTTAGGCGCTGTGGCGTTGACACTGCTTGGCTATAATAGCCCTCAGGTGGTGCTATATACCCTTATTGCCATCGCTGGCGCTACCACAATTGGCTCACAGATCTTACTTTACACCTTCGTTGCTCAGTACTATCCCACCGCGGTACGGACGACGGCAATGGGCTGGGCATCAGGTATCGGCCGCATTGGCGCTATTGTAGGACCTATCCTGACCGGCGCATTACTCACGCTTGAGCTTAGCCATCAAACCAACTTTTTATTCATTGCCATACCAGGCATGATTGCAGCTGTTGCTATTTTCCTTGTAAACTTAAATGCTGCAGTTGATAGTAAAAAAGGCAACGCGACACCAGTTACTTTAGATACGCCTGTCGCCACCTAAAGAGGATTTAGATTGTATTTTTATTCAAGTATTCTGCTTGGGGCTATTTTAGATAAGTAAAATTATCGAGGATTGCCCCACAACTAAAGCTAAATTATACCAATCCCAACAATTAA
>NZ_DKGQ01000024.1 GCF_002453355.1 Psychrobacter sp. UBA6766 | reverse complement strand
CTAGTTATCTAGGACAGCCCCTAAATTTTTGAGGGAGCATAAAATCTGCATTGCTACAGCTATTAGCATCTTGCACAGGTAAAGATAACCAATGCGTATCTGGATAATGTTCAGCCAAATACTGTTGCAAAAAATCTATCGTACTATTGGCAATCTCGTTGTCCGTCTGCGCAGCATTGTCATGAATATGGTTGTAGATGACACTATGAATCTTTAAACCACGCGCTTTAATCGCCTCTAAGCTAAGCAACGTATGATTGATACTACCAAGCCGACCGGAAGTCACTAAAATAATCGGATAACCTTCTTGAGCAATATAATCTAAGGTTAATAATTGCTCTGTAATGGGTACGAGCAATCCGCCTGCCCCTTCTAATAGCACCACATCGTAATTTTCTTGGAGGCGCTGCGTAGACTTGGTGATGACGTCAGGATCTAAAACCGCATTGGCGAGCTTAACGGATAAATGCGGCGACGCAGGCTTCTCATAACGATATGGACAAGTGGTGCTGTCAAGGTCACATGGTTGAAGCAGAATACCCATTAATTGGCGATGGACGATAATATCATCGGCAATACTCATCTCGCCACTATCTGAATTCACACTAACGCCTGTTTGTACCAGCTTTTGAGTGATGACGTTGACACCTTGCTGCATAAGCGCTTTTGCGATTATACCCGTCGCATAAGTTTTGCCAATGTCGGTATCAATGCCGGAGATAAATAACACGCTCATGACTATGCTTCCTACTATTTTTCTGTCAAAGACGTTTTCGAGAAATAAGCGCAAACCACGTTTAATAACGCTTGGCAAAGGGTCACAAGCTCATCATCGCTAATCACATAAGGCGGCATGATATAAACCAGTTTACCGAACGGCCTGACCCAAATGCCATGCTCAATCAATAATGATTGGAAAATAGGCATATCAACCGCTTCATCCAATTCAATGACAGCGACCGCACCCAAACAACGAACCTCATTGACACCATTTAAATTCGCCGCTGGCGCAAGTTGCTCTTCCATGATGGTTTGCATATTTGCGGTGCGCGATTCAATGTCGTAAGACAAAATTAAGTCAATCGACGCACAGGCGACCGCACATGCCAGCGGATTTCCCATAAAAGTCGGACCATGCATCAGCGCAGAATACTCGCTTTGACTAATGGTTTCGGCGACCTTGCGGGAACAAAGGGTCGCGGCAAAAGTCATATAGCCACCCGTCAGCGCCTTGCCAACGGTCATAATATCAGGGCTGATACCCGCATGTTCACAAGCAAATAATTTGCCGCTACGCCCAAAGCCCGTGGCGATTTCATCAGCAATTAGCAGCACATCGTATTCGTCACACAATTGCCTTAGCAACTGCAAATACTCGGGATTATAAAAGCGCATCCCGCCTGCACCTTGAATAACAGGCTCAATGATAAATCCAGCAAGCTGATGGCTGTGTTTAGCAAAAAATGCGGTTAACTCTTCACGAACGCTCTGGGAAATCTGACGCTCAAACCCTAAAGGCGGCGCAGTGACGAAATACTGCGTTGGCAATTGCTGGCCGTATAAGCTGTGCATTCCAGCATCAGGATCACAAACGCTCATCGCATGCCAAGTATCACCATAGTATCCGGACTGAGTCGAAGCAAACTGATTCTTTTGTGGAAAACCCGCTGCGATTTGATATTGCAGCGCCATTTTTAGTGCCACTTCCACAGCAATACTGCCGCTATCGGCATAAAATATCGCATCAAGTCCAGCAGGAACGATAGAAAGCAGCTTTTTACCCAAATCTATCGCCGGCTGATGGGTTAAGCCGCCAAACATCACATGCGCCATCTTGCCCAATTGTGCAATCATCGCCGCATTGAGTTTTGGGTGATTATAGCCATGAACGCTTGCCCACCATGATGACATACCATCTATTAAGCGCGTGCCATCTTCAGTGACGATATAAATACCTTCAGCATGGTCGATGACGATATTTGGATAAGTAGGCGGTAAGCTGGCATAGGGATGCCAAAGGTGCTGCTGGTCAAAGTCGTGGGTTGAGAGATTACTCGTTAAAGGTTGTGATATCATCATTTTTTATTTGCCTGTAATGCGTTTGTATTTTGCCAATAAATCGCTTTCAGTTTCGACATGGTTTGGGTCATGCGGGATACAGTCAACAGGGCAAATGACCACGCACTGCGGCTCATTAAAGTGACCGACACATTCGGTACATAAATCAGGGTCGATAACATAGATATCATTGCCCTCTGAGATAGCTTCGTTTGGACAAGCAGGCTCACAGACATCACAATTGATACATTCATCGGTAATTAATAACGCCATAAACTGCTCCTTATTTGCTAGCAGTCAATCATAGGTGAATAAATAAGCTACTTAAAACAAACTCATTATTTAATAGTAAGCTTTTGAATAAAAGCTTCTGATACACAAGGTGGCACAAATTTTGTCACGTCACCGCCAAGTTTGGCAATTTCGCGAATCATCGTTGATGAGATAAACGAGTAATTCTGCGATGGGGTTAAAAATACTGCCTCAAAGTTTTCATCAAGCTCGCGATTCATATTGGCAAGCTGAAATTCATATTCGAAGTCTGACATGGCCCGCAAACCACGCAATACAGCGGTGGCGTTTTTTTCGCGCATAAAATCGACCAGCAAGCCTTCAAAGCCAATCACCGACACTTGCGGTAAATCAGTAAATACGGTTTTGACCAAATGAACACGCTCCTCGAAATTAAACAGTGGCTTTTTATGATGACCAGAGGCAACAGCGATAACCACCTCATCGAATAATTTCGTGGCACGTTTAACCAAGTCTACATGACCGTTGGTAATGGGATCGAAGGTGCCAGGGTATAAAATCTTGGTACGCAATTTTGAAGAAGTAGCAGAAGAGCTCATAACAGGACTAATATGGTTGATGATAATGACCCATATGCTAGCAAATTTTGCTCAAACTTCCTACTTATCTGCTACATTTGTCCTAACAGCCAATTCACCTTTTCGCCGTACGCTTTGCTACAATAGTCGGTTCGACTCATCGCTCTTAATAGGCAAAAAAAGTCTACATTAAAGGGTTAGAATGAGGAACAGTTAGACAGGGACAATAATTTATACAAACAATATAGGTTAAAGTCCTTTTGGAGAAATTATGTCGAAAAAATCAAAAAAACCTGACAATCAAATCTGTGCCAATAAAAAAGCTCGTCATGAGTATTTTATTGAAGAAACCTTTGAGGCAGGTCTGTCGTTACAAGGTTGGGAAGTGAAGGCCATTCGTGCCGGTAAAATGACCATTACCGAAGCGTATATTATCTTCCGTAATAATGAGGCGTTTTTATTTGGGGCGCATATTCAGCCGCTGCTTTCAAGCTCAACGCATGTCAGCCCTGATAGCATCCGTACCCGAAAGCTACTGCTCAATCGCCGCGAAATCGAAAAACTGATGGGCGCGGTCAACCAAAAAGGCTATGCCTGTGTGCCGTTGTCTTGCTACTGGAAACATTCATTGGTGAAATGCCAGATTGCGCTTGCCGTCGGTAAAAAGCAACACGATAAGCGTAAAACGCTAAAAGACCGTGACTGGGAACGTGATAAGCAGCGCGGCTTTAAGCAGCATCTAGATTAAAAGATATTGTAAGCAATACATTTTAATCTGACCTAAAAAGGACGATTCAGCATATTGTTGAATCGTCCTTTTTTACGGCATTAATAAGGTGAGCTTGTGAATTTGATGCAGCAAATTTTACAGTAACTTTTAAGCCATTTCGGCTATTTTATTCAGCTGCGACTCTTTATGCGCGCGGCGTAATTGACAGATACCATGCGCAATGAGGCAAGCGATTCCGAGCCAAATCAAGCCGTAGCTATAAATCATCGCTGATTCAAACGGATTGCCCAAAACGGTGATTGCTAAGATAAATAATAACGCTGGCTCTAAATAACTCATCATACCGTAAACGTTGACAGGGAGCATTTGACTGGCATCAACATTGGTTTTCATTGCCAGCACACTTATCACGCCAAGTCCCGCCAACATCATAATAAAAAAGCTAGAGCTACCAACCAGCCCTAAACTGCTCGGCGCCATAAATAATAAATAGGCGACCGCAAATGGCACAAATATTGTTAAATCGACAAATAAGCCAGTAATCGCGCCAATACCTTGCAGACGGCGCAAGATATAATAAATAGGATACGTTCCGCAAACCCAAAGCGTCGCCCAAGAAACACTCTGCGTGCGGACAATCTCACTACCGACGCCGACAGCGGCAAAGCCAACAGCCAACCATTGTAGACGGCTCAATTTTTCGCCAAATAGGATGCAGCCAAACACCACCATCATCAGTGGAAAGAGAAAATATCCCATCGCGGTTTGAACGCCTTGACCATTCACTGGCGCCCACATAAACAACCAAAATTGACTGAGAAATATGGGTGTTGGCAATAATAACCAAGCCCACTGCTTTACCGTGCGCAACGCCTTTAATTTATCAATATGCAAACCCAAGCGTCCACTAATCAGCAAATAACCCACTAAAGCCGCCCACATCGCGAGCATACGCAAGATAAAGACTTGCGTACCAGATAACGGCACTAAAAAACTGCTATAGGCGTACAGTACACCAAACAACAGATTTGATAATATAGCCAGCGCCACGCCCATGATTAAGGTACGCTGCTGCGCGCTACCCGATATCCATATCGCCGGTACGAGCAGGCGAGAAGCAGTCGTTGCTAACTTATTGGCAAATACAGTAGATAACATCGAGGTAGACATAAAAAAGCACCATAAATTGTGTCAAATATTGAAAACGAGACCGAAGAAAATAATAGAAATAACGCGTCGTATGATTGTTAAACGACACGGTGTATTTTATAGAGGCGTTGTGAGAGATTATCTCTAATTTTATTTCTAGGCGAATTTTTTTCTCAATAAACACGTTAAAATATATAATATTTATTGATTCCCTATTTATATTAGTAATAATGTTTTCCATACTGTTTTAGAGATTAAATTTTATGACTCAGCCTTTGGATAATACTGATAAAGCCATTTTAAACTTGCTCCAAGAGGACGCCTCGTTACCGCTAAAAACCGTGGCAGAGCGTGCACATGTTTCCGTGGCGACCGCTCAGCGGCGCGTTCAGGCGTTGATAAACAATGGCGTGATTACCAAACAAGTCGCTATTGTCGATCCCAACAAGGTTGGTTATAGCTTGACTGCTGTCGTAATGGTGGAAATGGCACGCTCTAATAACTCGATGCAGCATCGATTTGAGCGCTTGATGAACGATCAGCCGCGAGTGATGAGCTGTTATGAAGTGTCGGGCGATGCGGATTTTATGCTCATGGTCAATGCTAAAAATATGAGCGACTATCACCAATTTACGCGTAATTTATTGACTTACGAAAATAACGTTCGCAGCTTTAAAAGCCAGTTTGTGATGAATTTTACTAAGAGCGGGACTAAGATTTTGTTGGATTAATCATAGCTACAAAGGACATGCAGATTTTATTATCAATGATATGTAGATAAGTTGACGCTAAACCATGTACGATATCAACGGAAGTTCGGCATTAAAGATTAGCTGTCAGACAGCTGATGAATAACACAGCAATAGCCCACCCCATGACAGACAAGGAAGCCTTATTATGATTAAAAAAGTCGAGTATAACGCCGCCAATAAAAGCTCTCAAATATTCTCGAAATCATTGAATCCAAAAACCTTATTAACAGGCGCAACCCTTGCAGCTCTGCTTGCTAGTTCAGGCTGTGCTACTAGCTCATTATTAGAAAACAACAATCGTGTCAGCACAACGACGGCTAAGAGCGTTCTGTCTGAAGATCAAATTGTGGCGTTTGGTCGTCCTGCTCAGGCACTGCCAAAAATGCCCAATGCAACGATGGTTATCGTCGGGGAAAAGAATAGCTATGTGCTCACCCAAGGTGGCACAGAGATGGTTAATTTATTGACCAACTTGACACCCAAAAACATTCAAGTCGATAATGACATGAGCTTTTATGTTCCCAATAACGATGGTTACTTTCAAGGCGAAATGAAGCTGTCTTATGCCAAATTAAAGGACGAGTTTAAACGCTCAGATTATCAGTTCTTTTTGCAAAACAATGGCCGCGACTGTACCTCAGCCAGCGACCAGCATATCAATGCTCAGCGCTTTTGCTTTAGCGTCCCTGTCAAGGGCGCTATCTATCCGCAGGTCAGTAATTTAAGTATGATTCAGTCCAATTATCGCGCTTTAACCAAACCTTATATCGTGAGTTTTTATACCCAGACGCAGCAAAACCAAGTATCGTCTAGCGGTACTAATACTGTCCAAAAATTAGTCTTATTGCCTTTTGCCCTAGCGTTTGATGTGGTCACCTTTCCATTCCAACTATTAGAGTAGTAATTCCTCTCTATAGACATGGATTTAAAACAAAAAAGCTGCTAATTTTTAGCAGCTTTTTTGTCTAGATTACCCGCGCTATCAATAACTTATCATCCATCCTTTATCATCGTTTATGACATCGTGAGCATTATTCATGTTAAAATGAGCGCTTTTAAATGGGCCGTTACTGTTTTTAACGAATAACGGCTTTTTTAGTGTCACTTTTTTAATTAACAGGTCCGCTCATGTCTGCTGATACCATCGCTCGCACCGCCTTTAAACAAGGCACCAAACCACTTTACGACTACGACAAACATTGGGCGAGCTGCTACGAGCCTGCGCCTTATTTGCCAATGAGCCGCAAAGAGATGGACGATTTGGGCTGGGATGCCTGCGATGTCATCATCATCTCAGGCGATGCTTATGTCGACCACCCAAGCTTTGGCATGGCAATTATCGGCCGTTTATTAGAAGCGCAAGGCTTTCGCGTCGGAATCATTGCCCAACCAGATTGGAAGAGCAAAGACGCCTTTATGGAACTTGGTAAGCCGGTTTATGCGTATGGTGTGACCGCCGGTAACATGGACAGTATGATTAATCGCTATACCGCTGACCGAAAAATCCGAAGTGATGATGCGTACTCGCCCGGTAACGTGGCTGACAAACGTCCTGACCGCGCGGCGATCGTTTACAGCCAGCGTTGCCGCGAAGCCTATCCTGATGTGCCCATTATTTTGGGCGGAATCGAGGGTAGCTTACGCCGTATCGCCCATTATGATTATTGGTCGGATAAAGTCCGCCGCAGTATCTTGATGGATGCCCGCGCTGATGTCTTACTCTATGGAAATGCTGAACGCGCCATCGTCGATGTGGTGCATGGGTTATCAAAAGGGTATACCTTTGAGCAAATGAGCAGTTTGCGCGGAACGGCGTATTTATTGACCCCGACCCGCCGCCATTGGCAAGCAGGCATGACCGAGGTTGCCAGTAATGACGTCGATACCGTTGGCCGCGTTGATCCCATTATTAATCCATATGTGATGACGGAAGACGTTGATCAGTGTTCAATCGAGCAAGACAAGACTAGCGCCTCGCCCGTTGGACAAGCTACGCCAGCAATGACTGGCGTGTCAGCCCAATATGCGAAACAGTATCAAGGTTTTGTCGCCGAACCCGTGACCAATAAAGTCTTAAATGCTGACCAAGTCGATGAAGACACACAAATCGTACAAATGCGCGGCTTTGATAAACCACAAACCGCGCGAAAGCATAAATTAAAAATGCCACCGCGTGAGCAAACGGTTATTCGTCTGCCGGATTATGAGCATGTCAAAGCTGACCCAGTTTTGTACGCGCATGCAAACCGAATCTTACACCTTGAGACCAATCCGGGAAATGCGCGTGCTTTGGTGCAGCGCCATAGCAGCGGCGCTGGAAACTCACACACTTCGATTGACGTTTGGCTTAATCCGCCACCGATTCCACTTTCAACCGAAGAGATGGATTACGTTTTTGATTTGCCGTACGCTCGTCTGCCGCATCCAAGCTATGGTGATGCACGCATTCCTGCTTATGATATGATTAAATTTTCGGTCAATATCATGCGCGGCTGTTTTGGCGGTTGTACGTTTTGCTCAATCACCGAGCACGAAGGTCGTATTATCCAAAACCGCTCAGAAGACTCTATCTTGCGTGAAGTCGAAGCCATTCGTGATACCGCACCAAACTTTACTGGCGTCATCTCCGACCTTGGTGGTCCAACGGCCAATATGTATCGCCTTAACTGTAAAGATGAGACGATTGAGAAAAACTGCCGAAAACCGTCTTGCGTCTATCCTGATGTCTGCGATAACTTGATTACTGACCACAGCAATTTAACCCAGCTATACCGTAAAGCGCGTGATATTAAAGGCGTGAAAAAAATCCTGATTGCCTCTGGTTTGCGTTATGACTTGGCGGTTAAAGATCCTGAATATGTCAAAGAGTTGGTCAGTCATCATGTTGGCGGTTATCTAAAAATCGCTCCTGAGCATTCAGAAGAAGCAGTGCTGTCAAAAATGATGAAGCCTAGCATGGGTAGCTACGATAAGTTTAAAGCCATGTTTGAGCAGTACAGTCAGGAAGCAGGCAAAGAGCAATATCTGATTCCGTACTTTATCGCCGCTCATCCTGGCACCAAAGATGAAGATATGATGAATTTGGCCTTGTGGCTTAAAAACTATGGCTACCGTGCTGACCAAGTTCAGGCGTTTTATCCTAGTCCGATGGCGACCGCAACCACCATGTACCATACGCATAAAGACCCGCTGCATAAGGTGAGCCGCAGTGAGGGCGATATGGATATCGTCAAGTCTGGCAAGCAGCGTAAACTGCATAAAGCGTTCTTACGCTATCACGACCCAAAAAACTGGGTCATGCTGCGTAAAGCGCTGCAAGATATGGGACGTGGGGATTTGATCGGTAAAGGTCGTGGCTGCTTAATCCCGCCATTTAACGCCAGTTTAGAAGGTCGCGACGCGGCGCAAGACAGCTATCAATCGGCGCGTAAAAAGAACAGCCGCTTGGGTAATGACTCGGTGAAACGCAGTAATAATAGTCCTAACGCTGCAAAAAACACCTCGAATAAAAGCACATTGAGCAAAAATCACAAAAAAGTTAGTAAAGGCAACTTCCAAACTCAGCATACAGGTCTGCCACCGCGCAAGACTAAATAGTTAAACACTAAAAGCAGCTGTTAAATTCAGCATGTCTTAACCATGCCCAAATTAAAGCGCCTATCAGCTCAGCAGTCGATAGGCGCTTTTTTATGTTTTGCCCATTAAATATATTGGTCTTTTTAAATAACTGTTTGAGCTTATAGTCAAAATATCCTAAAAACGCGGCGGTATTGCTGATATCAATTTTTTGTAGCCTCTGTCTGCGTAGGCACAGCAAGCAAGAAAAATTGATATCAGCAGTGCTTGATGTATTGATATTATTTTTCATCCACTATAGTTATTTTACAAAGGCTATTAAGGACAACGTTACATTAGTCAGTGTTTAAGTAACTTAACGAACATGTAACAAACAATTTCTAACATTCTCTAGAAAGTCTTTTCGTTAACATAGGCGCTATATGCATAAGGCGCCGTTAAAAAGCGCACGATTAGAAAAAGCATAGTCAAAAAATACCTGCTAATTTTTAAATTTTTGGAGAATGCCATGAATACCCTAACCAAGGTTGCTGTTGCCCTACCTGCTTTAGCGCTACTCAGTGCCTGTGCGACCACCGCACCTACTACGCCAAACAAAACCCCCGCGTCAGAAAGCGTGACTGATGTCGCCTATGACCGTATGGCGCCAGCCCCTTATACCTGTACCGATGACAGCAAAATCTTGGCAAAACAGTCAATCAATAAAAAACAAGTCATGCTAAATGCGACTTTACCTAAAGTAAACTGGGCAGACCAGCCAATCATTCTAAATGGCGGTGTCCAAGGTGACACTGCAAGCTACGTTAACGAGTCAAATCCAGAAGTGGTGTATGCATGGCACATGAAAGACGACAAGGGTATCCTTGCAATGAAATGGGCAAACGGTAAAGAATATCAAGTAAACTGTCAGATAGGCAGATAATGATTTTGGTTTAATCGTGCATTAATAATGATAAACCTATCATTGTTCAATCTAGCAACAATATAAACAGTCATCGAACGGTGGCTGTTTTTTTATGGCTGAAATTTAAAAGTGTACTCGCCAACGCTTTATTTTATTATGCTAGAGAAGCAAAGAGAAAACTGGCAAAATAGCGCTGATAACAATTGCATGACGATCAATAATAAAAGGATACTTCGATGGTTAAGCGCCTCATAAGTATGATGATAATGGCTAGCATAGGCTTGGCGGCACTAACGAGCTGCGATAATAGCGCCAACAATGCTGATGCTAACACCTCTGCTACGCAAACACCTGACGCGGCAGACGTGCATACTATTGACTGGTCACTGGTCGCAAGCGGAGAAAAAGCTGTTGACCCTGCCAATTATGAGTATCCGTTTGCGCTCGATAGCCAAAATGTGCGCGATTATGCCGAGTATTTCGGTGTGGATAATGCCACCGCGCAGCACAATCTGACCGTGAGTATGGCAAGCAATGAAGCACTCTCAAAAGTGCTCGATCAGCTTAGCGAAACCTATACTTCGCACGAGCTAACCGATGACAAAGAGATGAAACTTATCATTCATACCACGCCTGATGTCGCTGCCAGTAGCTATGATTATGTGCTGTCCGATGACTTTGCGAAAGGATTAGTATTGCCTATCGTGATTCAGCCGGATAGTAAGAAAGGTGAGGTTAAGGCGCATGGAGAGGTGGCGGAGTAGAAATTAGTAGCGTGTGTTTTAGCCTATATCACACACGCAACTAAAGGACATTAAGTTTGCCGATATGGGTTATTTGAAAGATCAATTCTAACCTTTTTCTTATCTTTACTTTCGCAGAGTAATTTAGATAAATAAGGTTGGTATTGAGTAGCAGCAGGAGCAATATATATCTTGTCTAGGTTATCCCTTACATCAGCTTCATACTCAACATATAGAAACTTTCCAAACTCCATTTTTACTTTTTTATCGTCAAGCGAAGTGATATAAATCATTCGGCATTCTTGTTCTTCTTGAAATGCTGAGTGTTTAACGAGATATTTTAAAGGTAGGAGAATTTCGTTTAATAGTATTTTTATATTATTTATCAATCTTGAGTTTATCTCCTCAATTTTAATCATTTCTTCGTCAATCGCTTTATAATGAGTTTTGAGAGCTGTAAAAGCGATGCTAAAATCATCAGTTTTTTTATCAATAAAGCTTTTGTAGCTCTTCCATTCGTGTTCAGCTTTACTTATTTTCTCACTTCCTGCTTGTGCAGTGTCATCATTAAACTCTCGAAAAAATGTTAGTCGATTACGCTGGGCTAAATGAATGTAGTTAGAAGTAGGATCAAGATAGACACATCTCATTACTGGCTGCTTTTTAATTCTTTCTATAGATTTTTCGTCAGTACTTCTTTGAATAGAAGTTGCACTGATTTTTTGTAAACTATATTCAAATGCTACGTAAGACAACCCTGCAGTAGAATCATGTTTTTGAAAGAAATTTTGATTAAATACTAAACTAATTCCAGAGGCTTCCTTATTATCTTGTTTACCGTATAGTCTGAACTGGTTAAGACTATCGTGATTAAAGGTAAAACAACTAATAAAAGCATGCAGCTTTTCGTCAAAATCTGGCGCATAAAATGAGGTTTCTGTTACACCTTTCAAATTATTTAAAAGTAGTTGACCTTCACTTGGGTCATTTACATTATTAATAGTATTTAGACGAAATAAACTTGGTCGCCCTTTTGCTTTCTCTATAGCTAATAGTTTTTCTGTTGTGTATGTCCCTGTGTAGTGAGCTAACTTTCTTTCAGGAGCTTTTTCGGCATCTGACAGCTGACCAAAATCTAATCTCAAAATATCGACTACTGATAATATTTTATCTAAAAGCTCTATAAAAGCTTTACCTAGAGTTTCAGTTTCAGGCTCTAGGAGGAAACTATGTATCTTATCATAACAGTATGATTCATAAGGATATGTGTGGCTAACTAATCTAAATAACTTTATAGACTTTCCATATTCTTTCTTTGATAAATAATCCTTTGCAAATTTGAAGGCATATCTACTTGCAATTGAAGATACCCAAGAATTATCACTTAATAACTCTACTAATATCTCAGAAGCTTCTTCCAAACTATTTTCATGATTATACTTAATAACAGATATATTCATCCGAGCTAACTCATAGTACTCTTTGTCATCAGTTTTTCTTATCTTCTTTAATGCTTCTAACGCTAAATTATATTGCTTGTTATCTATTCTGTGGTTATAAATTCCAAATTGGGCTTGTGCAAAAGCAGTACCACCACCTTCACGCGTCACTTTCTGCAACTCTTCAAGTTCTTTTCGAGTATCTTCATCCAAACCTTCTAAATCATCAATATTCATACCCTACTCCCTAACCAACGCCAAGAACTCATCCTCACTCACCACTTTTACACCCAATTTTTCCGCTTTGGTGAGCTTCGAGCCAGCTTTATCACCTGCCAATAGTGCAGTGGTTTTTGCAGAGATACTGCCTGAGACTTTGGCACCGAGCGCTTGCAGTTTGGCTTTGGCTTCATCACGCGCCATGCTATCAAGCGCGCCCGTAATGACCCACGTTTGCCCATCGAGCGGCAATCCCTCTGACACCACTTGCTCAACCTTATCCCAATGCACGCCAGCTTCTCGTAAGGCGATAATGACTTCGATATTGTGCGGAGCGCGGAAAAACTCATAAATAAGCTCGGCGGTAATCGCGCCGACGTCAGGCGTTTGTAGGAGCTTGTCAATATCTGCTGCCATCAGGCTATCAAGGTCGCCAAATTGCTGTGCCAAATTCTGCGCGGTGGTCTCACCGACACCGCGAATACCAAGCGCATAGATAAATCGCGCCAGCGTCGTCTGCTTACTGGCTTCGATAGCATTAACGATGTTTTGCACTGATTTTTCGCCCAATTTTTCAAAATTAATCAGCTCATCCGTATGCTTGTGCAACTGATAGATATCAGCGACAGTCTTGACCAGACCATGCTCAAAAAAGCTAATCAGCCAACTGGCGCCCAAGCCATCGATGTCCATCGCTCGGCGCGAGACAAAATGAATAAGCGCTTCGGTCTGCTGCGCCGGACAAAACAATCCGCCCGTACAACGTGCCAACGCTTCGCCTTCGGGCAATACCACAGGCGAGTCACAGACGGGACAGGTCGTTGGCAGCTCGACGGGTTCTGAATCTGCGATGCGTTGATCAACCCAAACGCGGGTGACTTTGGGGATAACATCGCCTGCACGGTGCACGCTGACCATATCGCCTGCGCGTACGTCTAAGCGCTGAATTTCACCGAAGTTATGTAAGGTGACATTGCTGACGGTGACGCCGCCGACTTTCACAGGTTCGAGCTTGCCAACTGGGGTGATTTGACCCGTGCGTCCGACTTGCCATTCGATATCGTTTAGACGCGTCATCACGGTTTCAGCAGGGAATTTATAAGCGGTTGCCCAGCGCGGCTCACGGGATAAAAAGCCAAGTTGGGATTGCAGGGCTAAGCTATTGACTTTAATGACCGTGCCATCGATTTCAAACGGCAATTTTGCGCGTTTTTCAATGACGGATTCATAGTACTCTTGCGCCTCGCGAGGGTTCTGCACCACTCTGACAGCGCTGACACTAAAACCAATATCGCCAAGCCAAGCCAAGGCAGCTGATTGGGTTTCGATAGTTTCAGGTAAACCTTGGTTAACGGAGTAGCAATAAAAGGCAAGCGGACGGCTGGCAGCAATAGCGGGGTCTAGCTGGCGTAAGCTTCCAGCGGCAGCGTTGCGCGGATTGGCAAAGGTTTTATCGCCTTTTTCTTCCGCTAAGCGGTTTAAACGCTCAAAGCCTGCTTTTGGCATCAGAACCTCACCACGTACCTCTAACAGCGGAATATCAGCAGCATCAGCAAGCCAAAGCGGTAGGTTTCGAATGGTCTTGGCATTTTGGGTAATATCTTCACCCGTTTGCCCATCACCGCGCGTCACCGCTTGCACAAATTTACCGTAAGTGTATTTTAATGACACCGCCAAGCCATCTAATTTTAGCTCAATTTCATACTCAGGATTTTTCTGCGCGTCATTGAGACGATCATTGACGCGGCGCATAAAATCGCGCAAATCATCGTATTCAAAAACGTTACCAAGCGACAGCATCGGAATATCATGAGTAACTTGGGTAAAAGCAGACAGCGGCGTATCGCCGACCTGATTGATCGGACTGTCCGGCTGAATCAAGTCTGGATATTCTTCTTCAAGTTCCAACAAAGAGCGACGCAACTGATCGTATTCGCTGTCTTCTAAGACGGGATTGTCGAGCACATAATAGGCATAATTATGCGTCTTTAACGTCTCTATAAGCGTGCGCATTTGGGTGATAATAGCAGCATCATTTTTTTCAGAGTGGGCAGCATTAGGGTCTTTAGTAGTCGGCGGTAAGATAGAATCAGTCATAGTCAGCGTCTTTTTTACAATTCAAGATGCCGATATCATAACAAGTTTGCAGATGGGTCGGATAACATTTTATAGAAAAACAGACGTATAAAAACAGGCAAATGAAAAACGAATAATCCAAAAACCAAAAAAGGCAAATAACGTTATCGCTATTTGCCTTTTTTAGTACTTAATCAATATTTTTAATAATTGGTTTTATTAACCTTCATAATCACGAACTTGGTTTCGCAGCTGTTGTTTATATTCTGGGGTAATGGGTTCGTTTTCTTCATCGAGCATAACGGCGTCCAAATCGCTTGCCATCATATAGGCAATACTCATCATGCTATCGAAGCTACGCAAAGCTTGCGGATGCGGTAATGATAAAAACACGACCACGCCATTATAAGTATTGGTCGCCACACTATGCGGATCAAAAGGCGCGATACCATTATCGGTGATGCCCATCATACTAAACCAAAGCATGCCAGTGCCATCTTTTTGCTCATAGCGATGGAACATATTCATCACACCATAGCGCAGACCGTATTTATCCACTAACGCCAATAAATCACGGCCACGAATCACCGCAGCTGGACGGTCACGGTATTGGTGCGGCAGAATGGTAATATTGATATTATCTTGGGCATTGATTAATGGACCGTTTTGCGCTTCATCGACTGGCTCTGATAAATGCTGATCGAGGATCGGGCTATTATTATCAAAGCTTGGCTCATCTACGGTATCAATCACGGGCATCAGACTGTCAGTCGCTGACATGAGGCTTGAAAACGCATCAGGCTCTTGCTCGATATGCATCTGCTCAGCGACTTCTGAAAACTCGCTATTATCCGCTCGCTGCTGCTCTTCTTGCCAGCGAGCATAGTCTTCATCACTGATATGGCTGTAATTATCGTTCGCACTATTATTTAAACCATTGTTTTCAGCCGTTAGCTGCGTATCGACATTGCTATGTGCTTGCGTCAACGGCGCATCTTCAACAACGGCATTGAGATAACTGCGATCAGGAGCGATACTGGTTTCGCCTGCGACGGTATCGTCTAAGTCTGGCTGCTCGACGATATTGCGCTCATGACGCGGAATAATGGGAATACCGTTTTTATCATAATTGACCGCGGCAGCCTCAGCAGTTTTTCGTCGTTTAAAGCTGCGAATGACCATAAACAGCCCTGCAAGCACGATAAATGCGGCAATGGCGATCAAGATAAACTGGATAGCGGTCATGAGAAATACATCCTAATATATGACAAAAGGGAAGGTACAAGTGCGAAGAAATGGCAATAGTCTAGCATGGCTAAAGAATATCGTCACCATATAGTCATCGATTATCATTAGCCCCACATACTTGACCGACTACGTGTGTGGCTTTATATTCCAGCCCTAACTATACCACTGACCATCGCTTCCAGTGATTAATTATTTTGCTATTCAGCGCTGCTCTTAATCAGAAAGGTAACTTGCTGCTTCATCTAGTGACACACTGACCAAGGTAGAAATCCCTGCGCTTGGCATAGTGACGCCTTTTAATTCATCAGCAATCTGCATCGTCAGCTTATTATGACTGATAAAGATAAACTGCAAGTCATTTGCTAACTCATTTATCAAGCCTGTAAAACGGGCGACATTGGCATCATCAAGCGGCGCATCAACTTCATCAAGTACACAAAATGGCGCTGGATGCTGCTTAAATATCGCAAAAATTAAGCTAAGCGCGGTCAAAGTTTTCTCACCACCCGACAGTACCGCAAGGCGGCTATTGCGCTTACCCTTTGGCTGTGCCATTAAGGTCAGCCCTGCCCGCCATTGTTCTGACTTTGGTGAATTGGCTGGCATGTCCTCTAAATTCAACGTTAAGCTTGCTTGCCCGCCGCCAAAGACTTTGGCAAATAAATTGGCAAGCTCATTATTGACCGCATCGAGCGTCTGCATAAACAGCGTCTTGGTGGTCTCATCGATTGAAGCAATTGCCTCCTTCAATGTTTCCATACTGGCTGCAATGTCTGCTGTTTGCTGTGCCAGCGGCTCCAGGCGCTCATTAACATCTGTCAATTCTGCTACCGCAGCAAGATTGACCGCACCTATTTTACTTAATTGCTGCTCAAGCTTTGCATGCTCAGACTCTAATTCAGCGATTTTATCCGGTCGAACGCGGCGGTCATGAGCAATAAAATCTGCTATTAAATTTGAGACGCTCATGGTTTGCTGCGGCGGCTGAGATATGTCAGACTGCCTTTGATACTTATGACTGACTTTATGGTAAGCATCTAGCGCTTCTTGCGTTTGGCGACTGGCATCGTCTAACCGCGCGGCGCTGAGCGCCAATTCTGTCGTGAGACTGGCAAGCTCATTTTGCTGCGTTTGCAAGGTATTTTGCAAGCTATCTAGCTCGACCTGCTGCTCAGCATAATTTTGCTTTAGGTCATTCAATGCTGTTTCGCGCGTCGTCAATAACGCTTGCTGCTCATCGCACGCTGTCTGCGCAATTTGTAACGCTTCTTGCAGGGCGGGTAATTTATTTTGTTGCTGTTCATGATTTGCATTTAGATTTTGCTCGCTTTTCAGCGACTGTTTATGCTGCTCGGTTGCGCGCCCAAGACTGCTCACGCTATGCTCTAATCGTATCTCGCTTTGTTGGATACGAAGCTGCAATGCTTGCCAAGCATCATCATCTGCCTGCCGCGCACGATTTAGCTCACTACGCTCGGACTGCAATTGCTGACTTAACGCACGCGCATCGGCTATTTGCGGTGTTAGAACTGCTATTTCGCTTGCGATATTTTGCTTCTCTAGATTGAGCGCATTTTGTTCTTGTTCAAGCTCTTCCTGCTCTTGTTCAAGAGCGGTTTTGTCATCATTTAAACGCTGACTGTCCGCTTGCAGGCGTTCAGCGTTGGCGCGCTCAGTAATGAGTTTTTGCTGATATTGATGTTTATTACGGGTCAATTGCTGAGCTTGAGCGCGCGTTTCTTCTAAGCTAATATTGAGCGCATCATAGTTGCGCTGGTGCTCAGCAATAGTCTTTTGCTGATTCTGTATTTTACTTTCCAACTCATCAAGCAACGCTTCTAATTCTTGCAAACGGTTACGCTGCTGTAAACGCTGGCTTAAAAATTGACTATTACCATCATTTTGACCTTTTTGTGTACCAGCAAATTTGCTTAGATTAATCGTACCTCGACGACTGATAAGCCAGCCATCAGTCGTAAGTAAAGCGGCTGACGACGGCAATACTTTTAAAATCTCGCTAAGCGTTTCAAGCGTTTGCTTATTCGTCATTTCAGATTGAGCAGTATATAAATAACACTGTTGCCAAAGCGTTAAATTCGGTGCAGTAATCAGCTCTGATAAAGACAGTACTTCATCCGTTAAGTGACCTGGCAAATTACCAATAAATGGTTTTGAATTTTTAACATTTTGCTTAGCAGATAGCCATAAACTATGACCTATTTCTGCTGATTTTCCTTTGCTACTAGGACTATTAATCTCATTTTGTGCGCCTTGGTAAGTAAACAAAGTCGATAAATCATGTTCAAGCGCCTGCCATAAGCTGTCTGACTTCTGGAAGTTATCATTACTCTTTCCGTTGTCCGATTGATTAGAAAATTGATTAGAAACCAGTACATGGCTATCCAGCCATAACGCCAATACGCTATCAAGTAGCTCTGCGTGCTCCTGACCTTTTGCACTTAGCTCAATCTGCTCGCGCAAGGTTGTGATGGTTAAGTCGTCATGACTAATGACTGAGTTGTTTCCACCCCAGGCCTTAACGTCATCAGCTTTTACACCTGCCTGCTGTTGAGGCTTTGGCAAGGGTTTTGGATGCAATATCTGATGCAAGGTATCGTGTTCACTTGCCAATACCGCATGACGTTTTTCATCCTCGCTTAGCGCGCGCTGCTGCGTATGCAAACGTTGCTGTAACTCATGCGCTTGCGGTTGCAACTCTGATAATCGCTCATCAACGCTATCTTGTTGGCGCTCAATCTGCTGCAACTGTTTATTTAGCTCAGTCACCTGCGCATCTAACGTCTGCTGTAAACCGTTCGCACCACTTTTCTCATGTCCATCAACAGCATTAATAGGTGATAGTGACTGTTGTAATTGCTGCCATAAACTCTGCCAGTTCTGCTGACGGCGCTGCCATTTCTCATGATTTTGCTGCTGGCGTTTTTGCGCTTGGCTATTAATGACTTGCTGCTGCTCAAGGATGCGCGCTTTATCTTGCAGGCGCGATAGCTGGTTTTGCGCGTCATGGTAGGCGCGCTGCATCGGTTGCTCATTGCGTTTATGCGACTCACGTTTATTGTTAAGCTCGCTAAGCTGTGGCCGCAATATATCTAGTACATTTTGCTGCTCGGCTTGCTCAGATTTTAAACGCTCAATTTCATCGACTGCTTGTCCGCGCTGCTGCTCTAAATTGGCAAGTTGCTGCGCGATGGTGCTTAATTGTGATTTAGCATCACCTAACTGATGTTCTGCTTGTTGATAGCTTAATTGTTGCTGATAATGCGAGCTTTGCGCATCATCTTTGAGCCACTGCTCTTGATTGATATGAGCGGCAAGCTTATCTTGTTTGGCTTTTAGGGTTTCATAACTGGCTTGCAGTGTGGCGACTTCATTGACACTGCGCTCATGGGCAATTTTTTGCTGCTGCTGATAGTACTTGGCTTGATATAACTGCTGAATGGCAAGTTGCTGCTTGATATCAGCAAGCGCTAGCGCCAGCTCTTCATAACGCTCAGCACTGGCAGCTTGCTTGGCCAGCCGCTTTTGTTGGCTAATCAGCTCGCTTTGCATATCGTGCAGACGGGCTAAATTATCTTGAGTCCTCTCAAGCTTCTTTTGCGTCTCTTCACGGCGCGCTTGATAACGAGAAACGCCAGCGGCTTCTTCGATAAATTCTCGCAGCTGCAACGGGCTAGAGTCAACAATTCGCCCAATCATGCCTTGTTCGATCACGGCATAACTGCGCGCGCCCAGCCCTGTTCCCAAAAACACATCGACCACATCACGGCGACGACAACGCGTGCCATTGATAAAGTAATCTGAGCGGCCATCCAAATTTACTTGACGGCGGACTGCCAACTCTTGATAGAGATTAAATTCATGGCGAATTCCCGTCTGCTCGTCTTGCGTATGCTCAAAGGTCAGCTCGACACTGGCAACGCTTTTGGCGGCTTTATCTTGCGTACCTGCAAAGATAACATCACTCATCGCCCCACCACGCAGCTGCTTAGCCGAGGTCTCTCCCAGCACCCAACGAATGGCATCAATGACGTTGGATTTGCCGCAGCCGTTTGGGCCGACAATGGCGGTAATGCCATGTCGAAAGGTAAAAGTTGTGGGATTGGCAAAGGATTTAAAGCCTGCCAGCTTGAGAGATTTTAGACGCATGAAGGATCGATAAACTTAGCAAAAACAGGCGGCTATTCTACCGCAAATTGTGATGAGTTTTTAGGGTTTGTATTGTCTGAATTCGAACTTTTAAGTAATGATATAAAAAGCGCTCATCTCTTTTGGAGATGAGCGCTTTATCGTGAATTGTTAAATCATTAACAGGAATTAAAAGAGTACCTAGACACTTAGTTTATTTTCACCCGCCACCACTTTTAACGTTTGCTCCACTCTACTGCTATAAGTTTGTCTAAGAATGTCACTGACAAATATCCATTCCGACTGACAGGACTCTGGAGTAACGGTAATCGCCATATAGCCACGCTCACTAGGATTCATATATTTTAAACCCTCTATTAGTTGAGTTAGTACTGCTTTTACCTGTTCTGGTGGATTAGGAATGTACTCTTCAAAGCCTGGTGAGCTCACAGAGCTCGTGGCAAACTCAACGCCAACTGGTATACCGTCATCCGTAGTTAGATTATTCGCCCATGCATTATGCGAATCTCCTGCTAGTACCACTAAATTCTTATTGTAGCTTCTAGCCGCCGTCAATACCCTTTGACGTGCTGAGCCATAACCGTCCCAAGCATCGATGTTATAAGGGATTGCAGGCTGTGCTAAATTAGCTTTGTCTACATCAGTTAAATCTTGCGGCCTGGTTTGAGCTGTATTCACTAAAGTTAGATAAGCATTAATATCAAGTCCAAGCCTAGGATCAGCAAGATTTAGAATCACAGGCGCTGGAATGTCCATACGACCCATCAGAATTTGTTGTCCTAGCACTTGCCATTTAGCTGTTGATTGTTGCATTTGACTAACCAGCCAGTTGCTTTGGCTAAGTCCTAATAGCTCCCTACTACTATTGTTAGTAGCTGCTCTAAAAGCATCGGTATCAATAGAAAAGCCCAACAAACTATCTGGTTTAATAAAATCGACATAATTAAGCTGTTTATCACGCCCAATGACGCGAGTGTCCAACATGTTTAGACTCAATAGATCACCAAACTCGAAGCTACGATAGATCTTACTTTGTGACTCACTAGGGCGTATCGGCATCCACTCATGGTAAGCGGTCACGGCTTCTAGTTTACGAGCATCCCAGCTGCCTTCTTTACTAGGCTGATGATTGTCAGCGCCATCTTGATAGGTATCATTTGCCAGCTCATGATCGTCCCATACCGCAATCATTGGCGCAATAGCATGCAGATCTTGCAAATCTGGATCTGTCTTATATTGAGCATAACGGGTGCGATAGCTGCTGAGAGTAAAGGCTTCCTGAGCTGGCTGGACTTCACGATCTATGGCCGCCGCGTTTGCCGAAGCATAGGCTGGTACAGTATTGCCTTCAGCATCGGTAGTAGTTCGGCCATACTCATAAATATAATCGCCTAGATGGATTAAAACATCTAAATCATGACGCTTAGCAGCATCCGCATAAACATGAAAAAATCCTGCTGGGTAATTGGCACAGCTAAAAACAGCCATCTTGACTTGATTGACTTTACCCACGGGTAAGGTCTTTGTTTTGCCAACACGACTTACCTTTTTGCCCACTGCAAATTGATAATAATAAACCGTATTAGGTTGTAAGCTATCAACGTCGACCTTAACCGTGTAATCTTTTACCGCGCTCGTGATGACTTCCCCTTGCTTAATCACATCGGTCATTTGCTGATTACGCGATATAAACCACTTAACGGTGAATTTTTGCGAACCCGTTTTTTGCGGGGTCACTCGTGTCCACAAGATAATTCGATCAGATAAAGGATCACCACTGGCAACGCCATGATCAAAACTAACGGTCTCACCAATTTCCGGATTAAAGCCATCATCGTCAGAGCCACATCCTACTAAGCCTAAGCTACTGGCTCCTATAGCCGTCACGCCTATGGTACCAAAACCTTTCATAAAGCGGCGTCTATTAAGACTCGACTTATCCTGATCAAGATTTTGATCATTGCCTTGAACATTACTATCGGATTGTTGGGACAAACTGGGATCAACAGGAGGTCTAGAAAGAGGCGTATTAATCGGTTTTTCTAACGTATCAATAAAAACATTATGAATAACTTTTTTTTCCGTCACTGTATTTGTGTCACTTTCTTCATTGACGGCCACTTTTGTGGTTTTATCATCTTGATTGCTCATGGTCAGTCCTTCCTTGTACTGTATGGAGTAGCCTATTGTCAGTAGGCCTCGTGGTTTTTTAATAACTGCCTTTAATGATGACCTTCCATGATCATCACTCTCATTTATTAATATTACTGACTTAACCCGACAGAGTTAAGCAAAATATTATCACAAACGACTGAGCATATGTATAGTATTATTCATTATGACAATTTTCGATCTGCCTAATAATTATTGGTTTTATTCAATCGAAATAATTCTCTAAATCAAACTTAAATCATCCCAATCCCACTTAGCAATAACTGCCCGCCCGCAAACAATAACAACACTCCAAAAGCACGCTTAAGCGTCAGCGCAGGCAGCACGTGGGCGAGTTTGGCGCCGACTTTTGCCATTGCAAAACTGGCAACGGAAATACATAAAAAGCCCGTGACATGAACAAAACCTATCGTGCCCTCAGGCAAATTGGCGACGTCTTGACCAAACCATGCGAAGCCTATCGCACCTGCGACGGCAATTGGCAAACCGCAAGCGGCCGAGGTGCCGACCGATTGCTTCATCGGTAGTCCTGCCCAGTTTAAAAACGGTACAGTCAAGCTGCCACCGCCAATCCCAAAGATAGACGACGCCATTCCAATGCCAGTTCCTGCGCCAAACTGTACACCAGCAGATGGTAATGGTTTGCCGAGCTGCTCTCTGTTAGATAAAAACAGCATCTTTAAAGCGACCAATAATGCCCCAACGCCGATGATGGCTTGCAGCACTTTTCCATCAATCATATCGGCGATACCCGCACCAACTAAGCTACCGATGACCAAGCCCAATGCCATTTTGCGCCAAACTTCCCAGCGCACACCGCCGCGCTTATTATGTGCCGTGAGCGAGCTGATTGAAGTCACGACAATGGTGGCAAGCGAAGTACCGATGGCCAAATGCGTCACCACTTCTGGCGAAAAGTTGTACGCTGCAAAAATCCAAACCAACGCTGGAACAATAATCATGCCGCCTCCGACGCCAAACAGGCCCGCACTAACCCCTGCAAACGCCCCTGCAATCACAAACCATACATATAACATCATTGAATTGACCTTCTGTCGTACTTATTTTTTAATAGAAATTATTTAATCTTATAATCATTCGCTTATCACCTTCTCAATCGCATTTGCCAAATTATAATCTGACCTTTATGCTGTCTACTTTATACTTTTAATGAGTAACAATCGCTCAGTATATCAAAGTTTATCCATGCCATATTAAACACATCGACGAAACTTATGCCGCCAATTAATCCGTTATCTGACTTTTTACCTGCCTATTTGTCCGAGTCATTAGCGCTTGACCATTTACCCGAACTGAACCATCGTCACCTTGCTACTAGCGCCTCGACCAATAGTGAGCTTATCGCTGCGGTACAAGACGGGGCGTTGCACGCCAGTGAGAAGCATTTATTGACTGCCGAGACTCAAAGCGCAGGCCGCGGGCAACATGGGCGCTCTTGGCAGTCGCCACGCGGCAATGTCTATCTGTCTTTATATCATCCAGTTCATATGCCGATTAGCGGCTTATTGTCACTGATTATCGGCGTTGAACTGGCAAAAATGCCCGTAATTCAAACATTAAACGCACAATTACACGAGCAAGAACTGACACCAATTGGGGTAAAATGGGCCAATGATTTGGGATTTTATTCGCATCATTCTGCATTAGATTTATGTCAATCAGAGATGGATAAACAAGAAAAGCAAACGTTGCCCTTTCATAAACTTGCGGGAATTTTGATAGAACCCGTATTAAAATCAGGAAAGTTGGTTGGGGTCGTGATGGGCGTAGGGCTCAATGTTCAAGCAACACCGAAACTGACGGCGCAAACGTGCGAAGGTATGAGTTACCAAGCGATTAGCTTGCAGGATATCAATCGAATATTAGCGTTAGAGCAGCCAAAAAGTGAATTGCCAAGCTTACGCGAGCTGTATCAGCAAATGAGTAAAGCCTTAATGGCAGCGATGACGCGCTTTGAGCATTTAGGCTTAGAAAGACCCACTGGACAGACGTATAATTTGGACAGTTTTTTGACCCAGTTTGATGCTATGGATGCCTTGGCAGGGCTGCGGTTACGTGTCACTCAAGAGCATAACGGCAATGTTGAGACGCTAACTGGTTATGCGTGCGGGATTGATACACACGGGTGTTTGCAATTGCGCCAAGATAACGGTAATATTTCAGCGCTTTTTACCGGACGCATCGACGTTATTCAACAAGTTTAAACCGCTTATTTAACGAGCACTATATAAAAGGAATTTTATGCTCTGGCTTGATCTTGGCAACACCCGCCTTAAGTACTGGCTTACTGATGATATCGGACAAATCGTCTCGCATGATGCCAAACAGCATCTGCAAGCCCCTGCCGAATTACTGATGGGCCTGACCGATCGCTTCGAGCGTTATGCGCCGCATTTTATCGGCATCTCATCGGTGCTTGGTGACGGCTTGAATAAAAAGGTCTCAGAGACATTAAGCCGACTTAATATCCCGTTTGAATTTGTCCATGTCGATGCCAATTATCCATTGATGAAAAGCGCCTATAACGACGAGCAGCTTGGCTGCGACCGCTGGCTACAAATGCTTGGCGCTGTTGATAAAACCAAACGCCAATGCGTGATTGGCTGTGGTACGGCAGTGACGATTGATTTGATAGACCACGCGACACATTTGGGCGGTTATATTTTCCCAAGTATTTATCTGCAACGCGAGTCATTATTTTCTGGCACCAAACAAATCACTATCTCTAACGGCACCTTTGATAGTGTCGGTCAAGGTATCACTACTCAAGACGCGGTTCATCGCGGCATCTTATTGTCCATCGTCGGTGCTATTAATGAAATTAGCACGCGTCATCCGAACTTTGAGGTGATTATGACTGGCGGCGATGCCAATATTATCGCTCAACACGTCAACCGACCCGTTAAGCTTCGCGATGATTTATTGTTAAATGGGTTAGCACGTTATTTTGATCATGAAAATCAGTCATAATCTTTAAAGTTTATGTGGAATAAATATAAAAAAAGCAGGACGCTTAAAACGTCCTGCTTTTTTATTCATGTCGAAACGCTTTATTTAGTTTCGTTAAACAGCTCACGACCAATCAGCATTCGGCGAATCTCACTGGTGCCTGCGCCAATCTCGTAAAGCTTGGCATCGCGCCAGTAACGACCAAGCGGATACTCGTTGGTATAACCGTTACCGCCAAAGATTTGAATGCCTTCGCCTGCCATCCACGTGGCTTTTTCGGCGCACCATAAAATTACACTGGCGCAATCTTTACGTACTTCTCGGCTGTGACCTGCACCACGTTTGTCCAGCATATCGAGGTTTTTACCGACGGTATATAAAAAGCTGCGACCTGCTTGTAAGATAGTATACATATCGGCGACTTTGCCTTGGATCAGCTGAAACTCGCCTATCGCTTGCCCAAACTGCTTTCGGTCATGGATATAAGGAACGACATTGTCCATCACCGCTTGCATGATACCGATGGGACCCGCCGCCAATACTGCGCGCTCATAATCAAGCCCACTCATTAAGACTTTTACGCCCTCATTTAGATTTCCCAAGATATTTTCTTTAGGGACTTCAACATTATTAAAGGTCATCTCGCCCGTATGACTACCACGCATGCCTAATTTGTCTAGCTTTTGCGCCGTACCAAAACCTTTCATGCCTTTTTCAACGATAAAAGCGGTCATGCCTTTAGCGCCAAGCTCTGGATTGGTCTTGGCATAAACCACCATCACATCGGCATCAGGACCATTGGTAATCCACATTTTGCTACCATTTAGCACATAATGACCGTCTTTTTCTTCGGCTTTTAGCTTCATACTAACGACATCTGAGCCAGCGCCAGGCTCACTCATGGCGAGTGCACCGACAAATTCGCCGCTAATAAGTTTTGGTAGATATTTTTGCTTTTGAGCCTCATTGCCGTTACGTTTAAGCTGATTGATACACAAGTTAGAGTGCGCACCATAGCTCAGCGCTACAGAGGCAGACGCGCGGCTAATCTCTTCCATCGCCACCATATGGGCGACATAGCCCATGTCAGAGCCACCGTATTCTTCAGGAACGGTAATACCATGAAGACCAATGTCGCCCATTTTTTGCCACAAGTCCATCGGGAACTCATCGCTACTATCAATCTCAGCCGCACGCGGAGCGATTTCGTTGGCAGCAAACTGCTGTACCATATCGCGTAAAGCGTCGATATCTTCGCCAAGCTGAAAATTTAATCCAGGTAAACTCATAACTATTCCTTGTATATAAATGTTTTAAATTTTAATCTGTTTTTAAAATAATGTTTTTAAAGCGACTGTATTCTCAGAAAACTGGTTAAGACTGACGTTTATTAATCAGTGCGCGAGCGACTTTTGAGCCGTTAGGACGCCCTAAAAATTCACTGATACGCTCGCCTGCCACGACCAATTTATCCAAATCAATTCCCGTGCTGATTCCCATACCATGAAGCATATAAACCACATCTTCGGTTGCCACATTTCCCGTAGCACCCTTAGCATAAGGACAACCGCCAAGACCAGCAACAGAGGTATCAAATTCGCTAACGCCCATTTGCAGAGCGGCTAAAGTATTGCTAAGTGCTTGACCATAAGTATCGTGAAAATGTCCAGATAGCATAGAAATATCAGCGTATTCTAGTGCAGCTTGTAACGCGCGCTGTACTTTTAGTGGCGTACCGACTCCAATGGTATCCGCTATACCAATTTGCTCAGCGCCAATCTCAATTAAACGTCTGGTTACGTAGGCTACTTGGCTTGGGTCAATCTCACCTTCATAAGGACAACCAACCGTACAAGAAATAACGCCGCGAACCTTGACGCCCTGTGCTTTTGCTGCTGCAGCAACAGGCGCGAAACGCTCAATACTTTCATCGATACTACAATTGATGTTTTTTTGGCTAAAGGTTTCACTGGCTGAGCCAAAGATGACGATTTCGTCAGGACGATGTGCAATGGCATTGTCAAAACCGCGCATATTTGGCACCAATACCGAATAGCTCACATCGGCATGACGCGTTGGCGCAAGTGCCTTAAGCAGCGCGCTATTGTCACCCATTTGGGGTACCCATTTTGGCGAAACAAAGCTAGTTGCTTCAAGTTTTTTCACGCCAGCGGCAATCAAATCCTCGATAAGCGCCTGCTTAACGGCAGTTGGAACGGTCATGGACTCGTTTTGTAAGCCATCACGCGGGCTGACATCGACGATAGTGACATGCTCTGGATAGGAGATATTCATACTAATTGTCCTTTTTCACTTATTTGCCTTGTTCTTATTCATCTCTCAGCTATCAGCTTTCACTATCAATGCGTAGCAGCTCATCGCCGTCAGCAACCAAGTCACCTGCGCCAAACAGTAATTCTGCAACCACCCCATCGGTTGGTGCGGTAATGGTATGTTCGATTTTCATCGCTTCGATAACCGCTAATGGCTCACCTTTTTTGACCGTATCGCCAACGGCTACTTTAAACGCGACGACTTGACCCGGCATTGGCGATTTTAAACTACCCACCGCAGCGCTATCTTCGCCAACATGTGCCATCACATCCACAAGCGTAATCTCATCGCGACCTTTATCAGTAAACACATAAATGGTCTCGTTATTTGTCCAACTTTGCGCACTGATACGGGCGCCTTCCAGCCATAAGGTATGATTATGCGCATCGCTACTGGCATAGCTGACTTGACCTTCATAGACCGTTTCTGTCGCCGCGGCCACATTAATATTGCTATTCTCTTCAGTATTCGCGATTTCTTTTTCAATGACGAAGGTAAAGCTATTGATATTATCTTCGCCCTTTTTAGCATGAGCCCCAGTTGCATTATGCCAGTTGCTAATACGCGCGTGATAAGGCTGTTCGTCATAAATCAATTTAAATGAGCGCGTATAGTCGCTAAAGGCACGGAATCCACTAGGCTGACTAAATGGATCCAAATCTGCGCCTTGCATTGCAACTTCACTCGCAAGCTGCTGCGCAATCGCCGTTACGACAAGCGTCGATAGCTCAAGCGGATGCTGATTAAATAGCTCGTCTGCTTCACGCTCAATCAATGCCGTATCAAGATTGGCTTGGCTAAACGACTGGGTATTAAGGATATAGCGCAAAAACGCCACGTTATTGGGTAAACCAACGATGCGCGTTTGCGCTAACGCACGATCAAGCTTGGCGAGCGCTTGCTCTCGTGTTGGCGCATGAACGATAAGTTTGGCAATCATTGAGTCATAAAATGGACTAATCACATTGCCTTCGCGGACGCCATCGTCGATACGCACGTCTGCAATGTTAAAGGTACTGTGCTCAGGTTTTTGATAGGTAAATAGTGTTCCTGTCGCTGGTAAAAAACCATTGTCAGGGTTTTCAGCACAAATTCGCGCTTCAATCGCATGACCATTAATCGCCAAGTCTCCTTGTTTTTTAGGAAGCGGCAAGCCTGCTGCGACTAATAGCTGCCATTCAACCAAATCCACACCAGAGATGGCTTCACTAACTGGATGTTCAACTTGAAGGCGGGTATTCATCTCCATGAAATAAAAACTCATAGAGCCTTCGCGCTGCTCAACGATAAACTCAACCGTTCCTGCGCCAAAATAATTGACCGCTCGTGCCGCTTCAATCGCCGCAATTCCCATCGCTTCACGCATGCTAGTATCGACACCTGGCGCTGGTGCTTCTTCTAACACCTTTTGATGGCGACGCTGAACCGAGCAATCTCGCTCAAATAAATGTACGTAATTGCCATGCGTATCACCGAATACCTGAATCTCGATATGGCGTGGTTTTAGCGCGTATTTTTCGATCAATACTTGATCGTCACCAAAACTGGTAATCGCTTCACGACGACAAGATTCTAATAATCCAATGAAGTCGCTGCTATTCTCGACGATTCGCATACCTTTACCACCGCCGCCAGCGCTGGCTTTAATCAGCACAGGATAGCCGATGCTATCGGCTTGCTCTTTTAAAAACTCGGCATCTTGATTGTCACCATGATAACCGGGAATCAAAGGCACGCCAGCGGCTTCCATCAAACGTTTGGACTCAGATTTTCCGCCCATCGCGCGGATGGCATCAGCAGAGGGGCCAATAAACACTAATCCTGCATCCTGACAAGCCTGAGCAAAATCGGCATTTTCACTTAAAAACCCATAGCCTGGATGAATCGCTTGCGCACCAGTCTCTTTCGCAATCGCAATGATTGCATCGCCTTTGAGATAGCTGTCTTTTGGCGCAGAACCACCCAAATAAACCGCTTCATCACAGACGGCTACGTGCTTAGCGCTGCGATCAGCGTCAGAATAAACCGCAACGGTACTCACGCCTAGACGCTTAGCAGTCGCAGCAACACGGCAGGCAATTTCACCACGGTTGGCGATTAGAATTTTAGAAAACATAACTATCCCTGTGTCTTGTCGTTTTTATCATGTATTTATCGGCAACTTGCTAAATCTTTATCATTAATCAGCGCTTAGCCAATTCGGTTTACGCTTTTGCAAAAATGCTTGCACGCCCTCGCGGCCTTGCTCGGATGAGCGGATATCAGCAATGCCTTTAACGGTATCTGCAATCAATTCATCAGTAATCGTTGCGCCTGCAACTTCATGCAATAGACGCTTGCAGGTCTTAACCGCCTCAGGGCTGTTTTTGACCACTTTATCGCAGAATGCCGCAACGGCATCATTAAGTGACTCTTCGCTAACGCGCTCATGGATAAAGCCTAACTGACGTGCCTTTTTGGCATCAAAAACTTCTGCACTTAAGAAATAACGCTGCGAAGCTCGTGCGCCCAATGCGCGAATCACATAAGGGCTGATAGTGGCAGGCGCTAATCCTAACCGTACTTCGCTTAAACAAAAATGGGAGATCTTAACGGCAATAGCAACATCACAAACGGCCACTAAGCCCATTCCGCCTGCATAAACATCGCCTTGAATGGCAGCAACGGTTGGTTTTGGGCACTCATAAATAGTCTTGAGCATTTGCGCTAATTTATCGGCGTCTGCTAGATTTTCCTCATAGCTATAATCTGCCATTGCGCGCATCCAATTTAAATCAGCACCTGCACAAAACGCCTTTCCAGCTGCCGCTAAGACGATGACACGAACATCATCATTCGCACCAAGCTTAGTGAAAGCTTCTGTCAGCTCGGCAATCATTTCATCGTTAAAGGCATTACGGATTTCTGGACGATTTAATGTTACGGTCGCCACATGCTGCTCAACGCTAACCAATAGGCTTTTATAATTATTTAATTTTTTTTGCATAACATTCTCTATATTTTTATAAGCATCAAACGACTACTAACGTTATATTTACTGCAATAATGTTACATTCTAAAAACACCAAAGTTTGTCTCTTCAATCGGTGCATTATAGGCCGCGCTCAATCCTAGCGCCAAAACGTTACGCGTATCAGCAGGATCAATCACGCCATCATCCCAAAGTCTGGCGGTGGCATAATAAGGATGACCTTGCTCTTCATACATCTCACGAATTGGTGCTTTAAACGCCGCTTCATCTTCCTCACTCCACGCCTCGCCTTTACGGTCAAAATTATCACGTTTAACCGTTGCCAATACTGACGCTGCTTGTTCGCCGCCCATCACCGAGATACGAGCATTTGGCCACATCCATAAGAAGCGTGGACTATAAGCGCGGCCACACATGCCGTAGTTACCAGCGCCGAATGAACCACCAACGATAACGGTAAATTTTGGTACTTTGGCATTGGCAACCGCCATCACCATCTTGGCGCCATGACGAGCGATACCTTCGTTTTCGTATTTACGACCGACCATAAAGCCGGTGATGTTTTGCAAAAATATCAATGGAATTTTGCGCTTACAGCACAGCTCAATAAAGTGAGTACCTTTTTGCGCAGACTCACTAAACAAGATGCCGTTATTGGCAATAATGCCAACTGGCATGCCTTCGATATGGGCAAAACCACAAACCAGCGTCGTGCCAAAGCGGGCTTTAAATTCATCGAACGCACTGTCATCAACGATTCGCGCAATGATTTCTCTAATATCAAAAGGTTTGCGCTTATCCGTTGGAATAACGCCATATAGCTCTTTAGCATCATAGCGCGGCGGAAGCGGCTTGATTTGATTAGGAATGTGCTTTGCAGGACGGTTTAGATGACTGACAATATTACGAGCAATCGACAACGCATGGGTATCGTTTTGTGCCAAATGGTCAACCACGCCTGACAGACGCGTATGCACATCACCGCCACCCAAATCTTCTGCCGTGACTTCTTCACCTGTCGCGGCTTTAACCAATGGCGGACCACCCAAAAAGATCGTTCCTTGATCTTTGACAATGATAGATTCATCGCTCATGGCTGGTACGTAGGCACCGCCAGCCGTACAGCTACCCATAACGACGGCAATTTGTGGAATACCAGCGGCACTCAAGTTGGCTTGGTTAAAAAAGATACGACCGAAATGCTCTTTATCAGGGAACACTTCATCTTGGTTGGGTAAGTTTGCACCGCCCGAATCTACCAAATAAACACAAGGCAGATGGTTTTCTTGGGCAATTTCTTGCGCGCGAAGATGCTTTTTGACTGTCATCGGATAGTAGGTACCACCTTTTACCGTGGCATCATTACAAACAATCATACACTCAGTGCCGTTGATACGACCGATACCGGCAATCACGCCTGCCGCTGGAATCTCTTCGCCATACATGTCATGCGCTGCCATCGGTGCCACTTCCAAAAACGGCGTTCCAACATCGAGCAAACGCTCGACACGCTCGCGCGGCAAAAGCTTGCCACGAGCTAAATGCTTGGCTCGTGCGCGCTCTGAACCGCCTTTGGCAACTTTACGCAGATGTTGATATAAATCGTCAACAACTTCTTGCATAGCGGCACTGTTTTGCTGAAATTCGGCAGCGTTTGGACTCAATTTACTGGTTATGATAGCGCTCATGATATCCCTTTTCTTTAATGCGTAAATACGAGTAATATTTTTATTATAACGGTGGAGTGTTTTAGTTTTTACTCATACAAATAGTTTATAAAATTACAGCTAAGATTGAACCGCTCTTTATAAGCCCAGCTCTTCTTTCATCTGTTCAATGATTTTATATTTTTGAATCTTACCGGTGATGGTCATCGGGTACTCAGTCACAAAGCGATAGTAAGTTGGCACTTTATAGTGAGCAATATGCTCGCTACAGAACTGACGCACGTCTTCTTCCGTTAAGCAGCCCTCTTCCTTAGGAATAATCCAAGCAGCCAGCACTTCTCCATAACGCTTATCTGGAATACCAACGATTTGCACATCACGGATTTTAGGATGACGATAAAGGTAGTTTTCAATCTCGACCGGATAGATATTCTCGCCGCCGCGAATGACCATATCTTTACTTCGCCCAACGATTTTGACATAGCCGTCTTCATCCATGGTGGCCAAATCCCCCGTATGCATCCAGCCATCTTGGATAGCTTCACGCGTTTTAAAGCGGCTTCCCCAATAGCCTTTCATCACCGAATAACCACGCGTTAGCAGCTCGCCAGTCTCTCCTAAAGGCACAATCTCACCCGTTTCGGTATCGACGACTTTGACCTCAAGCGCAGGCTGGACCAATCCCACCGTTGATACTTGCTTCTCAAGCGGCGTATGTTCGTTGGTTTGGCAAGAAACTGGACTGGTCTCGGTCATGCCGTAAGCAATGGTCACCTCTTTCATATGCATCTCATCAATGACGCGGCGCATAACCTCAATCGGACAACTAGAGCCTGCCATAATGCCGGTTCGCAAGGTTGATAAATCAAAGTTTTTAAATTCAGGATGATCAAGCTCAGCAATAAACATCGTTGGAACGCCATGCAAAGCTGTGCATTTCTCTTCTTCAACCGCTTGCAATACAGACAATGGCTCAAAACCATCGTTCGGATAAACGATACAACCGCCATGCGTCAGAATTGCCAAGTTACCGAGCACCATCCCGAAACAATGATATAAAGGTACTGGAATGCACAGCTTATCTTCTTCGGTGAGATTCATTGCCTCACCGATAAAGTAGCCGTTATTTAAAATATTTCGATGGCTTAAGGTGGCGCCTTTTGGCGTCCCTGTCGTGCCGCTCGTGAATTGAACATTAATAGCATCAGTGTTTTTAAGTTGCGCCTGACGCTCTGCAACGCGGGGATCATTGACATCGCCTTCCGCCATCCAAGCAGAAAACTTCTGCATAAAACCGAATTCTTCATCAGAGTCTGGCTCATCAATCCAAATGATGCGCTCAATGGTTGGAATCTCGACCAAATCTAGCTGGGTATAGTCTTTATGATAAATCTCAGGGCACAGCTCACGGATTAATTGCGCATAATCACTGCTTTTAAAATGGCGCATAAGAACAAGCGCTGAACAACCCAATTTATTGAGTGCATATTGCAACTCAAAGGTTCGATAGGCAGGATTGATATTGACAAGAATGACACCGACTTTCGCCGTCGCTAATTGCATGAGTAGCCACTCAGCATTATTATGCGACCAAATACCGACACGATCGCCAATCTCAAGCCCCATCTCAATCATGCTGCTAGCGAGCTGATTGACTTGCTGTTGCAACTCTCGATACGTCCAGCGGATATTTTGATGACGAACGACAAGCGCTTCACGCTCAGGATATTTGGCAACAATCGCATCAAAAAAGTCACCGATGGTCGTCTCAATCAGCGGAACATCGGGGCCTTTATCATAACTTTGGCTAAGCGGCGCATTTGCGGAGCGCGCGCCCATATTAACGGTGGGAATATTATTTAGAATGGTATCGAAGTCAATAGTTCGAGTCATAACGAGTCCTTTCGCTTTACTTTTTATGGTGCTAATTTTTCGCCTGTCGTCTATTCTTATGTTTCCTTGAACAGGTCTTGACGAGCGTTAACTACTATACCGCCTTGAATCGAAGGCTGTCAACAATAGCAATACAATATGTATCATTTAAATTAATGCTAAAGATACTAGTTTAGGGCGTGTCCTCATTTTAAAAATGGTTATAAAAGTGAGTTAAATTGCAGGTAAACAAGGAAAATAGCGCAGGTAATATCGGGATATTAACCAGCTATTTGACGCCGTTTGGCAAAATTTAGCCATTTTTAGCCCATTTAGATATCCATCGGTTGAATTGAGGACATGCCCTAGTAAAAGATAGCATAAAAACGCATGGTTATTGTATGTAAAAAAGCCAGTCATGCATTTGTCACACAACTGGTTTTTTGGCAAAAACTGAGACAAATTAACGCTGAGATTTACCCCTGCAAGGATTAAGCTTTAACCGTTGGCGGCGCTTTGATTGTTACCGTCGCGCTGACATCATTGTTCTCATCAAGTAAGTCCATGACCAGCTCCTCATCGCTTTCAGTAGTCACTTGCCAATTACCTTGCGCCTGCGGAACGCCTGTCGCCATGACCGATATGGCTTTATTTTTTAGGCGAATCATTGGCGGCTTATGATCATAACCACCGTGCTCGTGGCCCAAAATATCATCAGCAATCGTCGCGGCTTGCGCACGCAGCGGTGCTACATAACGACAAGCAACGCCATTGATGGACATACAATCGCCAATCGCGTAAACATTGGACGCATGAGTACGTAGCGTCGTGGCATCAACTACAATACCCGTGCGCCGATTGAACTCAACCCCTGCCGCTGTTGGCAATTTATCATCAACTGTCAAGCCCGTACTGGCAATGACATGGTCAACGATTAATGACTCCGGCTGTTGAGAATCATCGCTGTCAGTAGCTGATACTGGCTCATAGCTCACTTGCAGTTTGCCGTCACTATTACGCGTAACATCCGATACTTGATAGCCGCCTAAAAAGTTAATCCCTTGCGATTTGACTGCCGCTGCAATACGAGCCGTCGCTTTTGCTGGTAGCATTTGCGAGAGTGGCGCGTCGTTTAAATCAATCAGCGTCACTTCATGACCTGCTTTTAATAAGTCTTCAGCAATCTCCGTCCCAACCATACCGGCACCGACGATAGCGATGCGCTGACTACCAGCGGCAAGCTTTTCTTGTAGCTGTCCAAAACGCTCAATATGATTAACATGCCAGACCAAATCTTCTGGCAGGCTTTTTGGAAAAATAGGATGCGCGCCCATCGCCAGCACTAGCTTGTCATAGCTAATAGTAGCGTAATTGGTATAAACGGGATCTGAACGCAGCGCTGAGATAAGCTGTATAGTTTGGTTAGTAGGGTCTATATCCGTCACTTGCGTATTGGCAAGCAATTGGATATTTGCAGCCTCTGCGGCATCGCTACCAGTCGCTCGAACCAAATCCGAGGCGTTTTTCTGTTGGCTAATTGCCATTGTTAGCATCGGTTTGTGATAACGGTCGCCACTATCAGCCGTAATTAAGGTAATCGCAATTTCTTTGTCTTTGGCACGAATGGCATCAATCACGTGCCATCCGGCTAATCCTGCGCCAATAATTACGATACCTGCAGATGAGGTATCAGGTATAACGGACGAATTTTCTACACTCATATTAGCTCCAATACAGTTTATGGATGACAATTAATTTTGGGGCTGTCCTAGATA
>NZ_DKGQ01000049.1:23986-40169 GCF_002453355.1 Psychrobacter sp. UBA6766 | reverse complement strand
GGATTTGACGGCAGGGGTCAAACACTTCGCAGGTAAGTATATTTGTAGCGCTACCTAATTTTATGTTAATAGGCATAGCAGAATCATCTATAGAAATAGGTTGGTTTCCATCATTGACGAACCTAATAGAAATTAAATGAACATTTACAACTTGTTTTTCGTCATATAATATCGTAATCCTATCTTGAATCTCGTTTTCAACACCTACTAACTGTGTGTTTGAAATAATTTCATAGGAAAGTTGCTTTTTGCTTTTTTGCAGAAAATAGATAATGAGTGGTACAGTAATAGCTGCTATCACTGCTAAAAAACCTAATAATATTTCCATTGAAAAACTCATCTTAATGCCTATAACAATTTTATTTCTTGATTATAGATATATTTTAAGAGTTTTGAGTGCAGACGTATGTCTATTACGACAACTCCTGTCGTGATTACAGTTAAATGCATTATTGATATTAAAAAGAAGAAAACCCCGCATCATCACGATACGGGGTTCCTATTTATGTAAGAGCGATAAAACTTTAAAAACGTTTCAATTTAAAGCTTAGGTCAACTGAGCAACGTTAATTTTGTCCGCTTCTTCAGTGTAGTCTTTCATGCGATCGAAGTTCATGTATTGATACACTTCCGCACCCATGCTGTTTAGCATACCAGCGTACTGCTGATATTCGTCATTGGTTGGTAGTTTACCAAGTACCGCCGCTACCGCTGCGAGCTCTGCAGAAGCCAGATAAACGTTAGCACCTTGTCCTAGACGGTTCGGGAAGTTACGGGTAGAAGTCGATACCGCAGTCGATTTCGGCGCGATTCGTGCTTGGTTACCCATACATAACGAACAACCTGGCATTTCAGTACGAGCGCCGGCTTGAGCATAAATGTTGTAGTAGCCTTCTTCCATCAATTGACGCGCATCCATTTTGGTTGGCGGCGCAATCCATAGACGAGTTTTGAGGCTGCCTGCTGGAACGTCTTGTAAAAGTTTTCCCGCCGCACGGAAGTGACCGATGTTGGTCATGCACGAACCGATGAATACTTCATCAATGGTATCGCCTGCGACATCTGCCAATGTTTTGGCATCGTCTGGATCGTTCGGGCAACAAAGAATCGGCTCTTTGATTTCAGACATATCAATCGTCATATCGATAGTATATTCTGCATCTTCGTCAGCACGCATGAGGCTTGGGTTGGTAAGCCACTCTTGCATTTGCTCAACGCGGCGGCTGATCGTACGCGCATCGCCATAGCCTTCTGAGATCATCCATTTAAGCAGCGTGATGTTTGAGTTTAGGTACTCAGTTACTGATTCTTCAGATAACGTGATAGTACAACCAGCCGCACTACGCTCAGCTGACGCATCCGACAATTCAAACGCTTGCTCAACCGTTAAGTCTTCTAAGCCTTCGATCTCAAGGATACGACCATTGAACTCGTTGATTTTACCTTTCTTCTCAACGGTCAAATAGCCTTCTTTGATGGCTTGATAAGGAATCGCATGGACCAAGTCTCGAAGCGTGATGCCAGGTTGACGTTCGCCCACAAACCGCACACGGACAGACTCAGGCATATCTAGTGGCATCACACCAGTTGCGGCAGCAAATGCAACCAAACCAGAACCCGCTGGGAATGAGATACCCATTGGGAAGCGCGTATGCGAGTCACCACCAGTACCAACGGTATCTGGAAGTAACATACGGTTCAACCACGAGTGAATGATACCATCACCTGGACGTAAGCTGACGCCGCCGCGGTTCATGATAAAGTCAGGAAGTGTGTGCTGAGTTTCAACGTCAACTGGCTTTGGATAAGCGGCAGTATGACAGAACGACTGCATCACGAGGTCTGCTTGGAAGCCCAAACACGCTAAGTCTTTTAGCTCGTCACGAGTCATCGGGCCTGTGGTATCTTGCGAGCCGACTGTGGTCATTTTTGGTTCACAGTACATTCCAGGACGAACGCCTTCTAGGCCACAAGCTTTACCAACCATTTTCTGCGCTAGAGTAAAACCTTTACCAGTATTCGCTGGCTCTTCTGGCTTAGCGAATACGTCTGAATGACCTAGACCCATATATTCACGAGCGCGATTGGTCAAACCACGACCAACGATTAATGGAATACGGCCACCAGCACGAACTTCGTCAAGGAGTGTTGGCGAATTTAGCGTAAACGTTGATAATACCTCGTCAGAGTCATGCTTAGTAATTTTGCCTTCATACGGATAAATGTCAAAAACATCGCCCATATTTAGATTATCAACCGCGACTTTTTCGATTGGCAAGGCGCCAGAATCTTCCATAGTATTAAAGAAGATAGGAGCGATATTGTTACCTAATACTAGACCGCCACCACGTTTGTTTGGCACGTTTGGAATATCATTACCCATAAGCCAAAGTACTGAGTTGGTCGCAGACTTACGGCTAGAACCCGTACCAACCACGTCACCAACATAGGCAAGTGGATGACCTTTTTCTTTTAGCGCTTCGATTTGCTTCATTGGACCAATAACGCCCTCTTCGTCAGCAATGATGCCGTCACGAGAGTTTTTGTGCATGGCTAATGAATGCAATGGAATGTCTGGGCGGCTCCACGCATCTTGCGCAGGTGACAAGTCATCGGTGTTGGTTTCGCCAGTCACTTTAAATGTGGTATAAGTGGTCTTCGCTGGAACAGCATCACGGTTTAAGAACCACTCAGCGTCTGCCCAAGATTGAACGACTTCTTTAGCGATCGCATTGCCAGCTTCCGCTTTTTCGGTTACGTCATTGAACGCATCGAATACTAGCAACGTTTTCTTTAAAGCATCAGCGGCTTCTTGAGCCACTTCCGCATCATCAAGCGCGGCAACCAATGGCTGAACGTTATAACCACCTTGCATGGTGCCTAAGATTTCAACGGCTTTTTTCTTGCTGATAAGTGATGAAGTCGCTTCGCCTTTAACGATAGCAGCTAAAAATGCAGCTTTAACATAAGCGGCTTGGTCAACCCCGGCAGGAATACGGTTTTCTAACAAGTCCATCAAGAACGCATCTTCGCCCGCTGGTGGGTTTTTAAGCAGCTCAACCAATTCTGCTACCTGCTTCTCATTTAATGGAAGTGGAACAGTTCCTAGCTCAGCACGTTCTGCGACATGTTTACGATAAGCTTCTAACACAATAGTCGTCCTCGTCGGTTTGGTGACCAGTACATCACGTGAGTAGTCAGAATGACAGCCTACATCGATGTACTGCATTGAATAATTATCTGTGTAATCATAGCTCAAAACGCTCAAAATGTTAATGGTTACGCCGCGAAAAGGCGCAGAATAAAGCCATATTGGACATTTATTATAAAAATAGTACCATCACTAGAGCATATCCTCATTTGAAAAATAGTGATAAAAATGAGAGGAATCGCCGTCAAACAAGAAAAGTAGCGCCGATAATATTAGGATATTACTTAGCTAATTGATGACGTTCGACAAAATTTAGCCCTTTTTAGCCTACTTAAAGGTTTGTCTACTGAATTAAGGTCTCGCCCTACTATAGCTGACGTGGTTAAATAAAAACCCTGTACTTGTTATACTCTTATCATCTAAAAACTCATAAGATGTTTTTCATCAGCGAATTTTTATATTTGACGTGATAAAACCAACTTTACCAGTAAATATTAAGGACAATAACATGGACAATAATGCCAATTATGACAACGGTTTAAAAGTTCGTACCGAGGTCATGGGCGAAGCGCACGTCAAACGCTCGCTTGATTCAGCAACACCATTTACCCAGCCTTTACAAGATTGGATTATCGAACACGCTTGGGGCAGCACGTGGCAAGATGAGTCGATACTGCCGCGTAAATATCGCTCATTAATTACCATGGCTTTTTTAATTGCGCAAAAAAGTCCTGCTGAGCTAAAAGGTCATATCCGAGGGGCGATAAATAATGGCGCCAGTGTCGCTGAAATTCGAGAAGTATTGATGCATAGCCTGCCTTATTGCGGCGCACCTGCCACCCAAGAAGCGTTTCGCGCCGCCATAGATGTGCTAAATGACATGGATATTAATATCAATAAATAAAACTACGGTAAAGCCAAACTTCGTAGTATTCTATCGTTCATGCAAGCCTTTTTGTTCTGCAAAACCTTTATGTTTACAACAGCTTTCTTAGGGTGTGTCCTCATTTTAACGAGATTGTCTAAAAAATATTGACCAAATACCTGCTATAATAGCTTCATTCATAAAACATTCTAATAATGCCAAAAACCCTTATCCTATCAAGGGTTAAGAGAACATTTGATTATGACAAACGCCGTACAAACCCACGTCCCCGCTGCCCGTGCAAAACCAAAAAAAGCCATCCAAGGCGAAAAGCTACGTGGATATGACAAGGTAGCGCGTATCCCAATTAAAGTGATTCCGACCGTTGAGGCGAAGAAAAAGCCTGATTGGATTCGGGTAAAAATGTCGTCACCTGCAGAAGTGGCACGTATCAAAGCTACCTTGCGTGAGCAAAAGCTTTATACCGTCTGTGAAGAAGCGGCTTGTCCGAATTTGCCGCAGTGCTTTGCCGATGGCACAGCAACCTTTATGATTATGGGTGATATCTGTACGCGTCGCTGCCCGTTTTGCGATGTCGGTCATGGTCGTCCCAATGAGTTGGACAAAGACGAGCCACGCCATACCGCTGAGACCATCCAAGGCCTAGGTCTGAAATATGCGGTGATTACCTCGGTTGACCGGGATGATTTAAAAGACGGCGGTGCTGGACATTTTGTAGAAGTATTAAACGAGTCAAGAGCACTTAGCCCAAATTGCTTGATTGAAATACTCGTGCCAGATTTTCGTGGTCGTATGGATATCGCCTTAGACTTATTGACGGAAACACCGCCAGATGTGTTTAACCATAATATCGAAACTGTACCTCGTCTTTATAAAGCTTTCCGTCCGGGTTCTGATTACCAGCATTCATTAAATTTGCTCAAAATATACAAAGAGCGCCGTCCTGATATTGCCACCAAATGCGGCTTTATGGTTGGACTTGGTGAGACCGAAGAAGAAATTTATGCGCTGCTCGATGATTTAAAAGCGCATGACGTTGATATGATTACCGTCGGTCAGTACTTACAACCCAGTAAAGACCATGCCCCAGTCGATCGCTATGTTCATCCAGATGAGTTTCAGCGCTATATGGACTATGGCAAAAAGATTGGTTTCTTTAGTATTTGGGCAGGTCCGATGGTACGCTCAAGTTACTTTGCCGATCGTCAATACTATGGTGAAGATTGCCCCGCACCAATTCGCAGTAAAAAGGCTTTAGAAGCTGAAGGTAAGCTTGGCTGTTAACTAAATGCTGTTATTGCGTTTCGTTTAGTGGTCATCAAACTTGCGTGAGAATGTTTATCTTAAAATATATAAAAGGCGAATAGTAGATATCTACTGTTCGCCTTTTTTATGCTTTTAACGGATGTTCTAAACGAGATTAAACGTTCAGGGGTAACACTGGAGTTTTACTAGTTTTTATATTCAATGCTGCGATAGCGAGAATAATGATACCGCCTATTAAACCTGTGATAAGACCTGGATAGATTAGTAGTAAAGCACCAACGGCCAAAAGGATACGCGTGATTAAATTCATACTGCCTTTAAAATATCCTTCTAATGCTGCACTCAGCCCAATCACACCAATGACAGATGTTACAACAGCCGTAACAATTTCGATGACTGGCGGCAATGGGAATTCTTTCGCTGTAACGGCAAGTCCTGCTGGGTCAATCATTAACATTGCAGGATTATAAATAAACATAAACGGAACGATAAACCCAGCCAGTGCTAATTTTAACGACAGAAACCCTGTTTTCATGGGATCGCCGCCTGAAATACCCGCCCCAGCAAAGGCAGCTAAACAGACCGGTGGAGTGATATTGGCAAACACACCAAAATAGAACACAAACATGTGCGCAGCCAATATAGGAATATTGAACCCTGCTAATGCGGGTGCTGCCATCGTTGCCGTAATAATATACGCAGGGATTGATGGCAAGCCCATTCCTAAGACCATCGACGCCAGCATGGTCAAAATCAAGGTGAGCAATAATGATCCTGCCCCTAAGGTAACAATGGAAGAGGTCATTACCGTACCAAAACTCGTTAAGCTGACCACTCCAATAATAATCCCTACGACCGCACAGGCCGCCATTACCGCTAATGACTGGCGCGCGCCATCTTCTAGTGCGCCTAGAATATCCTTAAAGCTCATGCGCGTCTCAGCTCGTAGCATACTAACCACGACAGTAAAACCAATGGTGTAAGCAGCTGCGTATCCTACCGGAACATTTTGGATTAATAAATAAATGAGAAAAACGATAGGCAGCAGCATATGACCGCGCGCCTTTAACACCTCTTTTACCTGTGGCAGACTCTCTTTCGCCATGCCTTTTAAGTCACGGCGGCCTGCACGAAAATGCACCTGCGCGATGACGCCCAGATAATACAAGATAGCAGGTAATAAGGCAGCTAAAGCGATCGTACTATATGGCAGTCCTGTTGTTTCTGCCATAATAAAAGCACTGGCACCCATAATTGGCGGCAATATTTGACCACCGACTGACGCACTTGCCTCTACAGCGCCCGCAAAATCCTTATGATAGCCAACCTTTTTCATCAACGGAATGGTAAATGCGCCCGTACTGACCACGTTCGATAAGGCTGAGCCATTGATACTACCCATAAAACCGCTTGAGATAACCGCTACCTTTGCTGGGCCGCCTTTTTTATCGCCTGCGAGCGCCAACGCCAAATCATTAAATAGCTGCCCCATTCCAGAGCGTGCCAAGAATGCCCCGAACAAAATAAATAGGAAGATGAATGTGACCGAGGCACCAATGGCGACTGAATACAGCCCTTCTGTTTTTAAGAATAATTGACCAAAAATATCGCCAAAATCATAAGGTCGAGTCAGCAGCCGATCAGGCATAAAATCCATATGGCTGATAAATGGATATAGCAAAAATATCGACGCCAATATCGGCAATATCCAACCTGTAATTCGTCTACTGCCCTCGAGTACACAGATCACTGTGATGATAGAGAACAATACATCCGTTTGATTGGCTATGCCGCCGCGTGAGGTCACAATATCTTGATACTCATAGATAAGATACGCCATTCCAGATAAAGATAACACGAACCAAATCCAGTCGTACCAAGCCACCCGCTTGCGGCTGCTCTTCTTACTGGCTGGAAAAATCAGAAAAATCAATGCAAAACCAACGCCCACATGCACAGAACGCTGTAACAATGATGGCATAGGATTAAAAGTAATATATAGATGAAAAAGTGAATATAAAATACAAATCGTAGCAATGATATATTTTACTGGACCCTGAGAGATATGACGCGTAATTGACTCTCGGTCGTACTTTTCTAATATGGCTTGTGTGAGGTTAGGATCAACATCGTCATCGATATCAGGGCTATCATGAAGGTTCGGTTGCTTTGACAACTTAGCGTTGTCACTAGAGACAGTAGTCTCGCTATTGTGATCCATCACTTGAGAGTTCATGACAAAAATCCTTATTGAATCTATCTATTAGACTATACGATTTGGGCGTAATAATTACTGCAGAATAATCAGGCACCCATTGATGAATTAAAATACGATGATCGGCATAATCAATTTCACCTTTGGTTCGTCTTGAGACCACCCAGTTGAGACTGGGGAGCCTTTCGTTGATTTCATACCCGACATAGCCTGGTTTTTTTACGGGAGCGACATTTTCAGTAGATGGGGTTCCTGCTCCAAAAGCTTGCAAATAAGTGGTGGTTAGCAATAATCCTTGTTTCTCACGAACATATTGCTCCTCCCACCACTGTTTTTCTACAGAATGAATCCAGCGCAATTGAAAATTGGGCTCAACGAAATAACATATCTTCTTATCAGATTCAGCAACGTCATCAACACGCACCTCGATGACAGATTGACGTGCAAAAACTGCCCATAACGTTAAAAAAACTAGCGCAACGATGACTGCTGCGCCAATTGTGAAACTGAAGCGCTTATTTAGCTGATTGCTCTTCATAGTATTTCTTAGCGCCTGGGTGAATAGGAGCGACCATTCCTTCTTGAGCAGTCTCTAAACTGATATCATTGGCTGCTTGATGGGCATTCTTCAATCCATCCAAGTTTTCAAACAGTGCTTTGGTCAGTTTATAGCCATCCTCTTCAGAGATGTCAGAACGAATCAACAACGCATTCATCACGGCGGTTGTTGGAATGGCAGCATCATTACCGTATGTGCCAGCAGGAATCTCGAACGTCTTAAAGTAAGGCTTGTTTTCGATAATTTTTTTGAGTTTATCTTGATTGATGGTGACCAGCTGCAATTTGATGCCCTGCTCTAGCTCTAACAGTGAAGAGTTTGGTAAGCCGCTACTAAAAAATGCCGCTTCAATCTTACCTGCTTTCATCGCATCGGCTGCATCGGCAAAGCCTAGATAGTCGACTTTGACATCATCATAAGTAATACCAAAACCTTCTAACAATGTTCGAGCATTTACTTCTGTGCCAGAACCTTGATCACCAACCGCAATACGCTTACCTTTTAAATCTTCAATGTTTTTGATACCAGATTTTTCTGAAGCGACTATCTGAATCACATTGGGATATAGAACGGCAACTTGTTGAATATTGGTTATCGGTTCTTTAAAGTCTTCAGTGCCTTCAACCGCATTAGTGACGACATCACTAAGTGCCAGCACCATATCGACTTTACCCTGCGTGAGTAGATTGACGTTTTCTACTGACGCCCCTGTGGTTTGGGTCTTAGCATTAACGCCGAAGGTTTTGGCGTAGATTTCTGCTAAAGAAGTGCCAATAATATTATAGGGACCTGATGCGCCCCCTGTTGCGATAGTGACAAACTTTGTTTCAAGCTTATCACTCGACGCTGAAGCAGTAGTGTTGTCAGTGGTAGCGCCATCATTGGTATCAGTCGCGGTATTGTCTGAACAGGCAACCATCGTCATACTTAAAGCAACAATTGCAGCTAGTAGAGGAGTTTTACTAAAAAACGTCATTATTTTCATCCTTGATAAAATAAAGCGAAGTGGATTTATAAAATATTACGCAACCATGTCACCGTAATAGTAACTAATCCGTGTTGATTTATGAGCTTTATATACTATGTTGATACTTGAAAAGTGCAGCGACCCATTTATAAAATAAAAAAGGATCCCTGCAATTAAAACATGGGGTGTCATACATTGCTACATCGTTTTATGCGATATTAAAACCCAAGTCTCATGAATCTTAATGTATTTCTTCAAGTTTGCTGATTTAAGATCATCAAACGTAACTGTTGTTTCGCCAGGCGGTACTAGGTTTCATATTTACAGGTTATTTAATCAGACTTTAAGGGTTTTGTAAACTTTTATGTCCGTTTTACTCAGTTTTAAAGGCAAATCTAATCCTTGTCATGCTACAGTCCGCGAGCAAAGGTTGCAGGGATCAACAAGACTCAATCAGGGAGTTATTGACAATCGATTAACCTTTTTTATTAATTTATAGAAATTACTTGTTTATAATTGTCCATCACTATAATTAGTTTCGATTAAACACAACCTACCAATAATATTGATAACACTCATAAATCTCAAAGGAAAACTTATGAAAAAACTTCTGGCTTCGACCCTCATGCTTGCCACCTTTGCATTAACAGGCTGTGCGACAACCGATGGCAATACTAATGCAGGCAACGCCATTGGCTCGGCAAATGAAATTGGTATGAATATTTTTAAAACTGCCATTGATAATCAATGTCGCAGTCAGATCGAAAAACAAAATGCGTGGCGAATTGCTAGTGTGGCGATGACTGACGCTCAAGAGGAAGAGGTAAAAAGTAGAGTTTGTGGCTGCGTGAGTGAGCAAGCCCCGCAGCAAGTAACCATTGTAGAATTAGGTAATGCGGCGATAGATGCTAGTTATCGAACACAGCTGGTCGCTAGAGTTGTGGCAAAGTCGCTACAGAGTTGCTACGGCAGCATTGTTAAATAAATAGCTGACCAATTGACTTATCGATAGGATTTGTTTGCGCGAAATAAATTGGGTTATCAATTGCATAACCCAATTGATTGATTTAGTTTTTTATTGCTAATTTTATTATTAAGGGTATTTATAAAACATTTACGCTCTTAAAATGGATCAGCTTATAGTTCATTACTAGGATCTGGACGAACGGGCAAAGACGGCGTCGAAGGCAATATTTTACTACGGTGGAAATACTTGGACGAGCCGTCAATTATCTTATCTACTTCTTTGACCAAGGCATGGATGACATCATCATAAACACCATGAAACAACTCGGTCTCAAACGCTGTAAAAGGATGCTTACGCGACGCTGAACTGACTTCTGTCACCCCTTGCTTACTATAAAAAATGTCGACGCGGCCATCGCTATTTAACACACAATTCAGCTCACCACCTTCAAGTGCCATCTCAACGCGCTCAGGCATAAAGATATAATCATCCACATTGGTGAGTTTCTTTTCTACTTCTCGCTTAAAAAACGATTTAATATCAAACATATATACACCCTTTGTCTTAAAATTTTAAAAACTTTTAGCACGGCTATTTTTATGATCGTTGTGCAGCATATTTTTTATGCTTGTTAGATCGTGCTTTATTAACCTATCGTATAAGCTGAGCTGATATTTTTTAAGACAGAATATGTAAAACTGCGTTTGATGTTGGTAAAAAAGCAAGGTTGCCATCTAAGCATTGCTCTTTTTTGATAAATTAAATCATACGATTTGGTGCAATCACACCCAACCTCTTTCACGAAATAACTGTAACGCCTCAATAACGACCGTCATCTCTTCTGGCGTTCCCAATGTAATGCGGTTAAAACCTGGGATAGAAGAAAACTCACGACCAACGGCAATACCATGTTTACGCATTCTATCGATATAGGTTTGCACATCGCCATTTACTTCATAAAAAATAAAATTGGTTTGCGAGGGTAAATAACGCAGCCCCAGCTCATCGAGCGCCGTCTCCATCATTTGCCTTGCTTGATTGGTGGTTTGTAAACTGTGCGTCAAAAATGCTTCGTCTTCTAGCGTCGCTATTGCCGCGACAGCACCTAATAAGTTGATATTGTCTGTAGACATTAAAGACCCAGTTTCTGCAACCATCTTTGGATTTGAAATCGCATAGCCCACACGCAAGCCTGCCAAGCCAAACAGTTTTGAAAAGGTGCGAACGACAATTAGGTTATCTGATAGCCCCTGCTTTACCCATTCAACACCACTCTCAAAACCTGGCTCTGTAATATAGCCAAAGTAGGCTTCATCCAATAAGAAGTAGTGGTTTTTTGGCGCATGTTGCAACCAGGATTTGAGTTTGTCCTGTGCCGTAATGATTGCCGTTGGATTGTTAGGGTTACACAGATAAAATAGACTGATACCGTCAAAGGCAGCGGCAGCTTTTTTTAGGTTAGCAAAGTCTAAATCATAGTTATCGCGAGTTAATGGCACTTTGACCACTGGAATACCAAGAGAAAGCGCACATAGCTCTGCACAGCCAAAAGTCGGGTCTGGAATGATGAGTTGAAATCCTATGTCTGTTTTCAAGGCTTTGTCATGCAGCATTTGTACGACCGCTCTGATACTTTCAATCGAACCATTGCCCAGTAAAACCTGTTTTTCAGCGACGCCATTGATAGCAGCAACTTTGCTCAATAGCGTGGTGCGATGTTTATCAGGATAGCGAGCACCGCCAGCTAAGGCATTAGTGATGGCTTGTTTGGCAGAGTCTGCCATGCCTAAGGAATTTTCATTGAAGTCTAACTTGAGTAATTTATTACTGTTGTTATCGATATTATTATGCATATAGATAATCTGCCTAAGTCGTCCATGAGTGAGAAAGCGCATGCAGCTGCTTCACATCATATTAAGTGGCATTTATCATAATTACAAGTTATCTAATAGCAAATTATTAGTTATAAATTAACACCGATAAAGTGTTGTCCTTATGCTTCTATTGCTTCAATTTAAAATTAAGTATACTTATTTGCTTTAAAAAAAGGGAAACTGCATATTAGGCAACTTCCCTTTATAATAGTTAAACTACAGGGTTTGGCTCACTCATACCCAGCCTTTCTCACGAAACATTTTTAAGGTTTTCATAAATACTGCCATCTCATCAGGCGTACCAAGTGTTAAACGATTAAAGCCTGTGATAGGTGCAAACTCACGCCCAACGGCGATACCATGTTCGCGCATTCTATCGATATAAATTTGCACCTCGCCTTTTATTTCATGAAATATAAAGCTGGCTTGCGATGGCAAGTAGCGTAAACCAAGCTCATCGAGTACCTGCTCAACCATCTGGCGCGATTGATTGGTGGTGCGTAAGCTCAATGCTAAAAACGCCTCATCATCTAAGGTTGCAAGCGCTGCTACTGCACCTGCTAAGTTAGTATTATCGACCGATATAAATGCCTCGAGTTTGGCAATCATTTGCGGGCTTGCGACTGCATAGCCAACGCGCATTCCTGCCAGCGCGCACAGTTTTGAGAAGGTTCTGACAATGACAATATTGTCAGAGCGCTGCTCTTTTATCCATGCAATCCCACTCTCAAAACTTGGGTCGGTGACATATTCTGAATAGGCTTCATCTAATAAGAAATAGTGATGCTTTGGAGCATGTTGTACCCATGCTTCTAATTCGTCCGTAGCGGTAATCGTCGCCGTTGGATTATTAGGATTACACAGATAAAACAAGCTGATACCATCGAAATCATCCGCGGCTTTTTGCATCGCTTGTAAGTCAAAAGCATAATTTTCAGGCGTTAGCGCTACTTTTATCACCGGCACATCGATAGAAACTGCGTACAATTCCGCATAAGCAAAGGTTGGGTGCGGCACAATTAATTGAAAATTCCTGCCCTCTCTTAAGGCTCTGTTTTGTAGCATTTGTACGACAGTGCGGATATTTTCACTGGAGCCGCTACCTAGAGAAATTTGACTTTCATTCAGGCCATTGATTTTGGCAACTCTGGTGATTAAAGCTGCGCGTTGGTCGTCTGGATAACGAAAACCAATGGCTAACGCATCAATTACAGCTTGTTTAGCCGTGTCTGACATACCAAGTGAGTTTTCGTTAGAGTTTAACTCTAGTAAGTTGTTGGTAAGCACAATAAATAGTACGCCTAATTGCTATTAATTCTAATACTAGGATATCAGATATAACGATACATAGTTCACTGTATCAAATATCCTCGGTAGCATAATCCATAAAAAAGAGTGAGCGCCAAACCAGGCCACTCACTTTCTTCAGATTACATACAAACGGTTAAATAAAGCTGCCTCATATCATTAAATCAAATGTGCTTTCAATTCCAATACTTTATCACGCGTTTTTGCCGCTTCTTCAAACTTCAATTCCCGTGACATTTGCTGCATTTGTTTTTCAAGACGCTTAATTTCTTTGGCGAGCAAATCAGGGCTGCGCAAAATGCTAATATCGACATCAGGCAAATTACTCTTGACTGGAATCATCTGATTGTCGTTAGCATCCAAATCATCACCCGTATCGATTTTATCGGTGATGCTACGGCGCGCGCCTTTTGGGGTGATGTTATGCTCAAGGTTAAAGGCCACTTGTTTTTCGCGGCGACGGTCAGTTTCCTCTATCGCTTTTTCCATACTAGGCGTGATACGGTCGGCATACAAAATCGCTTTACCATTTAAATGACGCGCAGCACGGCCGATGGTCTGAATCAAAGAGCGCTCAGAACGCAAAAAGCCTTCTTTATCAGCATCAAATATCGCCACCAATGACACCTCAGGCATATCAAGTCCTTCGCGCAAAAGGTTAATACCGACTAATACATCATGGACGCCCGTTCGCAGCTCATGGATAATCTGCATACGCTCAACCGTATCGATATCTGAGTGTAAATAGGCAACTTTGACATCGTATTCTTTCAAATAACTGGTCAAATCTTCTGCCATGCGTTTGGTCAAAGTAGTGATTAAGACACGTTCATCAAGCTCACGGCGTTTGGTAATCTCTGACAACACATCATCAACTTGTGTCAAAACTGGACGAATCTCAATCTCCGGGTCAATCAAACCCGTTGGGCGCACGACTTGTTCAACCACTTGTTCGCTATGCTCAAGCTCGTATTGGGCAGGCGTCGCACTCACATAAATGGTCTTAGGCTTGATACGCTCCCACTCTTCAAACTTCATCGGGCGGTTATTCATCGCACTTGGCAAACGAAAACCGTAATTGACCAAGTTTTCTTTACGCGATCTATCGCCTTTATACATTGCACCAATTTGCGAAACCGTCACGTGCGACTCATCAAGGAACAGCAGCGCATCTTCTGGAATATAATCAAACAAAGTCGGCGGGGCTTCCCCTGACGGACGACCAGAAAGATGCTGCGAGTAGTTTTCGATACCGTTACAGTAACCAAGCTGCTGAATCATCTCAAGGTCATACTGGGTGCGCTCTTTAAGACGCTGCGCCTCAACCAACTTATTATTGTCGCGGAAATACTCGAGACGCGGCTCAAGCTCCTCACGAATGGTATGGCTTGCTGCTTCTAATTTATTGCGCGGCGTCACATAATGCGATTTCGGATAAATGGTAATTCGCGGCACGCTTCGGACGGTTTTGCCTGTTAACGGGTCAAACCACGTGATTTTTTCCACTTCATCATCAAACAGATGAACCCGAACCGCCAATTGCTCAGATTCCGCTGGATAAATATCCAATAATTCGCCGCGTAGTCGATATGTACCGCGGCCAAAGTCGAGCTCGTTACGGTTATATTGCATCTCAACCAAACGCTTAATGGTCGCCGTGCGATCGATTTTATCGCCAACCACCACATGCAAAAGCATTTTTAAATAACTTTCTGGATCGCCCAAACCATAAATGCACGATACGGAAGCAACGATAATCGCATCACGGCGCTCAAGCAACGCTCGCGTCGCTGACAAGCGCATTTGGTCAATATGATCGTTAATGGCGCTGTCTTTTTCAATAAAGGTATCGCTAGCAGCAACATACGCTTCTGGCTGATAATAGTCGTAATAACTGACGAAATACTCAACGGCGTTATTAGGGAAAAACGCTTTAAACTCACCATATAACTGCGCAGCAAGGGTTTTATTGTGCGCCATAATAATAGTCGGACGTTGACACTCAGCGATGACCTTGGCCATGGTATAGGTTTTACCAGAGCCAGTGACACCCAGTAATAACTGCTCATCCATGCCTGAGTTGATGCCTTTGACCAACTTTTCGATGGCTTGTGGTTGATCGCCTGCAGGTTCAAAGTCGGTGACCATCTCAAAGGCGCGGCTTGATATTTGCGTTCCAGACGCATTGACACCACTGATTTCAGCTTCGCCTTGCAGCTGAGTGGCCAATTGGTTTAACTGACGCGACGAGCGCGGTTCAGGCATTCGCATAATGGCTTTCTTCCTGATATTTATAAAAGGTTATAAGAGGTAAGGTTTATAACAATATGGGGTCTAAAGTGCAGTTTTTAAAGGATAATTGCCGGTCTTATCCATCAACTTACGCGTTACCTGTCTGCCTATTTAACCATTGGAATAAGAGTTAAATTGGGCATCGCTTCAAATTTAAAATAGATACTAGGAAACTCATTATCTTAAAACGGCTACCGATAAAACAGCGTTTATTATTTATAAAAAACGCACAGAATGGTAGTTACCTTTACAAAGCTTTTCATGATTAACAAAGTCGTTACACGACCACTTACTAAAGCCTAAAACATAGGGGTTTAATCATTTCGATAAGTTGCTACTATGAGTACTGAATTAATTAGCAAGCAGTATGAATAGTAAGTAATAAGTACAATCAACAACATGCTTAAAAGTTAATCTAACATCTAATAAAAACTTAAAATAATGGAGTAAATTATGAGAGAACGTTACGCAAGTGGTATTGATGATGAAACAGCTAAAAAAATGGTCGATCTGTTAAATTCTAATTTAGCAAATTTGATTGATTTAAGTATGGACAGTAAGCAGTGCCATTGGAATTTACAAGGTACTGGTTTTATTGGTGTCCATCAGTTATTGGATGAAACTTATGAGCGTCTGACTGAGGCGTTTGACACCGTTGCAGAACGTATCGTTATCCTTGGTGGTAAAGCCAATGGTAT
>NZ_DKGQ01000049.1:0-23772 GCF_002453355.1 Psychrobacter sp. UBA6766 | reverse complement strand
AACCGTTATAAAACCATTGCAGCGTCATTACGTGAAGGTATTGATACAGCCAGTGATGCTGGCGATGAAGATACTGCTGATTTGTTGACAGAAGTAAGCCGTATTGTTGATAAAGATGCTTGGTTTATCGGTGCAAATGCGCCAAAAAAATAAGACGGGCTAAATAAGCTTATAAATAAACATTACTTAGGTCAGTTTAAAAAAGGTCACTTTTATAGTGACCTTTTTTATGCATAAAGATTTTCGGTTTTCATTTAAGCTAAGGTTTAAATGAAGTGTCTTTAACAAAAAAGCACCTTTAGGCCTGTCAGAATTGCCTTTAAAGAAGATGTGCGTTGATGTTAAGGTTATGCTTGAAAATAGTGACGTTAAAGAACTCCTTTAATAATCTGCTTCATCTGTGGCAATAGCTCGCTTAATTGTGCTTCAGTTTCACTAGTATCGTCAGGCAAGGATTGTTGTAAAAAAGCCGCGGTAATTTGTGGCTGCTTGGCAAGGATACTTTGTCCCACCGCTGTATCGTAGAATTTAATTTGGGCATCCACCTCAGCTTGAGTATAATAAGTCTTAGCTGCACTGATATAGGCTTGCGTCAAGGTTTGTGTATCAGCGGCGTTACCTATGCCATTAGTCATAATCTTAGCATATTGACCTAATACACTCTGGATTTGCTCTTGTAACTCACGCTGATGCTTACTTAGCCGTTTATCGTTTACTTGCTGACTACTACTTTGAGCCTGATTCCTTGTTTGCGTATTGATAGCATCGATAGCGGCTTTTTGGCCATCGACGATAGCTTGGATTTGCTCATCAATGTGCATCACTTGCATAAGTTTAATGATAGAAATATCAGTCGGCGCTAGCTTGTTAGTATTGGCCTGATTGGTAACAGTATTAGCGTCATTATTAATAGCATTGCTTGCAGGCGTCGCGACTTGTTTGTTTTGATTAGACGGTTTAGCTTGACTGGGCTCATTATGAATAGTCAGTTCTGCATTGGCTGGAATCATAGTACCCGACATCAGCGTTGCCACGACTAAAGTGAGTAATGGATTTATGCTGACAGGACGCCGACTGGTATTTTTTTTAGTAGATTTAAGATAATGTTTCATAGCGGGCTCATATTATTATACGTGGCAGTTATTTATTATCAGGCAGACTATTTTAAGCGCAATTCTCTTTAAGGACACTGGTCATCTGGCAGACGTAAAACTTCAGCATTAGGTACTGATAACGTCAAGATAGCTTCTTGAAATAGTGGATTTGCCCGAAACTGATTTTCTATGTCTTCAAATTTTTGTGCAATTTGCTTTTCTTGTTGGTCACCCGCAATATCTACGGCTGCCACCATAAATATTTTTTTAGGTCCGGCCCACTCTAAATGCAAATAAGACACGCTATCGATATCAGGATGATTCAACAGCTCCGTTAATACATAGCAATGGATTTTTTCTGAGACTTTATAACCAACCAAAAAGTCGCGATTGCGGTTGATTAAAAAGATAGCAACCATTCCCAATAATATGCCAACGATAATAGAGCCAAGGGCGTCCCAAAATGGCTCTCCCGTATAGGCATGCATTCCCATCGCGGCGGCTGCCACCACTAAACCGATGACCGCTGCCAAATCCTCAAAAAACACACCGCGCAAAGTTGGGTTTGAGGTGTTAACAACATAACCTAAGGCGCTGACATTGATGGCTTCGCCATGCTTTTTACTTTGTAAATACGCCTGTAGAAGTGAGAAGCCCTCAAGCACGAACGCCACCGCTAAAATAATAAAGCCAATGGTATAATTGGTTTCGGTCTCGGGCGCATTCCATTCAGTGATACCGGTATAAATGGAAACAATCGAGCCTGCCATAAAAACGCCAAAAGCCGCAATCATCGACCATACATATGACTCTTTACCATAGCCTAATGGGTGACTCTGATCGGCAGGTTTGACCGCTTTTTTCTCCGCCACAATCAGCAAAGTACCATTGCCTGCATCCGCCCACGAATGCGCCGACTCCGCTATCATAGAAGCAGAGCCAGTCATAAATGCTGCCACTGTTTTGGCAATGGCAATAATAATATTTGCCCCGACTGCAATCAGGACAGTAACCAGCGATGAAGATTTTTTATCTTCTTCATTGGCTTCAGGGTTAGAAGCATTGGCAAAATTAAGCGTAGTATTGATACCATTTTCGGCGACAGGATTATTTTTTATAACACTGGTATTTTTTGTAAGATTGGTATCAAGACGCGCGCCACCGCCGCGAGTACGAGTGGCTTGCGGCGCTAACTGATCTTTAGAATGGGTAGTCGATGATTCGGGGGTTTCTGAACTCATATGAGTCTCAATAAATGGTTTATGTAATGTATTAACGCAGCCAAAATGAACAGTCAAATAGTAAAAATTAACTGCCTTTATCTGCATTATTTCTCATTAAATTTAACCAAAAACCTACCGATGGTCAGTAATATTTTCGTGAGACTTTGTTTAAGTATTGCTGACTTTGACGATTAAAGTGCCCTAATTCGTATTTCTATGCTGAGAAAGCTCGCCAATCATGTCGTTCTCAGCGACGTTGTTATCGGCCATTTTGCTAGCGCCTAAACTTTCACCAATCATCTGATTGATATCGCAGCTAGGACGATGTGAGCTTTGCATACGCAAGTCTTTACGCGCCAAGCCTGCGTCAAAACGGCATTGCTGCATCTCATTTTTAATCTCAAGCTCAGGAACAGGCGTAGGTTTACCGTTATCATCAATCGCTACCATGGTGAAATAACAGCTATTGGTATGGCGAATCGTACGGGCACGTACGTCCTCCGCTTCAACGCGAATACCCACTTCCATAGACGTTCTACCGACATAGTTGATACTGGCGGCAAAGGTAACTAACTCGCCGACATAAATAGGCTCGCGAAACATCACTTGGTCGACCGATAGCGTCACCACATAGCTACCACTGTAGCGACTGGCGCAAGCATAAGCAACTTGGTCGAGCATCTTGAGCAAATCACCGCCATGAACATTACCAATAAAGTTTGCCATATCTGGTGTCATCAGCACCGACATGTATAACTCATGGTTTAAAGGCGCACTTTTGGTCGTAGAGCTAGTATTATATTGCGACATAATATTCCTTGCTGTTATCAGAAGCCTATTTATTTTAAATATCCGTTATACAGCAGCCTCTACTAAATCGCAAATAAAGACCTTAGAATGTGCGTAGGAGATATTTTTTATTTATATGGCTAGAGTTATTTATGATTACTTTAGCCCTGTCTTTGCGCTAAAAATCTTGTGAATGCTTTTATCTGCCAAGTAAAAACGCAATCTTTCTAAAATCTGCAAAAAAAAGCTTGACGTATTTTTTATCTTTGCTAGAATACGCCCCACTTAGCAAGAACTCGTTAGAGACTTTCTAAGCTCGCAGTAAGCAATATAATCCTTACCGCTTATTCTCCAATAGCTCAGTTGGTAGAGCAACGGACTGTTAATCCGTGTGTCCCTGGTTCGAGCCCAGGTTGGAGAGCCATATTTTAGTCGTAAATTTTTTGAATCCACTTTGATTCGATTATGGCATTTGCCAAGACCCTCATCACTTTGATGGGGGTTTTTTTATGGCTGTGGTTTTTTATTTCATACACTTATAAATCACAAAATCGACCTATCTTTGCCATCTACTGGTCTGTACTAATAATTAAAGTAAATGCGCCAACACACATAATATTAGCAATTACGGGTTTACTCTACCCCATCAATTTCAACAACAATCAAAACATAAAATAAAAGCATTTAGACCCAGACTATTGTACGATGACCACGAACGGACAAAACATTTGACCACGTAAAGCTTGATGATTAAATTGCTCGCCCTTATTACTTACCTTTATCTTAAAACCTGCATAATTATATATACGTATATACGCTCTCTATTTTTAACCCTTCACCATTTAAGGATTGGATTTTTATGAGTAACACCGAACACCTTACCTCGTCTGACAACATTCATTATATGCACCACACTTTTTTTGAGCCAAGCGACGTTTCTAAAGCAATTACTGCCACTTTATTGATTGTTCATGGGATGACTGAGCACAGTGGCCGCTATGCAGAATTTGGGCAGTTTTTAGCAGATCACGGTATTGCGGTTGCCACTTACGATCAGCTTGGCCATGGACAGACCGTTAAATCAGCCGATGAATTGGGGTTTTTTGCTGACGAGCATCCGGTACAGTTATTATTAAAAGACGTTATTGTCATGGCAGACAGCCTAAGGTCACGCCATCCTGACGTGCCGCATTTCATCATGGGTCATTCAATGGGTTCATTTATCGTGCGTAACGTCCTTAAGCACCATGCGCAGAACTTTACTGGCGCAATTTTAATGGGGACAGCTGATGCCAATCCTTTGACCAAAGTACTGCTGCCAATTAATAAAATACTGGCCAAAGCGGCGCCTAGAAAGCCCAATACTGTCTTTGCTACTGTAATGAATAAGATACTTAACAGTAAGCTTGATAATCGTATTTCATCTTCAGAATTTGCGTGGTTAAGTGAAGACCCAGCCGCTATCGAAGCGTATGAAGCCGACCCATTGACTGGTTTTGACTTTACCAATAATGGTTTTTTAACCTTGTTTACCCTCATGGAAACCGGTCTCAATAAAAAATGGGCGACGACCATTGCCAAAGATTTCCCCATGTTATTGGTCAGCGGCGAGAACGATCCTATTGGCGATATGGGTAAAGGTATTCGCCGCATTGTCAGCCGTTTAGAAAAACAGAACTTTCGCAATATCACACTTCAGCTTTATCCACACATGCGTCATGAACCACTCCATGAGCAGAACAAAGCGCTGGTTTATCAGGATATTTTAGACTGGTTAAACAGCCATACCGCAGAGGTTTAATACAATCACTAATAGCAGTATTGTCGCGCCATGCCGCACTCGTTTGCTAAAAGTCGCTAGACTGTCGGCAATGCTATAAACTTTTTATAGCCGACCACATTTATTACTCTTATTTATTTACCTTTATCAACTTTAGGAATATTTATGACATTACAACAAACCATCGAGCAAGCTTTTGAAAATCGTAACGACTATAGCCCAGCAACCATGCCACAAGACGTACGCGACGCCATCAACGAAGTGCTTGAACAATTAGACAATGGTAGCTTACGTGTCGCTGAAAAAAAGGATGGCGAATGGGTGGTCAATCAGTGGGCTAAGAAAGCGGTTTTATTATCATTCCGTTTAAATGATAACTATGTCCAAGCCGCGGGCGAACATGTACAGTTCTACGATAAGGTGCCAACGAAGTTTGCCAATTGGACAGAAGCGCAATTTAAAGAAGCAGGCGTACGCGTTGTTCCACCAGCAGTTGCTCGTAAAGGCTCATACATCGCAGCCGGTGCCGTCTTGATGCCATCGTACGTCAACATTGGCGCATACGTCGATCAAGGGGCAATGGTAGATACATGGGCAACGGTTGGTTCATGCGCTCAAATCGGTAAAAATGTGCATTTATCAGGTGGTGTTGGCATCGGCGGTGTTCTAGAACCCCTACAAGCCAATCCAACGATTATCGAAGACAACTGCTTTATCGGGGCGCGCTCTGAAATCGTTGAAGGCGTGATTATAGGAGAAGGTGCCGTTATCTCTATGGGCGTCTATATCGGTCAATCAACGCGTATTTATGACCGCGAAACGGGTGAGATTCATCGCGGTCGTGTGCCAGCAGGCTCAGTGGTAGTACCCGGCAGCTTGCCTTCCGAAGATGGCACGCATAGTTTGTATGCCGCTATCATTGTAAAAAAAGTTGATGCGCAAACCCGCGCTAAAACGTCTGTCAATGAGCTATTACGGTTAGCCTAGCTTTTTGGTGATTAAATTTTAGTTATTGTATGCCCTGTTTTTATCATAAAAGATGCTGAGGTTGACTCCAGCATCTTTTTTAATGCCCTATAGCAGTTTAATGCAAAACTTTACGTTATAATCCTTGTCTCTTTTACATACTGACACTCCTAGCGTTAACCAGAGTATGAAACCCTTCTTTATTTGATAAATGCTTGATAGCATGATCAATCTCTAACCTTATTTGAAACCGTTATGACTGAGCTTGTACTACGCACCGCAGCGATTCCTGTTACCGACCCCGAAGCAGGGTTACGTTTGACTGAGATTTTCTATTCTTTGCAAGGTGAGGCGCTGACATCAGGCTTGCCGACGATATTTGTGCGCTTGACTGGCTGTCCTCTGCGCTGTGTTTATTGCGATACCGAGTACGCTTTTAGTGGCGGTGAACGTCAATCGTTAGAAGCCATTATTACTACCATCAAACGCTATCCTTGTAAACGCATTTGCTTAACTGGCGGCGAGCCGTTAGCACAGCCAAATGCCATTGAATTGATGAAACGTTTACTAAATGACGGGTATGAGATTTCGCTTGAAACCGCAGGGGCGCTGACGTTAGAAAAGGTACCGGCTCCGGTCAGTAAAGTCATGGACCTTAAAACGCCAAGCTCGGGTGAAGTCGATAAGAACCTTTGGTCAAATCTCAACTACCTCACGCCGCACGACCAAATTAAATTTGTCATTATGAATCGCGCCGATTATGAGTGGGCAAAGGCAGCATTGTTTGAGCATCAACTTGATAAATTGGTTGCGACGGTTTGGTTTTCACCGATGTTTACTGTTGCAGATGATATTAATGCAGCGACTGGTGAAGAGATGAGCAGCCCTGATGTGCCTGTATTAGCACGCGAGCTTGCGGAATGGATATTAGCCGATGCCCTTCCCGTCCGTTTTCAATTACAATTACACAAAATTATCTGGGCAGATGCAAAAGGCAAATAACTTGCTCAAATCTGTATGAATAATATACATAGTCAGGTTAGATGGACAACCCAAATCTATACTCTGAATAGACAGCTAGCTGATGACAAGGACGGATAAATGGTCAAACTGATTTTATTAGGCTTATTGGCAGGGGCATTTTTTAGCTCGACATTTATTTTAAATGAGCTGATGAGTAATGCTGGCGGTCATTGGTTTTGGTCGGCAAGCCTACGCTACGTTTTTATGTGGCTAATTATCACCGTTCTTATTAGCATGCAACATGGCTTTGGTCGGATTCAAGCGCTTGCAACTATCTTTCGGCAACATTGGGGATTTTGGTGTATTACTGGCAGTATTGGCTTTGGTGTTTTTTATACCGGCATTTGCTATGCTGGCGACCACGTCGCAGGCTGGGTCGTTGCGGCCACCTTTATGTTTACCGTCGTGACCAGTTTGCTTGTATTATTGGCATTTGGGCAACGCTTCGATAAAAAATTTATTATCTATGCGCTACTGGTCTTTATCGGGGTGGTATTGGTCAACGTTAGCGAAGGATTACGCGCTTCTGCCCTAGCCGATATTGACAGCGCGCCGATGGCAGAAATGCTGCTTTACGGCGCTTTGCCCGCACTGATTGCGGCTTTTAGTTACCCTATTGGTAATCAGCTAGTTTGGCAGGTGTCGCACAATTCTCGTAAACACAACTTGCGCAAACACAATGCTCTTAAAGATGAGGCTAAGCTGCAACAAGCACGACAAGCTGAGAAACCCAATAGTGAACAAAATCATCACGAGAATGCTAACCAGCCCCTAATCTCCGAAGCTTACGACTTATCTGCTGCATCTAGCGCTGCGGACAGCAATATTGCTTTAAATACCAGTAGCGCCGTTAATATTAAACCAGCTTCTGTCCTGCAGAACCTTATTGCTCGAATTCCGGCTATCGAGACAACACTTCTACAAAACGCCTTTAACAAAGTCTGGCTGATGACCCTTGGAAGCTTGCCATTTTGGTTAATTCTAGGTGTGTTAGTGCGTCCTGAACCACCCGAAACCACGCAGGTATTTAATACCTTGCTAGTCGCATTGTTGGCTGGAGTGGCAGCGACCAGTATTTTCCTATATGCACGTGAACAAGCGGTGACGTCAAGTGAAGTGGCGGGCGTTGATTCTACTCAAGCCAGCGAGGTCATTTTTGCGTTAATTGGCGGTATATTACTATTAAATAACGCCATACCATCAGCAATGGGATTGTTGGGCATTGGGCTAATTATTCTAGGGCTGATTTTATTTGCAAAAGACGGTTGAGGCTAAAATAAGTCATGATGAATCACTTTATTTTCCCCGATATCCTGCTGTATTTATTAGATATGGTGGGCGTCATTGCTTGCGCCATCGCGGGCACTTTGCTCGCGCAGCATAAAGGCTTTGATATTGCCGGTTGTATTTTGGTTTCTATGGTCAATGCCATTGGTGGCGGAACTTTACGTGATATGGCGCTCGATCGCCATCCGCTATTTTGGATGACCGACCTTAACTATGTCATCGTCATTACTCTTACTTCCCTTATTCTACAAATTTTCTTCCATCTGTATCATAAGATTGATAAAGCGCTCAAATTTTTTGACGCGATTGGTTTGGCGGCTTTTAGTGTGATTGGTTTTAAAGTGGCTTTGGCGCAAGATATGTCGCCGGTGATTGCGGTTATGATGGGGGTTTGGACGGCGATTATTGGTGGTTTATTGCGTGATATTATTTGCAATGAGATACCTTTGCTGTTACAGCGCGAGATTTATATCACTGCCAGTATTGCAGGGTCATTGTCATATCTGGGGCTTGATTACTTCGGCCTTGATGCCGTTACCAATGAGTTTATGATGCTATTTATCATCTTTGCTGTGCGTATGTTGGCGCTTAAATTCGATTGGCACTTACCTTCTATTCGCTTGGTCGATTAATTAGTCGTTTAGCCGATTTTCATCATAGGCGAAAAAATAGCAGTATTTTAATATCAGTGCTTTAATGAGAAAAACCCATGCTCACCATCGCTTTAGACTCTGACTTGATTACTACTTTTGATCCGGGCTCGCTGATTTATCTGTTTGATATGATTGGGATTGTCGCTTGCAGCATTTCAGGAACGATATTAGCGAAGCATAAGAATTTTGATGTATTTGGCTGCTTGTTGGTATCGATTGTGACCGCTATCGGCGGCGGTACGGTGCGTGATGTGATTTTGGATCGTCATCCACTGTTTTGGATGGTGGATATGAGTTATCTGACAGTTATCACCCTCTCATCAATGATGATGCAGATATTCTTCCACCCCAACTCTAGACGCGTTGATAAATTTCTTAAACTCTCCGATACCATTGGACTGTCAGCCTTTACCTTAATCGGCATCAAAGTTGCAGATAGTATGGGCGCCAACGTGCCAGTAGCATTATTACTGGGAGTGATTACTATTATTGTCGGCGGTATCATTCGCGATATGATTTGCAATGAGATCCCGCTGGTGCTCCAGCAAGAGATTTATATCAGTGCTTCTTTAACGGGCGGCATTCTTTATTTTGCGCTACACAATCTTGGTGTAACCGCTTGGATTACGGATATCTCGGCAATGGCGACGATTTTTACTTTACGTATGCTGGCCATTCGTTATGATTGGCAATTTCCAACCATTGAATGGCGATATTAAAGCACAGAAATACTAAAGCCTAGCAAATATTATTACCTCGACTTCAGGCAACACTAAGCTGTTAGCTCTCTTGTACCGTCTCTTTTACCAGAGCCAAATCTTTGACCATCAACTGTAAGCTTTGTTTACCGTTCCACTCGTTAATGTCTAGCTGAAATAGTAAATGCACTTTGTCGGCGCGGTAATCCCAGGCGTTGCTATCAAAATTGAATTGAATTGCTTCAATCGGATATTGCACATCGGGATATCGTAGTGACAATTTAAGGTGTTTATCTTTTAATATCTTAAAGCTTAATACCTCAAATACGCCATCAAATATCGGCGGTACAAAGCCATGACCCCAAATGCTGGCATTGGCTAAATGCTCTGCAAACCATAAGCTAAAGTCAGCCGCTTGCAGTGGTCCGTCGGTAAATTTCTGCTCGGCAAACACTTCATCGTCCATTTGTGCCATCACTTCGTTAAACGCGGTCACAAAGTCATCGAAGTTACGCCGTTTGATGGTCAAACCTGCTGCCATGGCATGACCACCAAAATGGCTGATGAGATTAGGATAACGTTCGGCGACTTGCTCGATCGCATCACGAATATGCACACCTGTAATAGAGCGCGCCGAGCCTTTAATGGCATCGTCGTCATCCGTACACTCTGCATCGGCTGGCGCAAAGACAATGCTCGGCAGATAATAGCTTTCTTTTAAACGGCCAGCGACAATACCGATGACGCCTTGATGCCAATCGTCTTGATATAAAATAATACTGCGGTTTCCATTATTAGCAGTTGGCTTCTCAATTCTTTGCTGAATAATCTCATCGCTCTTGTCAGCATCAGTATTAATGCCACTACTAGCAACAGCCAACGCTTGCACAATGCTATCCGCTTGCGCGCGCATCTCACCTTCAACATGACGACGCGTACGGTTAAGCTGCTCAAGCTCTTGCGCCAAACGCTGTGCGGTGCTCCAGTCATCGGTTAACAAGCACTCGATACCGATGCGCATATTATCCATGCGTCCAGCGGCATTGATACGCGGACCTAAAACAAAACCAAAATCTTGCGCCTGTAATTGTTTTGAGTCGCGGCCTGCTTGTTCAAGCAGTGCCAATATCCCAAGCGAGCAGCGTCCTTGGCGAATGGCGTTTAGACCATGATGAACTAAAATACGATTATTTTTATCCAGTACGCCAACATCGGCAATCGTCCCTAGCGCCACCAAGTCCAAATATTGGCTGACTTGTACGCTAGACTTGCCTGCTTCACGGCGTAATTTTGCCAAGCGTCCAAGCACATAAAACGCCACGCCGACACCGACCAGTGCCTTACTGCTAAAGTTGCAATCGAGCTGGTTGGGATTGACCACTACTTCTGCAGGTGGTGTCTCTTTGGTAGTCAGATGATGGTCAGTGATAATAACGGTGATGCCATCAGCTTGTGCACGTGCGACGCCATCGTGGCTTGAGATACCATTGTCGACAGTCACTATCACATCTGGATGATAGGTCTTGATACCCAATTCAACGATTTCAGGCGTCAAACCATAGCCGTACTTAAAACGGTCAGGCACTAAAAAATCAACGACCGCACCCATTTTGGTCAGCGCACGCATCATCAGAGCCGTACTAGTCGCACCATCACAATCAAAATCACCCACGATTAAGATACGCTGCCCTCCATCGATAGCAGCATTCAATAAACGTACCGCTTCCGTGATGCCATGCAACTTATCGGCTGGCAATAAACCGGACAATCCTGTTTCGAGCTCATCAGGCGCAGTGATACCACGACCGGCATAAAGTCTAGCTAGGGTGAATGATTGGGCGGCAATTGGTTGCAACGCGGCGGGCAACTCGTCGATACGAGTGCTGGTATAACGGGGGGTTAAATTTAGCATGGTGCTATTCTACTGGCTTTGGCACATAGCTACAATGGGAATTTTTAGCACTGTCGTCTAGGTTTAGCAATTGCTTTGGTATGTTTTATGACATAACTTATATACCCTATAATGTAGAGCATCTACAGGTTTTAGGTGGCTAATCTCTAAACGTATCACTAATTTACAAAAACGGTGCAGAGTGACTGTAATTTTCTGCATTTTGCTACAAAGCAAGGATTGTATGGGGCTTATAAAGCCATAAAATGGTAAACATCTAAGATACTTATAAGAAGACTATAAGACCCTTATCGTTTTTAAAAGTTTTACTTATTATATTAGTTTTACCCTGCTTTTCTATTACTCATTTTAAGGACGCTTTATGAAAACCACTCCAACTGCTGAAAAACTTCCTAACACGATTGACCCCAATTTAGATCTTGATAAAATCAAACAAGAATGTGAAAAATTGGTCAAAAAACGTGCCAAGCTTTCTGCCGGTGTCGCTATCGTCCCTGTGCCTTTTTTTGATGTGGCAGTTGATGCCAGCATGCTAACCGTCCTGCTACCTGAAATCAGTGAGCGTTTTGGACTGATTGAAGGCCGCCAATCTGCTGTTGATTTAGAGTCGCGCGAGATTCACTGGAAGACACTAAAAGACCGTACGGTTGATTTTGCAGGCTTAATGGCAACACGCGGTATCGTTAAAAAGACGGTTCAAGGCTTCGGTGGTCGTATCGCGGCCAAGCAAGTGACTAAGTTTATTCCTTTAGGTGGTCAAATGGTTGCGGCTACCATGGGATATATGATTTTCAAAAAAATCGCCACTGACCATATCAATGAATGCTATAACTTAGCAAAAGACATTCAGCAAAAGCAACATGGTAAAAATGTCTAAAAGCATGTCTTAACTGCCTAAGAGTTTATCAATCGTAAAAAACCCAGCTAAGATATTCCTAGCTGGGTTTTTTATTTTAATTTAAGGGACAGCTTTTTATATTAAACAAACATAGCGTTTTATAAAAAATACTAGCCACCATTTTTAGCAATCCAATTTTGCATTTGCTCAATTTCAGCCTGCTGCGCGTCAATGACCGCCTGCGCTAGCTGACGCATTTCGGCATCTTTGCCATATTTTAGCTCTACTTTTGCCATATCGACTGCTCCCTTATGATGCGGTAACATACCGCGCGCAAATGCCATATCAGGTTTAGGATCAGCAATTCCTGCCATCATCTCATCGTGCATAGCATCCATCCCATTAGCGTAGGCTTGTTGCATGGGTTTAGTGTCAGGCGTGGCTTCAGTGGCATCAGGATGACTTGCCAGCCAGTTTTGCATTTGCTCAATCTCAGATTGTTGGGCGTCAATGATTTCTTGCGCCAATTGACGCATCTCTTTATCAATACCATATTTCAGCTGAATCTCCGCCATTTCAACCGCACCGACATGATGGCCGAGCATACCTTGAGCAAACGCAGTATCTGGATCGTTGTAATTCATCCCGACCATCATCTCGTCGTGCATTTTTGTCATCGAGTCGTTGTACGCTTTATGCGTCACTGTCATGTGCTCAGTATCTGTCGCCATCGCTGACATATCATGACCGGCATGCGAATTGGTCGCTGTTGCAGTTGCTGTGTCATTGGCTACCGTCGTTTCTTTTGTAATAGGCGTAGTCCCAGCGTTTTCATTAGCAGCTTTTTCATTAGTAGGCTGACAAGCACTCAATAGCAGAGCGGCACTGATGCTAGCAGCAAGCATAGCAAGGCGTGAATGGTTAGGGGTTTTCATGGTATATCCTTTGTTTAAATGGAGCTTAAAAAATGGCAAATCAATGAGAAATTTACCAAAAAAAATAGTTAAATAGCTGCGTTAAATACAACTATTTAACTAAGAATATTTATCAAAATACCTACTTAATCTTTATTCCACCTGACAGCTTTAAATTACTTAGCCTTTTTAATTTATTTAAGATCTTCAATGAGTTCTTGCATTTCACCGATTTCACGCTCTTGTGCTTCGATAATATCGTCGGCAAGCTTGCGTACTCTTGGGTCTTCGATATCGGCGCGGCGACTGGTCAAAATAGCAATCGAATGGTGCGGTATCATCGCTTGCATCCAATCAACTTGATTGACTGTTGCTTGTGATCTGACGCCCCAAATACCGAAGGCAAACATCAAGACGCTAAGACCGTAAACGATAAGGTTGACCTTGGTTTTTTTGTACATATGGCTCATAAACGCCAACATGATGACCGACATAGCGGCGCCCATATACAGCGCCATATAAGCTCTAGTTTCGCTAAAATAAACATGATCCCATTTATAGGTATTGAAGTACATCATGATATACATCACCACAGTGGACGTTAAAATCATCAACGAGAATTTTATGTACGGATTCATTTTTTCTTGTTCTGAATGTTTCATAAAGTAGTCTTCCTCTATGATATTGAGGTTATGATCAAAACTATTATTAAAATTATTTCTTTACTTAGGCTATTTATAAATCAGCCTATTACTAATGGCATTTCTTATTGTATTTCATTAGCTTATAACCATTGCTTAGTAGACTCAACATTCGCGTATATTTGGTTTGTGGCCTCTTTGTTTATTTACTTTGTGGTCTCGTTGTTTATTTGGTTTAGCAAGGCGCAAACTGCTCTTATTAAAATGGGCCTTATTCATTTTTTATAAAAATGATAGCAGCATCAGCCTGACAATGAGATGACGCTAAGATGACAATTTTGTCATCTTGCAAGTGTGGCATAGGAAAGATGCTGGCATTGTTCTATGATTGGTGGTTTGACATTCGTAAATAACGCAATCGCATTACTATAAAAAAAATCTAAATAATGGGCACGAGTACGCTATGAAAATATTATTGGTCGAAGATGAGCTATCACTTGGTGACTATATTGAAAAAGGATTAAGTGAAGCTGGTTTTATCGTCGAGCAGCAAACGACAGGACTTGGTGGCTATCATGCCTTGATGACCGAGGATTTTAACGTGGTCATCATGGATGTGATGTTGCCTGATGTGAGTGGTTTTGAGTTGGTACGCAATTATCGAGCGGCGGGCAAACTGACGCCAGTGCTATTTTTGACCGCAAAAGATGATTTAAGCGATCGCATAAAGGGCATTGAGATTGGCGGTGATGATTATTTGACCAAGCCATTTGCCTTTGCTGAGTTATTGGTCAGAATCAAAAACCTATTGCGCCGCGTCAATCAAACTGATTATGCCAACACAGTGCTACAAATTGCCGATTTAAAGATGGATATTGCCAAACGTACCGTCACGCGAGGCGAGCAGCCTATTAAATTAACCGCCAAAGAATTTGCGCTCTTACAGTTTTTTCTTGAGCGCCAAGGTGAAGTGCTACCGCGTTCTGTGATTGCCTCGCAAGTTTGGGATATCAACTTCGATAGCGATACCAATGTGATTGACGTGGCGATACGGCGCCTAAGGATTAAAATCGATGATGATTTTGAGATTAAGCTGATTCATACAGTGCGCGGCATGGGTTATCGGCTAGATATAGATGATGATGCTAATGATAGCGCCGTTATCGATGCGGTTATTGAATAATATGACGCCGATTGCGACGGATGGTCGCCTATCTTTATTGTGGCGCACTATCCTGCTCTTAAGCTTGTGCGTCATCGTCACTCAAATATTTCTGTATGTCTGGATACAGCGCTCGGTTAATGACCATTTTGAACAAATGGATGCGGAGATACTGACCCATGCGGCGTTTAATTTACGCCAGTATATGGACAGCAATAGCATATTTGACACTAGTAATACTAAGAAAAAGCCACTTTCTCAGCAGATGCTCGCTTTACAGAACGCTAGTATCGACTATGAAGTCAAAACCGTCATTACTGATAACGACGGGCAAGTACTTATTAGTATGCCCACAAGTTTTATCAGTCAATCGAGTCATCATAGCGCAGTCAAAATGTTGTGGCAAAAATATCACGAGCAGCCGTTTGATTTAACCATCAACGATCGCCATTATCGCGCTATTGTCATCCAGCATACCCGTCGCTTAGCACTCATTGCCCTACCCATCGATGTTCATCATCAGTATTTGGCGCAATTTAACCGTCAGCTGATTCTTATCTTAGTCGCTATTACCTTTATTTTAGTATTCATTGCCGCTTTTAGTGTTCATCTGGGCTTTGCGCCTCTTGCGACCATTAGACAAAAAATGAGCCGCATCAATGCTGAACAACTTGACGATAGAATCGTGGTTGCCGATATGCCTAGCGAGTTGCGACCACTGGCTGAGTCGTACAATGCGATGATGGATAAGCTGGCGCACAATTTCGAATCGTTGTCGCGCTTTTCAGACGATATCGCCCATGAGCTGCGCACACCGCTTGCGACTCTCAGCACTCAAACCCAGGTGATGCTCAGCAAACTGCGGGACAGCCACGAATATATCGAGCAGCTACATCATCAGCATGACACCTTAGCGCAATTATCAAATCTGATTAACAACATGCTGCTACTGGCAAAAACCCAGAAAGGCTTGATTCATTCGCAGTTTAACCGCGTGGATAGCGATTTACTGCTGACTAAAATGATGGTGTATTACGAATGGATAGCCGAAGATCGCGCTATTTCTTTTAAGAAAACAGGTAAGTTTAAAACCATACTTGGCGATGAAAGTTTGCTGCAAAGGCTGTTTGCGAATTTGCTCGCCAATGCCATTTATTATGCGGCAAGTGATAGTATTATTCATATTAGCGCCGCAACTGTCACAGATAACGTCGCAGGGCGCGTTGTAAATAGTGGGCAGATTTCATCTTCATCAAACATGCCCGCATCATATTTACAGATTATTTTTACCAATCATCTGACTGAGCCTATGACGCAAGCAGAAGTGGATAAATTATCAGAGCGCTTTTATCGACATCATAAAACTCTATCGATGCATATAGGGACAGGATTAGGTTTGTCAATTGTTCACGCCATTGTCAATGCCCACAGGGGTAAAATAGCTATTACGGTAAAAGATGACTATCACTTTGAAGTCAGCATCAAACTCCTTCTTGCTTAGCCACAAAAAAGCCCTGCCATTGCAGAGCTTCTTTTGCTTTTAATTGATTTTACTATTTTTACCTTTTAATGTACTGGGTTGGTTGGTAATGTATCTGAATTTACAGGGCTATCAGGTTGATAACTTGCATGTGAGGGTTTTGCAAAAGCAAATTTAACCACTTGCAGTGCCACACAAACCGCACCAGTAATAAAGATCACGTCAGCAAAGGTACGAATCCAGCGCAGTGTTACTAAGAAATCTTGTTGTAAGAAGCCTTCACTACGTGCGTACCATAGACCTTCGGTCATTGACGCGTGCGCTTGGAAAATACCAATTGGTAGTAAACTTGTCACAATCATCAATACCAAGCCTGCATTTAGCGCCCAAAATCCTGTTTTGATAAGATTTTCACTAAACACATAATCAGGACGGATATAGCGCATGACCAATAGTACAAAGCCGATTGCTAAGAATCCATAGACCCCGAATAATGCAGCATGCGAGTGAGTGGCCGTAGTATTTAACCCTTGTAAGTAGAACAATGAGACTGGTGGGTTAATCATAAAGCCGAACACCCCTGCACCCAACATATTCCAGAACGCGACCGCAACGAAACACATGATAGGCCATTTGAGTTTATTCATCCATGGCGCTTGACGCTGCATAGACCAATGCTCATAACCTTCGTAGCCTAATACCACCAAAGGTACCACTTCTAAAGCACTAAATGACGCGCCGATTGCCATGACTGGTGTGGTTGTGCCTGAGAAGTATAAATGGTGGAACGTTCCTGGGACACCGCCGAGCATAAATAGTGCCGCTGAAGCGATGGCAGAACCGGTGGCGATTTTTTTGTTGACCAAGCCTAAGTTGTAGAAAATGAATGCGAGTGATACGGTGGCGAATACTTCAAAGAAACCTTCTACCCATAAATGTACCACCCACCAGCGCCAGTATTCCATGATGGTTAAGTGGGTACGCTCGCCGTAGAACAAGCCGGCACCGTAGAATAAACCGACGCAAACGACTGATGCAAAGAAGATCGCTAATAAGTTTTTATCACCGCCTTCTTTTCTTCTAAGCGCCGGTAAACAGCCACGGGTCATTAATACCAACCAGAATAAGATACCAACCCATTTTAAAATCTGCCAGAAGCGACCAAGGTCAATGAACTCATAGCCTTGATGACCAAACCAGAAGTTGTATTTTGCAGGCATAATACCGGCAATCGCAAAGTACTGACTAACAAATGAGCCTACAACCACGAGTATTAATGCCACCCAAAGGATGTCCACGCCCAATTTTTGGTACTTGGGGTCTTTACCGCCATTGATAAGCGGCGTTAAGTACAAGCCTGCCATCAAGAAAGCAGTAGCAATCCAAAATAGGGCTGCTTGAATATGCCACGTACGTACTAACGAATACGGGAAGTAATCGGCGACGGCAATACCATAAAACTCTTGCCCTTCAACGGTATAGTGCGCGACAAAACCGCCGATAAATACTTGGAATACCAATAGAGCAACGACTAGTACACCGTATTTTGCCAAGGCTTTTTGTGACGGTGTTAACGCCACTTTGGTTAATGGGTCAGCACTTGCCGTTGCTTCTTTGACGTCTTCTTCTTTACGTAAGAACGACCAGCCCCAGATAAGAAAACCAACCCCAGCGATTAAGAATACCACACTGGCGATAGACCACATGACATTTTCAGAGGTTGGGACATTATCAATTAAAGGCTCATGCGGCCAGTTATTGGTATATGTCGCATCAGTACCCGGACGGTTGGTAGATGCAACCCAAGTGGTCCAAAAGAAAAAGTTGGTCAGTTTTTGTCTGTCTTCAATATCTGCCAAGGTATTGTTTTTCATGGCAAAGTTTTCACGCGACTTTTGCAATGAAGGCTCATTACCGTATAGACCGATATAATAAGGCGCGACTTCATTAATAGCGGCGATACGCGTATCTGACAATACCACTTGATTGTTAGAATTGGTATTGCTGCCACGATATTCTTTTTTCAACTGCGCATTAAGTACCGCTTTTTGATCGTCTGTTGCCGCGGCAAAATCATGCCCATATAGCTCTTGCGCCCTGATATCTAACCACGCCACAAGCTCTCTGTGTAACCAATCTGCGGTCCAGTCAGGTGCTTGATAGGCGCCATGACCAAGTATCGAACCGAGCTGCTGACCACCAGTGCGCTGCCAAGCAGATTGACCATCTAAAATATCTTCTTCTGTGATTAATGCCTTTCCGCTGCTGTCAATATACTGATCAGGGATAGGAGGTGCGGTACGATAGACTTCCACGCCGCCCCAACCTAAAAAGGTAAAGGTAATGACGAGGACGGCGATTAAGCCCCACCAATACTTTTTATATTCGCCCATATCTTGCTCCTACTGGCTAGATAGATAAACTGAACACTTAACATTCATTTTAAATGAATTTTCATAAGCGCAATTATAATTCCATAAATGATTAATACCGCTGCCTGTTACGATAAATCTATCAATCATCTTATAAACATTAAGCCTGCTACCTGAGTAATGCTTTAGTCTTAAGATTAAGAATAAAGTAAAATCAAAGCTGGGATTAAAGGCTTAAATCTTTGATGGCATTAGGGTTAATGGATAGATTTTATCGCTTCATGCGCTAAACCTATTTGATGTATATTTACATCTAGCATCAAATTGGAAACATTTTAACATTCATTTAATATGAATGTTAAGAGTTATTTTGGCTTATTCTTATGTTTCTTATAAACTGCGCGGTTCACTTTTATCAAATCACGAGTGAAGTCCTTCATTTATAACCAAATTTAGAGAGAAAAACTCGAATGGCAAATTACTTATACCTAATGCAAAAACGTAAAAAAACCAGATAATGGAAGTTATCTGGTTTTTTATTAACAAGTTTTATTAATGACTCAGAAGATTTGATAGCAGCTGATAACTGCGCTTAATCACCGGCGCATCGACCATATTACCGTTTATTTTAAAAACCGCTTGACCACTACGCTGATACTCTGCGACCACCCGCTGGGCAAATTCAATCTCACCGGCGGTTGGCTGTAGCGAGTCTTTAACGACGTTTACCTGCTTAGGATGGATACAAAGCATGCTAGACATACCCATCTGCAACCACAGATGCACACGTTTTTGCAGCCCTGCGCTATCATTAAAGTCTGCATACACACTATCAATCGGCGCAAGCAATTGATGGACTTTTGAAGTCAGGATAAGCTGATAACGAATCTGATTAGCGATGATGTCTGCTGATGCTGTACCTACTTGTACCTGCAAATCGTTGCATAAGTCTAAAAAACCATAGCTAAATGCAATCAATCCACTCGCCTTGGCCATCTCGTTGGCATGGTATAAGCCGATGGCATTTTCTATCAAGGCAATCACAGGCAGCCCAGTTTTTTGATAGATTTTTTCAATATCTGTTGCCTGTTCCGCTTTTGCTAATACCACGCCTGTTAGTTTAGGCAATTGCTGACATAAGGCCAAGTCTTTGGTAAATTCAGCACTCCCCGCTTGATTAATACGTAGCCAAATCGGACGATGGCTTTTATCCTCATGTTGAGTCTTTTGCGGATTGTCATAATAATCTTTTAATGCCGCGCGAGCTTGGGCTTTGTCTGGCTGTGCAACCGCATCTTCTAAATCAACAATCACTGCATTTGCGCCACTGGCAAAAGCTTTTGCTACTCGATCTATTCGCGTTGCAGGCACAAATAACCACGTCTTGATATGAGTTAATGATTTAATCATCGCTCGGCAATTTTTTGCCTCAGTATAAGTATCACTGCTCACGATATTATTTTCGTGCTGATTGCTAGAAGCTGACATGCTTATTCCTAGGGATGAATATTCGTCATATAAACACTTAGCATCATATAGACATTCAGTATTGTGCCACGACAAAAGCGCTTGTAATAGTACAATAAGGCTAAATAATTATAATGCTGGATAATTAAGATTCCTCTGGTTTATCAAACAACTTCTCGATAGGTTTGCTATGGATTTTAGAGCTATTAAATAGCGACTTATTTTCTGTTTCACCTTCTGTCCAAAAATTAATATTGAACTGGGCATCGTCGCTTAACTCTACACGGTGCCAATACTGAGGTGGGCTAACCGCAAATTGTCCGGCTTTGATAACGATGGTTTTTTCTGGCTCGGTGGCCGCTTCGTCAGCAAAACCGTAAAAGGTGACCGTACCTTGCATGACGCAGATTTGGCCATAGACACCCTCGGCCGTGTTGTGGTGCGTTAATAAGGCATTAGGCACTTTATCTTTGGTAAAAAAATGGGTTGAACGTTTTATTTTCCAATGGCTTGGAATAACGGGATTTGGATTAGTATTGTTGGCGTTCGTGATATTAGTATCAGTATTGGTAGCGGAACTCATGACAACTCCTTGGCGGGTTTACTTAATGTAGGCTTTTTATCTCAATCTGCCTTAAAGGTTAACGATCTGTCTTAAAGGTTAACATGTATTTGAGAATAATTATCATTAATATAAAATAGCACCTTTTAATCGGTTTTACTACCTTTGTATGTTTTTGACTATTAATAAAAATGTAACGCCACAAGTGCCTCTGCTCTCTCAATTCACCTTTGTCCTCCCTATTAAGTAGTATTCAAAGTAGACCCTATACTGCTTTCGCTCAATGGTTATGATTCCCCTTTATTGCTATTTTGTGTCCATTACTGACATCAGAACTTATAATGGGGACATTATCATGCATGCAAAAGAACTACTCGAGGTCGAACGCCGTGATATTAGGGCGCTTCACTACACTTGGATTGCTTTTTTTCTCACCTTTTATGTCTGGTTCAATATCGCGCCGCTCGCAACGTCGATGCTACAAACAGAAAGCTACCTAACCCCCGATCATATCAAATTATTTTTAATTGCTAACGTCGCATTAACGATTCCGGGGCGCGTCATCGTCGGTATGGCATTGGACCGCTTTGGTCCGCGGCGCGTGTTTTCTATCTTGATGGTAGTGATGGCGATACCAACGTGGTTTTTTGCGTTCGGTAACTCTGCCACCCAACTCTTCGTCTCGCGCTTATTTATGTCTATCGTCGGCGCCGGTTTCGTCGTCGGTATTCATATGACGACATTATGGTTTAAGCCCAAAGACATTGGCTTTGCTGAAGGCTTTTATGCCGGTTGGGGTAATTTTGGTTCAGCCGCCGCCGCGATTACCATTCCAACCGTTGCTTTGCAGTTCTTTGGCGGCGATGATGGCTGGCGCTGGGCAATTGCGCTATCTGGCTTATTAATGGCATTATACGGCGTGGCATATTGGTTTCTAATCACCGATGGCCCAGAGGTTGGCACGCATAAAAAATCTCGTAAAGCGGGCGCATTAGAAGTGTCTACCTGGAAAGATTTATGGCTATATTGCTTGTTTATCATTCCTTTATACGGTGTCTTGTCTTTGCTCGTTTATCGTACTCAAGCGATGGGATTTTTAAGTGTCGCTGGCGCTATCATTGCTTATAGCGTGATTGTATTAATGGTCATTTATCAAATTTATAAAGCCATCAGTGTCAATTTGCCGATGATTAAGGCCGGAATTCCAGAAGATGATAAATATCCCTTTAAATCAGTTGCTGCGCTAAACGTGAGCTATTTTGCCAACTTTGGCGCTGAGCTTGCAGTGGTTTCCATGCTACCAATGTTCTTTGCCGCGACTTGGAAACTTGATCCGACGGCGGCTGGTTTGATTGCTTCTACCTTTGCTTTTGTAAATCTATGGGCGCGGCCACTTGGTGGTTATATTTCTGACAAAATCGGTAATCGCCGTTTGGTGATGTTGGTTTATATGTTTGGTATCGGTGTTGGTTTTATTCTAATGGGTGTGCTCAATGCCGAGTGGCCGTTATTTATCGCCGTGGTCTTCACCATTCTATGCTCGGTATTTGTACAAGGGGCAGAAGGCGCGACTTTTGGCATTATTCCTTCGATTAAACGTCGTCTAACGGGTCAGATATCAGGAATGGCAGGTGCTTATGGTAACGTTGGTGCGGTATTTTACTTGTTTATCTACACCTTTGTAGAGCCGAACCAGTTCTTTTATATCATCGCGGTCGGAGCATTTATTGCGTGGATTGTGTGTTATTTCTGGTTGGCAGAACCCGAAAATGCCTTTGGTGATGAATATAAAATGTCCTCTGTCGATCGTCAGATTGCTGCAGAACAAGGCTAATTATTCATAATAGCTTTTTACCGAAAACAAAAACCCACTTAGCAAACGTTAAGTGGGTTTTTTAATACAGATAATACTTATTAACCTAACATGACAGGAACATTGCTAAAACCGCCCTTCTCAGCGCTGCTATTCTTAATAACGCTAGCCATGGCATTAGCGTATCGTCCAAAATCTTATAGACAAGCTCATAAACAACAACCATCATACGCTTAAATCTATAAGATTTTAACGGATAAAACAGGACGATATAAAACCTTCTTTACTTAGATAAATGATTCACTGTCCACACAGCGGCTTCTACCCGTGTGCGCAGACCCGTTTTATTTAGGATATGTTTGACATGTACTTTAACCGTCGATTCGGCGATATCTAAGTTATTAGCAATCATTTTATTACTCAGCCCTTCAGCAATCATCTGAATCACTTGCAGCTCTCTGCTAGTTAAATTACTGGCAATATCTTCGATACTAGGCGTGCGCAAGGTTTGTGCCAATATCGAAGCTAGGTTTGGACTAATGACCAGCTCGCCGCGAAGTATTTTTCTGATATCAATAATAATCAGCTCAGGTTCCATATCTTTTAGCAGATAACCATCGACGCCCAATTTCAATGCCTCTTGCACATCCTCGCCGCTATCTGAAACCGTGAATAGTGCCGTCTTAGTGTCAATATTCCTGGCTTTGATTTCTCGTAAAGTTTCGATGCCGGTAAGTACCGGCATTTTATGGTCCAATATCACCAAATCGACGTCATTATTTTCTAAAAATACTAATGCCTCTTGGCCATTGCTGGTTTCGCCAACGACTTTGACATCGTCCTCAAGGCTCAGTAATTCAGAGATACCGCGACGGAGCATCGGATGGTCATCGACCAATAATAGACGCGCAGGCGACGTGCTGGTATAAACTTTAGTGCTCATAACATACTCACAAATTAGAAAAAATGGTACAAAGACTCTCTTACTCAAAAAAACTGCCTAAAAAATCAAAAAATGGCGAAGTAAAAACAGCGAAAATGATAATTCCATTATTTAAAAAGGGTAATTTTATTCGATTCTTAGATTAACACACCAAG